>CAYGSL010000014.1:0-37077 GCA_964352475.1 uncultured Pseudomonadales bacterium | reverse complement strand
GTAGTGGGCGAACTAAGCGATGGCTGCCTTTAGTACCAAAATCGAATTCCCGCTACCAGCGCAACTTGATCGCTGTCCTCGCCTTCAGCATTCACGAAATCTTCCGTTCTACCAAAGGCGCGGTTCCAGCTCACACCAACGTAGGGTGCGAATTCGCGCGATATCTCATAACGTAACCGCAGTCCTGCCTGAGCCGTTGAAAGGCCGGAACCAACGGATATGTCTTCATCGTCAGAAAATGAACCATTCAGTTCAAGGCGAGGTTGCAATATTAATCGCTGGCTTATCCGAAATTCGTATTCTGCCTCCAGACGTACAGATAAATCACCCTTATCGCTCAGCATCAGTTGACCATCAAGCTCAAACCAATAGGGCGCGAGCCCCTGGGCACCTGCTACAGCGTAGGTTCGAGTTGGCTCCGGTTCAAAGTCATGACGAATACCGATCTGCAAGTCCCAAAACGGGCTAACCGCTTTGCTATAGAGTGCTTGCAGCTCCGCCTCTTCAAATCGACCGTGCTCGGCGTCGTATTCCCCTTCTGTTTTGAACCACAGCTTTTCACTATCGCCACCCAACCAGGCCTGTGCTTCCCAAACCATCAGTGAGTCGCCATCGTTGGACTGGTATTCCAGGCGTTCACCCAAGATCAGCGTATTGATCTGATCGCCATGTTCAGATTTTAGTGCCTCTCGCGCTTTGGCCATTTCTGTTGGATCGTAATAGGAATCTGCGGCATTTTGTGCGAGCACCGGTGTCGCGGCAAGAGAAAGCAGAAGCGTCAGGAGTAATGGAATCATGCGGGCGCCTTGCCATCGCGCACGGAGACCACACGCATCATTCCTGCGTGCATGTGGTAGAGCAAATGACAATGAAATGCCCAATCACCGACGGCATCGGCCGTGATATCAATCGAGAGCTTTTCTCCAGGTTTTGCAACAATTGTATGCTTACGCGGCTTGTGGGTATCTGACGTGTTTCCAGTAAGTACTTCAAAGAACATGCCATGCAGGTGAATGGGGTGAGGCATCATTGTGTCATTCACCATGGTCAGGCGAAGTCGCTCATCCTTATGAAAAACTATCGGCCCATCGACTTCGGAAAATTTCACCCCGTCAAATGACCACATATAACGCTCCATGTTGCTGGTGAGATGCAGTTCCATTTCTCGCTCAGGTGCTCGGACATCAGGGTTGCGATCAAGCGCTCTTAGATCGCTGTAGACCAGCACACGATGCGGCGCGTCCTCCAGGCCATGCGGGCGCTCTGCGAGACGGTTGGTCGGGTTCATTGCCAAGCCCACAACACCTGGGCCCTTAGCATGATCATGGGCTTGAACAACGTTCATCGCAGGCATGTCGTGCCCCATGGCCGCATGATCCATTCCGCCATGCCCCTTATGCTTGTGATCCGTCTTGGCAGTGCCATTGTCTGCGGCAGATGGATTGTTAATCTGGTGCGAGTTGTGATCCATGGCCATGTCTTTCATGGTGAGGGTGGGGCGGGGGCGTCGCTCTGGCACCGGTGCCACCATGCCGAGCTGCGGCGCAAGCGTTGCGCGAGCAAAACCGCTGCGGTCGTTACTCTCTGCCATCAGTGTATAAGCTTGCTTTTCACTGGGTTGCACAATCACGTCATAGGTTTCGGCAACACCGATCTGAAATTCATCAGTTTCAATGGGTTTAACGTTTAAGCCGTCGGCCTGCACCACGGTCATGGGCAGACCCGGAATTCTGACATTAAAAATACTCATAGCCGCGGCATTTATGAAACGCAGCCGTACCCTCTCGCCGGGCGCAAACAACCCTGTCCAGTTCTCTGATGGACTATGGCCGTTCAGTAGATAAGTGTACGTTGCGCCGGTAACATCTGCGATATCAGTTGGGTTCATGCGCATCGAGCCCCACATCAAACGCTGGGAGAATGCTCTATCAAATCCTTCTTTCTGAGCGTCGTCTAAAAAATCGTCAACCGTTTGCTGCTGGAAGTTGTAGTTATCACTCATCTTCTTGAGCTTGGCGTACACCCGGTGAGGGTCTTCAAAAGTCCAATCAGACAGCACAATCACGTATTCACGATCAAAGGCTACCGGGTCAGCATCCTTTGGCTCGATAATAATCGGCCCATAGTGGCCCAGCTGTTCTTGCAGGCCGGAGTGGCTGTGATACCAATAAGTTCCAGCCTGCATAAGCGGAAATTCATAGGTGAACGTTTTTCCGGGCTTAATGCCGGGGAAGGACACACCTGGCACACCGTCCATGTGGAAAGGCAGCAAAATGCCGTGCCAGTGAATCGAGGTGTCGGATGCTAGTTGATTCGTCACATTCAAGGTGAGTTCATCACCCTCACGCCATCGCAAGAGTGGCGCAGGCAGTTGACCATTGATCAATACAGCCCGTCCTTGCTTACCGTCGATTACATGTTTGGTCGCAGCTACTTGAAGAGCAAACTGCGAACCCGCCATGGCCTTTAGCCCGCTGAGATCAGCACCCGAACCACTCTTGGCCCAGGCGGGCAATTTAGCTTGAAATGCTATAGCTCCGCCCACTAAGGCTGTATTTCTCAAGAATTGTCTACGACGAATTTTTGTCTGGTTTAGTCGGGTCATGAGGTGCATACTATATACCCCTATATAGTATGTAAAGAAAGAAAATGAATTTCGAGAAAGAGCCTACCATCAAACGTCTCAATCGTATTGAAGGACAGGTGCGAGGTATCGTGCGGATGATAGAAGAAGAGCGATATTGTATTGACGTGCTACAGCAAATGCAGGCGGTAAAATCAGCGCTAGCAAAAGTCGAAGATGCGATTCTGAAAGATCATTCCGCGACGTGTGTTGAGAAAGCGATCGCCTCAGGTGATGAGGCCGAGCAGCGCAAGAAGTTTGCTGAGCTGATTGATTTGCTTTCGAAAGTAAAAACCTAATGAATATCGAATAATTTCAAAAAATTGGCGTCCGTACTTCGTTCAAATACGTCGCGGGTACCAAACCAGCACAGTACGCCAATCTTCTAAATAACCATGTCATTGCCCGCGCGATCGGACAATCTAACATTCGCTTACCAGCCTAGAACCGGTACTTACCCCTCACGTAGAACATCTGCCCTCTAGGGTCATGGTGTTTTGGGTCATAGCTGAAGTTAACACCGTCGTACACAACTGGTGGCTCTTCATCAAATACGTTCTTTAGGCCGACTGTAATAACTGCTTCGCTGCCGTCAAAATCCATGTTGTAGGCGTACTGCAAATCCACCGTAATCCAGGAGTCGATGTTAGCGTCGGCTGTTGGAGGTACCGCTCGCGTGGTTTCGTAGCTATCGACATAGTACGCAATTACCGCTGCTGAATGGTTGTTCATGGTCCAATCCAGAGCCAGGTTCATTTTTGTTTCTGGTATGGAGCGGGCGAAATTATCTTGGTTGAACAAGCCTGCTACATCCACAGTGCCGCCAGCGGCGTTTGGAATCTCGTAGCTAAGAGTACGTGTGGCATTCAAGTGTGCACCAAACTCACCGATATCGGTTGGGTATAGGTAATTCACAGCAAGGTCTATACCATCAGTGTCTACGCTCGCGGCGTTTACATAGTCGGCACTAATTCCAACCAGTTGGCTGTTATCACCCGCCAGTCTGAAAATGTCGGGGCCATTCAAATCACTAATGAGCTTACCCTGCGCACTTTCGATTGTAATGACGTCTTCATACTCAAAGCGCCAATAGTCTATGCGCATATCGAAGTTGTCAGTGGGCGACCATATTGCACCAAAATTGTAGTTAGTAGACTCCTCTGGTGTGAGGTCCGGATTACCCGCTGATGTAACTCTGACGAAAACTGCTCCACCTTTAGGTGTTCCGTCTGGATTAAAATCCTGAATTCCTTGCAGCGATGTTTCCAGCGCTGAAAACTGCGACAGCGAAGGCTCGCGGAATGCGGTAGATACTGAAGCGCGCAGAACTAACTCTTCGCTTGCCTGCCAGCGTAGCGAAAGCTTAGGGTCAACGCTTGAATCTGTTTCCAGATCTTCATACCTTGCAGCAATATTCACCTCCAGGTTTTCTGTCACAGGTATTTGCATTTCTGCGAACGCGGCATAGGATTGCCTGTCCTGATCCAGAGGGAAGCCCCCTCCCAGAAAAATCAAGTCAACAGGTATGGTTGCACCGGTAACCGGGTCAATTGTCTGGGTGTAGATTTCATTGCGGCTAACGGTGTAGCTTTCGTCACGATACTGTACGCCGGCTGCAAACCCCACAGAACCGGCCTCTAGATCAAACAGCTCACCGGTTGTCACAAAATCAAGCACAGTCAGTTCGGTTTCGCGATTGGTGACAGTGTCAACGCTAAGGTAATCGATTAATTCAGCACTGTTTGCCGACGAATCGAAAATGTTGAATGTTTCTGTGCCACTGGCACCACCCATACCTGCAAGTGCGTCATTCAATCGAGAGCTGATTGTGTCTGGTTGGATGGTTTCTCGTTCATTGGTGCTGTAGCTGATCGCGCCATTCCAGGACCAATTGTCGTTAAATTGCCCGTCCAGTTCGAACACTGCTCGGACTGTTTCATTCTCACGAGGTGCTAAAGGCGACGGAAAATCAGAACCTAACGGCCGACCCAGCCATACAACTGGCACATTAAAAGGGCTACCCGCTTGCCCTGGCAAAATAACCGGGAACGAAAGGTTAGGGTAAGAGGGCGATTGAGGGTTGTCGACCACTTTGTGTTTGGTGTAGCCAAGCTCAGCGGTCAAGGTAAGCGTATCGGAAAACTCATGAACAACATTCGTATATATCTGATTACGCTCTTCTTCATTGACAATATTGAAACGTGGCCCGTAGAAGAATCCGCAACGAGCACCCGATGCCTGAGGAATAAGCAATCCGCCATTGCTTGCGCAATTTGGATCGGGCACGTTCTCTCCCGGTGCATAAGTCCCAGCATAGTCGCCTACAGCGACTGTGTCTGGCCCCAGGAGAATAAACGAGCGTCCCAGGGTGCTGATGGCGTTATCAGCAATAAATGGTCGATCGGCCACGCTCAATGGATCCTGGCGCATTATTGCGCCTGCTATGTTCATCCTCGTTTGGTCGCTACCAAAGCCCCATAAAAAACTGGCTTCCGTAGTGTCCTGGCTATCACTTGACGTGGCCTGATAACCAGCGTTGAGTTCAAAACCGTCGAAGTCTTTTTTCAGTATGTAGTTCACTACACCTGCTACCGCATCAGAACCATAGGCAGATGCAGCACCTTCTTTTAATACTTCTACGCGGTCTAGGGCCGCAAGAGGTATTGTGCCGGTATCAACAAAAACGCTGCCGTCGTTGGCCAAAGTAGCTGCAATAGTTTGTCGCCGGCCATTGACCAACACCAAGGTTGAACTCAAACCAAGGCCGCGCAGATTGACGTTACTGGTGCCCTGTGTCGCACCCGACGTAAATGAATCGGCCTGGTTCTCTGAGCCGGAATTCACGCTTAATTTGTTGGTGATTTCACCAATCGAGAATGCACCACTGCGGCTTATGTACGCACTATCCACTACATCAACGGGTGATGCCGCATCAGAGCGTGATGATTTGATGTAAGAACCCGTGACGGTAATCTCTTCCAGTGTATTCTCTGGGTCCTGTGCAAGGGCGTTAGAACCAACGAGCACACCAGTACACATGGCCAATAGGCCAAGTCTCATATTTATCCGCATTTTGATTTCCTGATTTGTTCTTTTTTGTGCTTACTATTATGGTTAGAAGCGCTGCTCAAGCCAAAGCGCGCTTAAGCAGCAGCGCACAAAGCTATCCCGCAAAGATAATAACACATTGTAATAACGAATTAAGGCTTGATTTTTTTGCTCATTGGTGAAACCAAGCAAGTCCTACCCAAACGCTCCAGACTATTCGAACTTAACTATTTTTATGCAGTAAAAGGTAAGTACTTTTAGACTGACTGCTAAACTGTAGCGGGAGTTGCTGGTTTTATTGTAATCGTTCGATGCTTAGTTCACTGTCAGTACCATCGCCGCTCAGAAATATGGCGTTTTCGCTGATGGTCACCGTTAAGTCCATTGTTCGCTGCACCAGCGCAGAAAGTTTCGCAACGCTTTTCCAGTCGAAACGCAATACGGTTACTGGTAGAGCGCTAAATTTTGATTGATTCTGTTTCCACCAAACTTCAGATTTGGAGTTGAAACAAACGACTACAGTTTCGTCTGCCAATCGGCTGGCTTTCTTTATGCGCTCGTCACTCGGTTCTCCCACGTCAACCCATAGGGAGATCTGATCATCCAGGGTTTTTATCCAGATAAGTAATGCCGCAAATAGAGTTAAGCCAGAATAAAAATAAATAATGGATTGCAAGGCCTCTCTGGAATCGCTCGCTGACGTGAGTTTCAGGTCGGCAGGTAACAACCAGGCGAAGTAAATGACCGCGAACATTGTCAGGTAGGAACGCAAGTTTTTTTGTCATAGCCAGAGTTAATTTGTTCGTTACCGGGCTAGTACATCCGGTAAGGTTTCCAGGCAGGCCACATACGCAGATGTACCCAAACCTGTCACTACGGCATCCACCGCTCTCGACACGTAAGATACGTGCCTAAATGATTCGCGCAAATGGGGGTTTGAAATATGAAGTTCAATTTTATAGCCCGAAAACACTTTCAAGGCATCATGCAATGCAATCGAGGTGTGGGTATAGGCACCTGCGTTTATGATCAATGCGTCGGTGTTGTCCACTCTTTGTTGAATCCATTCAATTAGCTGGCCTTCGTAGTTGGATTGTTTGCAATCCACACTAAAACCTATGGTCGCGCCAGCATCTCGGCAAGCTTGCTCAATGTCGGCTAAAGTAGCGTGACCGTAGATTTCCGGCTCACGCGCGCCCAACATGTTCAGGTTTGGGCCGTTCAATATCAGCACATTCATACTATGCGCTCCCCGTCTTGCTTGCCAGCGCACGAATCGCAACTGCGTAAGAGTGCAAGCCCATGCCGGAAACCAATCCTACATCTCTACCCGGTGAATCCAGGTAGGGGCGGCAATCGTTGTTGCTGAAAATATTTGTTTCATGCACTTCGATAACAGGTATTTTGCGCTCCATGATAGTTTCTAAATGCCTTAGTTCATTGATAGCGATGCGGTCATGATTCTCGGCGTATGCCTCATTGTTTATGATCAGAGCGTCTGCATCCGCTGTCAGTGCCTGAATGTCGCCAGGTGCCTCTGAGAACGAAGAAAGCACTCGCACATCGATTTTAAAACCTAATTCTGCGCACAGAGATGTACATCGCTGTTCAATGGTGTCCGATATCTTCTTGGCATTATCAGGTGTGCAATCATGCGCACTGCGCATAATTATTAAGAGAATTTTCTTGTTGCTCATTGGCTTGTATCAATAAAAGTCATTCGTGTTTACGAAATTAGCATCAATTCCAGCGGCGTGCAAAAAGTAGCTTGCTGAGCAGCTTTCTAGCTCTCAGCACGTGCCGCACAATCAAGGCAAGTAGCCACTGAGGGGTTGTGTTGCAAACGCGCACTGGCAATAGGCTCGTCACATTCAACACAGTATCCGAAATCGGCGCTTTCCAGGCGACTCAGGGCTAAGCCGATGGCCCTGATTTCTTGCTCTCTGCGCAATTGCGACGCCTTGGCCATAGCTTGTCCTTGCAAAGCGTCCATTCTGGACAGACGCCCAACACTGGTTTGATCAAGTTTCACTATGTCAGCGGCATTTGCAGCAGTGTCATCCAGATCCGTAAGTTCTGCGAGCTGATGACGCAGCTGCTGCTGAAACCATTTAAGATCCAATATTCAAGTCCAGGCATGGCATGACGATCGTAAGCAAGCCATAGTATTACAACGATGATGGTCTGCCTACTCAGAAAATAACGACATTGATGAGTCGAAAACAGGCTGGCGGGCCTCTTAGAAGTACAATGCTCTTGTAGCGAGGCGTTCGACGTGAATATTGCCGCACGACAGCGCCGTATAAACAGTAACATACCTACGAAGGCATGCTGCTCATGCCAGATATGGCCAAGGCATGATAGGAAATCAACTGATGAAAAAAGCGTCCGATCTGTTTATTGAAACTCTGGAATCTGAAGGTGTGGAATACATTTTTGGAATTCCAGGTGAAGAAAACCTGGATTTTCTAGATAGCTTATCTCGCTCAGACAGCATTAAGCTTATTCTCACCCGCCATGAACAGGCCGCGGGCTTTATGGCGGCCACCTATGGCAGGTTCACTGGGCGCGTTGGCGTGTGTTTATCAACCTTGGGGCCGGGCGCTACAAATTTTGTTACGTCAGCGGCGTATGCGCAGTTGGGCGGCATGCCAATGATGATGATTACCGGCCAAAAGCCGGTTAAAAAGTCCAAGCAGGGTCGATTCCAGATACTGGATGTCGTTGACATGATGGGCCCTATTACCAAATACACGCACCAGATAGTGGCCGCAGACAATATACCCAGCAAAGTACGTGAGGCTGTGCGCCTTGCTGAAGAAGAAAAACCCGGTGCCGTACATCTTGAGTTACCGGAAGATATTGCCGATGAACAAACAGACGCCACACCTATCGCTGCATCGGAGCACAGGCGCCCAATTCCTGAGCAAAAATCGATTTATGCCGCCGTAGAGCGCATTGCCGCCGCGAAGTCACCTATTTTAGTGATAGGTGCTGGCGCGAACAGAAAAATCACATCAAAGATGCTGACCCGGTTTGTTGACGAAACCGGCATCCCTTTCGTAACAACGCAGCTTGGTAAGGGTGTTATAGATGAGAGGCACGGCCTGTTTCTTGGCAACGCAGCGATGTCGGCAGGTGACTTTGTGCATCGAGCTATTGAAGCTGCCGATTTAATTATTAATGTTGGCCATGACGTTATTGAGAAGCCACCCTTCTTCATGAAATCGGGTGGAGCGGAAGTGATTCATGTGTCGTTTCGTGCTGCGGAGGTAGACCCGGTGTACTTCCCTCAGGTCGAAGTGATTGGCGACATAGCCAACGCTATCTGGCAGATCGGCGACGTGCTGGAACCACGTGATCACTGGGATTTTAGTTCGATGATGCGCGCTAAAACGGCGCACGACAATCATCTTCTTGAAGGCAGTGATGACCCTCGCTATCCCGTCTACCCGCAAAGACTGGTCGCTGAAATACGAGCCGCAATGCCCGATGACGGCATTATCTGCCTGGATAATGGCGTGTATAAAATCTGGTTCGCGCGAAACTACCGCGCCCACTTGCCCAATACAGTGTTACTGGACAACGCGCTGGCAACAATGGGCGCGGGTTTGCCTTCCGCAATGGCAGCGCGGCTGGTACATAAAGACCGAAAGATTATAGCTATTTGTGGTGATGGCGGGTTCATGATGAACAGTCAGGAACTGGAGACTGCAGTTCGCCTGAAGATGAATTTGGTTGTACTGATTCTAAATGACAGCTCATACGGAATGATTCGCTGGAAGCAGGCGAATATGGGTTTTGCGGACTTTGGTCTGGAATACGATAACCCGGACTTCGTTAAATACGCAGAAAGTTATGGCGCGTACGGTCATAGGATTGAAAACACTAAAGACCTGGCCGATGTGCTGGCCAAGTGTTTGAACAGCAATGGCGTACACCTGATTGATTGCCCGGTGGATTACTCAGAGAACGACCAGATTCTGAATCAAGACATTAAAAAACTCAGCGCAGCAGTATAGGAAGTTCGTATGTCTCAGTTAGCAGGTGCGTACCCATACTATCTAGCCAACGAAGCTGTATTTGCGAACGAAGATCTGGAAGTCACCGACAAATTCACCGGGAAGTGTGCCACCAAGGTCGCGTTTGCCGATGTGGATGCGATTGATCGGGGCATTGCTGCTGCTTGCGAGGCGGCGGAGCCGATGTCGAGAATGGCTGCTTTTGAGCGACAGAACGTTTTGCAACATTGCGTGTCGCGTTTTGAGCAGCGCTTTGATGAGCTGGCCCACGCCTTGTGCGTAGAAGCGGGAAAGCCAATTAAGGACTCTCGCGGCGAAGTTACGCGTTTAATCGACACGTTTCGAATTGCGTCTGAAGAAGCCACAAGAATGAAGGGTGAACTTCAAACACTTGATATTTCGCCACGGGCCAAGGGCTATCGTGGCATGTGGAAACGTGTTCCTATCGGTCCTTGTTCTTTTATTTCTCCATTTAACTTCCCGCTAAACCTGGCGGCGCATAAGGTGGCGCCAGCCTTAGCAGTGGGTTGTCCTTTTGTTATGAAGCCAGCCTCCAGAACACCGCTTGGCGCCCTGATAATGGGAGAGGTTCTGGCGGAAACCGATTTACCAAAAGGCGCGTTTTCTATTTTGCCTTGTTCACGCGATGGAGCAGATCTATTTACTGTAGACGATAGGCTAAAGCTGTTGTCGTTCACGGGTTCGCCTGACGTAGGTTGGGCATTGAAGGCAAAGTCTGGCAAGAAGAAAGTTGTGCTGGAGCTAGGTGGCAATGCGGCGGTGATTATTGATCAAGATGCCGATCTAAACGATGCCGCCGAGCGCGTTATATTTGGCGCTTTCTATCAGTCTGGGCAATCGTGCATTGGTGTGCAACGAATAATCATCCATGAATCGATCTATTCACAGTTTAAAGATATGCTGGTTGAGCGCACTAAAAAACTGGTAGCTGGTGACCCCAAAGAAGAATCAACGTTTATTGGACCGATGATTTCAGAGGGCGAAGCAACGCGCTTGGAGGGCTGGATTGAAGAAGCAGTTTCTCAGGGGGCTCGCTTGTTGTGTGGCGGACAGCGCGACGGCGCTATGTTGCAAGCAACTTTGTTGGAAGATGTTGCGCGCACAACAAAAGCCTATACCGAAGAAGCGTTTGGACCAATGGCAATTCTCTCCAGTTTTAGCAACTTCGACGCAGCACTGGATGAGGTCAATGACTCCAAGTTTGGTTTGCAAGCTGGCGTGTTCAGCAGAGACTTCTACAAAATTCAAAAGGCCTGGGATGTGTTAGATGTAGGTGGCGTTGTTGTTGGTGACGTGCCTTCTTATCGCGTAGACAACATGCCATACGGTGGTGTGAAAGATTCGGGTCTGGGGCGCGAAGGAATTGTATTTGCGATGGAAGACATGACCGAAATTCGCAATCTGGTAATACGTATGCCGCCTGAAGGCTGAGCCACTAAGCTGGCTCAGCAATAAACACCGGGATTATGCGGCTGGTTTTCGCCTGGTAATCGTCATACGGGGGGTAAGCTTCCGCCGCAGCAGCCCAAAGGCTCTGGCGTTCTTGTTCGTCGCTCACTTCACGAACGCGCATGGTAAACAGTTCAGTTTTATCACGTATTTGAACATCTGGATTGGCGCGCAAGTTGTATACCCAGGTCGGGTTTTTAGGCTGGCCGCCCATGGAGCCTATCAGTACGTAGCTTCCATCTACCTCAACCCGCATTAGAGGTATCTTTCGAATTCCGCCGGTTTTGTTGCCCGTGTGAATAACCAGAATGCAGGGCATACCCGTGTCCAGAAGCGTAGTTCCTTCAGTGCCGCCGCTGCTTTCATACAACTCCACTTGCTCACGTACCCAGTCCAGTGCGGGTGGAATATAATCTGCCATCTTGTTACTCTTTCTAGCCCAATTTCATTTCAGGAACACTACCATAAATTCGTATTGATCGCTCAATTCGGGTTGTGTACCGGACGTGTCTTTTTGCGTAGTGCGGTGTATGGTAGGTGTTTAGGTTTCACAGCTGCAGTGTCTGCAATATCAACGTCGAAGGATGCGTAAATATATGACCAATTTAAATGGCAAGATCGCAATAGTCACAGGTGCGGCTTCAGGCATAGGTGCCGCTACCGCACAGCGCTTGATTGATGACGGTGCGATTGTTGTAGCAACTGATATTCAAGCGGAGGCTGGAGCTGCACACGCGGCAGATATAGGTGCCACGTTTTTTGAGCACGACGTGAGCGACGCTGATCGTTGGGTGGAGATTGCAGATGCCGTGAAAGAACAGTTTGGGCGACTTGATGTTCTTGTTAACAACGCAGGTTTGGTGATTGGACGTTCTATAGAAGATATAGAAATGGACGATTGGAACCGCGGGCTCAGTGTGCTGCTCACCGGTACCATGCTTGGTTGCAAAAATGCGATTCGAATCATGAAACAAAACCCTCAGGGTTCCTCAGGTTCTATCATCAATATTGCGTCAACCACGGCGTTTACTGCGCTGCCTGGCGATGTAACCTACACATCGGCAAAGAGCGGCGTGCGCATGATGACCAAATCGATAGCAGCCTATTGCGGTCAGCAAGGTTATAAAATTCGCTGTAACTCTGTAATACCGGGTGCCACAAAAACAGCTATAACTGCAACGTTTAACGACGAGGTAATGGCTGCAGTTGCTGCAACTTCACCGCTCAATCGTTTTGCCGAGCCTTCAGAAATTGCAGCGGCTATCGCTTTCCTGTCGTCAGACGAGTGTACTTTCATGACCGGCGCAGAAATGATGGTGGACGGCGCCGCACTGGCGATTCATCCTGGATTCTAGTGTATTTTGATTCCTTCCTTGTACGTGGCTAACACCTTGATGTCTTTTATTGTCATGGGGTCAACGCTTAAAGGGTTGGCGTCAAGAATCACCAGATCGGCAAGTTTGCCTTCCGCTATTGAGCCTTTGCTGCCTTCTTCAAAATACTGCCAGGCGCCATCAATGGTAATGGCGCGCAATGCTCTCTCCGGACTAATCTTCTCGCCCTCGCCAATCAACGCACCTGAACGCGAGACTCGGTTGACCGCGGACCACACCGTAAACAATGGGTTGAGTGGGGTGACCATATAATCGCTATGGTTTGTGTAATGCAGTCCTAATTTCGAAGCTGTTTTCAGTGGGCTTAGGAAGTGAGCGCGTTTAACCCCGAGATTCTTAACATGCACGTCACCCCAGAAATACGCGTGGTTGCTGAAGAACGAAGGCACCATACCGTAGTGCGCATAATCTTCCAGTTGATCCGGGCGAGTAAACTGGGAGTGAATGATAACGGTTCGGCTGTCATCGCCTTGCGTTGGGGTGAGCTTCTTATGGGCGTTGAGCAACATATCGATTGCCGCGTCGGCATTGGCGTGCACAAACGCCTGTATATTCGCGTCATAAACAGTGGCCAACAGTTCTTCGAATTCAGCAGCAGGTAACAAAGGCTCACCGCGCCAATTCTCCTCTCCGCCCGGACCGCCAGTTAGGAACGGCTCGGTAAAAAAGGCGGTTTTTCCTTGTGGCGAACCATCGGTAACTAATTTAATGCCGCCAATTTTTAGCCGATTGTTGTAGTTTTTGTAAGCTGGGTATTCTTCAATGAACTGAGGTATTTCACCAAATGCGCCCAATACCACTAAATCCAGCTTTAGTTGTTTGTTTGCGGCGGCTTCTTTGAAAAGCTCAAAGTCCTTGATGTTCCCCGCGCCATCCTGAGCTGTGGTAATACCGTTAGCGGCGTAATGTTGCTGAGCTATTAACAGATTACTGCGTCGTTCCTCCGCGCTGCTTTGAAATATCTTTGCCGCAACGGGAAACCAGGCAGTTTCCATCACTAAACCCAAGGGTTCATTACTGTTATCTCTTCTGACAATAATTCCTCCCGCTGGTGTGGGTGTGTTTGCATCATAAGAGAGCGCTTCAAAGCCTTTGCTATTGAGCACAGCGCCATGAAAAGATACATGTATCAAAACAACTGGATTATCAGGAAATGCGGCATCGATGTCATCACGATTAATGTTACGCCCGTCACTTAAGGTATCGGCGTCGTAGCCATAGGCAATCAGCCACTCACCATCATTGGCGCTATTTCTTTCCTTGAGAGATTTCAGTTCGGCAATAATGTCTGCGATGCTGGTCATGTTGCCAACCGGTGCGCCAGATACATTTCCCCATTTGGCCGATGCAATCGCTTGTGCAAAGTGACTGTGGCCATCTATGAAACCTGGTAGCAAGGTGTTGCCTTCCAGATTAATCTGCTGTTTGGCAGTTGCACGATATTTTTCCAGTTCGCTTAGTGCGCCAACTGCCAGTATTTGACCGGCTTTCACAATCACCGCTTCCGCATTTGCCGTGGATGCATCCATAGTAAGAATTGGTCCACCGCTGATGAAAAGATCGGCGCTGAGATCAGGTGCCTGGATATCTGTTTCCTTGTTACACGCAGCAAGTGCCAGAAAAAAGGACGCAAGCAAAATTCGGATGATTATTTTCATTGGTTTGATCTTAAGCCTTTGATTTAGGGTAGCGGCGGTTCGCACTTATTATCACGTAACAGCGGAGTTATGACTACACTCAATTCGGATGACTTGAGTGAAGCGATGCAGGCATTTATGGAAAAGCGCCCCGGCAAATTTAACAGGCATTAACTCGACAAATTTGCAGCTCGGAAACTAGTGTGCCGCTAACGCATTTTGGCTTTATTGATCGCCGGAGTGCTAGTTGAGCAACTGTCTTACCCTGCAGGCGTGCCTTTCTTCGCCTTTTTACGGGCTCTTTTTTTAGTTGCTGGTTTGGATTTAGCTCTGGGTTTTGCTGTGGCTCGCGGCTTGGTTATTGTCCGAGGTTTTGCCTTGGCTTTCTTAGCCGGTACATTGAAGCCAGCCGCTTCTTCAAGCTCAATGAGCGCATCTTCCATGTAATCGATCATGCGCTGAACCTGTGGCACCGAACGCCTGCAGGCAATGATGCCGAAGTCCACGTTTTGGTCGTAGGTAACCAGGGTTATGTTCACAGCCATGCCATCCGTGATGATAGACAGAGGATAAGATCCGTCCATGCGAGCGCCATTCCAGTACATGGTCTCGCGAATGCCCGGTACATTGGATATGGTCACGTTGTAAGGAGGCATATGCGATACCAGCCCTAACGGCATTAACAGGAGAGAAGGTGTCTGCATAATCATACTGACCAGTTCGACTTCTTTGGGCGACATACCTTCATAAAACGCCTTGCCCGCTTTTACCGAATCTATGATGGCCTGAATTCGTTCTGCAGGATCAGCAATATTAGTGGCAAGGTCAGCACTTATGGTGGCAACCGCGTTGCCTGACTCAACGTCTCCCGCCTGACGTAAGGAAACCGGTACCATCGCTTTCAGCGATTGCCCGGGTAACTCGGCATGATTGAACATGTATTTGCGCAGCGAGCCGGCGCACATTGCCAGCACTGCGTCATTGAAGGTACCGCCAAAGGCCTTGCCAACTTTGTAAATACGAGCGAAGGGCCAGGTTTGTGCAACGAAGCGACGTGCGCCGTCTATAGAGCCATTCAGCGAGCTGTTAGGAACCTTCAAATGCGGCAGGGAGAGCTTGTTCCCGCCACGCCCACTCCAGGCTTGTGTGAAACCTTTTACAGCACGATACAGATTGGCGCTGCTGTCGAAGCTTGACTTCAGCATGTCAGCCACGTTGCGTAATTCCTCATCGGAATGCTCCGCGCGCTTGCCCATACGAAGCGAGTCCTTGTAACGCTCCCAGGACTGTAGCGAAAGAGGTGACTCGTACAGAACATGATCGGGGTCGGCGGAGAGCATGCTGCGGGAGATATGAATCGATCTGGCGCCATCTACCGCGGCGTGATGGGTCTTGGTGTACACTGCAAACTGTCTGTTTTGCAGGCCTTCGATTAGATGGATTTCCCACAGCGGGCGGTTTCTATCAAGCAATGTACCGTGTAGCCTGGAGACCAGATTAAACAGTTCTCGGTAACGACCCGGTTTTGGCAGTGCCGAGTGGCGAACGTGGTAATCCATGTCCAGGGTGGTGTCAGGTTGCCAGAACGCATCTCCGGCAAGGCCCAGTCGCCCTGTTTTCAATTTATCGCCAAACGGTGGAAGCAAGGCGTCTGCCGTGCGCAAATTAAGCGCCATATCGTGCAAAAATTCCTGCTCATCAGCGCCATCCGGCAGCGTATACAGGCTGACCCCACCAACGTGCATGGGCATTTCCCGGCTTTCTGACACCAGGAAGCCCTTGTCTACCATACTGAGTTTTTTCATAGCTGGCCTTATCGACTGCAGGTTTTTATCTTATAAGGTGGATAGTGCTATAGGGCAATCAACGCGTCAAATGCGCTAGGCTTAAAAATCTCTGACAGCAGGTTCTGGTGAGCCTGCCTTTCTGTAATTGGGTGGGTGTTTCAGTTTGCAGGCACCTGCAGTATTACTTATTGTAATGGCATTGAATATGCCATAATAAAACGATACAAGATCGATTGCTTAAATGCATCAAGTCCGGGGTTTGGGTAGAAAGCACCCAACGTGGTAGGCGAACTCGTTGTAAGGAAATATAGATTGATTGTGGGTAAAGAAAAACAGTTAATGCGCGACCTTAAAAACGCCGAAAGCTACCAGGAGTGGCTTGAGGCCGCACAAGCCCATGACAAGCATAAGGGTCTGGATCGATGGCGTAAGCAAGACCAGAGCAAGCAGTACGATTACGTTTCCATAAGATCACGTCTGGACCGACTTAGAAGTCTGAACGCCAGGCGCAATAATCGTGGCTTGTTGTTCGCGCTAAACGAAGGCATACACGGCAATATGGGCGGTATGGGGCGTGCTGGCTTGTATGGACATGCCTTGTCAGGTACCAAGCACCTGATAGAGCAATACATAGAAGAGATTGTTCATACGCTGGAGCACCTCGCAGTTGAAGACAGCGGTGATATCACGGCTGAGGAAAAACTCGATTTTTTCCGCCGTGCCAGTCATTGTTTTGGCCACTCGGCATTCATGATGAGTGGGTCTGGATCTTTGTTGTATTTTCACTTGGGCGTTGCGCGGGCTCTGCACCAGGCAGATTTATTGCCAATGGTTATGTCGGGCTCCAGTGGCGGTTCTATTGTTGGCAGTATTGTTTGCAGCTACACAGACGAGGAATTGCATGAGCTGCTGCAAGCCGATACGTTCCTCCAGCAATTGCCTGAATCGGCCAGACGCGGCGGCATTGCCGACCCGGTTGACTTGGAAGAAGTGCTTAGCCACTACCTTCCTGATGACTTGACTTTCCAGAGCTCGTTTGAAAAAACGGGCAGAGCAATGAATGTGTCGATTGCTCCGGCGGAAACCCATCAGAATTCCCGGCTGCTCAATGCAACTACTTCGCCTAGCGTACTGATTCGAAGTGCGGTAATGGCTTCTGCCGCCGTTCCGGGCATTTTTCCGCCCGTTACACTGCAGGCTCTGGACGATGATGGTCAACGCAAGAGCTACTTGCCTGCGCGACGTTGGGTGGATGGATCTGTTAGCGACGATATGCCGGCCAAGCGCTTGGCGCGATTGTATGGCGTTAATCACTACATTGTTAGCCAAACTAATCCTCACGTACTGCCTTTTGTAACCGACGGGCACCGCAAGCAAACCTCGCTAGGGCTTCTTCAAACCGCTGCCAGGCGTGCTACTCGCGAATGGTTTAACGCCGTGACCATGATTATCGACAGAGCCGATACTAGTAACGGCCCAATTACAAAAACCACCAGTCTGATGCGTTCGATCATCAATCAGGATTACGTGGGCGACATCAATATCCTGCCGGATTATAGATTGGTAGACCCCAGGAAGTTGCTAGGCTTTCCCGGTGAGAAGCAGGTGTTAAAGCTGGTTGCCTCCGGTGAGCGTTGCGCCTGGCCCAAGCTGGAAATGATTCGCCAGCAAACCCGGATCAGCCGCACGCTCAGAGAAATTTTGCAGCGCTACGAGAAAGCTGCTGTCGCACAAATATCATAAGGACTAGTTAACATGCTTAACGAACTTTTCTCTATGCAGGATAAAGTCTGCGTTGTTACCGGCGGCTCCCGCGGACTGGGTTTTTACATGGCCAAAGCGTTTCTCGGTGCCGGTGCAAAACGTGTCTACATCACCGCGCGCAAAGCCGAAGCGTGCAATGCGGCTGCTCAGGAACTGGCTGAGTTTGGCGAATGCATTTCTCTGCCTGGTGATATCAGTAGCATGGACGAAGTCGTGGCTTTGGCTAATACCTTAAAGGAACGCGAGGAGAGCATAGATGTTCTGGTGAACAACGCCGGGCGTGGCTGGTTAGAGAGCTTTGAGAACTTCCCGGAAATGGGTTGGGACAAAGTGATGGACCTGAATGTTAAGTCGCCGTTTTTCCTTACTCGAGAATTAACACCCTTGCTTGCGAACGGGGCAAGTGCGGAAAATACGGCGAGCGTGATCAATATAGGTTCTGTTGCCGGTATTTGCGGTGAAACAGACACACTCAGCTATGCACCTAGCAAATCGGCTATTCATCAAGTCACCCGTAACCTGTCAGCTGTGCTTGCTGCGCAACACATTCGAGTTAATGCGATTTCCCCCGGTCGTTTTTTTACCGCAATGACTGAGTACGTGGGCAAGGAGCAATATGAGCTTGAATGTGCGTCTATTCCCCTAAAGCGCTGGGGCGGAGAGAAGGACATTGCCGGGCTCGCGATAATGCTTGCCAGTGCTGCTGGCGGATTTATTACTGGGCAGATCATTCCTGTGGATGGTGGCACAACCGTTGTGCGCTAAACGCTTCGCACAAGCTTGGTACTACTACGGAACCCATGCGCGAAAAACTACATGAGTTTGTATTATCAGTAACGGGCGCGCAGGCGATCAAAAGCGCTACTGTCATTCAGTCGTTGTGGAGCGGCTACGGCGAGATTGTTCGTATTTCGTTGGAAGGCGGTTTGCATTCTTCGGTGATTCTAAAACACATCCAGCTTCCAGAGGCGGAGACGCATCCGCGCGGTTGGAATACCGCGTTTTCTCACCAGCGCAAAATACGCTCGTATCAAGTAGAAACGAATTGGTATCAACAATACGCGAATCGTTGTGGCAGTGAATGCCGGGTGCCGGAGTGCTTAGCTGTTGATTTACCAGAAGGCGAAACAATTCTTGTATTAAGTGATCTTGATGCAGCAGGCTTCGATGTCAGAAAAGAGAGTGTAGATACAGAAGATATTCACGCATGCTTGAACTGGCTAGCGAGTTTTCATGCAAGTTTTTTGGGAAGCACGGCAGATGGCTTATGGGCCAGTGGTACTTACTGGCATCTTGATACCAGGCCGGACGAACTGGCTGCCCTTGAAGACCATGCGCTGCGCGAGGCAGCTCCGCTCATTGATCAACAGTTAAAACAATGTCGCTACCAAACTTTGGTTCACGGCGATGCCAAGCTGGCGAATTTCTGCTTTAGTGATGACCAGCCAACGCCTAAAGTGTCCGCCGTAGATTTTCAATACGTTGGTCGCGGCTGCGGTATGAAGGACCTGGCCTATTTTATTGGTAGCTGTTTGTCAGAGAGCGAATGCTCAGCGTTGGAAAAACCGCTGCTGGAGCATTATTTTGAGGCGCTGAATCGCTGTGTTGCTGAGAAGCAGCCCGGTATTGATGTTGCCGAATTGGAGGAAGAGTGGCGCGCACTTTATGCATTCGCCTGGGCGGATTTCCATCGCTTTCTAAAAGGCTGGAGTCCTGGGCATTGGAAGATCAACGGCTACAGTGAGCAGCTTACAAAAAGTGTTATTAAAAGTTTTCAGTCATGAGTGACTCTCTACCTTTACGTGACCTGTGTGACATTGCCATCAAGGCGGCGCAAGACGCTGGCCAATTCATTCAAAGTGTTGCATCTGACAGCATAGATATAAATTTCAAAGACGCCGGCAGTAGCGAGGCGTCGCAGCTCGTAACCGAGGTGGATATTCGCAGCGAAGCGATCATTCGGGAACGCGTAAAAGTGATATCTGAAGAATGGGGTATTGCTTTCGTTGGTGAGGAATCGTCTTCTATGGAGGGCAATATCGCTGCTGAGCGCTTACGAGCTGATTATTTCTGGTGTGTAGATCCACTGGATGGCACTTTGGCTTTTGTGCAGGGAAGGAATGGCTATGCGGTTTCAATTGCGCTGGTCACACAATCAGGCAAGCCATTGCTTGGCGTTGTGTACGATCCTGTAGATGCGACGCTGATCTACGCTATAGATGGGCGTGGTGTGTATCGTGAGCCCGCATCATGTGGAAATGAAAATAGCTCAGCGGAAGCTCTGGTGGTTTTTTCCGACGCCAGTTTCAAAACACATACTGGATACGAAGCAGCGTGCAAAGCGTTGAACGATTGTGCTTTAAACGTTGGCTTGCAGGGCGTTACATGGGTGTATGGCAATGGCGCGGTCAAAAATGCCTGTCAGGTTATGGATCATTCTTCGGCTTGCTATGTAAAACTTCCTAAAGAAGAACAGGGCGGCGGCAGTATCTGGGATTACGCCGCCACTGCCTGCATTGCCATTGAGTCAGGGTGTTGGGCAAGCAATATCCATGGTGACCCCATAGAACTCAATCGCAGCGAGTCTACGTTTATGAACCACGAGGGGGTACTCTATGCTTCTAACGAGAAAATTGCCCGTTTTCTAATAGATGCCTTGTAGTGAACCTATTCTATGCAAACATAGGTGCAATGTTGTCGCTGTTTGTATCAAGCAAAGGCACAAAGTCTTGCTCATTGCCCTCGTAGGCATCACGCCATTGATCAACCCAGGCGGGGTCTTGTCTCTTTGAAGGATGATAACTGGGCTTGAGAGAGTTCAGCATCGCCCCGCCAGATTTTATAAAAAATCGCCCGACCATCGTCCATAAACGCAAGCGACTGCCAAAGTTTCGCCACAGGCCATCTTTTTTGAGCATTGCGCGATAGGCTCTTCTAGACATGAAACCTACGTGAAGTGAACCGTGAAGAAGCCCTAAAACGCGTAGCCAATACGAGCCAGACACTGCCTGGAAAACATCAAACGCTACATTTTTATGTTCTGTTTCTTCTACCATATGCCAGAGAACAAATGAGGCGACGGTTGGGTCAGAATCACAAAACAAATTGTTTCTGTCGTTGATTAACCATTCCGTGATTCCCATGGTCATGGTTTCAAACCCGGCGCAGTAAGCCAGTCTCTGGGCAAGTGAACGCCTGCCCAGATCCTCATAGTCGTTTACAAACGATTCTTCAACGGTAGCCAGCTCGGGGTAACCACGCGCTTTGAGCATATCGTTCATGCGCCTGTGATTGGTATAGTGCTGAGCTTCTTGTGCCATAAAACCCTTGATGTCCTCTAGCAATTGCGGGTCATCAATATGCTCTTTTGCCTCACGCAAAGTGCGATTCAGAAAAGGTTCCAAATGCGGCATAGTCAATGACGCGCCGTTAACCATATGACTCCATTCGTGTTGCGAAGGGTTCCAAACCGGTGCTACACCTTCGGAAAACTCAAATGGAATTTTTCTAACTTCGATCGCGTTCTTCATGGTTCATGCCTCGCCAAGAGATCGATAATGTTGCCACGCGCCATAAGCCAATAGGGCGAAGGCAATATGTACTGAAAGAATGGGCGGCCACCCAAACAGGTAAATGACGTTGTTGGCAAGACTGTCACCGAAGGGCCCGCCGCCGAAGGCTAAACCACGTGTACCAAACCATGCGTTGGCGATTGCTGGGAGTGTGAATAGCCAACCAAATGTGATGGACGTGTAAAAAAGCCATTGAAATTGCCTTTGGCTCAATTGCAGGAAGCGGCTGCTGCAGGCTATGGCAATAAGCAACAAGCCGTTCGTTATACCTTCCATGTGTGCCATCACCCAAGCCCTGGCTTCACCGGGTATCTGGCCTTCAACATGATTGATCACAGGCCACAAATCAATCTCTCCCAAAAGCTGAAAGAAATGCAGCCAGCCTGAGAATGCTGAGCTGATCAGCAGACCTACACCGTTTAAAACCAAGAGACTTTGATGTTGTGATGTCATTGCGGTTCTCCACTCTGAATTAGCCATATGCTGAACTCTATTGTGGCGCAAGCAGTTTTTCTGGACAGGACATATTCTGCCAACTTGGGGACATTTGATGACAAATCTCGCGGCTCTGTTTAGACTGCAGTTATGACTGAGAATTATTTTGCAACAGGTTACATGCGCCTGCTGTTCAGGTTACTACAGGCGGATGGCCTACTTGCAGAGGAATTGTTCCAGGGTACTGGCACGGTGGAAGCCGATCTTATGCGCGCCGATTTTCAGATGCCTTTTGCGGCTCAGATGCGTTTTTGTCAAAACGCAGTTGCGCTGTCACCCAATGGGCTGGGACTCAATAGCGGCCATCAGTTACAGATTGCCGCCCACGGCGCGCTGGGTACAGTTATGCAGACTGCGAGCGATTTAGGAACTGCGTTAACCACCGTCAGCGAATTACTTGCATCTCGTGCCAGCTTTTATTCCTTGGAGATTCAGCAATCAAACAACCGCGCTTCTATCAAGGTGGAAATTCAAGGCCTTCCTAACGATCTCATTCCGTTCTTTAGTGAATGTATTCTGTTTACCATTACACACTGCGTTTCATTTTACACAGGGCGAAAAAGCAATCCTATAAAGTACATGCTGGCTTACGAAAAGCCTGCGTACGCTGCACTGTATGCTTTGGAATTTGGTAGCTCTGTTCAGTTTGGTGGAACGTTCACATCGATGACATTCGCCGCAGAGCTACTTTCACTGCCATCCCCTGAAGCCGATACGGTGGCGTTTGCTGAAAGCGTTCTTCGTTGTAAAGGTCTGATCAGTAATAGGGATGGTAACGACCTGGTAGCCAGCCTGGAGAATTTTATACTGGATAATCCGGGTAAGCTCTGGACGGTAGAGGAACTAGGCCCCTTATTTGCCATCAGCACGCGAACCCTGATTCGTCGTTTGAAAGACACTGGCACGTCGTTTCAAGCCCTACGTGATAACGTGCTAAAACGTCAGGCAACCATCTATTTAAGTGCAATGACTGTGGAGGCGGCTGCACTTTCTCTGGGCTTCGCCGACAGCTCCAGTTTCAGACGCACGTTTAAACGTTGGTATGGCGTATGCCCGTCGGAATGGACATAAAAAAGTTAGGAAGTTTCGAACGCGGCGTATTCCTCTTCATAATCCGGATGCCAGCGCGACAATGCAGGGCGGTTATAAATTAAATCACCCATTGCCCATTCCATGCGTTTGTTGTCCAGCTCACGATCTACATCATTATCCGGACAAAGAATATAGAAATCTCCCTCGTCAATTTTTTCCAGCATAAATTCAACCACTTGTTCCGCTGACCAGGCGGCAGGTGGCTGCTCCGGAAGAAAGCGTCGAATCATTCCGGTGTAGGTGAACCCCGGTACCAGTAAATGTGCCGTCAGTTTGCCGTTTTCTGCAGAGCATCTGCATTGATATCTACCAAACAGACGCGCATACCTAAGGATGCGAAACGTTGAGCGGCAGCCCGGCCAATGCCATCTGCTGCACCGGTTATAACGGCCACATTGCCGCTTGCAAATGTTTTGTTGTTCATGGTTTTAACCTGCAATCGTTAATAGGTTTAAGCCGCTGCATCAATCAGCATTTCAGCCAGTTTTGTGCGTTGGTACTTACCGTCTCCATAAAGAATATGGTTGTGCATTTGGCGCTTGAAAAACAGGTGTACATAGCATTCCCAGGTGAAACCAATACCACCGTGGAATTGCACTGCTCGGCTGGAGGAGAATACCGCCATATCGCTGGCGGCCGATTTCGCCATTCGCGCCAATCGCAGTGCGTTCTCAGGCTCTTCATCTACCGCGCAGGCGGCGTTGTAAGTGAGCGACTTCGCCGCGTCAATTTCCAGCATAACGTTAACCAGCGGATGCTTTACGGCTTGGAAAAATCCTAGCGCTCTGTCGAACTGCACTCTGGTTTGCGCATACTCCGCGGTTGTTTGAAGCAACCACTCTCCGCTGCCCACCATATCGGCCGCGGTGATACAGAGAATGGCCGGGTACGCCTCTTGCAATGCCTGCGTGCCATTGTCCGTCAGTAACTCAGCCGCCACATTATCGAAATGGATGCGCGCCTGATCACGAGTTAAATCGATTATCCCGTCCGCTTGTAACTGAATACCCTCGGCATTTGAATCAACTCGATATAATGCGATGCCATTGTCGGTATTCGCTGACACAACCAACACATCTGCTTTTTGGGCGTCTTGTACAAAGTAAGCCGTTCCTGTGAGCTTCCCATCTTGCGCAGTCACATCGCTGTCGTATGCTTCCCATGAGCCTTTTTCATTGGTGATAGCGAGCGTAGCGGATGTGCCCTCTGCAATGTCACCAAGTAATCTGCTTGCCTCTTCAGACTCGCAGGCACGCACTGCAAACGTGGCGTTGAATGTGCACAGCAGTGGCGAAGGGAAGGCCGCCTTGCCGGCCTCTTCGGCAAGTGCAACCGCGGCGACGACGGGCATGTCTATTCCGCCAGCTGATTCTGGCACGCACACTGAGGTCCAACCCAACTCAACAATTTGTTGCCAAAGGTTTTTGTCCCATTTACTTTCAATAGGGCGGTGAATATCGGAGTTATCGGCCACCAACGCATGAGTTACATTAGCTGGGCAATTGTCTGCAAAAAATTTCGCAGCCGCTTCTTTAAGCATGGCTTCTTCATCGCCAAAGCCAAAATTTTGAGATTGTGTCATGTTTGTTCCGTTACGTACTTATACAGGGGTAGACCGCTTACTTGGATTTGGGTAAGCCCAAAACCCGCTCGCCTAAAATATTGCGCTGCACTTCATTGGCACCGGCCGCAATGGTGATGCCAAAGCTGTTCATATACGCCAATTGCCACTGGCCGCCTGCCGCAGCATTCTTATCGTTCACGTACAAACTGCTTGCCGCACCTTCTATTTCATAGGCGAGTTGCGCTATGTCCTGATTTAACTCGGTCCCAACCAGTTTGTGTTGCAGAGGAATACGCATGGGATGATCGTTAAGCGTTTTGACCGTAATTCGGCGTTGATTTTGGCGGAATCCTTCCTGGCGTATCATCAGTTGCATAATTTGGTCCCGAATGACGGGATCTTGCGCCGAAGACTCGCCATTTCGATGCGATTGTTTTGCCAGATCAATCAAGGCGGCGGCATTTCCAATCGCTGAGCCTTTTTTCTGCGCTCTTACCTGACCACCCGCAATGGGCGTGGTCAGTGGGCCGGCCCCGCGTTCATGTGCCAACGTGGTCATTGCTACTTTCCAGCCAGCACCTATTTCATCAAGGCGGTACTTGTCGTCCACTACCAGGTCTTCGAAAATAACTTCGTTAAAACCAGTTTCGCCAGTCATTTTTATGAGTGGGCGAATGGTCACGCCCTTACCCAACGCAGACTTGATGGGAACCACAAAGTAAGAAAGGCCGTTGTACTTATCGTCTTTTGACGTGCGGCATAGCAATATCATCCATTCTGCGAAGTGCGCCAATGACGTCCATACCTTGTGCCCATTGATAAGCCAGTTATCGCCGTCTTTTTTCGCAAAGGTTTGTTGATTGGCAAGGTCTGAGCCTGCACCAGGTTCGCTAAAGCCCTGGCACCACATTTCTTCGCCCGAGAGCAATTTGGGTATCAATTCCTGCTTCACCCCTTCCTGACCATGGAAATACACAGTGGGTGCCGCCATTCCAAGCCCAATAATGTTTGGAAGGAAAGGCGTCTTGGCGCGCTGCATTTCCTGGTTGGCGATTCTCTGGCAGTTGTTTCTACCGCCACCGCCGCAATCTTCACTGTAATCAGCGCCAACCAGGCCTGCGTCATAGGCCGACTTCTGCCACTTTTGCAGCCAGGCTAATGCTTCAGGGTCACTCAACTCGAGTGCACCCTGGGGTATATGAACCGGCGGTTGGCCGGGATGGTTTGCTTCAAGCCATTCGCGACAATGCGCCCTGAACTCGGCTTGCTCTGTGGTGTCTTTCGCTGCGTCTGACATGCTGCGTTACTCTGTCAATTCGGATGGAGTATTCTAAGCGATTGCCTATCAATACCCAACGACTGTTTGGTATTCCTGGATTGTGAGCACGCCTACCCAAGGCGGTAGCGAGGCGTTATCCTGAATCAGCTGAGAATGAGAAATAGATATTTTAGGGAATTAGGCTTGGACTGGAAAAAATTTAACAAGCAGGTAATCGAAGAGTTTCGTCTAAACAATGGCGTCGTTGCGCGTTTTGGAGACTTGCCTGTTGTGATTTTGCATACCATTGGCGCAAAGTCGGGCCGCTTATTTGAAGTGCCGCTACTGACAGTAATCGATGAAGGGGAAATGTATCTGTATGGCACCAACGCTGGTTCCAAGAAACACCCAGTGTGGATATTCAACCTGCGCGCCCATCCAGAAATTGACGTTGAGTACGGTACAGAAAAATTCAAGGCAAACATAGTTGAACTGAACGAACAAGAAACTACGGCGCGAATCGCACTTCAGTCGGAGCGCAGCGAGCAGTTTGCTGAGTACATTGCATCAGCGGCACCGCGACAAATCGCTATTTTTCGTATTGTCAGGCGGTAAACTTCACCCTTTGCTGATTAGATCTTTAAGACTTTGCCAGGATTCATCCTTAAGCAAGTCCAGACCTGCGGTACTTATAATTATTTGATCCACACCCTGCGCAAACTGCAAACGATAGCGTTCAAGTACCTTCTCCGAGTCGCCCCAGGCGATTAGGGAATCAATGAAGTGATCGCTGCCCCCGTTTGCAAAATCGGCATCGGAAAACCCGGCTTCACGCCAGGCCCTGTGGTAGTTTTCAAGAGGCATGTAAATGGAAATTGCTTTGCGTGCTTTTGAACGTGCTTTGTCAGGGTCTGCTTCCAAAACCGTTACTTGCATCAGGTGCAGTTTCTTTTCGCCTAGTTGTTGCTTTGCCCAATGAGAATATTCTACAGGCTTCAAATACACGTAAGCGCCGTCCAAATGCTGCGCCGCAATGCCCATTAAAGTAGGCCCATGGGCCGCCAGGTAAACAGGTACCTGGCCTTCATGCTTGAACATCAACGTTGATTCTTCAAAGCGGCTGATAAAATCTTGAAGTTTTTTGGATGGCGCCATCCAGGGAAGGCCACGCTGGCTGTTGCCCATTTTATTGGAAAGTCCTATTCCCAATTCAAACCGGTCGTTATGCGCTTCGGCCAGGGAATACGCCGCCGACTTAATGGCGCGAGCATCGCGTGCATAGACGTTGGTGATAGCGGTGCCCACTTTAATAGCAGATGTGCTTTGTAACACTGTAGCGCAGGTGATAAACGGGTCTCGGCCAAAAAGCTCAGGTATCCACAGATTATCAATACCGGCTTGTTCAGCATTGCGAGCAACGTCAATCAATTGGGGTGTGCTGAACTGATCGGCCGGAAGCATTAGACCATACGACATATTGATTCCATCTTTAATCGCTACAGTTCGGAAAATAACATACTTGTTCCTAGGCACCCCACATATTTTCTTTAGCTGTTTTAGCGCTCACAAACAATGGGCAAGCTAGTGGACTCAATGCTACTATTCTGCGGGTGCAGACTCGATCCGGGTCGTTGCTTATAGGCAGCGCCATTTCTGCCTGACAACGAAAATTCTAAGTGGGCTGGTTGAATTAGATGACAAACACTCGCGCACCTGCATGGGACGCCGAAGAAGATACTGATGACAGCGTCATTAATCCTGCGCCTGGTCAACAGTACTTGCTTGCAATAGGCATAGACGCTTACCAAGATTGCACGCCCTTACACAACGCTGTTCGAGACGCAGCAGACATTGCTGATGTGTTGCAATCAGAGTATGACTTTCGTCCTGAGAATGTTTGCCTGATTACGGACGAAGATGCCACGGAAGAGCGAATCTTTCTTGAATTCCGTCGGTTGGTTCAACGCGTACAGCCAGAAGACAGTGTGCTGATTTTTTTCAGCGGTCACGGCCATTTTGATGACGACTTCCAGCAAGGTTACTGGATTCCTGTTGATGCCAAAGAAGGCAATATAGGCGACTACATTCCAAATTCCGAAATATCCAACACCATTCGCGCCATACGCTCGCTGCATACGTTTATGATTGCTGATGCCTGCTTTTCTGGTAGCCTGTTTGGTCAGTCGCGATCAGTGGCGACACCTAAAGCGGGTTCCAGCTATCAACAACGGGTCGGCCAGATTCCTTCTCGCTGGGGATTGGCATCTGGCCGTAACGAAGTTGTGGCCGATGGTGAGCCCGGCAAGAACAGCCCGTTCAGTGAAAGCCTGATTTATTACCTGCGCAGCCAAACCGACGGTGTTTTCTGTGTCTCCGAACTGGTTCAATACGTCAAAACCGTCACTGCAAACAACGCGGAGCAAACACCCGTGGGCTCGCCGTTGCGGCACGTAGGCGACAAAGGCGGTGAGTTCGTTTTTAGGCCCAGTCGAGCTATTGATGATTCGCCCAGCGCCGTGTCTTCGAACAAACAGAGCTACTCCCAGCCTGGCAAGGTTCATTCATCGTTATACGCAGCGCCGAAGTCTGAACTAAAAGCTTGGGCGTTGGAGAATTCGCGAATCCTGAGCCTGGTGGCCTTGGGCGCGCTATTTTTCGGCTTATGGAGCCCTATGATGCTCCTGTACGTACCATTAACCTTGTTGGGAATAATGGGTGTTTGTGCGCTGTACGATTTACGAGGTGTAGTAAAAACCCGTTTCACAATCGCTGCTCTGCTAGTCGCTATTTTGGGGATTGTAACGTTCTATTTTGAGCCATTGGCAGCAAGCGCAGTAGATGCAGACAAATGGTTTAACAACCACAAGGTGTTGGTGTTTTCTATCGGCCTGGTCTGCGTTGGAGGTTGGTTGCACTTTTTCCTAAGCGATGACGATTAGCTTTGCCGCGGTTAAAAAATAGTGTTCTTTTCGTAGTTAACAAACTGGATCAATTCCAGTCTGCCACAGCATACTGATCGCAAGTACAATACTCAGAAAGCACAGTATCCAGAATACGATGGGTGCGGCGCCGCCTTTAAACTTTAAACCTGCTATTTCAAATTCAAGCGGGCCAATCGCAATCTTCAGGATCAGCGTTACAAAAAGAGCTCCAAGCCCAGCAAGTGGCACACCAACAATCACAGGAAACTGAGCGCACAAAAGTTTGTCCCAGTATTCGACTTCTCTCTCATCGAGATGAATCAGAGCAAACAACAAGAAAGCGCCAACTGAAAAAAGCACAATACTGATCACCCAGCTCATGATCATTTGCATGCGCCTGTTTTCAAATTCAAAATACTTGGATTGATCCTCATTATCAGGCATATTCTTATTATTCTCCTTAGTCGGGCGGTCGCCTGGCCTGATTTTAATTCACTCATACCAGATCTGTCAGCTCATTAGTGTAGCGCTTTTAACCCGGGTTGAACGTATCTGGCTAGCGAGTCTCGTGAATCATTTTTCTGCTTCAACGCCAGCTGCTCAAAGACGTACGATTTTTTCATGCAAGCTCTTTCATAGAGAGTTCCGGCTGCTCTGTATGATATTTGATCACCCGCTATATTCTGGTTGACTTCAAAAGCAGTATATATAGACTTGCTAGACGCAAACAAGGAAGATGGTTGCCTCACGCTTAACTCGTAGCCTGCTCGAACATATATAACCACGAGCAAAGAGGTTTTAATGAATGCAAGCAACGCAACAGTAGCCGAATTGGTGAGTAGAATTACTGAGCTGGAATCACGCTCGGCCATCCGCGATTTGGCATCGGATTATTGCCATGGTTTCGACAAACGTGATTTTGATCGCTTCCTCAGTATTTGGTCGCGAGACTGCGTTTGGGACATTGGCCCGCCGTTTGGCCGATTTGAAGGCCACAATGGAATTCGAGAAGCAATCTTTGATGTTCTCTGGCCTGCCTGGGGCGAGTCGCACCACCTGACAACGAATCTACGTATCGACTTTCTCAACGATGTTAACGCCACGGCTGTTTGTGATGTTGATTGCATGGGATTGCTCACTGGCGAAACGGTCTGCACGATTGTTGGCGCCACGTATTACGACACGCTTTTGCGCGAAGAGGCCGGCTGGAAGATCATAGAGCGCAAAGTAAAGATTCATTACTTCAACCCAATTCCCGGTGCCGTATTGTCGGCGCCAGAAGCGGCTGCCAACGAAAGCTTCGCTGAATCAGAAACTACCTAAGACTATTTAATCCGGAGATTAAACATGAAAAAAACAATGATAAGCACGGCACTTGCGATTGCAACTGCTGCCCTAGGAACGACCGTGCCACAATTGGCGATCGGGCAACAAACTGCACTCGAAGAAATTGTGGTTACGGCGCGAAAGCGTCAGGAAAATCTGCAAGATGTAGGTCTTTCTGTAAGTGCCTTGAGCAAAACTGAAATAGAGCGCAGCTTTGCCAGAGACATTAAAGATCTGGCGTTTATGTCGCCCAACCTGATCATTGATGACACCTCGCAAGGCCCTGGGGGCAACGCAGCGATGTACATTCGTGGCGTAGGCGTGGCAGATGTTGAGAAAAACTTTGAACCTGCTGTTGGTGTCACCATTGACGGATTGTTTATTGGTGCAAACAGTGGTGCAATTTTACGAAGTATTGATTTGGCGTCGGTGGAAGTATTACGCGGTCCGCAGGGAACTTTGTTTGGCCGCAACACGATTGGCGGAACCATCAACGTCAACCGCACCAGACCCACCGGGGAACTGGGCGGCAAGCTGCGCGCTGGTATCGGTGACTACGATACCTATTATGTTGATGCGCTGCTTAACTTCGGTATTTCCGAAAACCTAGCTGTAAAACTGACGGCTTCCAAGCACGATCAGCAAGAAGGCTACTTCACCGAGACGGCCACTGGTAACGATAGAGGCCAGGTGGATTATCAGACGTTTGGTGTGAACTTTCTGTTCAACGCAACTGACGACGTAGAAATTGAATACACGTTTCAGGACGAGCAAACAGAGCAAGATACGCCACCCCTGCTTAACGTAGCGCAACCTGACACCCTGTTTTGCGGTTCCTTTAATTTATGCGCTCAATCAGTAAGTACTCCCAGCTCAGGTGATCGATTTGCTGTTAATACACAGTTTTTCATGCCGACCACGGCAAGCATGAGTCCAACCAGTATTGTTGTTTCGCCGATTGCCGATTTGATTCCAGTTGAGCCGGATGCAACGTTTGATGCCCAGACACACATTCTGGAAGCGCGATGGCAGATTAATGAGAACCTGCGCATGAACTACATCTTCGGAACGTATGAGACAGAAGAAACCATTATCTCTAACTGGGCGGCGGAACCTCTAATGTTGTTTGGTACAGACCGGCCTGCTGAGTATGAGCAACAGAGTCATGAACTCCGGTTTACATACGACGCCGGCGAAGCGTTGAAGCTGGTAGTTGGAGCATACGCTTGGGAATCAGAATACGATATTCGATTGCGCAGTTGGATCACCTTCGCTGTGCCCGACACAGTCCTAGATATTCCGCAAATTACCCATCAGGAAACAGATTCGCTGGCCGTTTTCTTTGAAGGTGATTACGAGTTTAACGACTCCTGGAGCCTGACTTTCGGCGGCCGTTATACAGAGGATGAAAAGCTGTCTGAGCAAACAGGCAACCTGTCAACAGCACCTAACCACCCCAGCGCTGAATGGGAAGAGTTTACCCCCAAGCTAGGTCTTCGTTACCGGGCCACAGATGACGCTATGATTTACGCTACCTGGTCAAAAGGGTATCGAAGCGGTGGTTTTAACGGACGAGTTGATTCGCAGGAGTCGGCCAGAATACCTTACAACCCGGAGACCGTAGACAACTATGAGTTAGGCTTTAAATCCGAGTGGTCGGAAGGCACTCTCCGATTGAATGGCGCCGTATTCTTTATGGATTACCAGGACAAGCAGGAAGAAATTGGCTTGCCGTCTGACGGAGCTACCGGCCAGAGAATCTCCGTTTTTAATGCCGCAACCGCAACCATGCAGGGCATTGAGCTGGAGCTGCAAGCCATTGTCACTGAAGGTTTGAGCATACGTGCGAACTTGGGCTATCTCGATTCCGAGTACGACGAGTTTACCTTTAATGACGGCTTTGGACTGGTTGACAACAGCGGCTTCGAATTCCGCAGAGCGCCTGAATTCACCGGTTCAATTGATGCAACCTACGAATGGGAAGTGGGAAGTGGTCAAGCCTGGGTGCGAGGCGCCTACCGTTTGCTAGGCAGTCACTTTGTTGAACAGACCAACCGTGCAGAGCTGGAAAATGATGACCAGCACCTGATCGACATGTCGGTTAACTACGCGGTTAACGGTTTGCAGTTTAGCCTTTATGGCCGAAACCTGACGGACGAAGACGCTTACGCTCATGGCTTAAACGTTTCTGGCCTATGGGCCTATGCATCGCCTCGCGCGCCACGAACGTGGGGGCTAGAGGTGACTTACAACTTCGGCGAATAAGCTGGGTATCTTATAGTGCAACGACCACACGCTCTATGTAACATAGGGCGTGTGTTGATAACTCTAAAGGACGGCTATGAGCGAACAACAATTCACTGAGCTGCTGGACAAACAAGCGATTTCAGATGTGATCATGACCTACGCTAGGGCAATTGATCGTTTGGATGAAGCCATGTTGCGTTCGGTCTTTCACCCGGATTCCAGACACGCCCACGGTTTTACCGGGCCATCTTCAGACTCTTCTCTGGATTCCAAACCAGGCCAGCCAAAAGACTTTGTAGCGTATGCCTTCGATGTGCTGAATACGCACACGCGAACCCATCACCAGCTTGGCAATATCTTCATAGAGCTTGAAGGGGATAACGCCTATGCGGAAACGTATTTCACCGCATACCACAGGATGCGAGCTCTGGGTGACCCAATGGCTGCGGAAAATGCGCACGACACAGAAATGGATTTTTTGGTGGCTGGCCGATACCTTGATCGGTTTCAAAAGCGCGGCGGTGTTTGGAAAATAAGTCATCGCACCGGTTTAACGGACTGGATGAGAACAGAACCACCGGCTACTCAAGGGTTTGCGGATATTCCAGCAGAGCTAGCGGGTCACCGCGGCGTGCAAGATTTGGTGTATCGCCGCCGCGAAGAGTTTACGTAGTTTGCGAAGCAAGCGCCGTGCGCAGAATTGCTTGGTAAGAATAGGTTTCAAGAAATAATACTGACAACTATCAGGAGAAAATCATGGGCGATCGTCTTGCAGGAAAAGTAGCGGTGATAACGGGCGCCGCGAGCGGCATAGGTGAAGCCAGTGCGCGTCGTTTTGCTGAAGAGGGATGCAAAGTTGTGCTTGGCGATATTCAAACTAAGGAAGGTCAGGCTCTGGCCAGCGAGCTTGGTTCTGCGGCTGTTTTCGCTCAGTGCAACGTTACCAGCGAAGACGAAGTTTCAAACCTGGTCGATGTAGCCGTGAATGAGTTTGGGCGTTTGGACGTGATGTTTAACAACGCGGGTATTGTTGGTGCAATTGGTCCTATCGAAACTACGCTGGAGCCTGAATGGTCTGCCACGCTTGCAATACTGCTTAACGGTGTATTTTTCGGAATGAAGCACGCCGCTCGCGTAATGAAGCCACAAAATTCCGGTTCAATCATCAGCATGTCCAGCGTCGCGGGCGTTACTGGTGGTCTGGGTCCGCATGCTTACGCTGCAGCAAAACATGCGGTGGTAGGCCTTACTAAGAATGTAGGCGCTGAGTTGTGCGGTAATGGCATTCGAGTGAATTGCATTGCTCCGTATAGCATGGCGACTTCAATGGTGGCTGATGCGTATCTTAATGATCACAAAGCCATTGATGAAGCGACCAAAATGCTGAAAGACGAATCGCCTTTGGTTGGTCGACCTGGGCTGGCAACCGACGTTGCCAACGCGGCACTCTGGCTTGCCAGTGATGAATCGGGTTATACCAATGGCCATACTCTCACTACTGACGCTGGTATAACGTCAGGTGCGATGCCTGGTGGCCCACGCTTTAACGAATATGCGCCAATGAAACGCGAAGCTGGTAAGTCTGGCTTGTAAGGATAGGAATCGCTCAGGGAGATAAGCTATGAGCCGTAGCGACCAAGAAACTATCCTCGCCTTGATGAACCAGTATTGCTACCGCATTGATGCTGGTGACTTACTGGGTTTTGCTGATTTGTTTCGGCACGGTACCTGGTTGGTTCGCGGCGACGAATCTGGCGGCGACACTGGGGTAGATGAGGTGATGAACACCCTAAGCAATATCATACTCTACGACGGCAAGCCTAATACCAAGCACGTAATGAGCAATGTACAGATTGAGGTTAACGCCGATGGTAAAAGCGCGACGGCACAGTGCTATATCACTGTGAATCAGGCTGTTCCACCAGACTTTCCACTGCAGCCGATTTTTATCGGGCACTACTACGATACGTTTAAGCGCATGGACGGGGATTGGTGTTTTAACTTGCGCGATATTAGCCCGGATCTGGCTGGCGATTTGAGTCACCATAGAGCGGACTTTTAGCTTTATTGATGTTGGAATTTTATTCGACTGCCATCTCTCAGAGATCGCTTGTTTAGTTAATCCAGGGACCAACCAAGTCGTTCATCTCAATATTGAGCTGACCCGCCAACCCCGCTTTTCTATGCTCGCCAATCTCGTGCATTTTTTCAGACATCATCATTTCCGCCATGGCCTGGCGTGAAGGGTACATGGCTATTGCAACTTCATCCCACAGCTCTTCGACTTCGCCCAGCACAAGGCGTTCAATATTCGCAGCCAAAGTGATCTCACCGCCAAATTCCCGAATCAGCTCAGACACAGCGTCTCCGTACAAGCGGTAGGCGTCCGCGCCCGAGAGTTGCGTTTCGCGCCCATCTGAGTATTCCGCTCTTTCTTTGTACTTAAGCAGATTAAGCATATAGATTGGTTTCTTTGCCTCGGGGTTGGCGAAATCTAGCATCTGTGCCTTGCTTGGCATTACAGCGTTGTCGTAGTGCATCGTGTGCCTGTGTATTATCGAAATTCGTATGGAATTGTATAGGAAGTGTTTGTTGTGGCACAATGTATGTCATTACATAAGTATTAGAAACCGAATTGTCAGCGGCCACGTAGCGGAATATCATCGGATACCATGGAAAGGCGATCTGCGCGACTTGCAGCCCTTGATGACCTTTTTGCTGCGATCTATTTAAAGGAACAATAATGTATAAAGAGCTACGAGAAACTGTGCAAGAACTGACATCTGAGGGGCAGCTTTTTGCGCTCACTGATGTAGAGGTTAATGGTCAAACGCTCCGTGCGTGGGCTATAGCACCGCCAACCTTAAGAGACTTGTGGCTTATGTCGGCTGGGCATGGCGAAGCTGACTATCTTGTTTATGAAGACGAACGCTGGACCTACGCCCGAGCACATGAGCAGGTGGCGAGTATTGCCAGTTACCTGGTTGCCAACGGCATTGGCAAAGACGATAAAGTGGCGATTGCCATGCGCAACTATCCGGAATGGTTGCTCTCGTTCTGGGCGATAGTCTGTATTGGCGCCGTCCCGGTTGGTGTGAATGCCTGGTGGGTTGCAGAAGAATTAGAGTATGGCCTGAAAGACAGCAACACCAAATTGTTAATTTGCGATCGCGAGCGATTGCAAAGATTTGAGAGCATCAGATCTTCGTTTCCTGAATTACCAGTTGTGACTGTTAGGGTTGACGACGTACCGAATTGGGCAACTCCGTGGTCAGCTGCGCTGGAGTCTGAGTCTGTGCTGCCCGACGCTAATATAGAGCCAGATGATGATGTTGCCATCTTCTATACATCGGGTACTACTGGCCATCCTAAAGGAGCCCGGCTAACCCATCGTGGTTGTGCCAATAACGTTGTGACGCAAACCTTTGCGTCGTTTGCGCTGAAAATGGCTCAAGCCAAGTATGAAAATAAAGCGTTGCCAACCATGGCCAGAGAAGGTCTTCCGCAAACGGCCACAATAGCGGTAACACCGTTGTTTCATGTAACTGCGAATGGCATGGCGCAAACCTTAACCGCTGGTGGCGGAAAAATTGTGCATACCTATAAATGGGATGCCGGTGAAGCACTGCATTTGATTGAGAAAGAGAAGATCACCAATTTTTCAGGCGTACCGATTATGACGCGTGAGATATTTGATCACCCGAATTTTGCGACCACCGATACATCATCGGTTGATTCGTTTGGCGGTGGCGGCGCTCCTGTACAGGCCGACCTTATTGAGAAGGTCGGTGCATCGGGTCGTTCAGCGATGATGGCACAAGGTTACGGCATGACTGAAACCTCAACCATGGCCAGCGCGGCCTACGGACTATATCAACTCGACAAACCCACCAGCGCTGGATTGGTTATGCCGGTATTTGAGGCGAAAACCATTGATGAGCAAGGCAATGATTTACCTGCCGGAGAGACGGGCGAGCTGTGTTTGCGCGGGGTACAGATTTTCAAAGGCTATTTGAATCGCCCGGATGCCACGGCGGAAACGATTGTTGATGGCTGGTTACATACTGGCGATATAGGCTATGTGGACGAAGACAATTTCATTTACCTGGTCGACCGCGCCAAAGACATGGTGCTGCGCGGTGGGGAAAACGTCTACAGTTCTGAAGTAGAAATGATCGTCTACCGTTATGATGATGTGGCGGAGTGTGCCGTGTTTGCGGTACCCGATGATCGCCTGGGTGAGGAGGTGGGTGTAGCGGTGTATTCACCACAGAATCCATCGCTGGATGTAGACGCATTGAGAGCCTTCTGCAAGGAACATCTGGCTGCATTTAAAGTACCGCGCTACATCTGGGTGGTGCAAGAACCACTGCCGCGAAATGCCAGTGGTAAATTTGTTAAGAAAGAATTGCAAAACGCGCTGGATATTGCCACAGCTCGCTGAGTGAATGCCGCTTCCGCCCGGGTTAGAACGCGCTGTAGGCAGGGTCATGCTCTGCCATAATGTCCATGGCCATGGTATTCAAGTCGACTTGATAACTTTCGCCATCATTGAAATCTGTTAGATCATAATTGTAAATCGCATTTAGCCACACTAAGCCACCCGCTACTTCAAGAATATGGCCAGGGTGGCCTAAGGTGTCGGTGTAAAGCGATGTGGCATCAGGGCCACTGAGAGCGGTTATATCCGTCAGGTTACCAGAGTCCCAGAGTTTCTGCAGGTCGTGAGCGGTAGCACCGTACGGCACACAGTAAAATTTAGTGTCTGGAAATTGCGTACGCAATTCGTCGATTAACGTGTGAAACTGGTTGGTGTGGAAGTCCTCCCAGAGGCTTTCATGTTGTGCTCCAGTAATG
>CAYGSL010000013.1:83187-90329 GCA_964352475.1 uncultured Pseudomonadales bacterium | reverse complement strand
CGGGAAACTGCCCTTCAACAAGCTTCCCTTCGCTAATAATCGGCACGCCATTAACAATCACATAACTAATGCCGCTGGCTTCCTTATAGGGATCTTTGTAAGTGGCATTGTCGCGTATGGTGTCCGGATCAAAAATGGTTATGTCTGCATCCATGGATTCTTGTAAACGGCCTTTGCGTTTAAATGCTGGAACGTAACTTTCCAATCGTTGCGCCGGTAGTAATGTCATTTTTTTCAGTGCCGTTGGTAGGTCCAGCAAACCTTGTTCGCGTACATACCGGCCCAGTATTTTTGTGAATGCGCCGTTGTGAGGTGCTACATGTTTGTCTTTGGTTTCCATTGGCAGAAGATCACTCACAATGATCACGCCAGGTGTTTGCACAGCTTGCTGCGTCCACTTCTCCTGAAGATAATGATGGATTACCTGACCGCCAGGATATTCGCGGCGATATTCTTCCCACATCTCCTTGTTAAAACGTTCACCTGTGGCCGCCCACTCAACGTCCGAATAGGTGATGTTGAAAATAGTTTGCCAATCTCTGCCGAAAACCGCGGAAGAGATCATTGCCGAACCTGCATTGTAGGGAAGCACTTCCGTAGTTATATCCACACCGTTTTCACGAGCCGCGGAAATTTCATTTAAAAACAAATCGAGATTGCTAACGGCATTATGTGTAATGTGGCATATGTGTACCGAGCTGCCGAATTCTTTTGCCAGACCAATTACTTCGCGCAAGCCACTAGGGTCGCCGTCGATTCCGCGGCGAACGTGAACAAAAATCGGCGCACTGCGTTCAGCGGCAACACCAAATATCATTCTCATTTCGGCCTCTTGAATCGCTTTGCTGAAATAATCCAGCGGCAGGCCAATTCCCAGTGCACCGGCATCCAATTCCAGCAACAGTTCTTGCCTGAGATTTTCTAACTCATCGTCATCGGCAAGTTCAATAAACGATGGCGCCATCGCGGTTTCGCGGTCTGTTAGCCAGACCATTAATGCAGTCTTCCAGCCCTTGAAGCCAACCGGCTTGGCAGAATCCGCACCCAGCGCCATTTCAACTCCGTTTTTCTCCTTTATGCGCAAAGAGACATAGCCAGCGGAGGCGCCATAATTGATCATCGGCTCAGCGCTAATTTGTGCGGCGTAGTTTTTTACTGGTGAGAAACCGGCCTCAAGTTCCATCGCGGTGGTCACACCATCAAACGCTTGATAGTACTGACCTAAAGGGGTGGGGGAGTGCGTGTGAAGATCGATGAATCCAGGAGATACTACCAGGCCGCTCGCATCAATAACTTTGCTGCCAACCAGCGCTTGCTCGGATACAGTCGCAATTTGATCTGCGCTGATACCAATATGGCGAATTGCGTTCAGGCCGGTTTCGGGGTCGATAACCCGGCCATTATTAATGACCAGTGAGTAACTTTCTTCGGCCATTGCCGGGGGTAATACCAGCGATACGATCAGCGCTGCACAGCAAAGTGTTCTTCTTAGCATTGTATTTACTCAGACCTTTTTACATAAGGCGTAGGGTACACAGTAGTGTAATCCGGCTGGCAGGTGCTTGGCCAGCGTCTACAAGTCTTTAAACTTAACCAGGGTCTGCGTGGGAGGTGCTCTCTTGCAATTCTCTTAACATGCCTTCAAGGCCGTTTGATTTGATTTCATACATCAATGCAAGCTGACTACCCAGTTTTCCTTTGGGGAAACCCTGACCATGAAACCAGACAAGGTAAGGCTCGGGCAGATCCAGCAGTTTGCGGCCTTTATAACGACCAAACGGCATGATCTGGTTGATTGCCTCGAGTAATTCCTGTTGTTCCAAACTGTGGGTGCTTTAAGATAGTGAATACAGTGAACTTAAAGCATACGCCTGCGTGGGGCAAGGCCCTGTCCCGAAGCTGGCTGCAAACTGGAGTACTCATGTCACGCACTCAGCAAGGTTTGTTGATGTTGTCCATAGGTGTTTTTCTAGCCATAGTGGCTACCTATGCCGGCTTGGTCAATGCGGAAGAAAACGCAACAGGCTATGAGGTTGCATTGCGCTGGACCGGACGACTGGCGTTTCTGGTGTTTCTCATCCCTTTCATAGCAAGCCCACTACGCACATTAATTAAGACTGAATTTACCGCCACTTTGGTTCGCATGCGGCGCAGCGCAGGAATCGCCTACGGGGGAATACAATCCGTTCACTTGCTCATTATTGCGGCGGCAATAAAAGCCAGCGAAACTAATCCGTTTGATCTGCCCACTTTAATAGTAGGCGGTGCGGGTCTCGGTCTGGCAATCGTAATGATGCTTACATCATTTGACGTGCCTGCGAAACTGTTAGGTGTGAAAGCATGGAAGGCTATTCACAATGCCGGGTTTTACGTGTTTGCGTTTATCTACTTCTTCGATTTCCTGATCAAGCCGTTTGAAGTAGGATTGCCGCCTGTGTATTGGCCGTTTATGGCACTCACCCTGGGCGCATTTTTGTTGCGCTTTGCGGCATGGCAAAAAAGAAGAGTTGTAAGCGATGGCAGCGCTGCAGCATAACGAAAGGATTGTTTATGACACATAGGAATGAAATTTACTCTACGAATATCGGCGCATGGCCTGGGCTAGGCTTAATGTTCATCGTAATTACGCTGATCTTGTTAGTTGTACCGGTTTCAAATGCTTCGGCTCAAACCAATAATAACCCCCTACCAAATTTCAGCAGTGCCGATGTTTTTGACCTTGAATGGGCTTCGCAACCAGCCATAGCGCCCAATGGTCGGCAAGTCGCCTATGTGAGAATGCGCATGGACATAATGCGGGATGAGCGCCAGAGCCGGTTGTGGCTGGTAAATGCAGATGGTACTGCACATCAGGTACTTACCGGCAATGACAGTAATGAATCCGGGCCAGTATGGTCACCGCAAGGTGATCGTATTGCCTATATTGGGCAATCTGAAGCTGGTGCGAATATTTATGTGTACTGGTTAGCTTCTGGTAAGTCAGCGAGGTTAAGCAGCTTGTCGCAGGCACCAAACACTTTGTATTGGTCGCCGGATGGAACGCAGTTAGCTTTCACTATGCTGGCGCCGGAAAGACCACCGGTGTTGGTGAAGCCACCTGAAAAACCCAAGGGGGCAGAGTGGGCCGACGTGCCACGCATTACCTCGCAGCTAAAATATGAAAGTGATGGCGCAGGGCGGTTAACGCCCGGTTTTCAGCAGGTATATGTGCTGGATGCAATGGGCGGCAGCCCGCGTCAGCTTACCTGGGGGTCATTTCGACATTTACCCGAGCTGTCGTGGATGCCCGATGGACAGAGCCTGGTATTTTCTGGTAACCGCAATGCCGATTGGGAGCGGGCGTTTCGTAACTCCGAAGTGTATCGCGTGAACGTTGCCGGTGGCGAAGTAACAGCGCTTACCGAACGTAACGGACCTGATTGGCAGCCTACAGTTTCACCAAACGGCAAGTGGATTGCGTATACAGGGTACGACGACAAAGTGCAGGCCTATCAGCTCGACAAGATTTCGCTGATGGCTGCCGATGGCTCCTCGAAACGTGAGCTACTCGCAGATTTCGATTACAGTGTTGATGCCATGCGCTGGAACGGCAACAGCTCCGGTCTGTATTTTCAATACGACAAACACGGTGATACAAAAATTGGTTTTGTTTCACTGAGTGGGAAGTTTCGTGCTGTCAGTGATGATTTAGGCGGTGAGGCAATGGGTCGACCGTATGGCGGCGGTTCATTCACTGTTTCCAACAACAATCGCATTGCGTTTTCCTATTCAACGCCTTACCGCCCCGCGGACGTCGCGGTAGTTAGCTCTTCAGGAAAACCAACGGTTGTAACGCAGCTAAATGACGACTTGCTTAGCCACCGAACTCTGGGGAAAGTTGAGGAGATGTGGTATCAGTCATCGTTTGATCAGCGCAAACTTCAGGGCTGGATAGTATGGCCACCCAATTACGACAAAAATAAGACCTATCCGTTATTGGTCGAAAATCACGGCGGACCCATCTCCAATTATGGTGCGCGCTTTTCGCCGGAAATTCAGCTGTATGCCAGCGCCGATTACATTGTGTTTTATCCCAATGCTCGCGGCAGTACCGGGTATGGTGAGGAATTTGCCAATCTGCTTTTCAATAATTACCCCGGCGAAGACTATCAAGACGTAATGGACGGCGTTGATGAGTTGATCAAGCGCGGTATTGCACAGGAGGGAAATTTGTTTGTCACCGGAGGCAGTGCCGGCGGCATCATGACTGCGTGGATGATTGGCAAGAACAATCGCTTTCGTTCAGCGGCCGTGATCAAACCTGTGATGAATTGGGTTAGTAAAACACTTACGGCCGATAACTACTTCTTCTACGCCGACTACCGCTACCCTGGCCAGCCCTGGGAAAACTGGGAAACCTATATGAAGTTTTCGCCGATTTCACTGGTTGGCAACGTACAAACACCCACGTTGGTGATGGTGGGTACGGATGACTTGCGCACACCACTATCAGAAGCTAAGCAGTTATATCATGCTTTAAAAATACGAGACATCGACACCTTGCTGGTTGAAATACCGGGCGCTTCACATTTTATTGCAAAGCGCCCCAGTCAATTGATCACCAAAATAGATCATATACTGGCATGGTTTGCCCGTTATCGTGGCGATGATGCTGCCAACAAAACTGACTAAGGCTCGTTTACCTATTCGCTTCAACCCATTTCAGAATTTTCGCTTCCAGTAAGGCTAGTGGAACGCAGCCCGTTTCCAACACATGGTTGTGGAATTGCGCGATATCAAATTTGTCGCCCAATTCTTTCTCTGCCATGGACCGCAGCTCGCGAATTTTCAGCTGACCAATTTTGTACGCCAACGCTTGGCCGGGATTTGCCATATAGCGCTCAATTTCACGAATAATTCCGTCTTCCGGCTCGGCTTCATTCTCAAGTGAATACGCAATAGCTTGCTCGCGTGTCCAGCCTTTGCTGTGCAGACCAGTGTCTACAACGAGGCGAATGGCACGATGTATCTCGGCACTGAGCATTCCAAAATATTGGTAGGGGTCGGTGAACAAGCCCAGCTCCTTACCCAGCGATTCGGTGTACAAGGCCCAGCCTTCGCCATAACCGCTGTACCATAAGGTTTTTCTGAATTTTGGCAGTGATTCGTTTTCCTGCGTAAGCGAAACTTGATAGTGATGCCCAGGAATTGCTTCGTGAAGAAACAGCGATTCACTGTCAAAAACATTGTAGCGGCTAGCATCCGGAATCGGCGTATAGAAAATACCGGGTCGCGTGCCATCCAGCGAGCCAGAGCTGTATTCCGCAGCGGCTGAATTCTCGCGGAACGCTTCGGTACGGCGCACCTCGAAAGCGGTTTTTGGTTTCAGATCAAACAGCTTGGCCACTTGTGGCTTCATGCGTTCATGAATGGCATTGAAATGATCCAGTACCTGCTGTGGTTCGCTGTAAGGCATCAAGTCTTCATTGTTTCGAACATGATCGAAGAAGGTTTTCAGATCTCCTTCAAAACCAACTTGTGTCTTAACCTTCTCCATTTCGCTTTGAATGCGTGCAACCTCAGAAAGGCCAAGTTGATGTATTTCATCAGCCGTCATATTGGTTGTGGTGTATTTTTTTATCTGATGGCGGTAATACGCTTCACCACCAGGTAGTGCATCAATGCCACTGGAGTCTCGTCCCGCTGCCAAGTAGTCTCCGGCCATATAGTCGTGCAACTTCTTGTACGCCGGTGCTACTTTATCTTGAACCATTGCGGTGTATTGTTCGCTTAGCCGCGCTTTGTCCTCTTCAGAAAAATCATCGGGGAATTTCTTTGCGGGGCCAAAAAACAGATGCTCTTGCACATCGTCAGACGCCATATCGGCAAGCTGCGGGAGTACTTTCTTGATCAGAGACTTTGGCAGAACCCAGCCTTGCTCTACACCCTCACGCATTTTGGTCTCTGTCGCAGCCAGCCATTCCAGATAGGCATCAACACGTGCCAGCCACATTGAATAGTCTTCCACGGTGTTAAACGGCTGCGCAGAAGCGCCGCTGGCAAGCTGGCCGATGATCAGATTCACAGACCACATTTGGTCTATCGGTGTCAGGTCGTCATCAAACGCCAAACCATCCAGGTTAATTTCCAGCTCCCATTTCAACACGTCCCGGGACATTTGCTGGTTTTCACTAAGGTCACTGTCGTCAAACTCAGATAACGCTGAAAGGTATTTGTTTAAAGTCTCTTTGACGTTTTTCTCAACGGCAGGATCAAGCGTATTTACGAATTGATCATTGTATCGAGAGTCGCCTTCGAACGTGGCCTGCAAGGGATTTAGCCTTAGGAAGTCTTCGTAATAAGCGTCCAACAACGCATCGAATTTCCCGGAAGAGGCAGACTCTGTTGAGTTTGCAAGTTCGGTAGATTCAGCTTCTGCGCTTACTTCCGTTTGCTTTGCCTGTTCCCCGCCACAGCTCGCTAGTAGCAATGCGAGAACACATAGATAGATAGTTTTCATAAGATACCTCGAACCTAATCAGTACATCCAACAGTATACTGGATCAATTCAAGGCAGTGTCATTGTATTAATCGGGCGCGCCTAGCCTGTCAGTTGGAACGCCAGTGCTACTAGGGTCCAGGTGGCCAACACCAGGAACGAAGTTCACTTCTATACGAATACCGTCTGGGTCTTCGAATAGAACGGAGTAATAACCGGGCGCAAACTCATCTTCTTGAGCACCATGCACCAGCTTGCCGCCCGGTAAACCTTTAACAAAGGCTGCAATGTCATCGATGTCATCCCGGCTGCGCGCGCGAAGGCAAAAGTGATGCAGGCCGATGCGGCGCTGTACAAAAGCAGCACTGTCATCGGTTTCGTCGCCTGCCGTAATGCATATGCCGGTTCGACTGCCCACGCCATAGAAAGCTATTCCTGGTTCATCGGCGATGATTTTCATGTCGAAAAAATTCAGTAAAGGAAGATAGAACTCGCGTGAGCGAGCAACGTCTTTTACGGTGAGTTGAATGTGGGCAATGCCATTGAGTTTCATGCGGTGTTCCCTGTCCCATTTCTATTGGCTCGGCGTACTATCTTAGCGGCATGAATTCAGCGGAACGTTGCAACGCGATTAGTTAGCTCCACTGCATTGCCCTCGTCATCG
>CAYGSL010000013.1:0-83087 GCA_964352475.1 uncultured Pseudomonadales bacterium | reverse complement strand
TCAGCGGAACGTTGCAACGCGATTAGTTAGCTCCACTGCATTGCCCTCGTCATCGGTCAGCGGTTTTGGTGGGCAAACTGATTGAGTCATAGAAGACACAATAATCATAGCCGTGAAGGAAACACAAAACCCGATAAGGTCTGGCGGGATATTGCTTTCCATAGCACCGGCCAATATCCAACCAAACAAGCCGCCCAGAATGCCAGCCAGTGCACCGTAGTTATTGGCCTTGCGCCACCAGAAACACAAAATAAAAGGCGCGATGGTCATTGCCAACAACGGGGCCGCAGATTCAATAAGCACTTCAACAACGCGCTCTGCACCAAACGCAACATACGTTGCAGCAGCTGCCGCGACAGGAATCGAGATTCGTGCGACTCTAAGGCGCAACCTATCGCTGGCGTTCTTTACAAAGAACGGTAGCAAATTTGTGCTGACAATAGAACCAGTGCTGAGTAGCACGCTATCGGAAGTGCTCATAATCGCAGAGAGAATGGCGCCTACAAATATAACGGTAACCACGGGGTGCAAGTGCTTGACCGCCATTTCCGACAGAACTGCGTTTGGATCTGCAATGTCAGGCATGGTGACACTAGCGATCAAACCCAGGGCAAGCGGTATACAACCTATTATGGTGTAGCCAACCCCTGCCAACAGAAACGAATTCTGCGCGACTGCCTCGGTACGCGCTGAAAGCGCTCGCTGAATAACAGAGTTAGCAGCTATCGCGGCTACCCCCAAGGTCATCCAAACATGGATGTAATCTACCCAACTCTGAAAACTGTGCTCTATGGGGAAAAAGCGGATGGTGTTTTCCGGCAATTGCACGCTGATAGTGCGCCAGCCTCCAACATCACCCAGTACAACAAACAACAACACCACCAGACCCACCACCAGAATAAGCGTTTGCAGAAAATCCGTAAGCACTACGGCCATCATGCCGCCCACCATGGTGTAACTCACTATCACCACCAGGCCAACAACAATCCCTGCCGCCATTGGCAAACCCGTGAGGGACTCGGTGAGAATGCCAAAGGTGAATAACAAACCGCCTACCCAAATAATGCCGGCACCAACATCTGCAAAAGCAGCGAATAAACCGGCTATTTTCCCGTAGCGTACTTCAAAAAACTCTATCCAGGTTACACGCCGCGTGCGTCTACAAATACGCGCGAAGAATAAGCCACTCAGAAGCAATGCCAGTGCCGAACCAAACGGTTCTGCGATCATGGCAAGAAAGTCGCGGTCATAGGCTGAGGTGGCTGCACCCATCATAATGCCGCTGCCAAACCAGGTAGCAAAAATGGACGTAGAGCAGAGCCACAGTGGTAAGCGTCGGCCTGCGATCATGAAGTCTGTAGAGGACTGTGTGCCTCTTGCGGCATAGACGCCTATGAACAGCATCAGTGCCATGTAGATGAGTAGGCCGGTGAGTATCATCGGCCGGGTTTAAACTTTGTCATCAGGGGTTTGCTTCACAACGGGGTTCTCTATGCTAAGTTGAATATCTGTTTGCAATAAGCCTCTTTGCTCATAGGCGAGCAGCCAATCAACGTCGTGGGCTAGCAGTAAAGTAAGATCACCTGCCTTATGAATGTTGATCAGTGTCCGAATTTGGTGAGCAAGCGCCACACCATCTTCGCCGGCAGCCCAATTGGCCAATAAGGGCTTTGTTTTTTCTTTCAGAATATTGACTTTATTCCATGCCGTGTCACCGGCAAACAGCACTTCTTCGCCGCTGCTCATCCGCACAAAAATCATTTGTGTACCGGGCGTATGCCCGCTTGCTTTAATCAATACTACACCCGGTGCCAGATGATAGTAGTGTTCGTAGTCAATCGCCTTCAACTCACGAAGAATTTTCGGGTAGCTCAAATTCGCTTGTTCGGCGTTTGCTTGCTGTGCCTTGTTGATTACTATTTTTGGCGCCAATTCAGCGAGGTGCGGTGATTTAACAACACCGCCAATATGATCAAAGTGCTCGTGCGTGAACACAATTTTTTGCGCCCGCAGCATCGCTTTTTGCACCCGATCATATGCCGCTTGATCAAACCACTTCATAAGGATGGCATTGGCATCATTGAGCGTATTGTCGTGCGGTGGGTCGATAATTATTGTGTTGCCATTGGCGTACTGCAGTTGAAATGCCCGAACGTCCAAAGCGTACGGTCCATCGCCACAGCCAGTGACAACCAAACAGCCGGGGAATTCTCCGCCGGCAACACTGAGGCTGCCTATTCCGGTTGGTAGCCCCGTATCTTTTGCTATCAGGCCTCTCACTTCTTCCAGGTTAAGCACAAAATTGGACTGTTCAGGAAGGCGGTCGTAGTGTGTAGCAACAAATGCCAGTGCCACTAATGCAATAACGACTGCAGATATTGATAATATCGCTTTGTTCATATTTTGTTTTATTGCAGATAAGCAAACAGCAATTTAAGGCGCTCAGTATACTCAAAAATGCTAAGCTCGCTTGTTCTGGCTGGCACGGCTTAAGCGAATGTGGATAATCGAGCCCGTGCAGCTTAGGTAGCAGTACGCCAATATCGCTAATTTTGCGAATGCACTGGGTAGAGGATAACAAATGGCAATTACCGGACTGGTACACATCAATATCAACTGCAGCGATTTTGAGCGTTCCAAGGTGTTTTATGAAGCCTTGGGTTTTGAAGAGTTTTTTAAGGTACCTGAGACGAATACACCGGAAATCGCGGCAGCGGTTGGCATGCCTCCCTATCGAGTGCGCGGTGCCTTGATGATGTTAAAAACATCAGAAGACAGAGGTTTTCCGTTTACTATCGACTTGCTTCAGTGGCTGGACCCGACTGATGATGAGCCGCCATACCCTCACCTGTATCACTACGGCCTAGCGCGAATTGCTCTCCGTACCAACGATTTGGATGATGATATGGCGAAGATAAAAGCGCTGGGCGCAGAATTCATTTCTGAACCGGCGCAAATGCCCGCCTCCACGGGCAGTAATGCGCGTTTCGTCTGTTTTAAAGATCCTGATGGAACCGTTCTGGAGTTGGTAGAAAACCCCACACCCAGAGAAAAGAAATAAAGCACAGTAATAGGGGAAAATGATGCTGATCAAACAGATACCCATACGCAATGACCTGCGAAATTATATGTATTTGCTTGCGTGCGAAAACACGCAGCAGGCCATAGCAATCGACCCATTGGATCACGCTTTGTGTTTGCAAGTTGCCGAAGAGATGGGCTTAACGATTACAGTGGTGGCAAACACCCACCACCATCACGATCACATTGGCGGCAACGGCCCCGTTATTGCGGCCACCGGCGCGAAGCTGGTTGCGCACGCCGATGCCATGCAATCGATCCCTGATGTAGATCGTGGTCTAAACGCGGGTGATACGCTGCAATGCGGTGATCTCATTCTGAAAATAATGAGTACTCCCGGGCACACAATGAGCCATATCTGTTTGTTGTTTGAGGGAACAGACAGCGAACAACCAGCGCTATTCTGCGGGGATACTTTATTTAACGCGGGAGTAGGGCGTTGTGATTTTGGCGGTGAGCCCAAAGTTCTGTACAAAACCTTTGCCGAACAGATTTTTGTCTTACCAGACGATGTTCGTGTGTACCCGGGGCATGACTACATCGAAAACAACTTGCGTTTTACGCTGGATCGCGAACCCGGTAATCAGGCAGCGCAATCGCTATTGGCTGAATTTCAGGGCGGACTGGATGCCGAAAGCTATGTGACCACAATTGGTGTGGAACATCAGATCAATGTCTTCTTCCGGCTGGGTGAGGCTGAAGTCAGAGCTGGTATTGCCAAGAGTCAGGGTGTTGATGTCGGCGGGTTGGATGATCAGGCAACATTTATTGGGTTGCGGCGTTTACGCGATAATTGGTAAGCCCATGAAAAAATCCAAACTGAAAAACGAAGCGGCCTTGATGAAAGAGGCCCTGAGGATAGGTGGCCTATATGCCAAGAAGCGCGGCGCGGGTGAAATCGAAGGGCACGATTCAGTAGACCTGAAGGTTGAGTTTATCTACAAGTTACTAGTGCACGACGGCCTGATCCAGCCGCTGGCAAAAGACAAGATTACAACGCCCAATATGAAGCATAAGTTGGCCTTGTGGATGGCAAGGCAACTTCCGGATGGGCATTCATTGTTGGCAGATTAAACGGCCATCGATTTTCTTAGGAGTAGCTTTATCGATTAGAGCATTCTCTTAAAGATCTTAGTTGTTGACCAACATCATCAAAGTTCTCTTCAGAAAGCCATTGCTCAAAACCGAGTTTTAGTTGCGGCCATTCTTCATCGAGAATCGAATACCACGCCGTATCCCGGTTTCGGTTCTTACTAATAGTCGCTTGCCGGAATATTCCTTCAAATTGAAAACCGAATCGCTCGGCGGCCTTGCAAGAAGGCGTGTTGAGTGCATTGCATTTCCATTCGTATCGGCGATAACCCAATTCATCGAATACACGGCGCATCATGAGATACATTGCCTCAGTGGCCATACGGGTGCCTTGCAACAATGGCGAAAAGTGAATGTGCCCTACCTCTATACTGCCAATGGCTGGCGCTATCCGCAGGTAGCTGGCAACTCCGCCAGGTTTGCCACTGTTAGCGTCTATAACGGTGTAAAACAGCGGGTCTTCACCCAGGCAAGTATTTCTACCCCAGGCCTCAAACTCTGCCAGTGAATCAAATGGGCCGTATGGCATGTAGGCCCAGTTACGGCCAACGGTGTCTAGAGCAAATGCCTTATACAAATCGGCCGTATGATGCTCGGCAGAGAATGGCTCAAGACGGCAGTATTGCCCTGTCATAATCGTTTTGGGTGGATGAGGGCGTGCCTGCCAATCCTCAATCGCTGCACCTACCTGCATGTCATTTTCATCAAGCTCGTAGTGCAGCTCTGGTGGTTGCCAGTTGAAATTGTTGGGCATCTATTCACTCCTTCCAAACCACTATTCTCAGTGATTACTCACCATTGGCTTGTATTATGTCAGACAGACTTTGGGCAATTGTAGCGTGGCGTCAAGCATACTGTTGCTGGTTAATATTGACATATAAAATGTCATAATATAGTTTAAAACGCACGCTTTGATAGGGTGATCGAAATGAAGGTGTTCTACACAACGTTACTGGCTGTCTATGGCGCATGGTTTGTTTGGTATGGTGGTAGTGGTGATCCAGTCACCAGCGCTGAGCTGGATGCCTATATTAGCGAGATGGCTGAATACTCTAAATCCGATCCGGAGACTGTTGCCGAGACCACCGTATTGATGCAAAGGCTGGGTGAATTCGACACAGGTAATGAATTTCTGATGGTCAACCTGATCAAGTATCGTGAGCAGGCTGCATACCCCGAAGATTCTCCCTGGGCAAAGGAAACTGATGCACTTGCCGCTGATGCCCGTTACTCTAATGGTGTAATCAAAGAGTTGCTGTCACGAGGCAGCCTGCCTATTTTGAAAGGCTCAGTGATTGGTAGCTTCATGATTGACGATGACTGGCGAGACTGGGACGTGACCGCCATTGTTCGCTACCGCAGTGTAAAAGACATGTTAGATATGATTGTGGGCATGGCTGGCAGCGGATTGGCGGTGCATAAGTTCGCGTCAATTAAGCAAACCCATGTATTCCCCATTGAACCTGAAATCAGTTTGTTTTCAGTGAGAACCTTGTTCGCCCTGATTCTCTTGTCTATCGCACTCGTTGTGCGCTTGCTTGTTAAGCGAAGCTGATTCGGTATTTTATCGTTATGAAAAAGATTCTGTTAACGCTGTTTGTGGTTTCGCTCTGCATAGCTGCACTCGCCTGGTTTAATCGCGTTGACCTTGTGTTGGCAATGGCCAAGAAGCGCGCCAGTAGTGAATATGTGGTTCAGCCCAACAAGGTGAATGACTGGCAAATCGGACCCTCAGAGGCAACAAGCTCTGCTTCTGAAAGACCGCCTAATATCGTGCTGATATTGGCTGATGATTTGGGCCTGAATGATATTTCCACGTTTGGCGGCGGCGTGGCTGGCGGTCGAGTTAAAACACCAAACATCGACCAGTTGGCCGCAGATGGTGCGATGTTCCTGCAATCGTATGCAGGCAATGCGACGTGCGCGCCATCGCGTGCGATGATAATGACTGGCCGCTACCCAACGCGAACAGGATTTGAGTTCACGCCAACGCCCACCGGAATGCGCCCACTAGTGGCTATGGTTGCGGCAAGTATCGACAACGGTCTACCCAGGCCCGGGGGTGGTACTGATGAGGAGTCAGCAATCCCTTACGAGCGGCAGGGCTTACCGTCTTCGGAACTGACCATCGCCGAGCTTCTGAAGCTGCAAGGCTATTACACCGCGCACATAGGTAAATGGCATCTTGGCCGGTCCGAAGGTCTGGCGCCCAATGATCAGGGCTTTGACGACAGTTTGCTGATGGCAAGCGGTTTGTTTCTGCCGGAAGATGACCCTAACGTTGTTAACGCCAAGCTGGATTTTGATCCAATTGATCGCTTCTTATGGGCGGGCATGACTTATGCCGCCGCGTTTAATAACGGCGGTGATGAGCGATTTCTGCCGGGTGGTTATCTTACTGACTACTGGACAGATGAATCGATAAAGGTGATTAAAAATAACAAGCATCGGCCATTCTTCTTATATCTTGCTCACTGGGGGGTACATACACCCTTGCAGGCGACTCGGGAAGATTATGAGGCCGTTGGCGATATCGAGCCGCACCGGCTGCGTGTGTATGCAGCGATGATGCGAGCTCTGGACAGAAGTGTTGGTCGAGTGATGGAGACTCTGGAACAGGAAGGTCTGGCTGACAATACGATTGTTATGTTCTCCAGCGACAACGGTGGTGCGGGCTATATCGGTTTGCCAGAGGTTAACGCGCCGTATCGTGGCTGGAAACTGTCGATGTTTGAAGGTGGCATTCGTGTACCATTTTTTATGCGATGGCCAGCGCGCATAAACCCCGGTACCGTGGTTAACGAGCCGGTAGCGCATATTGATTATCTGCCCACAATGGCCGCAGCAGCCGGTGCCAGCGTGCCTGAAGAAATAGAAATCGACGGCGAAAACTTGCTGCCGTTAACAGTCAACGCCAGAAGATCAGAAACCAACTGGTCGCGAGATACCCTGTTTTGGCAAAGTGGTTATTACCGCATTGTGCGACATAAAGACTGGAAGTTGCAGGTATCCCAAAGGCCTGAAAAAGCCTGGCTATACAATTTGGCGCAAGACCCAACCGAGCAAAACAATTTAGCGGATAAAAACCCGGAGCAACTGGCCCGATTAAGGGCATTACTGGATGAGCACCAGGCCGCTTCCAGAGGGCCCTTGTACCCGTACAGTTCGGAAATGCCTGTGGCTATAGACAAAACTCTCGCAGAACGTTTTGAAGAAGGTGACGAACTAATCTTCTGGCCGAACTGATCAAGCCTGCATAATAGTTAATCATATGTGATCGGCGTGAGCTGCAATAGCGGCTTACGGTAGGCCCTTGCTGAAGTGAGGCTTATCAAGTTACTCTGAGCTGATGTAAGGTCGAATGATCATGGCTATGAATTCAACAAAGATCGATGTCGCACCGGTCTCCGGGTCGCTGGGGGCGGAAATACGTGGCATTAAGCTGTCGACTGCTGGCGAGCAGGAAGCAGAACGGGTGCTTGAACTCATTGCGGAACATCTTGTGCTTTTTTTCCCGGATCAGCATCTGACACCGGACGAACACATTGCGTTTGGTCGCTTGTTCGGTCGGCTTGAAGGCCATCCCAACTTATCACTGGATGCGCAACGACCTGAATTCTTTGAATTGCACGCCAGCGGTGGTCAGGGCGCCATCGCAGACGAGTGGCACAGCGACTTAAGCTGCCAGGCCGAGCCTGCCGTTTTCTCTATTTTGCATATGAAAACCTGCCCCTCGGTAGGTGGTGACACTCAATGGGCGAATATGTACAAAGCCTATGATGAACTTTCAAAGCCGATGCAGGAATTATGCGAGGGCCTGACGGCCTTGCATGATGCCGCACCGCATGGGCATCCTGAGAGAATGGCGATACATCCCGTTATTCGGGTTCATCCCGTTACGGGCCGAAAGTCTCTGTACGTTAACGAGCATTTCACCCGGCGTTTGGTAGAACTAAGCCTGGAAGAGAGCAACACATTGCTTGCCTATTTAACCCGCCATGCCACTCGTGATCGTTTTGGCCTTAGGTATCGCTGGAGCGAAGGAACCATTGCCATGTGGGATAACCGCTGCACCCAACACAGTGTGCTCAACGATTTTGAAGGCGAGCGGGTGATACAGCGCGTAACGGTAATGGGTGATTTCCCTGAGGCGGCTTCAACTTCGCCTTATACGCCTTATCAGGATATTTTTAGCGCGAAAATGTGGCGTGACGAAGCATTGCGTACATTCTTAAAGGAAAACTCGAACAAACAATAATTGGGAGTACAGCTTACATGGGCAGACTAGATAACAAGATCGCACTTATCACCGGCGCGGGTGCCGGGATCGGTGCGCAAATTGCCAGGCGTTTTAAAGAAGAGGGTGCCCAGCTGATCATCAACGATGTACGCGCAGAGCCCGCGGAGCACATGGCAGATGAAGTAGAGGGTACGGCGATGGTTGCCGATGTCAGCAATTCAGAAGCGGTGCGTGAAATGTTCGAACGCGTGAGCACTGAATTCGGACGGCTGGATATATTGGTCAATAATGCTGGCATTGCGTTTGACGGCAGCAGCGAGGAGCAAACGCGCAGGTTGACGGAAGTTCCTTTTCAACAGATGGCGGAGTTACAGGCGGGCGGCCCAATTGAAACCCATGCTGATGTAACTGTTGAAATAACAGATGAACAATGGCATCGCATGCTAGGTATTCACCTCAATGGCACGTTTTTTTGCTCACGCGAAGCGCTAAAGATTATGAATCCGCAAATGTCGGGCTGCATTATAAATATGGGTTCGATAATGGGCTCAACAGGCGGTATCTCGCCACACTACTGCGCAGCCAAGGCAGGAATCATGGGTCTAACGCGTTCAATCGCGCGCGAGGTGGTGACGCGCGGCATACGGGTTAACGCGCTAGCACCCGGTTATATCGACACCGATCTTGTCGCACCGTTTGGGGAAGCGCGCAGCTTGCTTGAGGCCCAAACGCCTATGCTGCGTTTCGGTGACACCGATGACATCGCGTGGCCAGCGGTGTATCTGGCCAGCGATGAGGCGAAGTTTATGACAGGTCAGGTGATTTCACCCAATGGCGGGTTTGTGATGAGCCAATAGATTACCCAGCATAAGAATTTACCAGGCAGACATAATGATGACGGAAACACATGACGTGGCGATTTTTGGTGCATGCTTTGCGGGAGTGCTGGCATTGCACAAGATGAGAGGCATGGGTTTGATACCTATTACGAACAATGCAATCAGATTGTTGAGAATAACTACGAAGGTTTTTCTCTGGCCGCCTGAAGAACGGTGCTGCGGGAGCACAGCGGATCAAGCGAATTGATCCACTTGTTTCCCTGCCTCGTGTATTGGCATGATATATGCCATAATATCCACACATCCTAATTCAAGAAAGGAACGCATAATGGCAAAGACATTCGTTGATAAAGAGCAGATGGTTGACCAGGTTGGCTTAAAATCTGAACCCAGCCCATGGATCACCATCGACCAGGATAGGATTAACACCTTCGCGGACTGCACTGAAGATCATCAGTACATTCACATTGATGAAGAGAAAGCCGCCGAAACACCGTTTGGTGGCACCATTGCCCACGGTTTTCTAACCTTGTCGATGCTGGTCAAGCTAAGTGAAGAAATTGGCGTGGCGCCAGAAAACACTGTGATGGGCATAAACTACGGTTTCGATAAAATTCGCTTTTTAGCACCCGTGCGTGCAGGCAAGCGAATTCGAGCACATGCCGAACTTATCAACGTGGATCGTAAGGACGAAAACCGTTTTTTAAGCACCCAGAAAATCACTGTTGAGATTGAAGGCGAAGAAACGCCTGCCCTGGTAGCGGAATGGTTGGGTATGGCTATAACGGGCTGATGCCACACTGCTTGGCTAGACGCTTGTTTCGCAAGCGTCTAGTTGACGGGCGCTAGCACCACAAACACCCAGCCGGCTTTTGTATACGGAGCCAAAAAATCAGTGATCTTGCCAATAAATGCCGGCAATGATTTCGGTTTGCGATAGCGCTTGCCTTGTTTCATCACAAACGCTTTGGTATTGCGTGGTTTTCCAGCCAGGTAGTAAACAGCCTTGGGTTGTTTCTCAAGGTTTTTAATCCAGTGTGACCTTTCGCCACGGAAGGTGCTAACAAATACGTATTGTCCCAACCGAGTTGCCGCCAGCGGCGTGCTCTTGGTTTTCCCGGATTTGTGCCCCGTGGTTTCCAGCACAATCAAGCCACCGGGTACAAATCTGGGCGAGCCTATTCCTTTACGTACTGCGGGCTCTACAACCGCATTGAGCATTCGAAAGAATTCGCGCTCCAGTTTTTGTGTGTTGCTCATAATGTGTGCCTCAAAACTGGTAACGAACTGGCATGGATTTAAGCCCGCCAACAAACACTGCGTGCACATACTCAGGGTCGGCACTGATTTCCATGTGTTTTAGTCTGGGTAACAATTCCTTAAAGAACAACTCCACCTCCAATATCGCAAGGTGCTGGCCCAGGCACATATGCCCGCCGTAGCCGAAAGCGAGTTGATTTCGATTGTCTCGTTCAATGTCGAACACATCCGGATCGCTGATGGCTTCAGCGTCTCTATTAGCCGACGGATACCACAAGCAGAGGCTTTCACCGGCCGCAATGTTCTTACCCTGAAACACCTCATCTTGCGTGGTGGTTCGCATCATGTGCCGAACGGGCGACACGTAGCGAATCATTTCTTTCGCTGCTTGTGCGCATAATTCCGGGTTAGCCTTCAGTTTGGCCAGTTGCTCCGGGTGATCAAGCAAGGCTTTCATACCGCCGCCTACAGTGGCTGCAGTGGTGTCGTGGCCTGCCGTTGCTGCAATGATGAAATAGCTGATTTGATCCAGCTCCTCCATCGGCTCACCATCAACCAATGCGTTGGCCAATACTGTGGCCAGATCGTCTTGTGGGTTAGTCTTTCTGTCTTCCACCAGGCTTTTAAAATAACTGAAAAAGTCCAGCAGCACGGTGATGTTTGTTTCTGGATCATCCCCTCGCGATTGAGTTGGGTCTGACGAACCAAACAGCTCTTGAGTGAGCTTAAGCATCATCGGTTCTTTTTCTTCAGGAATGCCAAGGATGGACATGATGACGCGCAACGGATACAGCAAAGAAATTTCGCTGACAAAATCGCATTCGCCTCCCAGATTTTCAAGCTTGTCCACAAACTCTTTTGCAATGCGTTCTACGGAGCCTGAAAGTTTGCCTATGGGGCCAGGCTTAAACCATTCGCGAGTTACACCACGAAGCTTTTTGTGCTTGGGCTCGTCCATGTGAATCAGCGTTTCCAGGCCGTTTCGAGTGCCAAACTGATCCAGAAGGGCTTGCTCAAACTCTCTTGGCATTAGCACTGTGCGAGGGTTGTTGAGGAAGCGGTTATTGTTTTGCGAAATGAACTTTACGTCTTCATGACGGGTGATTGCCCAGAAAGGCTCGAAGTCTTCGTGATCAACGTAGCTCACCGGGTCTTCACTGCGTAAATAGTCGAATAGGCCATACATAGTCGTTTCATTGCCCATGATCGCAGGGTCTAGCATCTCTACGTTTCTATTCATACTTCTTGCCTTGTCTTCAGTAGTTCATAATCCGGTCTGAGCGGCCGACGCGGCATTCTATCGTTACCTGCGGTTGCAGGCGAGCAAGAGTGACCTGGTATCAGGCGCTTTCGTGCAAATCACTACAGATAAAGACTCTTATGAAAAACCTGAATGGAAAAGTAGTGGCGCTGACAGGTGCTGCTTCTGGTATTGGCCGCAGCCTTGCGGTGCAGCTTGCAGAGCTTGGTTGTCATCTTGCGATCGCCGATGTGGATGAGCTGGGTTTGCAGCAGACTGCGGCCTTATTGCCTCAAGAGTGCAAGGCGAGCACACATATTGTTGACGTTGCTAATCGGGAACGGGTTTATGCCTGGGCTGAGGAGGTTATTGAGCAGCACGGGCAGGTGGATTGCATCATCAATAACGCCGGTGTGGCTTCGGTGTGCAGCATCGAAGACATCAGTTATGAAGATTTTGAGTGGGTATTTAACATCGACTTTTACGGCGTTTTGTACGGCACCAAGGCGTTTCTGCCGCACCTGAAGCAACGCCCTGAAGCGAACATTGTGAATATATCCAGCGTTAACGGGTTTTTCCCGTTTCCAAATAACGGTCCTTATAACTGCGCCAAGCATGCGGTCAAAGCACTGAATCAAACCTTGATTCAGGAATTGCGAAAAACCAGTGTGAAGGTCACATCGGTTCACCCTGGGGGCATCAAGACCAACATTGTTCGTAACGCACGTTTTTCTGAAGAAAATAACGGGCAAGAAGATGAAAGCAAGCTGATACAACAGTTTGATCAGGCAGCGAAAACTTCCCCGGATAAAGCGGCGCGCATAATTATCAAAGGGTTGCGCAAAGATCGTAAACGGCAGTTGGTTGGAGCGGATGCGGTGCTTCTTGATATTTTGTGTCGTTTGATGCCGCAGCGATTATCTGACTTGGTTGGTTTGGCGCACGAACGCCGGGCAGGCAGCGCATGAGCAAGGAAGATCGGCCTGCTTAAACGGTATACATTTCTACTAGACCCTGGCTGGGCTCTGCCCAGGAATCCGCCCGCTTTTATTGACTTTCGCTGTAGGACTGTGTTTTTATCGCTCAGCAACTTTTGAATAATATTCAAAATAATGAGATTGTCCTATAGAACGTTCGGAAGCACATTCTGTATTGGTCTGCTGGCACAAGTATCGCCATTTTTGTTCGGTGAAGACTTAGCAGGCACCAAGCTCTATGAGCAGCATTGTGCCCAATGTCATGGGCTGGATTTGCGCGGCTCGGCGCATGGCAATTCGCTGCTGGGCCCGGCGTTCGTTCAAAAGTGGGGGCTCAGTGGTGAATCTGCGTCGTTGGATGCATTGCTGGCCTACAACGTGAGCAGTATGCCGCCCGGTGGAGAGTTGTCATTGCGCGCGGCGGACCACCAGCAATTAGCGACTTATCTGGCGGAGAAAAATGCCAGTACTGCGAAGCTATCGACAACCAACGCGAACAACGAAGCAGCCGATTCATGGTCCAGTGCGGACGTGATAGCAAGCATCGCAAAGAATAGATCGGCATTTAAAAACAAATCTCTGTCCGACTGGCGCCCGGTAACCACTGCGATGCTGAACTCACCGGAGCCTGCTGATTGGTTGAGTTGGCGGAGAACCCTGGACGGCCAGGGTTATAGTCCGTTAAAGCAGATTAACCGCAAAAACGTTAATCAGCTGCAGTTGGCCTGGGTGCTTGCGATGCGTGACGGCAGCAATCAAACCACGCCCTTGGTGCATGATGGTGTGATGTTCCTGGCGCATCCTGGCAATATCGTTCAGGCCATCGATGCCAGTAACGGCGAACTGATCTGGGAGTATGCCTACCAGTATCCACCCGAGGCCAAAACGCTGGGCGGGCCGCAACGTAACATCGCCTTATATGACGACAAGCTGTATCTCGCAACTTATGATGCAGCGATCATCGCACTTGATGCAAAAACAGGCAATCTGGTCTGGCGCACTGTCAAGGCTGATTACCGACTGGGTTACACACATACCAGCGGCCCCATTGTTGGAAACGGTGTTGTTCTCTCAGGTATTAATGGTTGTGAGCGGTATAAAGAGCCAGGCTGTTTTGTTACCGGACATGACGCAAAAACGGGTAAAGAACTTTGGCGCACTTCGACGATCGCGCTACCAGGCAAGCTCGGGGATGATAGCTGGGCAGGCCTGGCAGCAGAGTTCAGGGCAGGCAGTGATACCTGGATAGCGGGCAGCTTCGACCCGGAGCTCAATCTGTTTTACATAGGAACATCGCAGGCCAAACCCTGGGTTGCCGCCAGCCGGGGAATGTCAACCAAAGATAAAGCGTTATACACCAATTCCACATTGGCGTTAAAGGCCGACACCGGCGAGATCGCCTGGTTTTATCAACATATTCCTGGTGAAACCATTGATATGGAAGTTGGTTTTGAACGAGTGCTTGTTGATAGAGGCAATAATCGATGGCTGTTTACGGTAGGTAAAGACGGCCTACTATGGCGGCTACAGCGCAGTACAGGCAAGTTCGACGCGGTGGTGGAAACTACTGACCAAGATGTTTTCGAATCGATCAATCATGAAACTGGCGAAGTGCGTTACCGTAAGGATATTGTGGCGGCCGGTATCGGTGATCCGATCAAGACCTGCCCAGGTATTTATGGAGGCCATAACTGGCAGGCAATGGCGTATTCTCCACGCCAGCAGTCGCTGTTCATTCCGCTTCATAACCTTTGCTCTGAACTTACCGGGCGCGACGTGCCGAAAATTGTGGGCGAAGGTGGCTACGGTGGCGATTCGCGATCTTTTCCAGCACCAGGCAGCAATGGTCTGTTAGGCAGGCTGGTGTCGTTTGACGCTGACACTATGCAGGAAAGCTGGCGTCACGACCAAGCGGCCATGTTTATGACGGGAGCGCTAGCTACGGCCGGTGATCTGGTGTTTATTGGTGATCTTGATCGCACCTTAAATGCGTTTGACAGCCGCAATGGAAAGTTGCTTTGGAATGTTCGGCTAGGAGCGCCGACCCATGGTTACCCGATTTCATTTGCTGTTGATGGAGAACAGTACATCGCCGTACCCACTGGGATGGGCGTATTTCGGGCTATGACTGCGGTGATAAGCCCGGATATTTATCAGCCTGCCAATGGTCAGGCATTGTATGTATTTAGATTGCCGCCATAGCTTTGGGATTCGAGCTCGGTAAAGAGCGGATATTTGTTATTATATTTACACATTTACGTAAGAGCTATCTGAGTCCGTAGACAATAAACAGGAGAGTATTCATGGCTTCACAACAAAACACCGACTTCGACGTAATTGCCGTTGGCGCAGGTTTTGCCGGGCTTGGTCTGGTTCATTCCGTTCGCGAAGCCGGTTTATCCATTAAGGTGTTCGATAAAGCATCCGACATTGGCGGAACATGGACCTGGAATCGTTACCCGGGTGCGGCAAGTGACAGTGAGTGTTACTACTATTGCCTCACTTTCTCAAAAGAAATTCTTAACGAGTGGAGCTGGTCTGTACGTTACCCTGGCTGGGAGGAGAACAATCGCTACATGCATTTTGTTGCCGACAAATGCGATATGTGGCCACACATTCAGCTGAATACTGAAATCTCCAGCGCCGACTATCAGGAAGACAGTGGCCATTGGCTGGTAAAAACCGCCAATGGTGAGCAGTTCACGTGCAAGTATTTTATTAGCGCGATGGGTATGATTTCAGAACCCGTTATTCCTGACATAAAAGGCGCTGATACCTTCAAAGGCCCGTTGTTTCACTCGGCGCGTTGGCCACAAGAAGGTTTGGACTATGCCGGCAAACGTGTAGGCATTATTGGCACGGGAGCAACTACGGTACAGATGTTGCCTGTTGTTGCGGAAACCGCTGCCGATGTTACGGTTTTTCAGCGCACGCCAAACTACGTACTACCCGCAGTGCAAAAGCCCATGACGCCTGAGTGGGAAAAGGAAATCAAAGACAACTACGACGAGATCATTGCCAAGTGTCGCAATCATGTATTTGGTATGGCCTTTGATAGTCCGGTGGGTAGAAATGTGGCCGACACGCCACCCGATGAAGTGCAAGCTATTTTTGAAGAGCACTGGCCACGTGGCAGTTTCCGCTTCGTATTTGAAACCTTTGATGATCTGTTAGGAAGTGCGGAATCCAATAAAGCAGCCGGTGACTTTGTTATCAGCAAAATGAAAGAGCGTGTTAACGACCCTGAAGTGGCGGAAATACTCACGCCCAAGTACTCGTTTTTTGCGAAACGACCGCCGTTAGATCACGGTTATTTTGAAGCGTATAACCGCGATAATGTGAAGCTGGTCGATATCGGCGAGCGTGAACCTATCGTAGAGATAACCGAGAACGGTATTCGCACTACAGAAGGTGAATACGAGTTGGATATTATTGTGCTGGCAACTGGATTCCAGGCCTATACGGGTGGTCAGGAAGCGTTGAATATTCGTGGTCGAAATGGCTTAACCATTCGTGAAAAATGGGATGAGGTGTCAGCGTCGATCCTGGGTGTTTTCGTTGCTGAATTCCCCAATATGTTCATGATCACCGGCCCACAAGCTCCGTTTGCTAACCTGCCTACATCAATCGAGCAGAATATTTTGTACATTGTTGACTGCATCAAGAAGATGGAAGCTGAAGGTCTGGATGTGTGCGAGCCAAAGCAGGAAGCTGAAGATGCCTGGGTTGCAGAAACCGCAGAAATTCACGCGCAGACCATTATGGCGCAAGGTGATAAAGTAAACTCCTGGATGATGGGCGCGAACCTTCAGGATAAAAACCCAAGGGTCTTGATTTATTTCGGCGGCGCCAATGTGTACTACGACAAGATGCGTGATTCAGTTGACGCCGGATTTCCAGAGGTAGAATTCAGTCGGGTTGGCGCCTAAGCTGTGAAAATATTGTTCCGCAAAGCTTAGCGTGCGGAACAATATCGTTGCCCTGGCAAACTGTTTGGAATCGTTAACTGGAGTAAGTCCAATTGAGCTTGCTCTGGTCTGTCTGGTTGTTGCAGTAGCATCACTGTTGCGTTCATTTACTGGTTTTGGTTTTGCGTTGGCCGCGGTTCCAGGCTTTTCACTGTTATTTCCTCCCACTGACGCGGTAGTTCTGAGCGCTTCTCTTGCGTTAACTATCAGTTTCTTCAGCTTGCCCACTTATTGGCAAGACACGTCAATCAAGCCAATGCTGCCAATGCTTGGTACGGCTACTGTGGCCACCTTCATCGGCGCCTCTTTGCTTGCTTATGTTTCGGTACGCTTGTTTCAAATATTGATCAGCGCCTCAATATTCCTGGCGTTACTGGGTCTGCTTTTGAATAGGGCCGACAGTGGTCGGCAAAGTGTTTTGTTGCAATGTATCGCCGGCACAGCTTCCGGGTTGATGAATGGAGTGCTCGCAATTCCAGGCCCTCCCGTGATTGCTTATGCCATGCGGACTCAGCCGGACCCAAGGCAAAGTAGGGCCATGCTTATGGTGTTTTTTATGCTGTCGGCTTTGATCGGCTTGGTGTCTTATTGCTTAGCAGGTTTCCTCCGTTATGAAATGCTTGCCATTTTTCTGTTGGCGTTGCCAACCTTGTATGTGTTCGACAAGGTGGGCTACGCGCTGTTTCTTCGCTATTCCAGCCAGTTTTACCGAACAGCATCTCTGTGCTTGCTGTTTATCATGGGCCTTTCAATTGGCATCAAAGCCTTCTACTAAAAGTACTCGAATTGTACAATCTTCTGAGAATATATAGACATAAGTAGTGTCAATAGATTATATTGGGTTTTAGTATTAGCGTTTACCGCGCTGATTGCTTTTCCATAACTGAGAATTGACAGCATGACAAAATGGCTGGTCAGCGTTCTTTTAGTGCTGCTGTTGCTAGGTGTGTTGTTGTTTTGGCAGATGTTTTTCTCTGCGCGACCCGCCCTGATGACAGAGGCGCTCACGCTAGAGGGTGACGGCAGCACAATAAACTACTGCGAACTGCCCGTTCTGGATGGCAGTGGCAAGTTTGCGGCAGACATACCTAAGGGCAATACACCTGATTGTGCTTACTCGCATTTCCCATTACCCATTCTTGCTGAGTGCACTGAGCCCTTAGCGGAGAATGCTGCCGACATCCGTGGCTTGTGGATAGGTGTTGACGGAAAAGTCGGTCACGTCGAAAGAGTAGAGCAGTGCGGGCGAAGAGTTGTTATAACGACTAGTGGACTTATTCATGATGGCGGGCCGAATAGCACTGGTGGTGAGAACTCGAATGACACTGAAGGCTCGGTACTCTTTATGATGGGTGAGAAAGAGTATTGCGGCCGCACCTCTGCCAGCAAGACTTGGAAGAATGGCGTTCTGGAGTTCAACGTATTTGGCTGGGGACCTGTGGTGGTAAAGCGGTATCTGGATGGCGAACAGTTGGTGTGGGAGTATGCCGATGGCAGCGTAACCCGTATGGATCGCATTTGTACCTTACCTGAGGATCAGAAAATACCGCGCAAACGCGGTGCGCGGTATAAAATATTCTAAACAGTCTTCATCGCGAGACATGCCTTGTTATTGCGCGGTGAAGCGAACGTTGTCTATTTGTGCGTAGTGAATCGACAGCTCAGTCGGGCTATAAACCGTGTTTGTGTATCGCCATTCAATCTGATGATTGCCCGCTTCTGCAATATCAAATGATGTCTCTGACCACTGGCGGCCGGGCTGAACATTCGCCACGTAGTTGCCATCAACATAGATGCTTAACGTACCTCGGCGATCGCTCTCCAGACCTTTAAAATCAAACGTGAGCGTGCCCATGCTAAACAAGCCTTCAAAGAAAATACTGCTTTCGATTCTCCCGCTGCCGGTGCCCGACAGCAAGCTTTGATTACCTTCAGTGGCGTCAAATTCGACCAGGCCCCACGCCGGATCACTACTTGTCCAACCGCTTGGCAATGATTCCGTTTCAAACGACTCAAGCATGTTGACGATTGCGCCAGCCGGAACGCTTGCTGCATCGTTTGGATCGGAATTATATTCTTGAATCTCTGCGAAGTCAGAGAACGAGTCACCGTCGCTGTCTTTCTCGGTGGGTGATGTTAAATGAAGCGTTAATTCGTCATTGTCACTGAGCCCGTCCTCATCGCTGTCAGCGTATTCAGGACGAGTGTTATAGGTTTGTACTTCGTCAAAATCCGAGATGCCGTCGTCATCAGTATCACTGGATCGCGGATTGATTCCGGCAATGTACTCTTCAAGGTTGTTCAGACCGTCGTCGTCTGCATCAGTGGTCGCGTCAGCGGGATTAGCGTCGTCAAGTTCGTGCTTTCGCTCCCACCAATTGGGCAGACTATCGCTGTCCAGATCATCACTCATATCGATGGCGACAAAGTCACTGCCCCTGCTTATAAACAACTTGCCTTCACTGTATGACAAGTAGCCTGTGGCCTCGTGCTCCCATACGGCTTCACCGCTGTCGATAGAAATTGCCCAGGTCTTTTCTCCGCCAGAAACGATAACGTGGCTGCGAAATGCGATCAGATTGTTTTGAAGAGTATTCCCGTTCGGTGGACTCCAAACCCATAAGGTGTTGCCGGTAAACTCATCGAGTACGAACAGGATGCCATGCACGACAAGAAACACTTTCCCCTGACCTATTGAAATAAAGTCTGATCTGCCAATATCGCGGGTCCAGCGAGGCTGCAGTGATGCAGTATCAAACGCACGTAAGGTCGAATTCTCGTAGAATACGAGACTCCCTGATTTACTCAGTGTCAGACCAGAAACATTGTTATGGTAATAGGGCTGAGGCTGAAATACATGCTCTGCATACTGCTCCCCCGTGATCCTATCTAACTTGCTAAGAACATGATTGCCCTGCAGTTGGTTGCGTTGATAAACATACAGCGTGTTTTCGTCAGCGGCAGAACCAATAGTATTTGAAAGGCTTTCCAGGTTCCACAGTGCTTCCCCTGTCTCTCGGCTGATTGCCGCCGTGCGAGTATCGCCGTGATAGAACACTTCATTAACCACAGTGTTGTTAGCGAATAACGCAGACACATTGTTCGGTGAGTCATCAAGTTCTTCGCGAACAGTCTGTTCTACCCCAGAGCTAACGTTCAAGGCATTGATTGTCTTAGAGTACGTATAATCTTCATGGCGTATGTAACCAGATAGCAATAGCTGGCTCGAATCGTACACATACTGTTGTACGTCAAAAGTAGCCGCTTGAATGCTGTAGCGTTTATCAATTGCACCGCTATCACTATCAATGAGCTCTACAGTGTGGCCCGGATTTCGCCAATCATTACTTGACGCCACACGAAATAGTTTGCGATCTGCGCTGATCACTCCATTGGTCTCTAAAGCATACGTGTCGTAACGCTGCGACCAGGCTTCCTGGAAATTACCCACATCAAGAGCTATTGGGAAATAAGCGTTGTTTCGGGCATTGGCGTTCTGCCGAGCCCATGGTTCGACCTGCGGATGGCCCGCGGTCTGTGCGTCTGTGCCTAGTGTGAATTCTTCGAAATTGCTGTAGCCATCGTCGTCATCGTCCAGCGCACCATCGTCGCTGTTTAATGGGTTTAAACCGTTTTGAATTTCCCAGCCGTCGTTCATGCGGTCGTTGTCACTGTCAGCAAGCGTTGGTGAACTTGAATGAATATTCACCTCATCGCCATCACTCAAACCGTCACCATCAGTGTCCGCGAGGCTTGGGTTGGTCTGATGGACATTTACTTCGTCACCGTCACTGAGGCCGTCAGCATCGGAATCGATCAGTGTCGGGTCCGTTTCAAAAAGGTACTCTTGCAAATTGCTGAGGTTGTCCAGATCACTGTCGAGGTCGGCGTCGAATGAGTCGTTGTCATCAAAGCCATTCTGTTCTTCCCACCAGCTAGGCATGCCGTCGCCGTCGGCATCGCCCAAGCTGAGTTTGGCGAATTGCAGCGATTGGTCAAGCGTATATACGGCGATTATGGAACCATAATCAGCAAGCAGTCCCAATGGTTGATAGTCCAGTTGCAGCTGGAAATGTGCCGCCTGCAAATCCGAGCTCCATTGCGTAAGTTCGCTACCGCTTTCCAGATTCTCAATTGTAATCAGAGAGTTATTTAACCAGTTGGCGATCATCGCAGAGTTTTCGAAATCCCGGATTGTTGCTCCATCAGACGTTCGTTGAGCCCGGCCATCATACGAGATAAGAAGTTGGCCATTACTAGAGATTGAGAACGTCGAATTCTGGCGGTTGCTAAAATTGGCAGCAAGATCGCTTGTTGCCACAAACTGGCCCATAGCATCAACGCCTATGCTTTGAATATCGCTCCCGCTTCCATACAAGGTTTGTGTCGCTTGATTCCATCGAAGTACTTGCGGCGTGTTGTTGCCGGGCCATTGGCTTCTGTCCTGCTCCAGACCTGTCGCTATATCCAGACTAACAATGTCGTCTGCATATGCAGCAGCAGCGAACAACATGTTTGCGCTAGCAGTGAAGCCGCGTATAGAACCGTCGATTTGTGAATGCTTTAGCACAGTGTTTGGCGATGACGGCGACACTCTTCGAATCTGACCGTCGTCGTAGGCAATGAACAAATCACCGCTAGCCGCGTGAAAGGCAATATTGCGCGCTTGCACTGCAAGTTCTATTGGCTTGCTGCTGTCCACACTGATCGATGACAGGTATTGCTCTGTCTCAGTATCCCACCGATGCACTACATTGGCTCCTAGCAGATACACTACACCGTTATCGTCTTGTATCACGCTGGCCGGATAGTAGATGCCAATTCGCGCACCATGGTCACAGCTTCCGTTGTTGCCATGTTCAGTCAGGTAGCACATTGTGTCGACCGGAAAAGCATCCAGACTCAAATCACTCGTGCTGTCGCCTGCGCCAAAGCCATCGTTCCATTGGTCGGGATACCCATCTCTGTCTGTATCCAGTGATGCCGCAATATTGTCCGGGAAAGCGTCTTCCGTATTGGCCACTCCGTCGCCGTCTCTGTCGTCGTTTGGTTCAAACTCACTGATAGCTTCTATGTTAGCTTGGCCCATAAAAACCACTGCGCCGGTGTCAGTAGCGATAAACGCATTCGCTATGTCTCGCCCAATACTAACTCTCTCTAGCGGCTGCCCATCGACGCCGCTGCGAAGCAAGCTATAGCTCGCGGGCCACTCGTTGTTTGCTTGTACACTTAATAATTCACCATTATTCAGCCAGGTGGCGGGTCCTAGTGTCTTTGATATAGTAAATGCAAGACTTAGGTCCGCGGTGTTGAACACGGAGCCATCTGAAAGCAATACACGCGAACCATCAGGTGATAAATTCATCCAGCTAATGGCCTGATTGGTATTGAGGTCTACGCTAGTAACCGAGTTGTATTCACCGGTTGGGCTGATCAGCATTTTTCGTAGTGAATAGGTGTTGTTGGTGCCGCTGTAACCAATGCTGTAAACGATGCCTGTTGCGGAGTCTGACAGGTATTTTCTATAAGCAATGCCATTTGTGTCGATTGTCGATAGCAGCTCGCCTTCAGCGGTGTAAATTCGTTCCTGGGCTACGTAGTTATAATTCAGCCTGTCCTGGCCATACACAATAATAAGATCGTCGGAGACGCCCATAAATGACACTTGGAAAGAGCTGTCTTCGATCGAGAGTAATTCGGTGGGTGTAGCGTCTGTGCTGCTGTCAGCGACAAAATAAACGGTGCGGTTGCCACCAAAGTAAATCATCCCGCCCAGGCTGCTGGAATGCTGAATATCAGTCACACTGCCTTCAAAGCGGTAGTCCGGTCGGACTGGGCTTAGAAACTGCTGAGTATCAGTTTGGTAGCGCAGTACTTCGTTGTCACGCTGTAGCGTAATGAATTGCAGACCCGAAGCTGTTGTCAGAATTTCTACTGAGCTAAGCCTTTCTCTCAAACCATTGAACGCGCAGCTGTCGTAACTGTGACTGCCTTCTCCTGTGCAGTCTGCATCGTTGGGGCGTATATCAAGCCGGTCCAATACGCCGTCTTCGTCTGCGTCACCTTCGGTGAAATTAGCCACTAGTGCCGGCATGGTTTTGAACCAGTTTTGACGCACTGTCTCGGCATTAATGTTGTACTCGCAGCGGTTCGTTGAGCTGGATGTTAAGCAGTTCTGCCAGCCATTAAATTGCCAGCCTCGGTGAGGAACAGCCCGGTAGTAAGCTTCATATGGCCCACCAATGGTTATTTCGCATGGAGTTTCCAGGTGATTGCATTCGAAATTGCTGCGGCTGTCGCTAACAGCACCCTTGCCGGTAACTTCGATCGGGTGCGTACATGCATACTGAAGCAAGGAAAAAAGCAGTAAGCCAATGATTCTTAATGTTTTATTTTTAATCATGCGAAATTCTGGCCCCTCAAAACGCCGAAATTTTCAACGTAATGATCAATATGTAGTCAATTTAAGACTAGGGCAGGACATTGGTCGCGCAAGTACAAAAGCGTTATTAGCGATAAGCGGGTGACGGAGGGACCTTGCGGTTTTGGTCTAGGTTGCCTAGTGGCGCGCCAGTAGCAGCGTGCGTTAACGGATTAGTTGTCAAACTCGTTGGGCATTAGAAACTCACACAGTTCAGTCTGTGGGGCCGCAATAGCTTCGGTCACTGCATCCAGCTTCTGCACAAGTTTGGTCTCACCATTGTAGCTTGGCCATGTCGGCAGGCCTTTACCATTGGGGTTGCCGGTTCTAACAAAATTGAGCCAATAGCCCACCATGTTATTCGTTAGATCAACATCCTCCTTGCTGACAGGCAGCCAATCATCGTGGGTGTTGAACATATAAGGTATTTCGGCACCGTGGTAGGAACGCAAGGCATCGCCGCCAACGCCTTCTCTGGATCGAGAAAAATGGTAGACCCAGGAATTGCCATTCCGCTCAGCGTTTTTTGCCGCCATGTAGTAACCGCCGCATCTGAATATCTGGCCGCCAACCAGTTTATCCAATCGGCTGCGGTCAGAATCGTAAGGCACCAGTAGTTCCTTGATTCTCGCATGGTCCGCGTCCGGCAATTCTGCCGACAACCAGGCGTCGATGCTGGCCTGGTTTATAGGTGGCTCCAAATACATATACCATTCGTCTTCATTGCTACCGATCAGCATCGAGCGCGCGGCGTTTTGTTCTTGCTCGTAGAAATCCAGAACCGATGTTGGCAGAACAGAATTATCTGCCACTGGATAATTGTATGCGTCGGGGTACTTTGCCTCCGCAATAGCCAGGAGCTGCGTTGCATCAAGCGCACGAAGTTCGGCTAATTGAGCGGACACATCGCCGGTCGAATCATGAGGTAACAGAGTCTGGGCCACTCGATGCAGATCAGAAAGTGTGTGGTCGTCATACAGCTCGAAGGAGCCACTTTGGTGAATAGATCGTGCAAATAAATTCTGCGCGGATGGTACCGCCAGCAAGTAGCCGATATTGCCGGCCCCCGCCGATTCTCCAGCGACAGTAATATTACTCGCATCTCCACCGAAAGCGGCCGCATTGGTTTTGATCCAGCTGAGAGCGGCTATCTGATCGAGCAAGCCGAAATTTGCGATGTTGGCCTGGTCATTTGCAGCCATCCCCGGGTGAGAGAAATAGCCAAATATGCCAAGCCTATAGGCTATTGAAACAACGATTATGCCTTCGTTAGCCAACGCGGCACCTTGATAATTCGGCTCATAAGCCCAGCCTGCGGTGTTGCCACCGCCGTGAATCCAGACCAGTATTGGCAATGCCTTGCTAGCGTCGCCGGTGTGATCCGAAGGTGTCCACACATTAAGGTACAGACAATCTTCGCTAACACCGGTCGGTTCAGGCGCTACGTCGGGGCTTTGACCAAACGCCGAGGCCACACCCTCATACCATTCCACGCCGCTTCTGTTTTGCGTGCAGGCGGGCGCATATTTGCTTGTGTGTAGTGTCGTCTTTTTTGCATCAAGTGGCTGCGGTGCTTGCCAGCGCAGTTTACCCAGAGGTGGTTTAGCAAATGGGATGCCTAGGTATTCGACAACTCCTGGAAATTGTTCGGAGAGTTGGCCCTGATAGGTGTGCGTCGGTGTATCGATCAACAGACGGTGGTTGTTTTGAGTTGTACAATTAACGAGCAGCAGTGCTGCGCAGACTAAGCACCAAATGCCATGTCTCCTAGTAAAACAAAGACTATTACTCATGATTCACGCACATCCACATGCTAGGCAACATGTCAATTACAATGCTCTATATAGTGGCTAAAGGCACGTTTATCTTAAGCAACTTGTACCTGATGCGAAAGTGCTTTAGCATTCCGCGTTCAAATTATTCACTGTCTCTCGGCAAGCTTTTTGAAACGTCACGCTGAGCCCTATTCAATCAAGCCAAAGTAAGTTATCAGGAATAGCAGAAATGAATCTATCCACCCGCAAAACCAGAATTTCGTGCGCAATTGCAGCTGCCATTGCAGGTTCAACCGCCAATTTGTCCTACGGCATGTTGGAAGAGGTGGTCGTTACAGCCACTAAACGTGCGGAAAGCGCGCAAGACATTCCAGTGGCCATTCAGGCGATTGGCCAGGAATCACTGGAAGATTTGGGCATCGGTAATTTCAAAGACTACATCAAGGTGCTTCCGGGTGTGAATTCGGGCGGCCGCGGTCCAGGTCGTAATGAAATCTTTATCCGTGGTGTATCGGTTGGTAAAGGCGGTTTGAAAATTGCAGGTGCAATTGGTACAGAGCCTAACGTGGCTTTGTATTTGGATGAAGCGCCAATATCACTGGGCGGGCGAAATATTGATGCCTACATGACTGATATGAATCGCGTGGAAGTGTTGCCCGGACCACAGGGAACACTGTTCGGTGCAAGTTCTCAGGCCGGTACAGTCCGCTTGATTACCAATAAGCCTGACATGGAAGGCTTCTCTGGCGGCCTGGAAACCAGCTACACCACAACCAATGGTGGCGATGACGGTTACTCAATGGAGGCGTATTTCAACCTGCCAATTATTGATGACGTTCTGGCGGCACGTTTTGCGATATTCAATGTAACCGAGGGCGGTTACATTGATAACGTTCCGGGTACTAAGCAAATCACCACTGCAAACCCTGCACTGACAGTATTGCCCACCACTAGGGGCGTTGCGGACAACTTCAGCTTTGCAGAAGACAACCACAACGAAGTCACGTACTCGGGTATTCGTGCTGCGGTGAAGTTCACTCCGAATGACGATTGGGAAGTGCTGCTTCAGCATTTCCATCAGGAAATTGATAAAGAAGGTGTGTGGGATTACGACCCCGCGTTAGGCGAGCTGCAGTCTCAAACCTTTACACCGGATGAAGGTGAAGACGTATTCGATCTGAGCTCGTGGACCGTAAACGGTCGTGTTGCTGGCCTGGAAATGGTCTATACCGGTTCTTTCTTGCGACGCACAGTAGAAGAAATTGCTGACTACTCAGGCTACGCCGACGCTGGTCCGTTCATTCCTTACTATATTTGTGAGCCAGGGTATGACGTGTGTGGCGCACCTGATCTGTTCCTTGATCAATACGTTAAATTCGAACGCACCACGCATGAATTTCGCGTAAGCACTGACGCTGATCAGCGAATACGCGGAATCGTTGGTGTGTTTGCCGATGATACCGACACTGTTGAACGCGGTGACTGGACCTACCCTGCTACTGTTGATCGCGGTTTTCCGTTGAATGATCCAATTACCGGCTCTACAGCGAGTAACCCGGATACCCGTGGTCCTGGTGTAACGTTCTTCAACGATTTTACCCGCGGTAAGAAAGAGCTGTCGTTCTTTGGTGAATTGGCTTACGACCTGACTGACTCGCTGACCGCTTCGATTGGTGCGCGTCGTTATGATCTGGAACTGTCATTACGTGGTAGCTCGAACTTCAACTTCCGCGTTCCAGGCGACTTTGGTCGAAACGTTGATGAAATTCTGCAAGGCGTTAGCCCAGCTGATTTCCAGGATACGATTCTGAAGTTCAACCTTAAGTGGCAGATCAACGACGATATGATGGTCTATGGAACCTGGTCGGAAGGCTATCGCCCCGGTGGTTTCAACCGCAACGGTGGTGCGAGTTTGGTTCCAGACACCCCTCCATTCGTACCAGATTTCTTCGAGTCGGACGAACTGACCAACATGGAGTTTGGCTGGAAGACTGCTTGGCTTGACGGTACATTGCGCTGGAACGGTTCGATCTACTTCCTCGAATGGGAAGAAATGCAGGTGATTACGCTGGATTTCGATGTATCTAACCTGGCATTCATCAGCAACGCTGCGGACGCAGAGATTAAGGGCTTGGAGACTGACGTAGTTTGGGCTGCAACTGATAACCTGACCTTGTTTGCAAACGTGTCATACAACGACGGCGAGCTTACTCGTGTTCCTGCCAATGTTGTTAGCATCGCGCCGGAAGGCAGCGAGCTGGCGCTAGCGCCTGAATTGCAATATGTTATTCGCGCTCGTTATGAGTGGGAAACCAGTGGCGGTTCTCCGTTTGCGCAGCTAACATACGCTTACACTGATGATATGATCAGCTCTATCAACGTTGGCGCATTGTTTGTACAAGACAGCTACAGCACACTGGATGCGACCTTGGGCTACTCTCGAGATGACTGGACGATTACCTTGTTCGCTAACAACCTCACCGATGAACTGGCTGACCTGTTCATAAGCAATGAGGATGACATTATCAAAACCACTCCGAATCGACCTCGTTCGATTGGTTTGCGTTTTTCGTACGACTTCTAAACGTCGTACCAAGTGTAAAGGCGGCCCTGGAGCCGCCTTTTTTTTTCGTATTTTTCGACCATGCATACGCTGTGTAATTTGACTATTGGTAAGCCGATTGAACGAATCAGACAACAATAAGGATCAGCAGGAAGCACTACTGCAGCGTGCGAAGCTGGCGCTTAAGGACAGTGATCTGCGCACAGCGATTTCGTCGCTTCAGGAATTGCTGGCAGTGAATGCGTCACATCGTGACGGTTTGTATTATCTTTCGGTATGTCAGCGGCAGTCAAAAGAGTTGGACGCCGCACTGCAAACCTTGCATACGCTGACAGCAATGCATTCCGATTATGGGCGTGCCTACCAGGAAATTGGTCATGTTCGCCTGGCACAGCGAGATATTGATGCCGCATATCAAGCCTATAGAAAAGCGGTTTTGCTGAATCCGACGCTTACTGCAAGCTGGAAAACACTGGCGCTGATTTATCAGAAGCAGGGCAGAACGTCAGATGCTGAAGATGCATTGGATAGGGCGCAAACGCTGTCGAAGATGCCCAGCGAGCTGCTCACGGTTAATAGCTTGATCGTTGAAAAAAAGTGGTTTGTTGCTGAACAGATATGCCGCCAGTTTCTGCAACGTCAACCACACCACGTTGAGGCAATGCGCTTGCTGGCAAGAATAGCAACGGAACTTAATATTCTTGATGATGCAGAATTTCTGCTTGAGAGTTGTGCTGAGTTTGAACCCGATTTCTTACACGCTCGACTTGATTACATTAAGGTGCTTCACCGCCGACAGCGATTCAAGAAAGCGCTGGAACAAGCCAATGAGGTGTGCACCGAACACCCCGATAATATTGCTACTCAGATAGCCCGTGCAAGCGCGTTGCAAGCGGTGGGTGATTTTGACGAGGCGCTCAAAGCCTACGATTTCGTTATTGCTGAGGCGCCAGGCTTACACACTACTCATATGGCGCGAGGCCATGCGCTGAAAACAGTTGGCCGCACCGAAGAGGCAGTGACGTCCTATCGACGTGCGTATGACTGCAAAGCCGACTTTGGCGACGCCTTTTGGAGTTTGGCGAATCTTAAGACCTATCGCTTTTCAGATGACGAGATGACGCGCATGCGTGAACAGCTCGCGCGGGATGAAACGTCTGACGACGATCGCATTCATTTCAGCTTTGCGCTGGGCAAAGCGCTGGAAGATCTGCAACAATACGATGAATCTTTCCAGTTCTATGAACGTGGCAATGATCTGAAACAGCGCAATAACGGCTACCGGCCCGAGCGTATCGAGAAAGAGTTCGAAGCACAAAGAACGCAGTTCACTGCGGAGTTTATTGCGGAGAAAGCCGGCACTGGCTGTACTGACGCAGCGCCTATATTTATTCTTGGTTTACCCCGTGCCGGATCAACCTTACTAGAGCAAATACTGGCATCACACTCGCTGGTTGATGGCACCATGGAATTGGCCAATATCATTGGTCTCGCGCATCGGCTCAGCGGTCGACATATCGCGGCTAAAGCCAAACGTTACCCTGCGATACTTGCCGACCTGGGTGACGATGTGCTGCGTCAATTCGGTGAAGAGTTCATCAAAGAAACGGCCTATCACCGTCGCGGTGGCTTGTATTTCATTGACAAGATGCCAAACAACTTCAGGCATATCGGGCTGATTCACATGATATTGCCGAATGCAAAAATCATTGATGCGCGGCGCCACCCCATGGCGTGTTGCTTTAGTGGTTTTAAGCAATTGTTTGCGGAAGGCCAGGAATTTACTTATGGCCTTGAGTCTATCGGCCGTTATTACCGCGCTTATGTTGAGCTAATGAGGCATTGGGACGACGTATTGCCAGGGAAAATTTTGCGTGTTCAGCATGAAGAGCTTATTGACGATCTTGAATCGGAAGTACGCCGATTACTGGATTTCTGTGAGCTCCCGTTTGAGCAACAATGTATTGATTACCACACGACAGAACGGGCCGTGCGAACGCCGAGTTCAGAGCAAGTTCGCCAGCCAATTTATCGCTCCGGTACGGAATTGTGGCAGCATTATGCAGAGTTTCTTGCCCCCCTTGAACAATCGCTGGGTCCAGCGCTAAGCGATTATCGCTGACCGTGTTATGTAAGAGAACATTGGAACAGTGTATTGCCAGGAAAAGTGTAGCGTGTTGACTACGAGGACATGATAGCAAAAACTTGTTTCTTGTCAATTTACATACGTGGTTGCCTACTGCTCCTGCTTGGTGCCTCTTCATTACCAGCTTTTTCAGCAATTCAGATCGTTACTGGCCCAACCGCAATCCCTAAAGGCGACGCGCAAGCTGCCAATGACATCACTATAAGTAATGGAATATTTGCTCTGGCATTCGCGATCGAAAGCAAATCCCCCTGGGGCGTTCCACGCGGTGGAATTGTGGACGTTGCGGTATTGCGTGATGGCAAGCCCAGCGCAGACTTTGCCTCACTAGTCGATTTCATGCCGAACAACTGGTCGGCCTGGCCGAATAGCTATTCTGAAACTCAGGTAGAGCAACCCGCGCCGGATGTGGTTGTCGTGGTTACCCGCAGGGACTGGGGTGAGGTCAGCCTGGAAACTCGATTTACCATACGCGATGGTGAGTCAGTGATTCAGTTGCACACCAAAATGCGCAATGCCGGTAAACAAGGCACGGGTGAATTATTGAGTGGCTATGTAGCGTGGCCAGACGGAGGCCATTTGTTTGGAATGCCTGGTTTGAGTGGCGAGGTTGCGGCTTTTGAAACCGAAGCGTTTGGTCGGTGGTCTACGGCATACGACAAGCATTGGTTATTGGCTTTGCATGCGCCTTTTTCCCAGCAAATGAAATACGGCGGCAGAGATCGCTATCAACAACATACGCTTGCGCCAGGCGAAACCCGCGAATTCGACGCTTGGGTGCAGGTTGAAGCAAGTGGCAGCTTGTCGGCAGTGGTGGAGGCCGAACTGGCTCTTGGAAGCAAACCCCTCGCGCAATTGAAAGGGACGGTTAAAGATGCAGCCGGAGCGATGATTCAGCATCCTGCTGTCGTTGTGCAGAGGTCCGGCGAGGTATTTACCTGGGCGCTGGGTGAAGCCGGTCAATACTCATTGAAGCTGCCACCGGGTGAATACGAAATCTATGCCACGGCTGAGGGGTACGGTGTGAGTGATCCCCTTGCTGTGAAGTTTTCCGAAGGTCAGTCTGTTTCTCATGACTTCACCGATATTCCTTTGCCAGGAAATCTCGAGTTAACTGTTAAAGAGCTAAGCACTCGCGAGCCAATGGATGCGCGTGTCAGTATTTTGGAAGGTCAGGAGTCTCCGATCGCCTTTTTTGGGCGCGCTACTTTCTTTACGGAGTTGGAAAGCATAGGCCGTGCAAAAGCAACAGTCGCTCCAGGCCAGTATTTATTGGAAATTAGTTCGGGTGGTGGGTTTACGTCTAAAGTTCAAAAGGTTCCGGTTACCGTCGAAGCCAATCAAACCAAGCAATTGAATGTTGAGATACCTGTATTACTGATACCTGCAGATAAAGACTGGTATAGCGCCGATCTACATCATCATTCGGACGTTCTTGACGGATTTACTGAACCCGAATACGTGGTGCGCTCAGAGCTGGCGGCAAATTTGGATATTCTGTTTTTATCCGATCACGATTCCACTATAAACAATGCAGAGATGAAACGCTTGGCAACACAGCGCCAGCGGCAGTTTATTGCAGGTACAGAACTGAGTGCATCATGGGCTCACTTTAACGCCTATCCGATCAACGACGGAAAATCTCTTAATCTTGATACCAGTGTCGCTAACGTTGCGGAGATATTTGCCGAGGCCAGGCGTTTAGGCGCTGACGTGATTCACGTAAACCATCCATACAATGAATACGGATACTTTAGCAATTTAGATGATGGTCATTTCGTTCCCGGTGGTTATAACGAGGGTTTTGACCTGGTCGAAATTGTCGCAGGTTCCAGCAACCAGCAAACCCTGGAGCGCTGCTGGTCTTTATGGAATGCTGGAAAGCCCGCCTATTTGGCCGCTGGGTCTGATGCGCACAATGTTTGGCAAGATCGTTCTGGTAGTGCGCGCAGCTATGTTCACATTAGCGGCGAGCCAACGGTAGAGAAATACATTCAAGGACTAAAAGCCGGGCATTCCTTCGCCAGTCAAGGCCCGATTGTGTACCCGGATATTCTCTTTGGTAACACCGTGGTGCAAAAGGTCGGTGAAACTCTGGCGCTGGGCTATAAACTGCATTCTGTAGAAGGGATTAAAACCGTGCGAATCATTGCACAAGGAAAAGAGCTTGATTTCAAGCAGTATGAAGGGGCGCCAAAAAGCGCCAGCTATCGCACTGTGGTCACTCCAACAGGCAACACCTGGTACAGCATTGTTGTTGAGGACACCGCCGGCCACTTTGCCTTTGGCAATCCGGTTTGGGTAACTACTGACGCAGGCTCTTAAGCAGGAAGACCAGAATGTACGGCATTTTCAAACCCGCATTGCACCAAGCGCTCAGACCAACTGAGACGATAGATGCAGACTACAAGCGTCTACGCCTGCAGATTTTTATTGGAATCTTTGTGGGCTATGCTGGTTATTACCTGGTTCGCAAGAACTTCTCTCTCGCCTTGCCATTTCTAATAGAAGAGCACGGCTATAGTCGCGGCGAACTGGGTGTTGCGATGTCTGCATTATCCATTGCCTATGGTCTCAGCAAATTTCTGATGGGCAGTGTGTCTGATAGAAGCAATCCGCGATTCTTTCTTCCCGTAGGCCTGCTGTGCTCGGCCGGCATTATGTTCTTGTTTGGCTTCCAGCCATGGGCGACCAGTAGCGTGACGATCATGTTTGTGCTGTTGTTTCTGAATGGTTGGGTGCAGGGTATGGGGTGGCCCGCCTGTGGCAGAACCATGGTGCACTGGTACTCGGGTAATGAACGTGGGCGAGTTGTGTCCGTATGGAATGTAGCGCATAACGTGGGTGGCGGGCTAATCGGGCCGTTGTTTGTATTGGGAATGGCCTGGTATAACGACTGGCACAGCGCCTTTTACGTACCTGCCACCGTCGCGGTGGTTATTGCGGTGTTCGCTGTCATCATCATGCGAGACACGCCACAGTCGTGCGGTCTACCTTCGATAGAAGAACACCGCAAGGATTACCCGCAGGACTATCACGCAGCGCACGAAACGGAATTCAATGCCCGTGAGATTTTTCTTGAGCATGTGCTCAATAATCGTCTGCTGTGGTGTATTGCGTTTGCAAACGTTTTTGTCTATCTAATTCGCTATGGCGTGCTGGATTGGGCGCCCACCTATCTTAGCGAAGCAAAAGACTTTACTGTGGATCAAAGCTCCTGGGCTTACTTTCTTTATGAGTGGGCTGGTATTCCCGGTACTTTACTATGCGGTTGGATCAGTGATCGCTGGTTTCGCGGCCGGCGAGCGCCTGCTGGAATGTTGTTTATGTTTTTAGTGCTGATTGCCGTGCTGGTGTATTGGTTTAACCCGCCTGGCAATCCTGCTGTGGATATGGCCGCTCTGATCGCGATTGGTTTTCTGATTTATGGCCCAGTGATGTTGATAGGCCTGCACGCGCTTGAACTTGTGCCCAAAAAAGCGGCGGGTACAGCCGCTGGACTTACCGGCCTGTTCGGCTATTTAGGCGGCGCGGTGTTTGCCAACATTGCCATTGGCTATTCGGTGGATTTCTGGGGCTGGGATGGCGGGTTTATGTTGTTAACCGGCGGTTGTTGCGCTGCCATTTTATTGATTGGTCTTACTTTGAAAGGCGAAAATGAGCACCGAAGGAATGCGCAACTAAGCAACTAAAAACCCATCAATTCAGCCATGTTCAGTGGGCGGGTTTCGTTCATGATGCTTTCATGGCGCTTATCAAGCATTGGCTTAAAGTCTGATTGAGGAAGCAGCCAGAACTTGCCTTGTTCAATTCCCGAGAAAACCAGTTGTGCAAAGTGATCGGGTGCTAAACCGTCGGCAACGCTGCCGGCGATCATATCGTGGCTTTGCCGCTCGGCCTCGCTGCCCAGTACATTGTGCTGGGCCTCTTCGCGTAAGCGATCAGACTCCCATATTCCTGTTGCAACCTCGGCAGGGCACAACACCGAAGCACTGATGGGCGCCTCCTCTAGCTCCAGTTCCTGAAACAGGGTTTCGGTATATGCCGTAATGAAGTGTTTAGTGCTCTGATAAGGCGCCATATACGCACCACCACCCAACAAGCCGCCAATTGACGAAGTGTTGATTACTCGCCCTGCCTGTCCTTGAGAGAGCATTCTGGGAACAAAACTCTTCACGCCATGAATAACGCCCATAATGTTCACGTCGATAATCCAGCGCCAGTCTCGCAGTTCACGTTCCCAGCATTTGCCGTCGACCAGTACGCCTGCATTATTGAACAGAAGGTTTACGCGACCGTATTCTGCAAACACCCTCTCAGCCACTTGCTCTACCGCCTGAGCGCAAGTTACATCCAGCTCATGAATTTTCAATGAGTCCGGTGCCTCAACGGACGCCTGCAAATCCTCCAAGCCTTGTGCACTGATATCGCAGGCAATTACCTGCATGCCCTGGCTAAGACAATAGCGTGTCAGGCCCGCACCTATGCCGCTGCCGGCACCGGTAATAACAGCAACTTGATCAGCCCAAAGTCTCATTTAGTCGACTCCCGATAGTTTTTATGCAGCATACAGAGTGATCGGTGTGCCACCGCTCGCCGATATTAAATTTGTCGTCCGGGTTCTTGCGTACTTCGGCGATCATGGGCTGATTCGGTACTTGCGGGAAAAAGCGATTCACGTTGATGTCGCCAAACCAGCGCGCGATCTCAATGTGCTTTTCCTGGGAAATGTGCTGGTCACGAAAAAAGAGCAGACCATGTTCCGCATAAAGTGATCGCAGTGCGTCTGTCGATTCACGCTGAACGTCACCAGCAAGATCTATGTCCAGAACTTCAGCACCCATTACTTCACGTTGTTTGACAATCACAGCTTATGCCTCATGCTGCACGATCAATGTCTGACGTATTTTCTGTCTGGTCCCGCGTGCCAGGCAAAGCCTGCGCAAGTATTTCATGGGCGCAATTGTATCCGGGCAAGAAAGTGACTCCTGGGCCAGGATGGCAGGAGGCACCACAGAGAAACAAGTTTTCAAACGGAGTGCTGTGGCCTTTGTCGCCTAGCAGACTGCGGTCGCCAACCATTTGATCAGGATGCAATAAGCCGTGCGTCCAATCGCCATTAGTCGCCCCTTCCATTGATTCGAAATGCTCTGCAGAAAAAACCGCTTTGTCTACAATCAACTCTCGAAACTTCGGCATGTACTCGCCTATTTGATCAATAACCATTTCGGTGAACTGATCGCGAAGCTTACCCTTCGCCGATTTTTCAGCATCACATGGAAAGTAAAACGCGTAGGCGCTGGCAACATGAAAACCGTCAGGTGCAAGCGTGTCATCCATAAGCGACGGGAATTGGAACGCCAACGGTATTTGTTTTGGTAACTCTCCTCGCTGGCAGATCTCAAAGCTGGTTTGCAATTCATCCGGGTCGTGAACCATCGCACCACCGAATTGCGAAAAAGGAATGTTGTTGAGATTTTCGAATGCGCCGCCGTACTTGGGTATGTCTTTGAGTTTGAATAGAAGGTGCATAAAAGCGCCCTTGTGTTCAAACTTATCAATTCTTTGTTTTACCAATTGTTCGGGTTGGTGCTCGCTCAATAGGCGGTCAAACGTTGCAGGCTTGTCAAGATTTGAAACAACCACGTTTGCATAAAAGCGTTCGCCATTCTTCAGTTCCACGCCTACAGCGCGATTATCTTCCAGCAATATCTTGCTAACCTGTTTCTTCAGCAACACCTTGCTGCCCATCGCCTCAAGCCGATCAACCAGTGATTCCGATAACTTGCCAAGCCCTCCTTTTACGCGCTGCATCATGCCCTCTGAGCCTTCCTGGGCCATCGTGTAGATCAAGCACATCCCCGAGCCCTTGGAATACGGCCCCTTGTAAGTGGCCTGTACAGCGGCAAATGCAAGGCTGGAGCGCAGTTCTTTATGCTTTACCTTGTCTGGAAAGAACTTGTTGATGATGTCCATTGCTGAACCATGGAAAGCCAGTTCAAGCTGAGCACGCTTGCTTTCCGTCGGTGCTTCATCGATCAGCTCTTGCAAGCTTCTGGGCGCCTTGCGCGCGGTAAATCGATCCAATACTTGCGCCGGGTAGGCACAGAATTTAATGAATCGCACAAAGCCCAGCATCGCCCCTGGGCCAAAGCTGCGACATACGCCGACAACTACCTTTAATGGGTTCTTATAAAAAATAAGAGGTCTTGAATTCGGACCGCTCAGGTTAACCGCCATAACGGGCAGAGGAATCAGTTCCACACCATTTTCCTCGAATTGAAAATAGTCTTTTATCTCTTTAGACAAAGGGAACAAGCAACTGGCGCCCACCTCATTGCGACAACCCTTGAGAATCTCCCTGGTGCCGCCCATGCCGCCCACATAGGCATTCTTTTCCAATACCAAGACGCGTTGGCCTTGCCGCGCTAATACGGTAGCGGTTGCCAAACCATTGTGCCCAGCACCCACCACAATGGCATCATACGCTTGATCATTGGTTGTAGTGCTTAGCTTGCCTTCTTGTGCAGACATAATGATATCTCCAGCATACCGATCGTTCATTAGCGGCTGTTATACACACATTATATAGTCCCGGGGGTATCGACAAGTTACTTACGGTACATATGATCGGTCTTATTTAGGGCCTGAAGAGCAGGCTCTAAGAGCGTATAGAACAAAGAGATGAAGAAAACAGAGCTTGCCAAGCTGATCGGTTTTTCAATAGCTCAAGCAGCGCGAGTACTTTTCGATCGTATCGGTGATCTACTCGGGACCAGCCTTCCATTTCTTCCCGACAAGGCCCTGGAGCTTTCACGCCTCAACGAACTATTGGCTCGCCATTCAATTTCTGAAAACGAAACGGCTGAGAATAAACTTCGCTTGCCCCTGTCGTCCATCAAGGTGCGAGACGTTAAGTCAATCAGTAGTAATTGCCAGAATCTGATTCTAGATGTGGAGCAAACTGGTTCGCACGATTCAGCTAAGCCCGGTGAAAACAGCTTGTTTCTCAAGCTGCCCATGAATTCGCTGCCAACCCATTGGTTTTTCGCATTAATTGGCTCGTGGCAATTGGAGAGCTATTTTTGCCGCCATATTGCACACAGAATTCCGTTCCGAACACCAATAACATTTGCAACTCATGCGCAAAGCACGCGCTTTTTCATCGCACAGGAAAACCTGCTTGATGACCCCACAGTCACCTTGTTCACCAATCTGGATATGCAGCAAGGCCCTTCATTAGACCTCGTATACCGATGCCTGGACACATTCGCACAACTGCACGCCAGTCATTTTGACTTAAGTGCCGATCAGCGTGAGCAAATTCTACCGTTAAAGTATCACCCGTTTCTTGGTAAACAAACCGGTCGAGTGTCAAGGGCGTTAAATACGTATGCTCTCAAGCCCTGCATAAAAAAAGCGCCAGGCCGAATTCCCAAATCCATTGAAGACGCGTATGTCAAAAGCCTGCAGCACTGGGATGAATTGCTCGATTACTGGTTCTCAGGCTCTTTATCCCTATTGCATGGCGACAGCCACTTAGGCAACTTTTTTGTCTCTGGTGATGACATGGGCATGCTTGATTTCCAGGCTGTGCATTGGGGGCGTGGAACGAGAGATGTGCAGTACTTTCTGACTGACTCACTGCCTGCTCAGGTTTTGGCCGACAATGAACGTGACTTGATTACGTACTACGTAGAGCGAAGACAATATCATGGTGCCCCCATCGACTTTGACGATTGCTGGTACGAGTATCGCGGCTTTGCTTACCACAGCCTGATGACAATTGTTGTTTCTATTGGTTTTGGTGCGCTTAACGAAGAGCAGGACAAGCTCATGCTTGAGTTGCTGGATCGCTCTGTTGCCGCGGCCGAGAGGCTTGATTATCCCGAGTGGCTGGATAATTTTCTTGAAGAAAGCGAGAGAAAACACTAGGTATGTTGTTTGGATCTTCCCGTATGGCACTGAGGTGACGGATCAACTGATGGCTAGCGGGACTGTTTGAGAGAGGGACCTCGAAAACAAGCCCCCATGGATGGGTTTACGGCGTGTCCCGGTAGCCATCAGTTGATCTGTCACCGGGCTTGACAATCAATCGAAAAAGCATATTCGCGCAACTAAATAATCAATCTGTAACTCAAGAAATGCGCCAAGCTGGGCATACTTCTGAAGCCGGCGGAGGAACAAAGAATGACCCAACAATATGAGTACGCATTTGAAGAACCCGGTAAGTTCGCACGCGGCTGGTATGTTGTTCAATTCACCCAGGAACTTCAACCAGGCGACGTAAAAGCCCTGCATTTTTTCAACCAGGACCTCGTTCTATTTAGAGGTAACGACGGACAAGCCGCCGTACTGGATGCTTACTGCCCGCACCTGGGCGCGCATCTGGCCGGTACAGGTAGCCGCGTGGAAGGCAATTGCATCCGCTGCCCATTTCACGGCTGGCAATTTAATACAGAAGGCGCTTGCACCGACATTCCCTACGCAAAGCAAATCCCCAAACGCGCCCAGGAAGGCGCCATAAAAAGCTGGCCCCTAATAGAACAAAGCGGTTACATCGCCATATGGTATGACGAGTCAGGCGGCGAACCCAACTGGGACATGCCCGCCGTAGATGTATGGAACCAACCCGAGTGGGGCGACTGGGTATTTAATCGCAGCGTTATCAAGGCCCACGGCAGGGAAGTGATAGAGAACATAGTCGATATTGGACACTTTCCATCTGTACACGGCGGTGTGCCGTTACAGTTTGACAATATATTCAAGCCCTATTCGGTCACTCAGATTTCTGTCGTTGAAAGCAGAGCCGATTGCGACCTTATTCAACCCACCGGCTTTGGGCTGGATTTGTTAGCGCTGCGAGACATGCGCGAACAAAATCAATCTGAAGCCTGGGGGGACGCCACTTATCATGGCCCCGCCATCATGTATTACTACACCGAATCTCGAAGCGAAGAAATGTCATTCCAAAGCTGGTGGGTTAACTATCATACGCCCATCAACAACGATGAAATTGAACTCACCTCGGGTGTGATTTGCGCAAGTCTGGACGACAAACCCTTGCCTGAAGAATTCAAGGAAATGTACCCACGCTCAGCTATAGCCGCGTTCAGTCAGGACGCCGAAATCTGGCGCACCAAAGTGTATCAACCCAACCCGATCCTATGTGACGGCGACGGACCCGTTACCAAGCTGCGCAAATGGTATGAACGCTTCTATTTGCCACGAGAGCAGGAAGCCTGGGATGAGCCTCCAACACCCATTTCCAGTATTCGCGACTGATTGGCCTTAAATCCATCGCGTACTTTGAATCCGGCCGGCAGCATACTTTCTATTCGTACCGCTGTGCCGTAATATCGCAGCATGTTATACATGCTGCGAACCACCATCAAAAAGAATCAACTGTTGGCAGTAAGTATTGTGCTGGCGTTATCCGCCTGCGCGCAAATGATAAGACCTGGCTACAGCACAGAGATTGTCACAGTAAAACCTGGAAGCTACACAATCGACCCGGCACATACCACTGTACTGTTTAAGATTGACCACTTCGGCCTAAGTAAATACATAGGTCGATTCAACAGCATTGACGCAAGTCTTGAATTCGATCCTGATGATATTGAAAACTCCAGGCTTCAAGCGATAGTCAACACCAACAGCATTGATGTAGGTGACGCCGAGTTTTCTGAAACACTGACTGGTGCTGAATGGTTTAATAGCGCACAGTACCCACAAGCAGTTCTAACCGCCGATTCCGTCAAGTTTGCTGAGGGCGGTGAGGTGGTGTTCAATGGCATGTTAACAATGTTGGGCGTTAGTCAAGCTGTCGACGTGAGCGTTCAGTTCAACGGTGGCGCAGAGAATAGATTAAGCGGTTATTACACCATTGGATTCTCTGCATCACTGGTGATCAAACGGTCCGAATTTGGAATGGACAAGCACATCGGCCTGGTGGGTGATGATGTGGAGTTGGAAATACACGCCGAATTCCAAAAGCGCTGATGGCTTACAAGAAATTACTCACTGACATTCGCCAATGCACGCTCTGCGAGCCGGCGCTTGAACACGGTGTTCGCCCGGTGCTGCAGTTTCATCCCGCTGCAAAAATTCTGATTGCCGGCCAGGCACCCGGGCGTAAGGTTCACGACACAGGCGTACCGTTTGATGATGCCAGTGGCAAGCGCCTGCGGGAATGGTTGAGAATTGATGAGTCAGTTTTTTACGACGAACGAAAAGTTGCCATTCTACCGATGGGGTTTTGCTACCCAGGTACTGGTACATCAGGCGACTTGCCACCCAGGAAAGAGTGCGCAGAAACATGGCGCGAGTCTTTAATGAATCGATTCGACAAGCTGCAACTAACGTTGGTCATTGGTCAGTACGCCATGGCATGGCATATGCCCGCAGCTAAAGGGTCGTTGACCGAAACTGTTGCCGACTGGCAGAAGCATTTACCTGAGTTATTACCTTTGCCTCACCCAAGTCCGCGCAACAATATTTGGCTGAAGAAAAACCCCTGGTTTGTTGAGCAGACCATACCAGCCCTGCAAGCCCGAGTTAAAGACGCGCTGAACAATGACTAATATCGAGTTGGTTGATCTCGGTTTACGCGTTCTGATTTTCGGGCAGTACTCTATTGTGATGGTTGCAGTTTTGCTGTCCATGCGCAGCCGCTTTGGTGTCTGCTTGATCGTTTTGAGTCTGGGCCTGTTGGCGTATGTCTTTGTGGCGTCACCGCCGCTTGTTGCCTGGTTCCCAGCCAACTATGTGCTGGCGCATTTACTCGCCTCATCCATGCCATGGATATTCTGGTTTTTTATTAAGGAAGGTTTTGAATTGCAACTGAACAGTCGGTGGATTTGGCTAAGTTGGTTGCTGCTTATGTTGCCAAAATGGGTATTGGCCAATTTCTTCGCCAACCACTGGACTGAGATACAATTGATTCAGCGTGACCTCAAACAGTTAATTGGAATTGTGATCGTGATTCACGCTCTTTATCACCTGATCAGAGCCTATGACGACGACCTTGTAGAAAAGCGCCGCCTGTTACGAAAAGTGCTGGGTATTTGCACGGGCTTAACCATATTAGGCGTCATGGCGGTGGAATTTGTACTCGACTTCGAAACCGCCGGGCTGAATATCATTGCCAGTAGTACTATCGCGATACTGACGCTTCTGTTCGCACCACCAATACTTACATTTGCCCGCGAAGTATTCACAGTTGCCGGACAACCGCAAGATTCTGCAGTGCCCGCCCGCTCGGAGTCTGCAAATTCCAGGGCGCAGCAACAATTGCATGAACGGCTAAACGCTTTGATGGAAGAAGGCGCTTATCGCGACGCAGAGCTGACCATAGGTGCTCTGGCAGAAAAGATGCCACTACCAGAGCATCAATTGCGCAAATTGATTAACACAGAGCTCGGCTATCGTAACTTCAGTGCATTTGTACAGAACTATCGTATTGCCGAGGTGTGCGAACATCTGCAGAACCCTGACAAAGCCAGAATACCCATTCTAACCCTGGCGCTGGATGCCGGCTTTGGCTCACTTGGTCCGTTTAATAGGGCTTTCAAAAGCATCACTGGGGTCACTCCCACCGAATATCGCGACAATCCGCTGATTGATACTGAAAAACCCTGATCAATTCCGAAACTGACCATGTTTTTCCGAATCTGACAGGAGTTTGCGCGCTCCGCCAGTAACACTGGGTACTTCATTGACTGACGCATTGTCGTATTGGAGTTACACATGGAGTTACCGTACATACTCGAGTTGCTGGCCGTCTGGGCATTTATATTTGTAGAAGACTTTTTGCGCTATTTTCTGGTTGCCGGTTTATTGGCCTGGTTGTTGTACAAATTCAGTGACTGGGCAGACAGCAGGCGAATTCAGCAAGGCCTGGCCAACAATGAAGATCGACGCCGAGAAATTCGCCACTCTACGTTGACCATTTTCATATTCTCGCTGACCGGCATGAGTATTTATGGTCTGAGTAAATTGGGCTTATTAACCCTCAACAGTGAATACACGGTCACCGCACTGCTCATTGAAGCCATTCTGATTATTGTTGCCCACGATGCCTATTTCTACTGGATGCACAGAGGCTTGCACGCCAGTCGTCGACTCATGCGTGTGCATGTTTTACACCACCGATCGAGAACGCCAGGGCCCTGGACAGCGTACTCGTTTTCAGCTGGCGAGGCGGTACTGGAGGCAGTGTTTCTGCCGATCTACGCGCTACTCATGCCCATGCATGGAATCACCGCTTTTATTTTCACCAGCCACATGATTATTCGCAACGTACTGGGGCACGCCGGTGTAGAGATATATCCGCGCTGGTGGGCAACACACCCGCTGACGCGCTGGATAACCTCAACAACCCACCATGACCTTCACCACGCCGAGTTCAAACATAATTTCGGCTTGTACTTCACGTGGTGGGACCGCTGGATGGGCACGGAACACCCTCGTTATCTGCAAGAGTTTGAACGTGCCCACAGCGCGAGCTCGCCCACACTACCGCGCACCGGGTCTGGATATGCCGCTTTTCTGGTGCTGGCCATTGGCTTCGCCGTGCTGACCCCGTCCTCAAATGCACAGGCCGGTGATGAGCCATATGTGGGTTGCTGGGAAAATAGCTCCCGCTCAATGCGTGTGGAAATTGCCAGTTGTGGCAATAGCTATTGCGGGGTACTCAAACACGCCGCCGGCCATCTGAGCGATGGCGAGCAGCCTCTGAAGGACACTCGAAACATTCGTCGCCGACTGCGCGATCGCCCGTTAACGGGCATTATTCTTGCCCATTTGACATCGAGTCGCCCAAAAGGTCTGTGGAAGGGCACGCTTTACCAGCCTGATACCGGCAAACTGCAGAAAGCAAGTTTCAAGGTACTGGATAATGGCAGCCTCAAGATCAGGGCCTGTTCTGGCCAGCGCTGCGATTCTTTGTATTGGCATAAGACCGATGTGGCACTTTGTTTAGAGGCTCCCTAGGCAAGCCGCCCATCCATTGACTACACTGTGTGGATGCAAAGAGTCCTAAATGTAGCCAATCGGCTACCAGTCACCATTGGATCCACGATTAAGAAGTCTTCAGGCGGTTTGGTTGCTGCGTTGGAAGGGGTATCCAATAATCATTTCGAATTGCAGTCCATCGGTTGGCCGGGTCCAGTGCAAGACTCCGCCAGTATCGATGAGTTAAGACAAACGCTGGAAGCCGACTACGGCTGTGTGCCGGTGTTTCTGCCCGATGAATTGATCCAGGGGTATTACCACGGCTTGTCAAATTCCAGTCTATGGCCGTTGTTGCATTACAACCGGGCGTATATGAATTATTCAGACTCGGATTGGGCTGCGTATTGTCAGGTTAATGAGTTATTTGCTGAAGCCATTCTGGAAATCGTAAACGACGAGGATATCGTCTGGGTGCATGATTACCATCTGTTTCTGTTGCCCAGTTTGCTTCGCCAGGCGAAACCACATCTGAAAATTGGTTTTTTTCTGCACACTCCATTTCCTTCATCCGAAGTGATTCGCTGCCACCCACAGCGTGAAGCGCTTATACGCGGTGTGCTAGGTGCTGATCTGATTGGGTTTCATACGTTTGGTTATCTCAGACATTTCAGAAGTTCTGCCCTGCAACTGCTGGGTCTGGAGTCGGATATGACCGAGATTCAGCTTGGTAATCACACAGCGTCACTGGGTATATTCCCGATCGGAATAAACTCGGGCAGTTTCGAAAACGAGCTCTGCAGTATTGAGTACAAAGATACCCTGGCCGCCTTTGAGAAAAACTGGGAAGGTAAGCGTCTGGTGCTCAGCGTGGAACGATTGGATTACAGTAAAGGCCTGCTAAGGCGACTGTCTGCAATAGAAACGTTTCTTGCCGGTACGCAAAATCGTGACGACATAGTGTTCGTGTTTGTCAGTGTTCCTACGCGCGGTGAGGTGAAAGAGTATCAACTGCTTCGCGAGCGAATTGAGCGCGAAGTGGGAAGGATCAATGGCTTATACGCCAGTGTGCAAAACAGCCCTATCCATTTTATACATCAATCTATACCGTTTACCGAGTTGTGTGCGCTGTACTCCCTGGCCGACGTTGGTTTGGTGACGCCACTCGTAGATGGCATGAACCTGGTGGCCAAAGAATACCTGGCCTGTCAGGATGATGCTGACCCAGGCGTATTGGTGCTCAGCGAATTTGCCGGTGCTGCGCAAGAGCTGGTTAACGCCATTATTGTGAATCCGTACAACAAACTGGAAGTGGCCAATGCTATTGATCAAGCCTTGAACATGGAGCTTGAAGAGCGACAGGAGCGCATGGGCTACATGAAATCCAGGGTAATGCAATACAACGCTGACTACTGGGCGCGCTCATTTATCGACGAATTGATGCAAAGCAGTCAACTGCATAACAAACCGCATGACCTGCTGGATGACGAGCAGATTATTACCGAGACTTTGACGAAGCATGACAATGTAGCTTTCTTCCTGGACTACGACGGTACCTTGCGAGAGTTTGAAGACAAGCCGGATGATGCGTTTCCAACTGAAGAGCTGCATGCCTTACTGCAGCAGCTAAACGATTCGCCCATTGATGTGTATATCATCAGTGGGCGCTCGGGCGAAACTCTGCATCAGTGGCTTGGCGACTACGATTTCACCCTCATTGCCGAACACGGCAATCGTTACCTGGCACCAGGCTCGGACGGCTGGGTTTCGCTAAATCCGGATAACGATTTTTCCTGGAAAGAGGCAGTACTTGAAGTATTCAGTCTCTATGAAGGGTCTACTCCGGGTAGCAGTATTGAAGAGAAACAATCGTCTGTTGTGTGGCATTATCGATTGTCTGACCCGGTCTACGGCGGCTGGAAGGCCAATCAGTTATTGAGTGATATGTACTCAATGCTGGGTAATCTGCCGGTTGAAATTCATCACGGCAAGCGCATTGTCGAAGCAAGTTCCATGCACGTAAACAAGGGTAGAGCGGTGGAACATTTTATCAGGCGTAATACTTATGACGCCGTGTTGTGTGCCGGTGATGATCAAACCGATGAGGCAATGTTTCGAATCACAAGAGACAACAAGGTTACCATCAAGGTGGGTGAGGGAGATACTCACGCCGCAAACAGGGTGCCAGATGTGGCGCAGTTTCATTTGCTGTTGCAGCGGCTAATCCAGCTGATAAAAAAAAAGCGTAATTCGAAAAGGACAGCGGAACTGTGAACAAGAAGAAAGCCGCAACAGGAAATATGAACTGGGGCGTTATAGGTAACGGCCAAAGTGCGGCTTTAATTTCAGAAAATGGCAGTATCGACTGGTGTTGTTTGCCGGCGTTTGATTCGCCCTCGGTATTTGCGAAGCTGCTGGATGAGAACATTGGCGGTCACTTTGGGCTACGCCTGAAAGGTCGTAAAACAAGCGTTAGCCAGCAATACCTGCCGCAGACCAATATTCTGCGCACGGTGTTTGACAACGGTACAGATGCGCTGGAAGTGCTGGATTTCATGCCGCGTTACCGAACCAGCTACGAATACATCTGCCCGCCAGACATTGTGCGTTATCTTCGCCCGCTACGCGGCAAGCCGGTTGTTATTTGCGACTACCAGCCAAAGTTGGGGTATGCAAAAGACGTAACGGATACGACTGAGCACGATGAGTATTTAAAGAGCGCATGCGCCAAGCCAAGTTACGAATCGATTTACTTGTATTCGAACTTATCTTTGTCCGCAATCGCCAAAGGAAAACCTGTTAGTGTTGAAGACGAGGCCTATCTGTGGCTTAGCTACAATGAAAAAATTAACCGGCCCTGTATTGAGCTAACCCGATTACAATTTGAGCGCACCAAAGTGTATTGGATGGACTGGGTAGACCAGACCGTAGATTTTGCACGCTGGAACGACACCATTGAGCGCAGCATGCTGGTGCTCAAGCTACTGGCCTATCAAAATACCGGTGCAGTGCTGGCGGCAATTACAACCAGTCTGCCGGAAGACATTGGCAGCGTTAGAAATTGGGATTATCGTTTTTGCTGGCTACGTGATGCGTCCATGGTGGTGAAGATTTTCACCCAGCTTGGCCACTATCGCGTGGCGAGTCGGTATCTCAACTTTCTGCTGGATGTCATTCCTTATAAAGACGAAAACGTACAAATCATGTACGGCATCGGTCGGCAAAAGCAGCTTAAGGAATTTGAACTGCCGTGGCTGTCTGGCTACGAAAACTCTGCACCGGTGCGCGTTGGCAATGCAGCCTATAAGCAAAAGCAGCACGATATCTATGGTTTCGTACTGGACACAATATACCAGCGCGTAGTGGATCATCCCGGTTCAGTCGATAAACCTGAAGGTTTATGGACCATGGTGCGCACTATGGTGCGTCACGTGGAAAGACAGTGGCGCAAGCCCGACGCTGGAATCTGGGAAATCAGAGGCGAAAAAAAGCACTTTGTGTTTTCCAAGGTGCTGTGCTGGGTGGCCGTAGACCGGGCTATACGAATTGCTGAGCTGTTTAGCAAACAGTCTTACGTTGTGCAGTGGGCGCCGTTGCGGGATGAAATTTTCAAGCAAGTCATGTCAAAGGGGTATAACCCCGACATTGAGGCTTTTTCGCAGAGTTACGGCGATGAATACATGGATGCCTCCAATCTGTTGATGGAGCACTATGGCATGATCAGCGCTGATGACTCGCGATACATCAATACAGTTAACCGCTGCTACGACGAGTTGTGCAAAGACGGTTTGATGTTTCGTTATCGAAATACTGACGACTTTGGTGAGCCGCATTCAGCATTTACGGTCTGTACATTCTGGATGATAAAAAGCCTGCACCGTATTGGTCGTACCGAATTAGCCGCCGAGATGTTCGAGAGCGTTGTTCAGTCTTGCAACCATCTTGGATTGCTCAGCGAAGATATGGATTTTGACACTCGCCGTTTGCTAGGCAACTTTCCGCAGGGTTATAGCCATCTCGCTTTGATCGATACGGCAATTGCGCTCAGCGAATAGACGCCGCGATTTTCTCGCCAGGTATTAACCGCCGCCGCTGAACGTTTACCAACCTTCCAGCTTATGGATGTAGTTCCAGGTGTAGTTCGGGAACCAGCGCCGCATTCGATAGCCCATTCGCGTACTCTTGCCAGGGAATACCCAGAACTCACTTTTTTCCAGTGCAGTTTCAATCTCTTCAATCACCTCGATGGGTTGGAGTTCCGACCCTTCTTGCTCTTGCATAAGTTTTGGCCAGGCGGTGTCTTTGCCTTGCTTGAGCAATGGGGTTGCCACTGGTGGCGGGCAGACGCAGGCAAAGCGCACACCGCTGTCGCGATTTTCGTGATAAACAACTTCCGTGAGCATAGCCACTGCTGCTTTGCTGGCATTGTAGCCACCCATCAACAAGGCAGGCTGGATACCGGCCATTGAGGCGAAACTGACAAAATCGCCGCTGCCTCGCTTTACCATGGCCGGCAAGGTAGCTTTCATAATATTAACGAAGCCACCGTAGTTGATATCCATCAACTTGTGGATTACCGATGTTTCCTGTTCCAGCAAATTGCCAAACGGCATAATTGCGGCACAGTTATACACTCGGTAAATTTCCCCCAGGTCAGATTCTACCTGCTCTACAGCCGCCATAACGTCTGCGGTGGAGGTTATGTCAACTGTGTAGCTGTGAATGTTGGCGTTACCGTGAGAAGTCTCCTGCATTCCCGAGGTATTAACATCAAACAATGCAACCTTGGCCCCTTTGCTGGCGAAGGTCTGTGCTGCAACCCGGCCCATACCGCTGCCGCCGCCGGTAATCAATGCAACTTTATCCGATAGAGGCATAGCTGGTTCTCAATAATGGCTTACAAGTATGTTTGTAATGGTACCGAATTTCGCTTAGCAGGCTGCATGCAACGGCTTACGCTTTGTCCACCATTATCAAATGTTCAGGTTGCCTAGAAGGAACTGCCGGGCTCTTTCAGAAATTCAATTTCTGCAGGTGTACTGGTTCGACCTACTATTGAGTTGCGATGTGGATAGCGCCCGAAACGGTCTATGATCATCTTGTGGTGTTTCTCAAATCGCAAATTGCTCTCCAGCCCCGGCACGTCAAAAAGCTGCACTGCCTGCTCATGAATGAGTGCTGATTCGCTGTGCATGTATGGCATCAACAAGAAAGCCAACTTGCTGCCTTCCAAGATCAGATGCGCATCAGTGGCCACTGCCTCCTGGGCAAGAGCCAATGCCACTGTGTCCGCTGCGAAGGCTTCAGCCTGATCCCGGAATACGTTACGAGAGAATTGATCCAAAACGATGATTTCCGCCAAGCGGCCCTCGGCGCAGTGGCGCCAGCTATAGAGCTCACAGCTTTTGGCAGCTGCCAAAATTGATGAAAATCGCTGGGTGATGATTGCGTCGAACTCGGTGTCTTTTTTGAACCAGAAGGACTGTTCGGTCTGCTCGAACCAGAAGCTTAAAATTTCTTCAAACTTTGTATGTTCAGTCATTGTGGAAAATCCTTTGTTAACCGTCTTTCTCACTTTATAGTGTTGCAAACTGATTTGCACATCAGCAGCGCTGCATAGCTTAGGGTGATAAATAATGCTCGACGATTCCGCCCGACAATGGTTTAAATCTGAGGTCGACAAGGTTGCCGAACAGCAGCTTGATTCAGAAAGGCTGCCTTTGTTCAAAGCGTTTACCCAGCACTTTATCCATATCCATCTGGCGGAATCCATGCTGGCCTGGCACCCACGGGATATGTTTGGTGCGCTGCGCGGATTATTCGAATTTATCCGAGTACGTCTCAGCGAAGACGCGGATATTGCCATTTTCAATCCAACGGTGAGCGAAGATGGTTGGAAATCGCCGCACACGGTAATCTACATCGGTCAGCAAGATATGCCTTTTCTGGTAGATTCCTTGAGGATGGCCCTGAATCGCATGGGGCTGAATATCTACCTGTTCGAAAGTCACCCTGCCTATGTACGCCGCAACACAGAAGGCGAAGCTCAGGCAATTGTGAAATCAGCACCCGGCGCCAATGCCTCGGAGTACGGCAAAGAAGATTTTGCTTTCCTGCAGATTGATTTTCAAGGTGATGAGCAAGAGCGCCAGCACATCAAGCAGGTGCTGGAAACGGTATTGTCCGATGTGGCTAGATGCGTCGGTGACTACCAGCCCATGCTCAAGCGTCTGAATGTGTTGATTGATGAGCTGAATGCCAGAGACGACGTTGATGGCGAAGATATTTCTTTTCTTAGTTGGTTGCGCGACGGTAACTTCACGCTGCTGGGCATGGCTGAGTTTCAGCGCTTTGAAAGTGACGGCGAAGTATACACTCGGGAATTAAGTGATGAACGCCTGGGCCTGATGTGCATGCGCGAGCCTTTGCCAGAAGCAAAGCTTGATTCGCTCAGTCCCGGCTTCGCCGTTTTTCATGAATCTGATGCAAGTTTGGCGTTTACCAAATCTTCGCATCGTTCCACCGTGCACCGCGACATATATTCTGACTATATCTTTGTTAAGCGCAGGGATAAAACCGGTGCGACGATTGGCGAAGTACGGCTGTTAGGTTTGTATACCTCGCAACTGTATCACCGCAGTATTTGGGATATACCACTGATTCGCAAGAAAGCCAGTCGTCTGGTGGATATGGCAAAATTCGAACCTGGCAGTCACGACGGCAAAGCCTATGCTGCTCTTCTTGAAGGGCACCCTCGGGATGAGCTTATTCAGACCGATTTGAAACAGATGCTGATGATTAGCCTGGGTATCTGGCGCATCGTTGACAGGCGCACTGTGCGTCTGTTTCTCCGTGTTGATCCGTTTGAAAAATTTGCGAGCTGCATCGTTTACCTGCCAAGAGAGAATCTCAGCACCAGTACACGTGAACGTATTGAGGGCAAACTGCGCGATGCACTGGATGCAGAAACCGGTGAATACAATACGCATTTTCTGGCAGATTCTGTGCTGGTTCGAATTCACTACGTATTTCGAATTAGCAATCGTAAATACCAAAGCATCGATGCGGCGATTCTCGAGCAGCAGATCGTTGATCTCACGCGTGATTGGACCAGCGGCTTACGAGAGGCGATTGTCAAACATTGGGATGAAACCCAAGCCCCCGCGCTAAGTCGGAAATGGAGCAATGCGTTCGAACCTGCGTATCAGCACCAATTCTCGCTGGCCGAAACGGTCGAAGATCTGGCATGCATTACCGCACTGGGTGAAGATGAAGAACTGGGTGTTCGCTTCTTTAACGAACCTGGTTCAGCCGACGACATCATGCGCCTGAAATTGTTCCGACGACACTCTAGCCTGGAATTGTCCGACATGATCCCAATGCTCGAAAACCTGGGCTTCAGAGTGCTTGGAGAACATCCCCATCAGATATTGCCGCGCGACAACTTCAAGATCTGGATGCACGATTTCACGCTTAAATTTACCATGGATATTCAGGGCGCATTGGATGTAGGCGCGGTTCGTGAGCACTTTCGCCAGGCCTTACTCGCCGTATGGCACAAGCAAACCGCCAACGATGGTTTTAACCGTCTTGTGCTCGGCGCGCGCCTTGACTGGCAATCAGCCGCGCTGATGCGCGCCTACGCTCATTACCTTAAGCAGCTAGGCTCGCCGTTTGGCTTAACGTTTATTGCTGATGTGCTGTCGCGCCACCTGGAAATCACTCGAAACCTCATTGCACTTTTCAAGTTCAAGCTGGACCCCAGACTGTATGCAACAGAGGCAAGTCAGGAAGACGAGCAACGGCAACGCGGCGAGCGGGTAGAACGTCTGACAGAAAAAATTATTCAAGAGTTGGATTCCGTTGCCAATCGTAATGAAGATGAACTGATTCGTTACTATCTGCAAATGATGCTGGCGACACTGCGAACCAACTATTTTCAGACTACTGACTCCGGTCAAGCTCGGTCTTATTTGTCATTAAAGCTGGCTACGCAAACCCTGGATTTTGCGCCGCAACCTCGGCCTATGTTTGAGATCTATGTGCATTCTCCGCGATTTGAAGGGGTGCACTTACGAGGTGGCAAGGTTGCGCGCGGTGGTATTCGCTGGTCTGATCGTTTTGAAGACTATCGAACGGAAGTGTTAGGCCTTGTGAAAGCACAGCAGGTAAAGAATGCCGTAATTGTGCCCACGGGTGCGAAAGGTGGCTTTATCGCTCGCGAGGCCAGTATGGATGCAGGGCGAGATGCCTGGTTTAAGGAAGGTATTGAATGCTACAAGCTGTTTATTAGCGGCTTGCTCGATATCACCGACAATCGCCGCGACGGTCAGATTACCCGCCCAGGCGGTGTGGTCTGCGCCGACGGTGAGGATCCGTATTTAGTTGTTGCAGCCGACAAGGGAACTGCCAGTTTTTCTGACACGGCTAATGAGTTGTCAGCAGACTATGAGCATTGGCTTGGTGATGCTTTTGCATCTGGCGGCAGTAATGGCTACGACCATAAAGGCATGGGTATAACCGCACGTGGTGCGTGGGTGGCAGTGCAACGCCACTTTCGAGAATTGGGCGTCAACGTGCAGCAGCAAAGCATTGATGTGATTGGAATAGGCGATATGGGCGGCGACGTGTTCGGCAATGGTTTGCTGCTGAGCGAGAAAGTGCGTCTGGTTGCCGCGTTCAATCACTTGCATGTGTTTATCGACCCCGACCCCGACTCGGCCTTGAGCTTCGCTGAACGCCAGCGTTTGTTTGAACAGCGCGGTGGATGGGCTGACTACAATGCCGAGCTTATCTCCAAAGGGGGTGGTGTGTTTGAGCGCAGCTCCAAGCAAATCCCGCTTAGCGCCGAGATGCAAGCGCTACTAGAGAGTAATGACATCAGTCTTGCGCCAGACAAGTTGATCAACAAACTGTTGAAAGCGGATGTTGGTTTAATTTGGAACGGTGGTGTTGGCACCTATGTGAAAAGCAGCGCCGAATCAGACACGCAGGTCGGCGACCGGGCCAATGACAGTGTGCGCGTAACAGGAGCCGAACTGCGCTGCAAGGTATTTGGTGAGGGTGGCAATCTTGGGCTCACCCAGCTTGGAAGAATAGAATTCTGCCAGAATGGTGGTATTTGCAATACTGATTTTATTGATAATGCCGCCGGCGTGGATTGCTCAGACAATGAAGTAAATATCAAAATCGTTCTTGATGGTCTTGTTGACGAACAGCGTATCAGCTCTGAACAACGTGCTGCTATTTTGCGCGATATGACTGAAGACGTTGCTGCCCTGGTTTTAAGCAGTAATTACCGTCAAACGCTGTCAATTAGTTTGGCATTGCATAATCGCAAACAGCATCACCATGACTATGTTCGATTTATGCAGTTTCTCGAAGAGCGAGATGCCCTGGATCGTGCGCTGGAGTATTTGCCGGACGATGAGCTGGTGAAAGAGCTGAAGCTCAAGGAGCTTGCCTGGACGCGCCCTGAAATCAGTGTCTTGGTGTCTTATGCAAAGGTATGGTTGAAAGATGAGCTAAATCAACCAGAAGCGCACAGTGATGAGTATGTGTTGCGTTATTTGTTCTCTGCGTTTCCTCAGCAGCTGAACAGCATTGCTGCAGACGCGATAGCTTCGCATCAACTGGCCAATGAAATAATTGCGACAAAAATAGCGAATGACATGGTCAATCGCATGGGGTTCACCTATTGTTTCCGCCTGGTTGATTCCTTGGGGGTAGCGCCACTGCAGGTTGCACGCACGTTTATCACTGTGATGCATTTGTTCGAGCTGGACGACTTGTGGCAAAGCATAGAGAAACTGGATTATGAACTGGCTTCCGACGACCAGTATGAATTGTTCAGCCGCATAACAGAGCTGGTGAGGCGTGCCAGTCGTTGGTATATACGCAATCGCCGTGAAATAATGCCAGCCTCTGAGATTCAGCGCAGTAACGCGTGTTTCAAGACTTTGATAGAAAGCGCTCTGGAGTTGCATCAGCCGCAGTGGCGAGCGATTAGCGAGCAGGAAGCGGAACGCTGGCAAGCCAGGAATGTGCCGGCCGACGTTGCACAACGCTGTTCGGTTATTGACAGTTATTTTTTCTTCCCTGGTGCGGTGGAAGTAGCACTGGAAACCGGCGTTGAAGTATGCGATGTAACCCGCTTGTGTTTCTCCCTAACCTCTCATTTGAACGTAGACTGGCTGATGATGACATTGCTTGACTGGCAGTCGGAAGGGCGGTGGCAAGATCTGGCCAGGGAATCGCACGTGGACGAACTGGAAGCGCTGATGCGCCGCCTCACTCAGTGTTTGCTGAGTAGGGAAGGCCAGCAAGACGGTGACATTGAGCGAATAGAATTGCAATGGCAGCAGCAGAGCAAAGCCGCAATACATCGTTTTGTCGAACTTATGGATGGCCTGCAAACCAGCGCACTAACCGATCTTTCTGTTGTTACAGTGGTTTTGCGCGAGCTTAAGAATCTGGTAGAGATTTCCTAGCGTGCATGCCGCCGCTATTGCTCGATTCTGGTTTTGTCGGTCAGGTTTATCTCGCCGCTGTCTTTTAAGCGCAAGGCCGGCAACCAGGTAGACCCAAGGTCGAGCTTTGTGTTTAAGGAATAATTCAATATTGATTTTGGATTGCTCAACAATTCCGAAAACAACTTAAAACTCTGCATCAAATTGGTAGACGCCGTGATATTGAACTCGGCCGAGCCGTAAGCTGGTATCTCCGGTATGTCATTGCCAACCCCCTCCAGTACCTTATAGCCATCAAGGTGCAAATCATAAGCAAGACCCAGTACGTTCAAAGGCGTTTTGTTTGGATTGTTCACTTTGAGGCCTACATCAAAATTAATCTGCACGCCTTCCGAAGGAAGCAAGGCGATTGAGGTGACCTGCAATGAGGGGTTTTCGAAATTGGGCTGTAGCGTGGTGCAGGCACTAATACACAGTATCAGCGCAGGCAGCCAGGCCCTTGGATTGAGGCGCATCAGACGTCCTTCATGCCAGCGATAAATGCATTTGATTCCTGAATGGATTTTTCCATCGCGTCAATTAATCGTTCGACATCAGTGTTAACAGTTTGCAGCTCTCCTTTCAGTGCTGAAATTGCGCGTGCGTTAAGATTGTGCTTGAGATACAGCACCTGATCTTTGAGGGTTGCCAGCACCGGGTCAATGGTTTTCTCTGCGCTGCGCATACTCTTCAGCAAGCCAGCGTACTGCCGCTTGGTTTGCTTCAGTTTCTGTTCACTGTCGCGGCGCAGATTTGAGCTGCTGTATTGCTGGATCTCTTTTTCCCACTCGGTAAATAAGTCATCGGCAACATCTTCCACACGATCAATGTTGCTGCTGATGTCTGCCGCGGCTTCAGCGCTGTCTTCATACTCTGCATTCAACCTGTCGTACATTTTCTCCAGATCGCCGCCGTCAAACTCCACCACGGAACGAAACTGCTCCAGAGCATCGGCAAACTCTTCCTGGGCGTCTTCCTGCGATTCCTGGGTATCCTCAATACGATCCACCAGTAAGTCGCGCTTTTCTTTGCCAAGTTTTTCCCAGCCGCTGTAATAGGCTGTTTCGCAAGCTGTAAGGAAAATGGCCACGGTGGCCAAAATAGCGAGTCGTTTCATTGCAAGTCCGTTGGTTAATTGAAGTGGATGTTTGAACGCATCAGCAACATTAGCACAGCGTTCAGCTGCAGATTAAGGCGTTACCACTATTTTACAAAGTAGCGATCTGCTCGGCATTCAGACCCAGAATATCGACCAAAATTTCCTCTCTGTGCGAGTTTTCAGCTGGCCCCGGCCAGGCTGTGGCGCCGGGTGTGCCGCTGAGCTTTGGCAGAATGGCAGGAATTTCCAGCGGCTTGCCATTAATCTCAACCTGTTCGAACATGCCTCGCGCCCGATAATGCGGGTCAGATGTCATATCAGCCACTGAGTATATTGGGCCTGCTGGAACGCGCGCTTCCTCCAGTTCGCTAAGTAGCTGAGCACTGGGCTTGCTGGCGCACCAGGCAGCCAGAGCAGCGTCAATTTCGGCTTCATGAACGACTCGTCCCTGATTGTCGGCCATGGCAGGATTTTCGGCCATATCTGGCCGACCAGCCACTCGCATCAATCGCTTGAAAATAGAGTCGCCATTGCCGCCGATGATGACGAATTTGCCGTCGCTGGAGCGATAGGTATTGGTGGGTACGATACCGGTAATGGTGGTGCCGGAAGGTTCACGTTGTACGCCAGCTCCGGAAAATTCAGGTATCACCGCTTCCAGTAAATTGAACATAGACTCATACAGAGCAACATCAATTTCCTGGCCGCCATTTACGTTGCCTCGTTCTCTGGCCAGTAATGCCAGACAGATACCAAGCATTGCGTGCAGCCCGGCAATCGTATCTCCTATGCTTAAATTTGGGCGCACCGGTGGCTCGCCAGCAAAACCGTTTACATAACGAAACCCGCTAAAGCCCTCACACACTGAGGCATAACCGGGTTTGCTTGAGTAGGGCCCGTCTTGACCATAGCCTGAAATGCGCGCGGTAATTAGATTCGGGTTGTCTTTTTTGAGCTGTTCTGGCGCCAAGCCCCATTCTTCCAACACACCAGGTCGAAAATTCTCTATGAGTACGTCTGCACTTTGCACCAATTGGCGCACCACGTCGCGCGCCTGTTCGGTTTTAAGGTCAAGGCTTATGCACTTTTTGTTTCGCGCCAGACTGCGCCACCAAAAAGACGTGCCATCTTCCACCTCACGCCAAACCCGAATCGGGTCCCCGCCAGGTGGTTCTACCTTGATAACCTCGGCGCCAAAGTATGAAAGCATGGTGCCAGCAAACGGCCCAGCCAGCAGCTGCCCCAATTCTATAACTCGTATTCCTGCCAGCGCAGACGCCACGCTAATCTCCCAGCTCTGATTCAGGGCTGCAATTAAGCCGCAGGCATCTGTTAATATCAATGCCTGTTCACACTATCTCCGGAACATGTTCAGTCAAAGTTTCCCGCCAGTAACAAACGCAAAGGCCAGAATTCTGGTGCTGGGTTCCATGCCGGGTGTGGCCTCACTGGATGCACAGCAATATTATGCGCATCCACGCAACGCATTTTGGCCCATCATGTACGCAATACTGAATGACAGCGAGGTGCCGGCCTCTGAGCTTCCGGAGTATGAGCAGCGACTGGACGTGCTGCTGTCTCGTGGCATTGCACTGTGGGATGTGCTGCAATACTGTTATCGTGAGGGCAGTCTGGATTCATCCATTGATGAGAGCACCATCGTTGCCAACGATTTTTTGAGTTTGTTTCGAAAAACACCGGAGTTGCGCGCTGTATTTTTTAATGGCGCAAAAGCCGAGCACAGTTTTCGCAAATTCGTTCACGCAGACATTAAACAACAGTTTGGCCATTTGAGTTTTGCCAGGTTGCCTTCAACCAGTCCGGCACATGCATCACTTAATGCTAAACAGAAATTACAGCAGTGGCGGCAGATACGGGACTATTTGTAATGCAAAACAGACACTCAGACATTAGCCGCAACAGCATGGCGCTGCTTGCGGTGTTGTTTGCCACTGGCGCCTGTGCGCCAGCAAAGGAAAGCCTGGAGGTTACTGCCACGGCTTACAATTCCTTGCCTTCGCAAACTCAAGGAGACCCCGAGATCGGTGCCTGGGGTGATCGACTGGACCCGGCTATTCAAACCATAGCGGTTTCCAGAGATCTTTTGTCGTTGGGTTTAACCCACAACACACTAGTTGAAATTGATGGGATGAAGGGTAGCTGGCTGGTGCGTGACAAGCTTAATCGTAGATTCACCAAACGCATAGATGTGTATATGGGCAAGGATTTTCAGGCTGCGCGCGAGTTCGGCAAGCAGACGGTCACTATTCGTTGGCGACCAAAACCTTAAGTCATGGCGTTCTTTGAAGAGTTTGCGAAAAGCGGTGGCGCAGATCGCCAGCTGCTTTCCCGCAAAAACGACGTGGGGCTTTATCAACTCTCTCATTATCAGTATGTCTGTTCAGGCGAACATATTGTACAAGGTGCGATGGATACGCGTGCACCATCGCAGGTTTTGTCGCCTGTTGTAAAAGCGATGTTGGCAGGCCTGCAGCTAAATCACCCATTGAACACGGTGTTAAATCTAGGGCTGGGCTGCGCCGCAATAGAGCGCTACCTGGATGCCAGGCATCCTGAATCGACACTGGTAACAGTTGATTGTTCGAACGAGGTGATTGAGCTTTGTGCACAGGCGGGGCTATTGCCAGAGCGCTGCACGCCAGTATTGAGCGATGCGACTGAGTACCTGGCGCAGACATGTACACGTTTCGACGCTGTATTTTGTGACCTGGCGATCGGTGACAAACAACCCGAGATGCTGTATTCGGAGTTTTTCTACGCTGCCTGCTATGAACGCATGACGGCGGGTGCCGTGCTGATGGTCAATGTGTTGTGCGAAGACAATGAGTTGTTGCGCAAAGTGTGTTTAGCCGCGCGCAAGGTATTTGCCTGGACCGCCGTGGTTGAGATAACGGGTTTTGACAATGTCGTGATGTATGCGGCAGCCGTACCTCCAGCTATCGATATAGACGAGCACAGTGACACGCGCGAGGCAGAAACAAACACGCTGCTGTCGCGCGTACAAATCCTGCCGTAATCTCCTCTCAGTAGCCGCTTTTACGTTCGACGCCGCCTTGTTGCGCGAAACAATAAGGCCAATACAGTGAGCAGCACAGGAATCAACGCGATGTTAATCAGCTTGAGTTGCGTACCCAAGGCTTCAATGTCGCTGCCTAACTGATGTTGTACCTCGCGAAGCTGTTTACGTATGGCTAATTTTTCCTGCTGAAATTTCTCAACCTCGGCCAGCTGTTCCGGACTTAAGGTCAGCACCTCAGCACCATCGTCGCCTTTTTGCGCCTGCAATTCAGCAAGCTTGCTTTCTGTAGCAGCGAGGCTTTGTTGCAGTGACTCTTCCTTGTTTCTGAAATTTTGCTCGGCCTGCAAGCGCAACTCATCCACGCGTTCAAACCGGCGTACGTATTCGCCACGGCTGCGTGTAGAGATAAGGTCTGTGTTGCCGATCATATTCTCAACGGCATTGATCAAGAAGCTGCCGTTATCGGCGAAAGGTGATCCGATCTGTTGACCGAAAAAGTTTTGTACCTGTATCCACAAGCGATTGGACAGGAAGTCTGTATCGGCAACCACAAGCAAATTAATGTCTTCGCTGGATTGTTGCAGATGAGGTCTTTCCGCTACAGCGGTATCGGTGCTCTCTGGCTCGCCGGCTACGGTGTCTGCAGTAGCTTCGTCTTCTGTACTCTCTTCAGCTTCTGTCTCTTCCGGTTCAGGTGCACCATCCGGGAAAGCCGATTGTGCGGCACCGCGCACTCGCGCGGCAATCACGTGGTGCTGCCCGTCGGGAACGAAGCCGTCGAACAAGGCATCGGGGTCCAGCATCATTTCAAATTTGCTGGCGTCAATTAACATACTCTGATTACTAGATAACACCAGTGGCTGAAAGTTGAGTTCCGAATCTGCCAGCGGCTGTAGCACGCCAGCAGTTGCAAAATGCAGCAGGTTCAGTTCACGTATAACGATATCATCCTGGTCAAACGACGCTGTGTTGTAGCCCAGAATACCAAGGTGGCGAACTGGTTGACCGGTGCGCGGTGAACCTACCTGCAGGGCGTGTTGCACGTCCCCCAACACCTTGGCGTCTGCAAGTTCGAAACCCCACTGCTGAAACAGATCTTTCATATTGGAACTGCGGCTGGCCGCACCCGGGCTAGGCATCATAGGGTTTGCGCCGCCAGCCTGTTCAGCATTAGGGTCGACAAACGCAATCAGGTTGCCTCCGCGTAGCACAAACTGGTCAATTGCGTAACGGCTTGCAGCTTGTAGTTCTGGAGGGTGGATGAGAATCAACACGTCCACGTCGTCTTCTATGCTTTCAAATCCATCTTGCAGAGTGGTCACGTCAAACATCTGCTGCAACTGACTAATCGCCATCCACGCAGGCGTGGGTTGCCGGGTTTGCATGTCGAAGCCGCCGCTGACTTGCAGTCCAGCCAGCATTGCAACCTTGGGCGCCTTATCGCGGCCTACAATGTGCAACATTTTCGCTACATCGTATTCCAGGTATTGTTCCCGTTCTGGCTGGAGAAACTCGATGACCTCGGAGTGATCGTTAGCATTGCTGGCGGCAAGGCCAAGATAAATTTCCGGCCCACCTAGCGATAAGGGTGTTGATTGAAGGCCAAGTTCGGCGGCTCTGTCTTCTTCCTCGGAAAACGGCTCAGGGTCTATCACCGTTAGCGTTACCTGGCCATTGGATTTAATGGCCATTTCTTCCAGCAGCTCGCGAACACGTCGCGCGAAATCGCGAAGTTGCGGTAAATCAGCCGTCAGCTTGTCAGAGAAAAAGAACTCCAGTGTTACCGGATTCTCCAATGACTGCAGCATATCGACTGTGCCACTGCTCACTGTATACAGTTGATCTTCAGTGAGATCTACCCGGGCACCTCGCAGAGAGACGTTGAGTAGCCCCACCAGCAGTAGGGTGATCAGGGCCAGTACTATCAGGCCCGCTTTGGAAAAGAGTTTTGTAGTATTCATCGGATCAGGAAGCCTTCTTGATGTCGATTACGATCGCGGTTGCCAGCAGCCAGGCGAGAATCATGACAATGAAAAACGCAACGTCTCGGAAATCGAGTACACCGCGACTAATCGCCTGGTAGTGGCTTAAAAAGCTCAGTGAGCTTATTGCGTCCAGTACAGGCAGTGGCGCCCAATCCTTGAATACATCGAAGACCAGAGTAAAGCCTGCGAGAATAAACATGAAACACACCACCACGCTCAAAATAAACGCAATTACCTGATTGTTTGTGGCAGCCGACATGCAAGAGCCAACAGCAAGAAACGCACCGGCCATTAACCAGCTACCCAGATAGGCAGCCAGGATCACGCCATTGTCAGGAGAGCCCAGGTAGTTCACGGTAAGCCACATTGGAAACGTCAGCGCCAGCGCAATACCGATGAATACCCATGCCGCCAAATACTTGCCAACCACCGCCTGAAAGACTGTGATGGGCAGTGTTAGTAACAATTCAACCGTACCGGATTTACGCTCTTCGGCCCATAGCTTCATAGCGATTGCAGGCACCAGAAACAGGTACAGCCAGGGGTGGAAACCAAAGAACGGCAGCAAGTCTGCCTGGCTTCGCTCAAACCAGCCGCCGAGAAAAAATGTCAGTGCGGCCGATAGCATCAGAAAGATAACAATAAACACATAGGCCAGTGGCGTGGAAAAATAACTGGCCAATTCGCGCTTGAACAGTGTGGCTATCATGCTGCGCTCCCTACATTTTTGGTTTGACTTGAGTGGCTGTCTACCAGACGGCGAAATACATCTTCCAGCCGGCCACGTTCAGCAAACATTTCTTCAACATCCCATTGCTGTTGTTTTGCCAGTGCCTGAATGTCGGTGTAGAGATGGCTGTCGGCGTTGGGGATGGCGGTAACGCGACGATTGTCGTCAGCGTAGGTTTCCACGCGAAATACTGAAGGCAATGCTTCCAGCGCCGAACGTGGGTCAGTTTCACCACTCAGTTTAAGAGTGACTGCGCCGTGATACTCAGACTGCGACTCCAGTTCACCCGGTTCTGCATCGGCAACCAACTGGCCGTTCGCAATAATGATCGCACGGCTGCACACGGCGTTTACTTCTTCAAGAATATGGGTAGACACTATCACTGTTTTGTCTTCCGCCAGGTTGGTGATCAGAGAACGCACTTCGTGTTTTTGCATCGGGTCCAGACCGTCAGTTGGCTCGTCAAGAATCAGTACTTTAGGATCGTGCAAAATGGCCTGAGCGATGCCTACCCGGCGTTTAAAACCTTTGGATAATGTGTCGATGGGTCGGTGCAATACGTCGTTAAGCATCAATTGCTCAACAACCTGCTCAATTCGAGTATTTGCTGAGGCGCCCAGTTTGCGTATGGATGCGGCAAACTTGAGAAACTGGGCGGGGGTCATGTCAGCGTAGGCTGGTGCACCCTCTGGTAAATAGCCGATCAGACGTTTCGCCTTGACCGGTTCGCGGCTAACATCATGGCCACCCACGGTGACCTTGCCGGCAGAGGGCGCGATGAAACCGGTGATCATTTTCATGGTGGTGGATTTACCGGCCCCGTTTGGCCCCAGGAAGCCAAGTACTTCACCGGGTGCTACTTCGAAGCTCAGCTGATCCACTGCTTTAAACTGACCAAATTGTTTGCTCAGTTGCTCAACCTTAACCATTGCTGTATTCCTGTTCTTTAGATCGATCTTTGTACGCAGCTGCAACGTGTCGCAGTTAAGAAATATAAGTACGCTGTTTCAAAAATCACCGGCATAAGCATGCAATGTATTGAAACGGCGCAAGATTTTAGAAATTCTACGAATAATTGCAAGCCCCCGGAGAGATCTACCGCCCGTAAAATTGCGCACTCAGGCCTATGATTCGATCGCCAAGGGTTGTAATATTGTACCGGAATGCAGTGCGGCCGATTATGACTAACAAATGCCGGCTGTATAGCGTGACTGATAAGCCTATTGTCGGTCTGCAAACCCTAGCAATAACAACAGAGACTCAATTATGGCAAAGCATATTGGCCGCCACGCGAATGACCAGGATGAGGGCGAAATTGATTTGACCCCAATGCTGGACGTTGTATTTATCATGCTGATCTTCTTCATTGTGACAGCATCGTTCGTTAAGGAAGTGGGCCTGGATGTAAACCGACCCGAATCAAGTGATGCGCCGCCGGATCTGGATCAAAAAAATATTGTGTTGAAGGTTACCGGTTCAGGTGAGATTTGGTTGGCTGACCGTCGCATTGATGTGCGGGCGGTGAGGGCTAACGTTGAGCGCTTGATTGCTGAGAATCCTAAGGCTTCTGTGATTGTGCAGGCTAATGAGAAGGCGCAGACTGAGGTGTTTGCGGCGGTGATTGATTCGGCGCGGGAAGCTGGGGTGTACAACGTTTCTTTGACGACTACGCCTGACTAGTTGTTTTCTATTGGTAGCGTGGCTCTTTCTTGTTGCGCTACTATCAGGCTCTTTATTTGATTTAGTTTGTTAGTGTTTTTGGCTCGTGCGGCGTCCTCGGTGATCGAGGAACAGTTCCTTTCGCTGCGCGACTTGACCCCTCCGGGGTTCCCTCCATCACAAAAATGCCTTTCTGCGAAAGTCATTTTTGCTCCTTCGGTCTGCGTCTTTTACCTTCGCGAAAGAAACTGTTCCTCGATCACCTCAATTGGGCAGTGAGGATTCACTCTATGCTGATTTACCTGGCTAGCATCAGGCTTAGTTGGGGGACGTAGGTAATGATTATCACGGCCAGGAATAATACTGCCATGAAGGGTATGCTGGCGGCGTACAAAGTTGTGATTGGTTTGTTGAAGCGGTAACTGGCGATGAACAGGTTCATGCCTACTGGCGGGGTGAAGTAGCCGATCTGCATGTTGGCGAGGAAGATGATGCCCAGGTGTATGGGATCTACGCCGAAGGCGATGGCTATGGGCAGTATCAGGGGTACGACGATGACGATGGCTGAAAATATGTCGAGTATTGCGCCTAGTAAGAGTAGAAATATGTTGAGCAGAATCAGGAAGGTGAGTTTTGAGTCTACGTATTTCTGGGTGAATTCGAAAAAGCTGGTGGGTACTTCAGCGTCGATTAACAGGTTGGTGAAGGCGAGTGAGACGCCAAGTATCAGTATGATGCCGCCGACCATGGTCATGGCCTTCTGGACCACGCCGGTGAGGTTTTTGAGCGGTATTTCGCGGTAGATAAATACTTCTACGATGAATACGTAGAGCAGGGTGATGGTGGCGGTTTCGCTGACGGCGAAAAAGCCGCCGTAAATACCGGCGAGCACCAGTAATGGCAGTGGTATTTCCCAGCGAGCTTCCCAGATGGCGGCGCGCAGTTCTTTGCCTGAGAATGCTTGAGTGGGAATGGCGTTGCCTCGATTGACCCAGAGGCTCCAGGCGCTGAGTAAGCAGATCATCAATCCGGCGGGCAGCAGGCCGGCCAGAAACAATTGCTGGATGGTGAACGGCTGGCCAACGTCGAGTTGCTGGGCGACGATGCCGTAGAGAATTAGAGGCAGAGAGGGCGCTAGTAGCAGGCCCAGGCTACCTGAGCTGGTGACCAGGCCCAGGCTGAACTTTTCGGTATAGCCCACCTGGCGCAGAGCCGGGTAAAGCAATGCGCCAAGCGCTACGATGGTGACCCCTGATGCGCCAGTGAAAGCGGTGAACAGCGCGCAGCTCAGAAAGGCAATGATGGCCAGCCCACTAGGCATCCAGCCGATCAGGGCCTGGGTAATGCGGACCAGACGTTCGGAGCTGTTGCTTTCTGCGAGTAAATAGCCTGCCAGCGTAAAAAAGGGCAGGGCAATCAACAAAGGTGTGTCGGTAATGCGGTAAAGCTCGATGGTGATGACAGACAGCTCGACACCGCTGGCGTTAAAACCAATCAGTGCGGCGGCCAGAATGACCGCAAATATGGGCATGCCAGCAACGGCCAGCAATATAAGCGCGGTAACAATTACAGCGGTCATGACGCAGGTGCGTCCGACGCTGTTGCGAACAGGGATTGATACCCGTAATGCAAGTAGCGCACGCTAATGATAAACAGCGCGAACGGAATGATGGCCTCGCACAACCACATGGGAATTTGCAGGAAGGCGATATCACCGTATTCCATTTCTTCGCGAACAAAGTGATAGCCATACCAGGCGGCAACACCACACGCGGCGGCAGTGGCAAACTGAGTCAGGCTGCTTACTATCCGTAGCCACTTTTCGTGCAGGTAGTGCTGCATGAGGTCGATGGCAATATGATTGTTTTCGCGGCTTGCTACCAGCGCTCCAGACATCGCAATCCACAATACAAGTATGTTCAAAGCCTGGTCGGCCCATAGCAGAGCGTCGGCGCCTGAATTACGAAGAATAATTTGTGTAGTGGCCAGGCAAACAGCGCCAAAAATTAAACCCAGCAGCAATCCGTTTTCTAGCCAATGCAATAAACGAACAACACGCTGGAGCATTTAGTTTGCTGCAACCGGCTCTTTGGAAGCCTGGGTGCGAAATTCATCAAGCAGGCGCTGCATTTCAGCGTAGAAATCGCTGCTTACCAGACCTTCGTCGATGATTTTTGCTGTGGCATCATTGGCGCGTTGATACCAGGCTTGCTGATCTGATTCAGGAATGTTGACTACCTTGAGCCCTTGCTGCTGTAGCGCTGAAAATGCGTTTTCGTTGTCTTTGCGATTTTGTAGGTCAATGTCAGCAAAGCTCTTCTCAAGGCGTGCTCGGACTACCTTCTGATCGGCGTCGCTGAGTCCCTCAAAAGCGCGTTTCTCCAACACCAGAGTTGCGAAGAAGTACATCAAAGGCAGGTCGCTGATGTATTTCACCTGAGTATGCCATTGCAAGGCAATGGCAGCGATGGGTGACGTGGCTACCGAGTTGATCATGCCAGTCTGCAATGACACCAACACATTAGAAAGCTCCAGAGGATAGGGGCTGATATCGAAAGCGCGCATGGCCTGCAATGCTGCCTGATCGTTCGCTGGTGCCCAGACTTTTTTCTCGCGTAATTGAGCAACCTGTGTGACCGGAGTATCGCTCATCGCATAGGCCAGACCACCTTCGGCAAGGCCGAAGCTGATATAACCGCCTTCGGCCAGGCCATCGAGTATTTTACGGTCCATCTGCTGGCGAACGTGATCTACTTCGGCAAAACTGCGAAACAACAGCGGTAAGCTGTAGGCTTCAACATCCGGGTAGAACTGGCGCAGGCTACCGCCAGTAAGTGCTGCACCGTGCAGCTGGCGGATGCGGATTTTTCGAAGCACGGCTGAATCGTTGCCCATAACTCCACCCGGGTAGAACTTTAGTTTCACCCGTCCTTCGGTTGCTGCTTCAATGTCTTTTCCGGCGGCACGCATGGTTTTCATCCAGCCCGAGCCTTCCGGGGAAACCGTTGCAATTTTGAAGACTTTGGCAAATCCTGGTTGGCTTAGCAGTACAAAAAACAATGCCAGCACGGCAGTCATAGGGAAAGGTTTCATACGCATCTAAAAGTACTCCGAAGACTCGTCTAGCAATACCTGAGCTTGATCTTGTGCGGCCAGATTGGACAATGTAAGACCCGGTACCTGTGGATTGCTGGCCAGCACTTCATTAAGCAAGCGGTCATGCAAATCCTGATCGAACACCAAGCGCGCATACTGCTGGGCATAGATTACTTTGGCCAACAAGTTTTTGCCTTCGGACAATCTGATAGCAGCTTCAAAGTGTTGTTTGCCCAGCTCTGGCTGGCCGCCCATGGCAGGTGGCAACAAGGTCGCTATGCCGCCCAAATACAGGTGGGCGTTGCCGCCGTCATGGGCCTCATCCAACTCTAACACGCGGTCGAGACAGAGTTTAGCGCGTGATAATTGTGCAACCGCATTCCAGTCGTCGCTGTGCGCCTGCAGCCAACCCAGCCAGGCAACGCCCAGTACGTATAGCGGTTCAATCGCTGTTTCTTCTGCAACCGCTTTCTCAAGTGCCTGGAATTCCACGGTTTGTACATTGCACAGTGACGAATTTTGCGCACAAGCCGCGCCTCTCGCGTAATTCAGTGCCTTTTGATTCATCGCTTTGCTGCGCGCGTCATCTTCAACAAATGCTGCCGCGTATGCGCCATTGAGTCTGGCGCCGGTCGTCAGCAGGCTGGCATCTTCTGGCGAGCTCTCAATTAATCCATCGATCAGCAACAAATAAGCGGGTGCCCCTTGCTCGACCGTTTGCATGTCTTCTGAATTCAAAACGGCGTTGGTGAGTCCATCGGCTAATTTGCCGGTTTGCGAGCTTATCAGGCTGCCGCAGGCTGTTAGCGCAACAACAGCGATGCTGATTGCGCAGAATTTAAGAAGTGGATTCACGGTAAAAGAGCAACTATTGGTATTCAGCACTATGACAATCAAGCTGACTGTGAGTTCAGGTCAGGCGGTATTGTAACTCAGAATGGTGGTTTAGCCTGGTATCTGGAAACGAATCGGGATATCAAGCACCAATTCCTCTTCTGCCAGTTTTTCTGGCGCCGCCGGGAATGGCGCGGCATCACTCACAGCTTTAAGCGCGGCTCTGTTGAGCAAGGAATATTCTGATTCCTCGGCAAGTGAAGCCTCAATCAACTCACCGTCTTTCTTCAGCCGCACCGTTAATTGAACAGTGCCTTCCTGATTCCTGTCGATTGCGCGGCCGGGATAAACCACGCGGGAGTAGATAAGCTTCATCACGTTTGAGCGATACAGTAATGTCAGGCCGGCGGCTAATTCTTCTACTTCTTTCGCCAGACGTGCTTGCTCGGCAAGGCGAGCGGCTTCCTCCGCTGCAGCAGCGGCGGCTGCTTCCTCCGCTGCTTTCGCTCTAGCGGCCGCTATTTGCTGAGGGGTGGGCCCACGCGGTTGTGCAGGCTCGGCAGTGCCGGGTGTGGGCTGTGGTGCTGGCTCCGGCTCTTCTTCGGCCGACCAGCCCTGAATGGTGGCAAGGCGATCGTCTGCGGGAGTCAAGCCATCAAATATTGCCAGCAAATCACCGGCGTCTGCTGGTGCTTGTAGTATGTCTTGTTTGAAGTTGGATGACGGAGGGCGAGCGCCAACCCAGGAGTTGAGCAGTAAATTGAAGAACGCACTGCCTTGCGCTGGCTCAGCTACCTGCATCAATTCTACACCATTGACTGAGAGCGTTAGTCCCTTGCCCAGAGGGTTATCAAGGATGATTTCATCACCGCTGACCAGTTTGCCGCCGAGAATGCCGGTGAAATCAAGAACCGTGTCAGCGAACCTCGAGAGATCTTCAGATTCGTTGTTTATTAAAATCGATTGAGTCCAATGTTGGTCAAAACTTCGTGCAGACCATCGTGATGCAAGAATTCGCAATACCATGCGCCTGTCCTGCTCGGAATTGAGTAACTCATCGGCATTACTTTTTGGCACCGAGGTATACAGTGCGCCGATATAGAAGTCTGTTCGCAGTTCCGAGTGTATTGCTATGCCGTTCAGTTGCAACTCTTGTGCGTGCACTGTCACGGGATGTAAGAACAACAGAAGTAGGGCAATAGAGAGCGTTGCAGACAACGACCTTGCTCCAGCGTGGTCGGTGTTCATTGCGAATCTATTCAGTAACACCGGTAACGAGTTCCAATTCTGCGGGTGACCCAATCCAAGGGTAAATAATATGGCGCTGTTGCTGGCCGAGTGCCAAGCGCCTTTTATAGCCCCTAAGTATAGAGCATGCAGCTCCTGTATTTACAGTGCAAGCAGCAGGTTTGCCGTTATGCAGAGCATTGAAGCACCTTAATGTCGTTCTTGCGCGACCCGTGCTTCAAACTATGTTTAAAAATGTGATCAAATACCAAACACATTGTCTAGTATGTGACCATACTTAAGGTGTAATCACCTGAGAGCTACGGGTATGAACACCCTGCACAAAGAACAAGACGCCGTGCAAACATCCGCAATGCGAGTACCGTTTTTTGCCTGCTTGATTGAGCAAGACAGGCTCCAGTTCGATACCTTGCTTGCTCACTGTGAGCTGCATTCCATAGCGCCCGGTGAGCAAGTGCTGCGTAAGGGCGACAGCGCGCGATTGCTCTATTTTATCGTGACGGGCAGCGTTGACGTGCGGGCAGACGGTCATTATCTGGCAACCCTCCCGGCAGGTGAGACCTTTGGCGATATGTCGTTATTTGTCAGCCGTAAACGAAACGCGGATATTGCCGCGACGAGCAGCAACACCAGTGACACTTTAGTTCTGGCTTTCGATGCCGCTTGTTTGGGAGAGCTCGAAGACTTCTCGCAGGTATCGATTGCAAGCAAGCTGCTGTTCTATCGGCTGCATAATCAACGCGCACGCTGGCGTTTGGAAAAAAACAGAATTCAATTTCCTCACCATCCGTTTTTCGCCAGGCTGCACGATGTTAAAGATGTTGCCTCGAACGATGATTGCAATGAACTGCAAGAGTTGCACAGGCAAGCCGTTGAGCTGACTCATTTGCTAATGGACTGGAATGCGCTGGGTATAGATTTTGGCTCTGTGCAAGGTGCTACCGGGGGTTGAGTATTAGCCTGTCCAGCTTTTAATAGCTGGTGCTGGCCACGCCCCAATGCCGCTTCCATTTAACCATAACTCGCTCTGGATACCATGTTTTACCCAGACTGCCGTTATACCGCGCGAGTGCCCGCGTTAAATTGCCTTTTTCCTTATTCAGATAGAACTTCAATATGTAGCAACCGTAGCGAAGATTAGTTTCCATGTCGGTCAGGTTGTCATCTGGTCTGCCAATTTCTTTTTTCCAGAATGGCATAACCTGCATCAAGCCCTGCGCGCCAACGCGGCTCACTGCATAACGATCAAATGCGCTTTCCACTTCAATCAATGCGAGCACCAGGTCCGGTTGCAAACCTGCAGCTGTTGCGGCCGCGTGAATGCTTCTAAGCAAAATCAAGCGCTCTTCGGCGTCATCCACGTAGCGTTTCAATGGCTCAGATGACGCGACCAGCCAAACTTCAGCGTCAAACCGGTCTTTGAAACTGCTTGCTTCGGAAATTGCCGTTTTCAAATACTCACGCAGTTCCGGATCCGCCTGCAGGGAGCGATCGGCAGCAACTGGCCACGCCAACGCCGCGATGATCAGGCACGCCATCAAATGTTTTATCACTCTATCCACACTCACAGTGTAGTCGCCGAAGGTCTGCTACGCCTGAATCTTGGCGCTGATTGCCGCCGCGGCGCCCTCAATTGGCAGCAATTCAGCCTCCTCTCCATCTCGCGCCTTGTATTCCAATTCATTGTTTTTCAAGCTGCGCTCGCCAATCACCACACGATGTGGAATGCCAATCAGCTCCAATTCAGCAAATTTAACACCCGGGCGCTCCTGCCTGTCGTCCAGCAATACATCGATACCTGCCTCACGTAACTCCGTATACAAACTTTCCGCGAGCTCACGCACCGCGTCGGACTTATGCATGTTCAAGGGCACGATCGCCAGCGTAAATGGCGCTAAAGCATCTGGCCAGATAATGCCTTGCTCGTCGTGGTTTTGCTCAATCGCAGCGGCAACAATTCTGGTGACGCCGATGCCATAGCAGCCCATGCTCATCCTTCGTTGTTTGCCATTATTGTCCAGAACATTAGCGTCCATCGCGTCGCTGTATTTGGTACCGAGCTGGAATATATGGCCCACTTCAATGCCGCGTTTCAGAGACAACTGGCCCTGACCATCAGGTGACGGGTCGCCATCCATTACATTGCGAATATCGGCAATGCGCTCAATTTCAGCATCTCTGCCCCAGTTGCAGTTGATGTAGTGCGTTTTCGGACTGTTGGCACCGCAACAGAAATTTTTCAGGGCAGCCGCTGCGCGATCAACAATTATCCGCAAACCCAAATCTTTCGGCCCAAGAGTGCCGATGGAAAAGCCAGTGCTAGCCAGTATTTCGTCTTCAGTCGCCATTTGCAGAGGTTGTGCAACACCTTCCTGTTGTGCCGCCTTTATTTCATTGAGCTGGTGATCACCGCGCAAGATCAAGGCGACCAGGTCATCGTTTTCACCATGAACAATCATGGTCTTAACCGTTTGATCCGGGTTTAAGTCGAGATGCTCTGACACTGTCTGGATGGTTTTCGCATCACCTGTGTCCACCGCTTGCAGCTCATGCATCTCCGCCTCGCCAGCTTGTTCCGGCAACGCTTCGGCCTTTTCCAGATTTGCCGCATAAGAACTGCTATCGCTAAAGGCGATAACATCTTCACCCGATTCCGCCAACACATGGAATTCGTGCGAGCCTTCGCCGCCAATACTGCCGTTATCCGCAATAACGGCCCGGTACTCCAATTGCAGGCGATCGAAAATACGGCTGTAAGTGTCGTACATGACCTGGTAAGTCGCTTGCAGCGACTCCTGGTCAACATGAAACGAGTAAGCGTCTTTCATGCAGAACTCACGCGCCCGCATCACCCCGAAGCGAGGGCGAATCTCATCGCGGAACTTGGTCTGAATCTGGTAGAAGTTAACCGGTAGCTGCTTATAGCTGTGAATCTCATTGCGTACGATATCCGTGATCACCTCTTCATGGGTTGGCCCCAAACAGAAATCTCTATCATGACGGTCGTGCATGCGCAGTAACTCCTTACCGTACTCTTCCCAGCGCTTGCTCTCCTGCCACAGCTCGCCCGGTTGCACTACCGGCATCAGTAACTCCTGTGCCCCGCTGGCGTTCATCTCTTCACGAACAACCGCTTCTACCTTGCGAACAATCTTCAGCCCCATGGGTAGCCAACTGTACAGACCACTGGCCAATTTGCGGATCAAGCCCGCTCGCAGCATTAATTTATGACTGACCACCTCTGCATCGGTGGGGTCTTCTTTTAGAGTTGCGATCAGAAACTGGCTAGCTCGCATGGGTCCTCGCTATAAAACTGATTAAACACATCATGATCTGAAATTGGCACTGAGGTATCTGCTTGATTCCGTGGTACGTATGTGCGCCATTCTATACCGTCTTTTCCAAAATAACGCTGGAACAGCACAAACAAAAAGGGCCGCACTAGGCGGCCCTTCTCACTAAAGGTTGGGCCTTACTTGACCATTTCCTTCAGCTTCTTCAGAGCAACTACCTTAACCGTAGTGCTGGCTGGCTTGGCCGCCACGTCCATAGTTTCGCCTGGGCGGAACGGATTTGGAACGTTTTTGCGAGCCTTGCGAGCTGGCTTCTTCACAGTTTTGATCTTCAACAGACCAGGTAGAGCAAATTCGCCTGCGCCACGTTTCTTGATGTGACGCTCAATCAAGCTGCTCAGCTCGTCCATAACAGCACCAACCTGGCTCTTGGACAGATCAGTTGCCTCAGCAATATCACCCAGAATTTGAGTTTTGCTGTAACGAGTTGAGATAGCAGAAGTGTTCTCTTTCTTAGGAGCTGCCTTCTTAGCGGCTTTTTTAGGAGCTGCTTTTTTCTTAGGAGCTGCCTTTTTCTTCGCGGCTGGCTTGGCTTTCGCCTTGCTCACCTTCTTTTTAGCGGATTTCTTTGCGGCCATGGTTATTCCCTTTTGACTTGGTTAATGGAACTTGTGGATTGGAGTTAAGGAAGGCACCTGCGTTAATGCTTCTGCCTGTGCCCTCCGAGCCGTGCATATATATATAGAAAAACCGCACCTGCGGCAACAATTGATGTGAATACAGATTGATGTTTATGCAAAAATGCCACGTTTTTTAGGCTTTTTCTAATTATTTCCTCTTAGGCTGCGGTGCAGTATAATGCCGCGCGCTTGGCATCATGTTGTCGAGAAGCGTTTTTTAGAATCACTTTTAGTACTGAAAACTATGCCGATTTACGAATATCAATGCCAGGATTGTGGCCATCAAATGGAGCTAATTCATAAGATAAGCGACCCCCCCGCCACCGATTGCCCCGCGTGCAGCAAGCAAGCGCTAAAAAAGAAAGTGTCTGCTGCAGCGTTTCGACTGAAAGGCGGTGGTTGGTACGAAACAGACTTTAAAAGCGGCGATAAAAAGAAGAACCTTGTCGAGAACAAGGGTGAGAAATCAAAAGATAGCGCTGGTGACAGCAAATCTTCCGGATCGGGCGGGGCAGAAAAGTCGGGTTCAGGTAGCTCGGGCAGTAAGGACTCCGGGTCAAGCAGCAGCACCAGTAAATCATCGGGCGATTCGTCCAGCTCGAGCTGATACACTCTACGTTTTACGTTACACACTAGCCATTCCTGAGGACAACAAATGCGAAGCCACTATTGCGGCGATCTAAGACCTGAGCATATTGATGCTGAGGTCACTCTATGTGGATGGGTGCACAGACGCCGCGACCATGGTGGTGTTATTTTCCTGGATATGCGTGATGTAAAAGGTATTGTTCAAGTCGTATTTGACCCAGATACCGAAGAACATTTTGAACGTGCAGACAGGGTTCGAAGCGAATACGTTTTGAAAGTGACCGGTAGGGTACGTGACCGTATAGAAGGTACCCTGAACCCAGAAATGGCAACCGGTGAGATTGAAGTGCTGGGCAAGCAGCTTGAAATTCTAAATGTAGCCGACACGCCGCCATTTCAATTGGATGAGCACACCCAGGTGGGTGAAGACGTCCGTCTGCGGCATCGCTACGTTGATTTACGCCGGCCAGAGATGCAACAACGACTGGCAATGCGTTCGCGAGTGAGCACGTTCGTACGCAACTATCTCGACAAGCATGAGTTTCATGATATCGAAACGCCCATGTTGACGCGCGCCACACCTGAGGGTGCCCGAGACTACCTGGTGCCAAGCCGAGTGCATGCCGGTAGCTTTTATGCCCTTCCACAATCGCCACAGCTGTTTAAGCAATTGTTGATGGTGGCTGGAATGGATCGCTACTACCAGATCGTCAAGTGCTTTCGCGACGAGGACTTGAGAGCGGATAGACAACCCGAGTTTACCCAGATCGATATCGAGATGTCGTTCGCCACTGAAGCTGACGTGATGGCGATTACCGAAGGCATGGTCAGGGAATTGTTCAATGAGGTTTTGCACGTAGAGTTGGGCGATTTCCCTAGGCTGAGCTACGCCCAAGCCATCAACAAGTACGGTAGCGACAAGCCGGATCTAAGGGTTCCGCTAGAGCTGCAAGACGTTGCGGACTTAATGAAAGGTGTGGATTTCAAAGTATTCAGCGGTCCTGCGAATGACCCGGATGGTCGTGTTGCCGTGCTGCGAGTTCCTGGTGGCGCAAGCCTCAGTCGTAAAGTGATAGACGACTACACCAAATTTGTTGGTATCTACGGCGCCAGGGGCTTGGCCTGGATCAAGGTGAATGATGTTGCCGCCGGTGCCGAAGGATTGCAGTCACCTATTGTCAAAAACATGTTGGACATAGTTCCCCAATTGCTGGAACGTACCGCTGCTGAGTCGGGCGATATTTTATTTTTTGGTGCTGACAAAGCCACTGTAGTGAATGAGGCTCTGGGCGCATTGCGGGTTAAGTTAGGCGAAGACCTGCAATTGCATACTTGCGAGTGGGCGCCAGCCTGGGTAGTTGATTTCCCAATGTTTGAAAAAGACGGAGAAGGTCGCTGGAATTCGCTGCATCACCCCTTCACCATGCCTGCCTGCGACGTTGCGGAACTTGAAGCCGCACCTGGTGAGGCCTTGTCGCATGCCTACGATATGGTGTTAAACGGCACCGAATTGGGTGGTGGTTCCTTGCGTATCCATAACGCTGATATGCAAGCCAAAGTGCTTGAAGTGCTAGGGATAGACGCCGAAGAAGCCGAAAACAAATTTGGTTTCCTGTTGCGTGCATTGAAGTACGGCGCGCCGCCACATGGTGGTCTGGCCTTCGGCCTTGATCGCTTGTTGATGCTGATGACAGGGGCAAGTTCTATTAGAGATGTCATTGCATTCCCGAAAACCCAAAGTGCCGCCTGTGTGATGACCGATGCACCGAGTACAGTGGATGATAGTCAGGTAAAAGAACTGCATATTCGTGTTCGTAAACCCGCCAGCGAAAGCACTGAGCAATCGGGGTAGCGAGTCATGGCCGGTCACAGTAAGTGGGCGAACATAAAACATCGCAAAGCCGCGCAAGACGCCAAACGCGGCAAAATCTTTACCAAGATCATTCGCGAGCTGACCGTTGCTGCCAAGCAAGGCGGTGGTGCTCCGGAAGATAATCCCAGGTTGCGCGCTGCAGTAGACAAAGCGCTTGGCGCCAATATGACGCGCGACACAATTGATCGGGCCATTGCTCGCGGCGCAGGCAACAATGAAGCCGATAATGTAGAAGAGCTGGTGTACGAAGGCTATGGACCAGGCGGTGTCGCCATACTGGTAGACGTGATGACCGACAATCGCAATCGCACCGTGGCTGAAATCCGCCACGCCTTCAGCAAAGCCGGTGGCAATCTGGGCACTGATGGCTCGGTTGCCTACCTTTTTGCCAAGAAAGGGCAGATCAGTTTCGCCAGCGGGGCAGACGAAGAGTCGATACTCGATGTTGCTCTTGAAGCCGGCGCCGAAGATATAGTGACCAATGATGACGGCTCAGTTGACGTAACAACGGGCTTTGAAGAATTTGGCGCAGTAAAAGATGCGCTTGATGCCGCAGAGCTTAGGGCGGAGAATGCCGAGGTAACTATGCTGGCATCGACTACAACACAATTGGATGCATCAGGTGCCGAGAAAATTCTACGTCTTGTTGATGCGCTTGAAGATCTGGATGACGTACAGAATGTCTATTCAAATGCCGAGATCAGTGCAGAGGTGTTTGCCGAGATGGAGCAATAAGATCGCCCACTGGAAAAATCTTTTATGATCATTATGGGCCTGGACCCTGGATCGCGCACCACCGGCTACGGGGTAATTGAAACGCAGGGGAATGCGCATCGCTATATCGCCAGCGGTTGCATACGTTTACCCGAAACTGACCTGCCGGCGCGACTGAATCATATCTATCGTGATGTAACGGAGATTATCGAGCGATATCAGCCTGATCAATTTGCGGTTGAACAAGTGTTTATGGCGCGCAACGCGCAATCGGCGCTTAAGTTGGGCCAGGCGCGAGGAGCCGCAATTGTTGCTGCGGCCAATGCGGGTTTGGAGATATCCGAATATTCCGCCCTACAAATCAAACAGGCAGTGGTTGGCAAAGGGGGCGCACAGAAGCATCAGGTTCAACACATGGTTCAGGTGTTGTTGTCGCTAAGCGCTGTTCCCGCAGAGGACGCTGCAGATGCATTGGCAGCAGCTCTGTGTCATTCACATTCAGGGCAAGTAGCAAGCAGGTTGGGAACCAAAGAAGTGCATGGCCGGCAACTGGTGCGCCGCAGGGCCCAACGTAAACGGCCCACTCGGCTGCCTGGCATGCCAACATGATTGGTCGCATCATTGGTGAGCTTATTGAAAAGCAGGCGCCTGAGGTATTGGTGAATGTGCACGGCCTTTGCTATGAAGTAACCGTGCCAATGACAACGTATTACGACTTACCTGAGCTTGGCCAGGCAGTATGTCTCAGCACCCATTTTGTAGTTCGCGAAGACGCTCAATTACTATTTGGTTTTCTCAACGAATCTGACCGAAATCTGTTTCGCCTATTGATAAAAGTCAGCGGCATCGGACCAAAAGTAGGCCTGGCAATTTTATCGGGTATGACCGCCAGCGAAGTCGTGAAATGTATTCGCCAGGGCGACAAGGCGGCATTAGTTCGTTTACCTGGCATTGGCGCAAAAACCGCAGAACGTTTGATTATGGAGACGCGCGACAAGCTGACAGACGATATGATCGCAGCACCTGCAATCACGCCCAGCGACGGTCATGCCAGTGAAGCCCCCGTAGATGATCCTATCACTGAAGCGGAAGCCGCGCTGGAAGCGCTGGGGTATAAGAAAGCCGAAGCATCGCGCGTGGTTGCCAAAGCGGCGGCCGGCACTGAAGGTGTATTGATCGTAGAAGATCTAATACGTGCAGCGCTTCGCAGTTTGTTTTGAGATATTACCTGCACGCGCTATGCTGGCAGTCACCGTTTCCAGAAATGAGGTAAAGGCCGGCTGAATACAGCAGCCTGACAAAATGATTGAATCCGATCGAATCATCTCCGCAGTTGGAGAGCCCAGCGACGAACGCACTGATCGCGCCATCCGCCCGTTGCGTCTGCAGGAATACGTGGGCCAAACCGCGGTCAAAGAGCAAATGGAAATTTTTGTGGCCGCCGCCAGGAACCGCGGCGATTCCCTGGACCACACATTGATATTTGGCCCGCCCGGACTGGGTAAAACCACATTGGCTAATATTCTCGCCCAGGAAATGAATGTTTCCCTGCGTTCAACATCCGGCCCGGTACTGGAAAGAGCCGGCGATCTTGCCGCCATCATGACCAATCTCGAAGCGGGCGATGTACTGTTTATTGACGAGATACATCGTTTGAGTCCGGTGGTTGAAGAAGTGCTGTACCCGGCCATGGAGGACTTTCAGCTAGACATTATGATCGGCGAAGGCCCAGCAGCGCGTTCAATCAAACTCGATTTACCACCGTTTACTTTGGTAGGCGCTACCACGCGAGCAGGTTTACTCACTGCCCCAATGCGAGACCGCTTCGGGATTATTCAGCGGCTTGAGTTTTACAACGTTCAGGAGCTGCGAACCATTGTATTGCGTTCCGCCAAAATTCTGGGTGTAGAGATCAATGAAAATGGCGCAAATGAAATTGCTCGTCGCGCGCGAGGAACCCCGCGAATTGCCAATCGTCTGCTGCGAAGAGTACGCGACTATGCCGAGGTAAAAGCGGACGGCAAGATTAACTCCGAGGTTGCGGACTTAGCGCTGAATATGTTGAACGTGGATCAACACGGCTTCGATCAAATGGACAGGCGTTTGCTGCTCACCATGATAGAGAAATTTGATGGTGGCCCTGTAGGCCTGGACAGCATGGCAGCAGCTGTTGGCGAAGACAAAGGCACGATTGAAGAGGTGCTGGAGCCGTATCTGATTCAGGAAGGCTATATCACCAGAACCCCAAGGGGCAGGGTTGTTACTGCCAGCGCCTATCGTGATCTGCAGGTAAACCAGCCGACGGCAGGCAGCGGCGAAACGCTGGATCTCGACTTGTAATTGTGGGTGCGCATTACTCACTGCCCATCCGGGTTTACATTGAAGACACCGACGCCGGTGGAATTGTCTATTATGTGAACTATTTAAAATTCATGGAACGTGCGCGAACCGAGCTTTTGCGTTCACTGGGTTACGCAAAAACAGCTATATTCAGTGAAGAGCTCATGTTCGTTGTGCATTCTACACAGATAAAATACTTGAGCCCTGCTAGATTAGACGAGTCGTTAGACGCTACAGCGACAGTGACTAAAACCGGGCGTAGCTATATGGTCTTTGCCCAATCTGTCACTCGCGATGGAACGCCGCTTTGTGAAGCCACAGTGAAAATTGCATGTGTTCATCAGCAAACCATGCAACCCACTCGAGTTCCTCAGCACATGCTGGAAGCGCTTACGAAAGAACATTGATTGATCCTGCGCGCGGCGTGCCGGGAAAGGTTTTCGGAGAACACCTTGGAAGAACAATTATCGATTTGGCACCTGGTGGCCAATGCCAGCCTGTTGGTGCAATTGGTGATGCTCAGCTTGTTGCTGGCATCGCTTATGTCGTGGACTATGATTTTGCGGCGCTTATGGACTTACCGCGAAGCCGAGTACCAGCTGGCGGAATTTGAGCAACAGTTCTGGTCAGGCATTGATCTTGGCAAGTTGTATCGCCAGGCTAATGCCAATGCACAGGATATGGAAGGTGCCATTGGTGTTGAGAATATTTTTCGCTCCGGGTTTAAAGAATTTTCTCGCCTGCGACAACAGGCCAGTGCAGACGCAGCGGCGATTATGCTTGGTGCGCAACGCGGCATGCGCGTAGCAATGGCACGTGAAGAGGCGAAGCTTGATAAGAATTTACCATTCCTCGCCACAGTTGGTTCAACCAGCCCTTATATTGGCCTTTTTGGTACGGTTTGGGGAATTATGAATGCGTTCCGTGGTCTGGCTAATATGCAGCAAGCCACTATCGCATCGGTTGCCCCCGGTATTTCTGAGGCGCTGATTGCAACCGCAATGGGTTTGTTTGCAGCGATTCCCGCAGTAATCGCGTACAACCGTTTTAGTTCTCGAGTGGATGGCCTGGTGGGTCGTTATGAGCAGTTTTCAGACGAGTTCTCCAGTATTTTGCACCGTCAGGTGTACGCTTCCGCGCCCGAGCCGCAAAATCCGCTGAGCAAACGCGGGCAAGTAAGCTAGGCCGACCTAACGTTCAACGCTGATGTCCAGACAAAATAGTAAACGCCGCCCCATCGCCGAAATCAATGTAGTGCCCTACATTGATGTAATGCTGGTTCTGCTGGTTATATTCATGGCTACCGCACCCTTGCTGATGCAAGGCGTTCAGGTTGAGCTGCCCAAGGCAAGCACCGCACCGGTTGATGCCAAGGAAGAGCCATTGATTGTGTCGATAAAAGCCGACGGTAGCTATTACATCAATCTCGGCGACGATCATGAAAAGGCCGTTGATTTAGCCGACCTCAGTCAGAAAGTGCGTGTTGTTGTTGGTCGCAAGCCCGACACGTCTGTGCTGATCTGGGGCGACACTAATGTGCCCTATGGTAGCGTAATTGCGTTGATGTCCAGTCTTAAGGCCGTTGGTGCAACCTCACTGGGCTTGGTCACCGAAAACCCTGAGGCCTGAGCCCGATGCGATTGATGGAGGGTGTATGGGTGCCGGGCTTTCTGGCAACGCTGATACACGTGTTGTTGCTTTATCTCATGTTTATGAATTGGGCCAGCGATACGCCACGGCTACACACTGTCCCTAAATTTGATCATATTGCCGCGAAGCTGGTTATTCTGCCTGAAAACGTGGTGGCGCCTGCACCGGCAGCACCACCGAAAGCAGTCGTTGAATCATCGCCACCACCTGAAGATCAGTTTGAGGCGGCCAGAGCTGAACCGATAGAAACCCCCAGTCAGAACGACCCCACTTACAGCAAAAAACAGGAAAAGCCCAAACCAAAACCGCGTGAAGAGCCAAAACGCGTTCGCGAGCCTAGACCGGACCCGCAAGCGCTGGCCAGAATGCGCGAACGTGCAGCCCAAATTAGGGCCAAACAACAAGCCAAGTCTGACATGGAACAGGCCATGCGTCAGGAGCAAAGCTTCTCCAATCAGCAGGCAGACGCTGAAGTCACACAAAGTTACATTGCATTGATAAAACGGGTCATAGAAAATAACTGGAGCCGGCCGCTCAGTGCGCGCAATGGCATGCAGACAGAATTACTGATTCAGTTGGTACCCAGTGGTGATATTGTGTCGGTGTCTATTGTGCGAAGTAGCGGTGATGCGGCTTTTGATAACAGTGCTGAGAATGCGGTAAAGAAGGCAGGGCGCTTTCCCGAGATTCGGAAAATGCCCAGTCGAACGTTTGAAAGCCAGTTTAGACGCCTTCGATTCATTTTCAGGCCAGAGGACTTACGGAGTTAATGTTAAATAACACGCTATTTGCACCGCTTACGGTGAACAATGCGATGCCGAAGGCTCGGGTCTTGCTGTATCTGTGTGCCTCGCTAGTGATTCTATTGATGTTGCGAGCAGCTCCGGTCAGCTCACAAACAACAATTGAGATCACCTCCGGTATCGATGATCCAACGCCAATTGCCGTGGTGCCATTCGGCTGGTCTGGCGATAAAGTGCCGAGTCAGGACATAGCGCAAATTGTGGCATCAGACTTGCGCAGAAGTGGCCTTTTTGCACCGATCAAAGCCAAAGAGATGCTGGGTCAACCGCATCAGTCCAGCGACGTACATTTTCGCGATTGGCGAGCCATTGATGTTGATTACGTGGTAGTGGGCAAAGTAAAGCTCGGAGGTGGTTCCCAGCCTTTGCAAGTGCAATACGAATTACTTGATGTGGTGAAACAACAGCGCATTTTGCTAGAGAAATTGTCTGGCACTGAAGCACAAATTCGGGATTTGGCGCATGCCGCCAGTGACAAGATTTATGAAAAGATAACGGGTATTCGCGGCGCATTTTCAACAAAGATTTTGTATGTCTCTGCGGCGAATCGAAAAAACCGTAGCTATAACTTCCGCCTGTACAAATCGGATGCGGATGGCGCCAGGGACCAGCTAATCGTTGAATCGGAAGAACCCTTATTATCACCCTCATGGGCACCCAATGGGCGCGATATTGCCTATGTCTCTTTTGAAAGTGGCAGACCGGCCATTTACCGACAGAATTTAGCCACTGGTGAGCGTGAGAAGCTGACCAATTTCAGGGGTCTTAACAGCGCACCTTCCTGGTCTCCGGACGGCAAGAAGCTGGCGATGGTTTTGTCTAAAGACGGCAATCCTGATATCTATGTGATGGATTTGGCGAGCAAAAATTTGCGCCGTTTAACCCGTAGCTCGGCGATTGATACTGAGCCGAGTTGGTATCCGGATGGTAAGTCCTTGGTGTTTACCTCAGACCGTGGCCGCGCGCCGCAGATTTACAAAGTGTCTCTGGCGACGGGCGCCATAGAACGGCTAACATTTGACGGCAGTTACAATGCTAGAGCCAGTGTTTTGCCCGACAATAGTGGCCTGGTGCTGGTTCATCAAGAGCAAGGCCAATTTCATATTGCTGAATTTAACTTTGAATCAGAACGTATGCGCTCCTTAACAAAAACCTCGCTGGATGAATCACCCAGTGTGGCGCCAAACGGTCGGATGATTATTTATGCGACCAAACAGCACGGCCGTGGCATATTGGCCGCGGTATCAACCGACGGCAATGTGAAATACAATTTCCCACGCACGGTGCGCGATGTACGCGAACCCGCCTGGTCGCCATGGACTGACTAGGCGAGAATGAACCAAAACTGTTTTCTTTTAACCCACCAAAGGCACGCGACAGCGCAAGCCCTATCCAGACTTCTTTTTTGACAGAGGCAACACCATGAACCTTATGAAGCGCTCTTTTTTATTTGCTGCGATGCTTACCTTGCTAGCGGCCTGTGGCGGCAGCCAGCCAATCGTTGATGAAACTTCCAGTTCAGATCAGGCCGGCAGTGCCGACACCATGGGCACTGGCGCCGACTCCGATTTTGGCCGCGACGGTAGCAACAGCGACGGTGCGTTTGGCGCAGGCTTGCAAACTGTGTTTTATTTCGATTATGACCGTTCTACTCTAACGTATGAAACCCGACAGGCTCTGGACAGGCACGCGGAAAATCTGCGTAACTCAGCGCGTGTTGTTCGTCTTGAAGGTCATGCGGACGACCGGGGCACAAGAGAATACAACCTTGCCCTGGGAGAACGACGTGCCAAGTCGATTGCGGACTATCTGGTTTTGCAGGGTGTTTCCCGCTCACAACTTGAAAACATCAGTTACGGTGAAGAGAAGCCAATCGCGTTTTCTCAAGATGAAGAGTCATACCGCCTAAATCGGCGCGTGGAATTAAAATAGTTTCTGACAGAGAAGAGTTCTTGAGAGCAAAGGCATGAACATTGTGAATCGCAAATTTCTCATCAGTGCGAGCAGTATGCTAATCACAGCGCTACTCGCGCAAACCGGTTTTTCCCAACAAGTGGTTGAGTCTCAGCAATCACGCAATGCCAGCAATGCAGATTTGTTTTTTAAAATTCAGGCACTGGAACAGGAAGTGATGGGATTGCGTGGCCAGGTAGAAGAACAAGCTCATCAGATTAGAAAGCTGAGCAAGCAGCGCCGCGAAGACTACATAGATCTGGATAAGCGCATTAGCAATATGAGCCGTGGCAGCACCGCACCGGCTGGTTCCTACGGAGCCAGCAATAGTGTGCCCACAGTAGCAGCACCTATTCCGGCAGCACCCGTTGGTGCACGTATATCTGATGGTGGCGGTGATCCAGCGATGGAGCAAGGTTCGTACCAGGCCGCTTATGATTTGGTAAAAAGACAAAAGTTTAAAGAAGCGCTGCCAGCGTTTAAAGACTTTATTCTGCTCTACCCCAATGGTAGCTATGCAGCGAATGCGCATTACTGGTTAGGCGAGTTGTACCTGTACGAGGCCAATCTGGACAACGCGATTCAGGAATTTGAGACGGTTGTTCAACGCTATCCGCAGCACCGCAAAGCGCCGGACGCTCTTTATAAGCTGGGGAAAGCGCATCACGTACGTGGCGACCCTCAAACTGCCCGCATCATGCTTAATCGAGTGCTTAGTGATTATGGCCGCTCGGGCAGCAATGCAGTGAAATTGGCACGCGACTATATCAATAACGAGTTAGGGCAATAACTCCTTCGGTCGGGCGCTGATGCCGAGTAAAGACACTGCGGTACCCACTCTGCGGATTACCGAGATATTCCATTCCCTGCAAGGTGAGAGCCGAAGTGTAGGCTTGCCTACCGTGTTCGTGCGCCTTACCGGGTGCCCTATGCGCTGTGTGTACTGCGATACCGCTTATGCATTCAGCGGCGGTGAGGTTTTCTCCGTAGCTCATATTCTTAACGAAGTGATGGATTATCCAGCAAATTATGTGACGGTGACCGGGGGCGAGCCTCTCGCGCAACCCAATTGCTGGTTTCTGCTCAGCGAACTGTGCGACAGTGGTCGGCACGTTTCCCTTGAGACCGGAGGTGCTGTCAGTATTGCTGATATTGACAGCCGCGTTAGCATCGTTTTGGATATTAAAACGCCTGCATCAGGGGAGCTAGACCGCAATTACTGGCCGAATATTGACTTGCTTCGCGAGCATGATCAGGTGAAATTCGTAATCTGCGATCGCAATGATTACGAATGGGCACGGTTTAAGCTCGATGAATTAGCACTGAATGCACGGGTGAATGAAGTGCTGTTCTCTCCCAGTCATGGCGTAGTAGAGCCGCGTGATCTTGCAGGATGGATTTTACAGGATGGCCTGAAAGTTCGAATGCAACTGCAGATGCACAAGTATCTGTGGGGCGATCAGCCTGGGCATTAGTGATGAGCAGTTATGAGCCAGTGAATAAGGCCGTTGTTCTGTTATCCGGCGGATTGGATTCAACGACGGTGCTGGCTCTGGCCGTTAATCAGGGCTATGAATGTTACGCACTGAGCTTTGATTATGGACAACGCCACCGGTCAGAGCTGCTCGCCGCACAGAAAGTGGCTGCCAATTACCCGAAAGTTGTGCACGAAACCATACGACTCGACCTCGGTGTGTTCGGTGGCTCGGCATTAACAGACGACAAAATAGACGTGCCTGACGCGCAAGCGGCAGATGAAGATCAGATTCCGATTACCTATGTACCTGCCAGGAATACGGTGTTTCTGTCCCTGGCGCTGGCCTGGGCTGAAGTGTTGGATGCGCAGCGTATATTCATTGGCGTCAATGCGGTCGACTATTCCGGCTATCCGGACTGTAGGCCTGAATTTATTCAGGCGTTTCAGGCAGCAGCTCGACTAGGCACCAAGGCAGGGGTAGAGGCTAAAAATGAAGCCGACGCACTATTGATAGAGACGCCGCTGGTCGATCTTAGCAAGGCCGACATCATTCGAATGGGAATCAACCAAGGAGTAGACTATTCTCTAACAGTAAGCTGTTATCAAGCGGATGTCGAGGGCGCGGCCTGTGGGCGCTGTGATAGCTGCTACCTACGTCGCAAGGGCTTCGAAGAAGCCAAAGTGGCTGATCCCACGATCTATGCAAATGGTTCAGAGATCGGATAAAAAGTCTTGAGTTTTGAGCGCATATCAGTACCATATGCGCCTTCGTTCGCCTAGCAGTTTGGCAAACGCAAAATCCTTCTGGGGCCGTTAGCTCAGTTGGTAGAGCAGTTGGCTTTTAACCAATTGGTCGATGGTTCGAATCCATCACGGCCCACCAATTTCAGAGCTTTCAGTGGTAGCAGTCGGCTCTACCCCATTAACGGGGGATGGGCATTCATACGTACACGATTGATGATAC
>CAYGSL010000012.1:15992-98104 GCA_964352475.1 uncultured Pseudomonadales bacterium | reverse complement strand
GCCGGCCACGATATTAACTATGTATCTCTGGCCGGCGCGGCTCACGCGATAGGGCGTGCGGGTGAAAAGCCTGCGATACCGCTGAATCTACTTGGTGATTTTGGTGGCGGTGGGTTGATGCTGGCGTTTGGTATGGTGTCGGCGCTTCTGGAAGCCCAGCGCTCCGGGCTTGGCCAAGTGGTTGATGCAGCAATGATCGATGGTACAGCAACCTTGATGACCAGCGTGTTCGCCGCATTCCAGGCGAATTTCTGGAGCGATCAGCGCGGCACGAACATGCTGGACAGTGGCGCGCATTTCTACGAAATTTACGAAACATCTGATAACAAGTACGTATCGATTGGTGCTATAGAGCCACAATTTTACGCCGAGCTGCTACAACGGCTGGGATTGGCCGCAAAAACCGAGTTTGCGAATCAGTATGACATAGGCAATTGGCCCGCGATGAAAGAACAAATGGCGGAGCTGATCAAGCAGAAGACCCGTGACGAATGGGACGAGCTGCTGGAGGGGACTGATGCGTGTTACGCCCCTGTATTGTCACTTGAAGAAGTTCGCCATCATAAACATCATCGGCAGCGGGGCACTTTCCTTGATGATGGCGAGGTGTGGCAGCCAACACCTGCGCCAAGATTCAGTCGCAGCCATGCAAAAATTAGAAACCCACCTGCGAAACTTGGTCAGCACACCAAGGAGGTACTGCTTGAATACGGGTTTTCAAGCAAGGAGATCGCTACTTATATGGATGAAGGTATACTTGCGTAGCACAAAAAGTGATATCTGCGCACAATTTGCATGTGTATATACTGCGTAATATTATTATATGATGTATACTCACCATCAATTGATTGCTAATGTGAGGCAGATATGGAACAGGCTCAACCTGATGCTAAATCCGTTTTGGCTAAGGCACTTTTGCGCGCACAACAAGCGATGTCTCTGGAAAATCAACAGATGGCGGCCATTCTTGGCGTTAACAGAACAACGCTTTCACGCATGTATCAAACCCAGCAGATTGACCCGGAACAAAACCCTGGGCGGCTGGCCGCGCTTGTATTGAGGATTTATCGTTCCGTACATACCTTGATGGGCGGCGATACCGGCAATCTGCAGCATTGGCTAAGAACACCGAACCGGGCATTCGCTGAACAAGCGCCTCTCGAATTGATGCGAACGGTTGATGGACTGGTGTCGGTTGCTCAGTATTGTGACGCTATGCGTGGCCGAGCGTAGCAATTTGCACATCTTGATGCGCCACCAATTGTGACCAGCCTGGATGAAGTAACAATTCAACTCGAGCCTATGATGGGCCGTGCACATCGGCTGGTTGAAAGTCAGGAGTTAACCGCTACTCTGGCACTGGCTGATACGCTGGCTGAGCAAGATGTGTTGGAAGCCATAATCGATGAGGCCAAACCCCTGGCACCGCCTGATTGCCGCAACAAGCACTATTTGTTGTCTACGCCGTTTCGCTACCCGCCATTGCGACATGGCTCGCGGTTTGGTCGCAAGACGGAAAGAGGAATACTCTACGCGGCCAGGCAGATGGTGACGTGCATGGCGGAAGTGGCTTACTACCGATTTTGTTGGTGGCACGACATGCTTATCGCTCCACCCAAGCCGATTGACAGCTGCCACACCTTGTTTGAATTCAGTTATCGCACTGATTCCGGGCTGGATCTCAGCAGTTATCACCATGCTGAAATTGGGCCTTTGCTTGCCGATCCTGTTGACTACAGGGCTACACAAAGCCTGGGCTTGCGCTTGCGTGAGCAGAGTGCTGAACTGCTTGTGTATCCTTCTGCCCGTTGCTTGCAGAACGGCCGTAACATCGCAATATTCTCACCCCTGGCTGTGTTTTCCTCAGTGCCCGAAATGCCGCAAACGGTGTTATGTCATACACGGGGCGAACGGGTCTTTTTTGTGCAATCGGATAAGCGATATGAGTTTACGCTGCAGGATTTCCATGTTAACGGTGTGCTGCCAAGACCTTCAGCATAAACAAGCACGCTCTGTGCTGGCTGCGGATAACGTCTGCATACCAAGGCATTGAGTTTGTACTGATACTCTGAGAAACCGTACTGTGAAAACCTCTTGTTCCATACGATTTAATATGACCGGCTCTGAACAAGACCCGGTACTTCGCTCGCAACGCTATCGAGCGGTTATTGATATGGCGGAATACGCCGACCGAAACGGTTTCAGCGTTGTCAATTTTGAAGAGCATCACTGTGCCAGTAATGGTTGGCTGCCTTCACCACTGACAATGGCGGCGGCCACTGCAGCTCGTACTGAAAATGTGCAGATTGGCGTTATGGCCTTGCTGGTAACTTTGTACGACCCTGTGCGACTGGCTGAAGATCTAGCTGTGGTGGATTTGCTGAGCGAGGGCAGGCTTACGTTCATCGCAGGAATGGGTTACCGGGAATTGGAGTTTCATGCACTCGATAAACCCTGGCAAGACCGCGGCAAGTGGATGGACCATGTATTGGAGACTTTGTTAAGCGCCTGGTCCGGAGAGCCTTTTGATTATCGGGGCAAACAGATGCGGGTGAGTCCAAAGCCCTACACACAACCGTACCCAATGTTTCTGGTGGGTGGTATGAGCGTGCATGCGGCCCGTAGAGCTGCCAGATTCGGTCTGCCTTTTGCACCACCATCACCCATGCCCGAACTTGAACAAGCCTATTACCAGGCACTTGAAGAGCATGGCAAACAGGGTTTTGTGTATACGCCCCGAGAAGACTTCAGTTGTTTGTTCATCGACGAGCAGCCCGATACAGCGTGGCAGGAACTGGGGCAGTATTTTCTGAACGAGGTTCAGGAGTATGCTGACTGGTCACAAGCAGGTTTGTCCAGGCCTATGGAGATGAAAGTTGACTCGGTCTCAGAGTTGCGCGCCACTGGTCAGTACGAAATTATTACACCGCAAGAATGTATAGATCGCCACCGTCGCGACCCGGAATACCAGGCGCTACTGCACCCATTATGTGGTGGTATTCCCGTGCAGCGGGGTTGGGATTGTGTGCGACTTTACAGCGAAAAGGTATTGGCTGCCCTTAAGTAATCTTGTCAGTATCTTAGCTTCGCAAGCCGCTGGCATGATTCAGTTCATGCATATCGCTGGACCAGTTATAGATATGTGACCCGGTAATAAAGGTGCCGCTATGGGTGCTTTTGTTGTCTGGTTCAAGAGTGGTTACCGGAATTTTTAATACACTGGCTTCAGAACCGAAACTGACAATGAAGGCCGACTGGTCGTTTGTAAGCTCGACACCACGTGGCCCCGGCAATCGAATTGTTTTGATCAAGCGTTGATCTTGTAAGGACCAAATTGTCAGCATGTTGCCGTCAGGATGGGTAACGGCTGCGAGGCTCAACCCGTCATGAATGCTGACACTCAATGCTTCACCATATAATCTATTAGTTAGATCTGAGGCTGCCTTGGCGGGCGTTATCTGCCCCTGACTCACTCCTATGCTCACGCCGCCTGGTAGCCGTTGGTTTAGCCCAGCACGAGGGGCCGATACCACAATTAGTTCGCCATCAGAACTTACGGCCACATGACCTGCGTTGATGTGTTCATTTCTCAGTGTCACCTGTTCCAGTAATAGCTGGCTTTTCACATCTATGTAGCTTACCGAGGGTGCCTCCTGGCCGCGTGTTCCGCCGCCATTGGTCACCAGCATGGTCTGCCCCTGATCGATCAACTTGCATTCGTGAGGCGATTTACCGTAAGACGGAAACTGCCCGACAACTTTGAGGTCTTTGGCGTCACGTACACTGATGGTACCAGCCAACGTTTCTATAGAACTTTCTGTCGCAAACAATAGGCTGCCATCGACTGAATAGGCACCATGCCCATAAAATTGATGCCCTTGTAAGGCCGCAATTGTGCGGGTGACTTCGCGGCTGGACATATCAAACTCGCAAGCACCTGGTCCTATTTTTTCAAACAATGCCAATTGCGCATTTCGCTGTGGATTACGATGAATTCCATGCGGTAGAAATGGCAGTGGAATTACCTGCTGTTGTTGCTGATCTAGCTCCAATATAGACAGCGCAAATTGCGCTAACTGACTGCCGGGTGCTAAATACTGCCCACCTCCCAAGATTAAATCGGGATGGGAACGTAGGCGAATGTCACCACTACAGGCCGCTAGAGAAAGGCTGGCCGCGGTCATTAGCAACTGGCGTCTATTAAAATTCATCAATCAGTCAATGCTGGAATTTTGCGATAGTGTAGTCGGCTTTGATGCTTAATGAAAATCGCGCGATTTGCTGTTAAGACCTTGTAGTGATTGACTGTGATCGATCAAATCACCGGCAACAACATGAATCACCGAATCCTTACATTCGACAATGCCTTTCACAAGCATAATTTTTGACTGCATTAACACTTGGCGACAGCGCTCTTGCAAGCTTTGCCAAATAACGATATTCATATTACCGGTTTCATCTTCCAGAGTCAGAAATACAACCCCTGACGCTGTGCCAGGGCGCTGTTTACCAGTCACCACTCCGGCCACTCTAACAAAACGACCGTGGTTTACATGCTGCAGATCAAGCGCTGTTTTGCAGCGCGAGAAGGGCCTGTTCTGACGAAGTAAGGCCATAGGATGGCGCTTGATGCTCAGGCCAGTGGCTCGATAGTCAGCCAGTACATCCTGCACCTCACTTGGCGCAGGCAGCTCAATACCCTCGCGCAAATCATTGGCGGTTTTGGCCATTAGCCGTGTGCTGGGCTCGATCGCGGACGTTTCCCAATGCGATTGATGTCGGTGACCACTTAATGCACGCAGCGCATCAGCACTGACCAGTGACTCTATTTCCTGACGGTTCAAGCCGGCTCTGCGCGCCAGTTCCTGTACATCGGCAAAACCCTGATGCTGGCGAACTTGCTCAATACGAAGTCCGGCTTCCCGGTTAAACCCCTTGACCAGACGCAAGCCCAGGCGCAGGGCCGGTTGGGCATTCATAACTCCCGCAGAACTGTGTTGCAGGTCTAAAGTACTGTCCCAATGACTGTGTAATACATCAATCTCATGCACTTTGATGTGATGTCGTCTGGCGTCCTGAATCAACTGCGACGGCGAATAGAAACCCATAGGCTGACTGTTTAATAACGCACAATAAAACGCGCTTGGGTAGTGGCATTTGAGCCAGGCAGACACATACACCAGCAAGGCAAAACTGGCTGCGTGAGATTCCGGAAAGCCGTACTCGCCAAAGCCCTTCATTTGATTGAATACCCGCTGGGCAAAATCCATGTCATGGCCGCGGGCCAGCATGCCGTCGATAACCTTACGTTCGAAATGCATCAGGTTGCCATTCTTACCCCAGCTGGCCATTGCGCGCCGTAACTGATCGGCCTCACCGCCACTGAACCCGGCGGCAACCATGGCGAGTTTAATAACTTGTTCCTGGAATATAGGCACACCGAGAGTGCGTTCCAGCACGGCTTTAATTTCATCATTGGGATAAGTGACTGCTTCACTGCCTTCTCGACGGCGCAGGTAGGGGTGCACCATATCGCCTTGAATTGGACCAGGGCGAACGATGGCCACCTCGATCACCAGGTCGTAGAATTTGTGTGGCTTGAGCCGTGGCAACATCGAAATTTGCGCACGCGATTCCACCTGAAATACGCCGATGCTGTCGGCACGGCTGAGCATATTGTAGGTAATAGGGTCTTCGCTGGGCACCTTGTCGAAACTGAGTGGAACCGGCTGATAACTGTTGATCAGATCAAAGGCCTTACGAATTGCCGTGAGCATGCCCAGGGCCAGGATATCCACCTTCAGCAAGCCCATGGCTTCAATGTCTTCCTTGTCCCACTGAATAATGGTGCGCTCAGGCATTGCGGCATTTTCAACAGGCACCAGCGTGCTGACCGGGTTACGGGTGATAATAAAACCACCAACGTGCTGGGACAGATGGCGGGGAAAGCCGAGAATGTCGTCAATGCGCTTCATAAACAGTGCGGCCATACGCGAGCCACCTTGAATGTCTGCTTCGTCAAAGCGCTTTTGCAAATCACCTTTGCGGTCCCACCAGGCCAGTGATTTAGCCAACTGATCAACAAACAAAGCGTCCAAGCCCAGCGCTTTGCCAACGTCACGAATGGCACTGCGAGGGCGGTAGGTAATAACAGTAGCTGCGAGTGCAGCATGCTCGCGGGTGTATTTACGGTAAATGTACTGAATGACTTCTTCGCGACGTTCGTGCTCGAAGTCAACGTCTATATCCGGCGGCTCGTCGCGTTCTTTCGATATGAAACGCTCGAATAATACTGAAATGCGATCCGGGTCAACCTCGGTAATGAACAGGCAATAGCACACAACCGAGTTGGCGGCGGAGCCTCGGCCCTGACAGAGAATATTCTGGCTGCGGGCGAAGTACACAATGTCAAAGACCGTTAGAAAATAGTATTCGTAGTTCAGCTCTTTGATCAGTGTCAACTCGTTTTCGATTTGCTCCTGTACTTTGGGAGGCACCCCATTCGGCCAGCGCCGGCCAGCCCCTTGCAAGACCAGTTCGCGCAAATGCTGATCGGGCGTGAGTCCCGGCGGTACCAGCTCTTTAGGGTAATCGTAGCGCAGCTCATCCATGCTAAAACGACAGCGCTCAGCCACAGACACGGTTTCTCTCAGTAGAGCGGCCGGGTAGCGTTGTTGTAATTCGGGTATCGCTCGCAGGTGTTGTTCGCTGTTAATTTGCAGCTCAGCTCCAAGCTGTTGCACTGATGTGTTGTACCGAATTGCGGTTAAGATATCTTGCAGTGGCTTGCGTGCCCGGCAGTGCATATGAACATTGCCGCAGGCCAGAAGAGGGCGCTGGCATTGTTCGGCTAGAGCCTTGAAATAGCGATATCGCTTTGCTGAACTATCATGAAGTAAATTATTAAAACCTACCCATAACTTATTGTTAAATAATGATTTTATATCTTCAGCGTAACGATTGTTAAGAGGGTCTTCATAGCCGGGTAGCCAAATTGCCAGCTGCTCGCCAGCACCGCGTTTAAGGTCTTTCAGGGCAAGGCTGTATTCGCCTTTAGCGCTGCGTCTGCGCGCCACTGTAATTAGTGTGGAGAGCTGGGCATAGGCGTCTCTATCTGGCGCCAGCAACACCAGCCTGAGGCCTTCTTCGAGCACAAACTCACTGCCAACAATCAGCTGAATACCACATTCTCTGGCGGCTACATGGGCTTTCACAATGCCTGCCAGGGAGCATTCATCGGTGATGGCGATAGCGGTATAACCCAGCTCGGCGGCCTGCAGCACCAGCTCTCCAGGATGTGAGGCGCCGCGCAGGAAGCTGAAATTACTGATGCAATGTAGTTCGGCGTAAGCCACTGTAGCCACAGATCCCGGTGATTTGCGAGAGGGGCTATTTAGAGTAATGCAGAATGGCGATACTGTCTATATATACAGTATTCTGTGATCGATAAGGAAGCCTCGGCGCTGGCCAAGGCGTATTGTATGTCGTCAGTGCCAGTCGCCTGTTGCCGCCACTTTACCTGTTGCCGTTTTTTCGCCGCGACTGTTGAGCGTCATGTTGCCGTCGTCATTATGAGTAAGCTGCGGGGTGGCGGTTAAAAGAACGCAGCGTGCAATTGGCGTTCCTGCGCAGGTGCTAGCGGAGATCTGATAGAAGTCGTTTTCAGACACCACATTACCGCTCTCCAGGTTGCTGAACCCTACTGCTCCAAGGTCCGTGGAGTAAGTCATGTTATTCATGAAGAATCGCTCTTGCTGTTGCATTACGGTCATCAATGCTGATTGCGCTTCGGCGCGACGAGATTTGCGAACCGAATTCTCATAGCTCGGTATAGCTACCGCGACCAGTATGCTGATAATGACCAGAGCGATCATGAGTTCAATCAGGGTGACGCCTAGTTGGCGGTGCTTTTTGGGAATCATGGTATTTCCTTGTTCTTGTACTAGCGATTTTCGCGCCAATGGGTCCTGAAGGCGCGACCTTTTTCGAGCCCGCACGTTGCTGCACTCACGGCAGCTTGCAGGGCGCTGTCGAATGAACCTGCGTCATAATTGCCTTTGTCGCAAGGATCCTCATCAGAATCTGGATCGGGCTCGATTGGTTCAGATTTAGTGCATTCGGTACCAATGCAGACCACTATATTGGGTAAATGTAATACGGTTGCCTCGGGTGGCAGGCCGGGACGTTTTAGGTCCACCCACTCTTCGCTAAATACGCTCTCGCCCGTTCCCAGGTTTAGGAAATAGGTGCGACCACCACCGACCCCGCAGGTTGAATCGCCTTCCTGTGCAGGCAAAAAGCTGGAAACGATCACAACATTGTTAAAGGTTACCGCGGTCTGCAATATCTTCTCGCCATTGCCCGTCAGGTCTTTGTAATAGCCGTAATCAGGAACACCACTGAGACTGTCAACATTCACCAGATCGCTTGCCCGAATTGAGCGAGTGCCGTTGTTAACGTATCGATAGCGGGCGGCCTCAGACAAACTTCCCATTCGTCGCTTACTGGTGTACTGGTCATAGACCGCATAAATTCGATTTGTTGGTTCAGAAGTATTGTTTGGGTGCGCCCGATATCCGGAACCAACAACTATATTGAATCGATCATCCCCTGAGCCAGGGTCGCTGCGCGATACATCCATCGGCGCGTAAAATCGTCGATTTTCGCCGTCGGGTGAGAGTTCAGCAATACGTCCACCGGTTGCCAGCTGACTAGAGGCGGCTGATTTGGTGTTGTCAAAATCAATCCGCCAAATGTCGCCGCTGACATCAATCGCGAACAGTATATCCACCGCTCCATCACCATCAGAATCTATAACTGTCGGTGTTGCTGCGATAGAGTGCTGCATATTCAGACCGAGTTTGTGTGAATGTACGCTGCGATCATCACTGTTATTACCTGCCGACCAGAAAAAATTAGCACCACCTGTCGCTAGATCAACGATGAAAATAGCATTGCCAATGGTATTGCTTGGGAGAGTTCCATCGATATCGTACGCTTCATCATAACCACCAGTGAAAATTAGCACTTCAGTCTCAGTGCAACTTTTACCCAGCGAATTACAGGATGTCTTGATTTTCGCCGGCACCATAGCTGACCAGGTTTGACCGAGGTCAGAAAATTTGGCTTCTTGCCCGCCGTTGATTTTCCAATTAACTTTCGGTGCGGCTCCCGTGTGTGCATTGGATGCATCTATCGCGTAGTAATTGCGACCGCCACGACGTTCGCCCATATACAAACTCACTTCACGCAATGAGAAATTAGCGGGTGTGCTGGACGCGGCTTCTCGCTGGACAATTGATATTTCGCCGTCCAGTCCATAGGGTTTGGGTGCACCCGCTTTATTCAGGGCATACTGGCGTATATTGTCCAAATGTTGTTCTGGAATATACGACCAGATTTCATCACCGTTCTTTGGATCGAGTGCACGCAAGGAACCCATATTATCAGCCTCGAAAACCACGTCTTTTGCGTTGGACTCAGTGGACCCGGCGTACGTGATCACGAACGGTTTCGCATGAAGAGGGTCCGCAGCAAATTGATGCGGATCGACAAAGGAGGAGTCGCCATCTTCATTGAAAACATCAACACCGCGTACCCAATTAAGAAGGTCGGTTCGCTTTTCGACTAGGGAATGGCACACAGAAGCAGATGCCGCATGATTAACATTGTATTCCAGCGCATATTCAACAAACGTGCTGCTGCTTGGGCTGAGTGCTTCGAGAAACAAATCAATCGAGACTGCATTTCCCGGAAGATTCGCTGAACATTGTTGCACCGCTGTACCGCCAGTATAGTCTTGCGTGCACACAGTGCCGGTGCCGCCACCTGTGCGAGTGTATCGAATTTCAGTGCGCACATTTTCGGATGTTGTGAACGTAAGCTCCACACCAGAGCTACCATCGACAGGAAGCGTGAATTCAAACTGCGTTCTCGTCGCTGGAACGGTGACTGAATTAGCAACGCGATCGGCGGCTTCTTCACATATACTGCCTGTTTGCGTACCTAAGCCCAGGGACTCAAAACTTAATTGCGTAGTGGCTTGCAAATTGATCAGCCCAGTCCCGGTGCCGCCTAGTGCGCTAGCATCGGTATACACCGTTCGGCTTGAGGACAAATGATTTCTGAATCCACCTTTACCCACTTCATTACCGTCAACTTCGGTACTCCAATAGCTTTTGGCCTCATCTTTGATTGATCCAGTAACATCGTCTATTGCGGGTGAATTGTTGGCATCAAGTATTACGCCATCAGCACTCAAACGATATTTTTTAACGTTTCCGCCCCATTTGGGCGCTGTACTTGGCTGAAACACACCGTAATACAGCTCATTTCTATGTCTCAGTTGGTTAAAGGCGTTGACTGATATGGCGGGTGCGTTATTGGTGAATGTGATCGTCTTAACTTCTTCAATCACCTGCTTGATCAGCTCAACGATTTTAGTGGTATCGGTAACCGCAAACGTACCTTGAATATAGCGTCTGGGTTTTGAGCCAGGGCCCTCTGGGTCGCCCGAGTTGAATTCAACATCGCCAGTGTAGTTGCCCCCGGGTGATGCAATTGCGGCGGCGGCTCGCGATGCTGGCGCGTACCAGCTGCCACCTGGGGGGACATGCAAAATTGTGAATTGGCCCTCTAGGCCATTGGGAAGTACGCTGCCGTTCTTAAGTACATCATACTCACCAAAGCCCGGCAAAACACCGGCTAGGTTGTGATTCGGGCTTCCAGTGGCTACCAGGGAAGAACAGCAACCCCAATAGTAATCACGGAGTGCATCGGTAAAGAAAACAAATTGAACATTGCTTGCGTCACTGACATCAAGCTGACCGCCGGACCCATACACATTGTCCTGGCGCATTTTAGATAGCGACCCCGGCTGGTGATCCTGGAAATACCGCCAATTCGGCGAGCCGGTACCGTAGTGTCGATTCCAATTGGTTGCAGTGGCAACATTGTCGGTAAACGGTACCGTAACATTGTAGGTGTGCTCTTTAGTCCAATGGTGCGTACCATAATTAACCACGGCGACCTTGATGTCATTCAAGTCACTGTTGAGTACCTCTGTAATAGTTGCATTGATCGTATTTCTTGACGCTGTAAATTCATGCGGGCTCATAGAGCCGGAGTTATCCACAATGAAGATAAAGCGGTACTTTTCCTGTGAGACAGTAGAGCATTGCTGCAGATCAGTATAGATTTCGGTATCATCAGCCTGCGCGAAACTGATTGCGACCAGGGCTGCTACTGCACAAAGCGCACGAAGCAAAAAGTGCGAAGTACAACATGATTTCTTCGACATTTGTTTCGACTCCTTCACTGTGATTTCTTGCCGCGCTTGGGCATCAATATGATCTGTTCAACCAGGCCGGATCCGCCGTCGTCGAAGCGAATCGAAATGGCCTCGTAAGTTCGATAGATTTGTAACTCAAGCGCATCGGCAACATTTCCTTCGCCATCGATGATTTCCGTATTTTGGTCAAGCCGCGAGTTAATCTCGCATGTGGAGTGTTTGCAGTCCGCTTCTGCAATCTTAACTGGAATACTGAATTCCTTACCTGACCCCAGCGGCGCATTGGCGGTCAGTTGCACGTGCATGGTCGGGGCGCGATTCGGACCTTCGCTAGTCAGTGCGTTCATCATTTCTTCATGCTCAAACTCTGGTTCTACCGGGAGCTGGGCATAAAGTGGCGCATTAATTAGCGGTAAAATAAGACCACAGGAAAGGCCTGCAATCTTCAAGACTCCGCTGACCGCATCGCGTATTTTTTTCGAGAAACAGCCGCTGTCAATCATTGCTTGTCAGACTCCATGATTTAATCAAATGTGGTCACGCCGCTTTGCGGTAACAAATACCAGAAACCTTGACTTTGGTTCGACCGGGACCCTGAATCAGTCATTGTTGCGACGCTGTTGATGTCGCCGCGGTATACCTTGGTGAACTTGGAATGCGAAAAGCCAGGTGGGCTAGGGCAGCTGTCGACTTGGCAAGACGGTACTATTTCTAATGTTTGCGTAAATGCACTGATATCTGTATGAGGGCCGAGCATCTCGTCCCCTCCAATAGTCAGCGGAACATCCACGTCTAATTCGAGCAGTGATAGAATAATGTTGTCATCTTCAGTGGCAGGATTAGAATTCACAAAATCAATTTGCGCATTAATTTCCGAATTCGATACTCGATAAGCATTGACATAAAATTGATCATTGCGAACCATGTTTAGCTGCAAGTTAGTGTCTGACATCGATGCCAGCGCGAGTAAGGAAATGCTCATCATAATAACTAACACAACAATCATTGTGGCGCCGCGAGCCCGGCGATAAGCGACCAATTGTCCCTTGCAGGAAATTTGTAATCTAGTCTCTGGCATTGTTTATCATTACCGTGGTCGAAAAAGTTTGTCGTTTGGCTAAATCGCTAACCACAATGTCGTCGGCGTCAAACAAGGAGAACGTTTGACTGGGCGCACCTGAGCTTCTATCCCTAGTGCCGCTGCTAGCTAACAGGGCAATACGAACCGCCTTAATGTCTACCCAGGATGACGCTGCACCCTCAGGCGGGGTCATGCTGTCAATAGTGTCGGCAGATACATAACGTACTATATTAGTATCGATGTCTAAGGCTTTCTCAATGTCGCTTACGCCATACATTAGCTGTAGATTGTCAATGCCGCTAACGAGTACTTGGGGCGCTGCATTAATTGGCGTTGCAACGTCATCCGCGTCAACGATGAATGATTGACACTGTAAGCTGCTGATGCCATCTGCGTCATCTGCAATCAAATAGAGATTGGCGACTACCGATTCAGCAGCGATCGTCGCATTGGCAGAAATCGGGTTCCCAAAACAATCTGCATCGCTGCCATCATCTGGTGGCGGATTTGACAGCACTGCTACACGATCAGCTACTGCTCCAGCGCCATTTGCTGTACACGGATCATAACTGCCGCAGGCCCCGGTGTAGAACTGGCCCTGAGGAATCTTGGCTCCGGGCGACAGCATATCGACGTGCCCGGCCATTCTGATGGAGTAGCTGATTTCATCAATCGCGAAACGTGCATTTTCCTGCACCCTTGAGCTAGCATCCTGAGTGCTGTGCGCAGTGCGCGAGCTGAGGAGGAATGAGGTAGCCACCAGCAGAAAAAAAGAACTTATTCCAACCGAAATCATCAATTCAATCAGCGAATAACCACACGACTTCGATTGTTCTGGTGTTAACTCAAAGCTCATGGTCTAAACTCCAGGCTGACCTGCTCTACGGATGACGCCTCAGTCATGTTCAGCGCGCTTTCAACAGCTTTTGAAAACCAATTAATTGAGATGGTCATATCCACACCGGGTGCGCAAGCACCATCACATGCTAATGCGGCGCTAAAATCGATTAGCTTGGATTGTGCACCACCATCTACACCACAAAACGAACTCCAGACATCGTATTGAGCCAGCTCATCACTGCTGCATTCATCAGCAGCACCGCCTAATTCGGCGCAATTGGCCGGCGGGCTACTCGCGCACTCGCCAAAGTTATTAATGGAATCATCATATGCTTCGATCGCATCAATGCTGTTATTAGCCGATATTCGATCAATTAAACCGTTCGCACGCCATAGGGCGATGGAGCGCTGCTGATTATCCAGGCTCTCTTGCATAGACCGCGTCTGCAGCGCGCTGTAACCCATGACACTAATCCCAAACAACAATAGTGATATGAGAACTTCTATCAGCGAAACCCCTGATTGCTTGGTTGAATTCGCTTTAGCAAACCATTGGCAGTTGGCGGGTATTTGCTTTAAATCTACGGAGTGCATGAATCCCCCGCACTGCTGTGAATCTTTCTTTGCATTGAACGACCTACCTGGCTGACCTGCACAAATCTGCCTTTGCCGTCACCACGCTCGTCACAAACGCCGATGCTCAGGTTACCTGCCTGTGCGAGCCGGCCGCGGGCGGTAAAACTGACACCTGCTGCGAGATCAGAGTTGGATGAGAACTCTATCGTGTCCGGTCCCAAGCTAATCTGTTTGATGAAATCTTCATCGTCTATTGCGGGGCAGCTTGCGCCGACAGCATCCACAGCACAGACTGAGACCTGATTATTACCGCCCAACTCAACATGAGTAATCCGGTTGCGTGAAACCGCTTCTGTTCGCGCGAGACGCAAGGCGCCCATTAAAGTTTGAGATGCCGATTGCAAGCGGTTGTTTTGAATCATGTTGGTTAAAGGAGGTGCCGCTAGAGAGGTAAGCAGCCCAATAATGGCAATCACGACGAGCAATTCGATCATCGTAAAACCAGCCATATCCTTTTGTCCGGGCATTAAATTATTATTCGCCGCCATTGCGCAGAGCCCACTTCGGTTGTGAAATGCATCACATTCCAATTCAAATTAGTAGGCTAAGTTTTGATCGTCAAAATTCGACCGACGGGCGGGCCAAATGAGCTATCTAAGGCATTTTTTGCCTATATTTCAGGCGGAACTTGATTTGTCACGATTTACTTAACTTGGTGGCCACCTTTAATAACAATATCGATGCTTTCCAAAACAGTCACATCATCTATAGGGTTTCCTCTTACTGCAATGATGTCTGCGTAACGGCCAGGTGTAATCGCTCCAACATCTTTCTCCCAGCCAATATAGCGGGCGGCTACGGATGTAGCCGCCTGGATGGCGGCCATTGACGTCATACCTCGTTCAACCATGATCGCAAACTGGCGCGCATTGTCGCCATGTGGATACACACCAGCGTCAGTACCGTAGACAATAGCTACTCCAGCCTTGTGGGCTTTGCTGAACACTTGGCGCTGCGCTTCGGTCGTTTCATCATTCTTGCGCAGGAATTCTTCAGGCCAGTTTTGCTCTTTACCCACCGTCGCAATATAGCTGCCGTTGTATACGTCCATCGAAAACGCAACATCGTATTCCAGCGCCAAGGCAATTGCTTCGTCGTCAGCTAGGGAGGCGTGTTCAATTGTGTCCGCACCCGCACGAATTGCGTCTTTAATCGATTGCGCGCCATGAGCGTGCGCGGTTAGCTTGATTCCAGCGGCGTGGGCCACATCGGCAACCGCCTTTATTTCTTCAAAGCTCATTTCAGGAGCCCCCGGCACACCGCCGTAAGCAAGTACAGCACCTGAAGCGATTGCTTTTAATACATCAGCGCCACCGTCTACTGCTGCCTGCGCTTTAGCAGCGAATTCGCGCGCTCCGCTGGCAACTCCTAAGCGCGCATGTGCAGGTATGTTTTCTTCTGGCTGCTCGGGAATGACCAGATCACCGCCGCCAGCGGGTACAGTCAAATAAAATCCGGCTGCCTGAATTCTTGGTCCGGCAAATTCGCCACGTTGAATTCGCTTACGCAGTTCTCTGCCCGCCCAACCATAGTAGGCACCTACATTACGCACCGTAGTAAAGCCTGCGGCTAGCGTAGCAGCGGAATTCGCTTCAGCGATAACCATGGTTTCTTCAAGATCGCGCGTGTAATAGACCTCAAGGTTGGCGGTATCCGGCGGCTCAGTGATGTGCGTGTGGGTGTCGATCAGGCCAGGCAGGCATGTATGATCGGCAAGGTCCAGGTACTCTCCCTGCGGGGTGCCGCTTGTGATCGACTGAATCCTGCCAAAAGCTATGTGCACGGTGCGTTTCCTCAGAGGCTGCTCCGAGAGACCGTCAATAAGCGTTCCACAATACACTCGTGATACTGCGTCTTTTGCTGCAGGGTTGGAGATTCCTGTTGGCGTGCACGCAGCAAGTGAAAACAGGGCTGATACCAGAAATGCAGTGGGCTTGGTAAACATAAAAGGTCTCTTTAGTGGCATGTGCAATCCGCAATTTACCTTGCAAATTCTTATAGCGAGCCAACGATTGTACAACGGTGGCCGGTTCGCCGCGATCTGCCCGAGCCTGCTAATTTGGCAAGTATACTTGTTACCGAACGCCGAAGCCGTACAATGAGTTCAATTGTCTTCAATGCCTGAGGTAAGTCTATGGATTCTAATTGGCATCTAGCTCAGATGAATGTAGGTACCGTGCTGTTTCCGCCGGAAGATCCCAGACTCAGTGGCTTTATGAACCGGCTGGATGAAATCAATGCCTTGGCCGAGCAAAGCCCTGGCTTTGTCTGGCGTTTGCAAAGCGATAGCGGTAACGCCACCGATATTGACGTTGGCGGCCCCGAGCTGTTCTTGGTCAACATGTCAGTTTGGCAGAGTGCAGAGCATCTGTTTGATTACGTTTACAAATCCATGCACCGTGACATTATGGTGCAACGTCGGCAATGGTTTGAGAAGCCGATAGAGCAATATCAAGTACTTTGGTGGGTACCTGTTGGCCATTTGCCAACCGCTGAGGAAGGCTTGGCCAGGCTGGAGTATCTGAAAGAGCAAGGCGCCAGTGAGCACGCGTTTACGTTTAAACAACGGTTTGAGGGGCCAGGCAGTTCAAAACTGCCAGATAGCCTGACACCGGAATCGTATTGCGCTGGTTGGGATTAATTCAGAGGAGAATAAAACATGTATCCGGGAAAATACGCAGAACAATACCCCGACAGACCCGCCTTCATCATGGCAAATACCGGCGAATCCGTTTCCTACGCGGAGTACGAGGCACGCTGTAATCGCCTGGCGCACCTGTTTCGTGAATACGGTCTGGCCCGGCTAGATCATTATTCAGTGTTTATGGAGAACAATAATCGCTTTCTCGAGTGCTGTGGCGCAGGGGAGCGCTCTGGGCTGTACTACACCTGTATCAATTCTTACCTGAAGGCTGATGAGCTGGCCTATATCGTCAACAATAGCGAATCAAAGATACTCATCACATCAGCCTCGCGATTAGAGGTGGCCGCTGAAGCCCTGAAGTCCTGTCCAGAGGTTATCTTGTGTCTGGTGGTTGATTCACAAGGTTCACTGGAAGCCACTGACCAGCGCCTGCATGATTTTGAGGCGTCGCTTGAATCTTACCCTTCAACTCCGATCGCCGATGAGTATCTGGGTTCTGCAATGTTGTACTCATCAGGAACCACAGGGCGCCCGAAAGGGGTTATTCGGCCACTGCCGGACAATTCTCCTTCAGAACCATTGGTGTTGTTTGATTTTCTAAGAGACCTGTGGCGCTACCGCGAAGACATGGTGTATCTCTCACCAGCGCCACTTTATCATTCTGCGCCGCAGGCCGCGGTGGCCATGACACTCCGCCTTGGTGGTACGGCGATTATCATGGAGCACTTTGATCCTGAGCAATATTTGACGCTGGTAGAAAAATACAAGGTCAGTCATAGCCAGCTGGTGCCAACCATGTTCAGTCGAATGCTGAAATTACCTGAGGAAGTTCGCGGCAAAGCTGATATGTCATCACTTGAAGTGGCGGTTCACGCGGCAGCTCCGTGTCCTGTGCAGGTCAAAGAAGCCATGATTGAGTGGTGGGGGCCTATTATCTACGAATATTACGGAGCAACGGAGGGCCTGGGATTTTCCTCTATCACCAGCGAAGAGTGGTTGCAACACAAGGGCAGTGTAGGCCGAGTGGTGCTTGGCGAAATACATATACTGGATGAAGATGGTGAGCCTTCGCCGCCTGGCGAGCCAGGGGAAATCTGGTTTGAAACGGCCAGTGAGTTCAGCTATTTCAATAACGAAGAAAAAACCAAAGAGGCGACTTCTGCCGATGGTGCGATGAGTACGGTTGGTGACGTTGGGTATCTGAAAGACGGCTATCTTTATCTAACAGACCGATCGACTTTTATGATTATCTCCGGTGGCGTCAACATATACCCTCAGGAAACTGAAAATCTCTTGATTACGCATCCGAAAGTGGCTGACGCCGCTGTGTTTGGCGTGCCAAACCCCGATCTTGGTGAGGAAGTTAAAGCGCTTGTTCAAGTAATGGATGGCGTTGTTGCCGATGAAGAGTTGATTGCTGAACTGATGAGTTTTTGCGTGGAGAACCTGTCACGGCAGAAATGTCCGCGTTCTATTGAATTCGAAGATGAACTTCCACGCCTTCCCACCGGCAAATTGTACAAGCGAGTGTTGAAGGAGCGTTATTGGGCAGATCACCAAAGCGGCATTCTCTAGGGAATTGGCTTTGACGCCTTTAACACAGCCTCCTGGTAATGGAAGTCGGAGCTTTCTGAACTTTCCATTGCATCTGGACCTGGCTGAGCTCAGCGCTGACTTTGCAATATTAGGCGTGCCTTTTGGTTTACCGTATGGCAACTCTGAATGGCCTAACGACCAATCCCGGGCACCTGATGCCTTGCGCAGTTTCCCAAACGAGGAAGATATTGCGTACACACTCAACCATTATGATTTTGATCTGGGTGGTCATTTGTTGGCTGACCAGGCGATTTCCGTGGTAGATCTGGGCAACGTCACTGACCAGCAGGATAATCCGCAGCAGCATTACCAACGGGCCGAGCAGGTTGCCAGAAAAGTGTTTGATTCCGGTGCAATACTGATAACACTGGGTGGCGATCACGGCGTGCCTATTCCCATAATGAGGGCGCTTGAAGTCCTTGAGCAACAAATAACCTTGATACATGTCGATGCGCACCTGGATTGGCGCGATAACATCAATGGTGTGACTGAGGGGTATTCAAGCCCGATTCGACGCGCCTCTGAAATGCCCTGGGTGGGAGATATAATTCAGATCGGCATGCGCGGAATAGGCAGTGCGCGTAAAGGAGAAGTTGACGACGCGATCAAACATGGCTGCAAGGTAATAACGGCGTATCAATTGCATGAGCAGGGTGTAACAGCTGTTCTGGACTCAATCCCTGACGGCCCTTACTACTTCACTATCGATGCCGATGGAATCGATCCGACCATAATGCCTGGTGTACTGGCACAGACGCCGGGCGGATTACTTTGGCCACAGATACGGCAATTGGTTCATGGACTGTTGAGAAAAGGCAGGGTTGTCGGCATGGACCTGGTGGAAATTGCCCCCAGCCTTGACGTAGGCAATATCACAATGATTCATGCAGAGCGATTAATCTGCAATTTTATCGGCGCGTCAATTCGCCACGGGCATATTCGTAGCAAACGAGCTCTATGAAACGAGACATTGCCAAGCTCAGGCACTGGTTGGTGATGGTGGTGCTCAGTTTGTCTGGCGGAATTATATTTCTGTTGCCATTCTTCCAGGAGGTTTACTATAAGCCACTGTCATCAGCGCTTTCCTTGAACAATACGGAAGTTGGTTCTTTACTAAGTGCCTTCGGTGTAACTGCCATGTTGAGCTACTTCCCGGGTGGCTGGCTGGCTGATAGAGTATCCTCCAGACAACTGATTAGCAGTTCACTGTTGCTAACGGGTGCACTCGGTGTTTATTTTTCTACCTTTCCGAGTTATCACATCAGCCTCTTGATCCACGCCGCTTGGGGAGTCAGCATTTCCTTATTATTTTGGGGTGCGATGATCCGCGCGACTCGAAATTGGGCACCATCAGGCGAACAGGGTAAGGCGTTTGGTGTGCTTGAAACCGGTCGCGGAGTGGGTGAGGGGTTAACCTCCGTCGCACTGCTTTCGCTGTTTGGTTGGCTAGGCAGTTCCGAACAGGCATTGTCAATGGTGGTCTTGCAGTGCTCCATCCTGATTTTGCTGCTGGGTGTTGTGTCGTGGTTTGTATTTGAAGATGATGGAGCGGCTGAAGATGCTGAGGCACCACCACAAGTGGGTATTGAAGACGTGCTTGAAGTACTGCGCATGCCTGAGGTGTGGTTAATCAGCCTTGTCGTACTCACAGGCTATAGCGCCTATTGGGGAACATTTCGTTTAACACCTTATGCGACGGATGTTTTTCTGATGAGTGTTACTGCCGCGGGTGTGATGAGCGTATCCAAAATGTTTCTTAAGCCATTAGCGGCATTGGTTGCCGGGCTGACCGCCGATAGAATTGGTGTGGCGAAAACAATTGGCATCATATTTACGCTGATGTCGCTGTCATTTTTCGGCTTCGCATTTTTGCCATCGTCAAACAGTCTTCTGCCACTTATGTTTCTGAACGTGGCGGTGATTTCAATTGGCGTATTTGCAATGCGCGGCGTTTACTTCGCATTGCTGGATGAGGGAGGAATCCCGCTTAAGGTAACGGGTACGGCCGCCGGAATTGTTTCTGTTATTGGCTTTACACCGGATATTTTTATGCCCTTGTTGGGTGGCGTTTTAATTGATCAGTTTCCTGGCCATCAGGGCTATCAATACTTTTTTCTGACCACCGCGACAATTTGTCTGATTGGCCTATTGGCGACAACGTGGCTATACAAACGATACATACTGCCCAGGTCACCACGGTAATGCAGACAAATCCACATTCCCCCCACTGAGAATGATGCCCACGTGCTTACCAGCAAAACGTGTTTTGTTTTTCAGTACGGCGGCCAGTGCAATGGCTGAAGAGGGTTCAACGACTAATTTCATCCGCGTCCAGATTATCTTCATCGCGTCGATAATATCCGCATCATCAAGCAAAATAATATCGTCAACCAAATCACCAATAATCTGAAAATTCAATTTTCCTGTTGAAGAACGCAGGCCGTCGGCGATTGTGTCTGGCGCAAGTTGAGGTTGCCATACACCGGATTGAAACGATTGAAAAGCATCATCTGCGCCGCGAGGTTCTGCACCGCTGATCGTAATCGAAGGTTGTATGGCTCTTGCCGCAACGGCGCTACCGCCAAGTAAACCGCCGCCACCGACAGGTGTAATAAGGTGGTCCAAATTGTCTTTTACTTGCTGCATAAATTCCAGAGCGGCCGTGCCTTGCCCTGCGATGATATGGGCCGAATCATAAGGCGGTACCAGTGTGGCTCCAGTGCCCTCAGCAATCTCCATTACAGTTTGCTCTCGTGCAGCCATATTTGGCTCGCAAAATGTAATCTCTCCACCATAGCTTTTAACCGCGGCAATTTTTGCGGCACTGGTATTTTCTGGCATCACAACATAGGCCTTGCATCCAAGAGTTGATGCGGCCAGCGACAGTGCCGCTGCGTGATTGCCTGAAGAGTGGGTAGTAACCCCTTTGCTGCGCTGCTCATCGCTTAGCTGTAATACAGCGTTGTGCGCACCACGTGCCTTAAAAGCGCCACATTTCTGTAAGTTCTCGCATTTAAAGTCAATTCTACAACCAGCCTGCTCATTGATTAGCGAACTGCCTAACACTGGCGTGGTGTGAACATAGGGTGCTATGCGTTCGGCCGCCTGGCGAATGTCTTCAATGGATACGCTAAGCACTGAGCGTGCCCCCTGATTGATCCACAACAATGCCTGCTGCACCTTTTAGCATGCTGGCGCGCATATCATCCGGAACCGGGGTTTTCTCATGTTTGTCCGCACTGACCAGTACGTACACAACTTCTGCGCTTGCTACCGGGCGCTCACTTGGGAAGTCTGTGATCACAACATCGAATATGTAAGAGGTATTCCCTATGTGCCGTACTCCGATATCAATCGCCAGTACGTCGTCGAATCGGGCGGCGGATTGCCATTCAATCAGCAGCTTCACCACCTGATTTTCAAGATTTCTTTCTACCAAGGTAGTGTAGCCACCAATAATATAGCGCTGAAATTCGGTAATCGCGTGATCTACGTAATCAGCGTAACGCGCATTAAAGACTACGTTCTGGGCATCGCATTCGCTGTACCGGACTCGAAGTATAAAACGGAATTTATCTGACATAGGCTGCTCTCAATAAACCGATACTGAGGATACAATACGATCTCAATAAAGATAAGTGTTGTGTATGATTATTGAAACCAAAGCTTATCCCGCGCCGGGCTGATTGGTAATCCATCGGATGGCTATTTTGGGAAAACGATCTCGGTGATTCTGAGAGATTTGACTATATCGACCACACAGGTGTTGGCAAAGGCAATGAAATACAGTTAACCGATGCCATGAATTTGATGGCCGCTGATCGAACTGTTCAGGCCTTGCATTGGAAAGCCAAACGCTAGGATATTGGCAATAAAGCGGATTATGTTCGCTGTTTTCTGGATTTCGCGGCAAAGCACCCGGAAACCCGTGATGAGCTGGCACAATATTTTGCCAAGCAATAAAAAGCTGAAAACGTTTGCGTTATATGACCGCTTAAGAAAACAGGCCTTGTACGTACCATGCCTTGCTGGGTATATCTTGATACACCCAATACAAACAACCTTCCTCATGTTCGGCAATGTAATAATCGCGTTGCTGAGGTGCGCTCCACCAGGCGGTTTCTATTCGCTCAGGCCCTTGCAATAAATCCAGTTTTCCACGCCAGTACAAACACTGCTCACGCTGCTGGATACGAGCCGGCTCGCGTAACAACCAGGCTGGGCGTGCCGGGTATTGTGAAGGGTGTTCACTTTTTTTCGACCTGGACTTTGTTTTTGATAAACAAACCTCAGTAGCCTTGCTGGCTTGCTCGGGCAGGTGTTGAGGCTCGCAGTCTATGCAGTACACGGTGCCTTGACCCAGTCGTGCTTGCAGTTTGTCCAACAGAGTATCCAGCGGTTCGCTCTGATTAGCGCTGGCAAAAAGATCATGGCTATTGGTATTGGCCGGTACAAAATGATTAGCCCGTAATTCAACCGTGTGAACACCCTGATTAAGACATAACTTTTCGAGCTGAATACGGGTCAGATTAAGAAAATTACTTTTATTCACCTGCGCCTGACCAAGGCGAATATCAAGCTGGCTTTGCTTGCCACCTTGATGCAACACCCAGCTGAAATGATTGCACTGTAATTGCCGGGCTAATAAAAAACGGCAAAACTCATCCAGTAAACGCTGCATAGGAAACAGCAGCATTTGCGTGTTTTCTATAGGCTCCAGGAAAAATAGCTGGCTGGCAAAATGCTCAAGTGGTTTGATTGCGCGCTGCGGGTCGTCACAATCACCGCACAGCTTTTTCAGATACTTCTGAAAATCCTTGCCAAAGCGTTTACCTAATGCGCTACTCGGTAGATCAAGTAATTGTCCGAGTTCATTCAGGCCCATTTTCTTGAGCTTATCGAGTACACGCGGGTAGTTATGCAATACTCCAAGCGGCAGTTGGCGCAGTGCTTGCAAACTACTATCACGGCCGGGAACATGCTCAAAAGGTGGTGGCCGGGACAGCAACTGGCTTCCAAAAGCAAGCAGAGTAGCTGCCTTGGGGGTATGTGCCAGGCCCATTGTAAAGCTGAACTCCAGTTTGTTTAATTCATCGGAAATAGTTTTAAGAATATTCTGCAGGTTTTTGAACAGCTTGAGACTTCCAATGATCTCGATCAGTAATAAGTGCTGTTCCGGTACCTCTTGCTCAAGGCACACAGTGGGGCTGAAACGATATGCCCAATGCGCAAGATTACGCAGCTGTTGAACTTCACTGGCCGGTGCCCGTTCAAACGTTTTGAGTTGTGGGCTCAGAGCCAGGGCTGTGCTGAGTGAGCTGTTGATCTGCACACCAGCCTTCAGAGCTTGCGCGTTGGCGTAGCTCACGCGCTGGCGTTGAATAACTGCGCATGGCAATGGTTCGGTGCTGCCGCGAGTGAATACCTCCAGCGGCAGTAAGGGTAAATGGATGGCTAACCACAACATGTTTATTTACATCCCAATCATCGACGTGCAAAGTCTGCTGTATCAACAGATCCGGGCGTGGCAGTAATACTTGCTGCCCGGCCCAACCCCCTTGCTGTTTTAAAATATCCACTTTCAGGTGTTTCTTTGTTGCCTGCAGTTGCAAGCGCAACCTGGCTGGTGACGAATGTTGACTGAAAGTGCTCGGTTGAAAACTAATGGCCCAACTGCGTCCCTCCTGGGCAGCCAGTTGCAGTTTGCGTTTATTTGCATAACTGAACTTACGATCGTCCAGCCAATTTAATACCGCAGCAAAGTGCCCACAGCGCAGCAGTTGCTCCGATACCCAAAGCTTGTCTGCCAGCTTATGCGCTTGCACAACCAGCAAACGCTGCAGGGCAATATTCTGGCTGGCAAGCGCGGGTGCGTAAGGAATATGCGGTGGTGCAACCAGCGCAAGCCAACGACCGGGGTCGTTTTGCAGCTGCTGACTCAAGGCCGGCATCAGCAGGCTCAGCTCACCAATACCGGAGTGGTCGCAATGCAACTCGGTGCTACCTGTGCAGGGCCAGCCGCCCAGATGCAGTGCCTTATCGAGCTCGGCATAGCCGCTTGAAAGTACGGTATTACCGTTGTCTGAACGCGTGCCAGATTGTCCTGCCTGCCAAAGGGCGGGGTGTTGTAGCAGGGTGGCCAGTGTTTGTTGTGAGGGAGGTGACGGCATTGTTACAGGCTATACCAAATATCTTATACTGTAAATATATACAGTAGTTTTGTTTCTTCGGTTTTCAAGCCCCGCTCATCGAGGGGTGCATAGGTGTTTCTTCGCTCAGTGGGCCATCCCTGGCCCATCCCGCGTCCATCCCTGGCGCTATTCGCTACAAAACACCTATGCACCCCTCGATGAGCTACCATCGTGGACGGATGGCCGGAATTGCTCGCTTATGGAATGGCCAGAACGCAAATTTGGCACACAGGAAGCAGAGCAAATACCCCTTTGCTGGACCTTCAAAAAGAGGGGCCTTTTTGAAGAGCCCCCATGGATGGGTTTACGGCGAGTCCAGCAAAGGGGTATTTGCTCTGCTTCCGGTCCTGACCAAATCCGCGCCCGTAACTAGGTATTGCGACACAACCCACCTGACCCCACAGTAACTTGCATCAAAACAAGTTCCCCCTAGTATGTGCAGCTTAAAACCAGCAACAGGAATACAGAATGGCTTTCAACGGCAAAGTAGCTTTGATAACAGGCGGTGGCAGTGGCATGGGGCAGAAAGCCGCGTTAATACTGGCTGAGCAGGGTGCGAAGGTAGCAATTTTTGATGTGAATGATGCTGGTATGGAAGAGACTGCCGGTAGCAACGCGAACATTAAAAGCTATCACGTTGATATTTCAGATACTGAGGCCGTACAGGCCGCAGTTGCTCAAGTAGAGAGTGAATTAGGCCTAATTGACCGGGTTGCCAATGCCGCCGCAATCATGCCGTTTGGCAAATTGCTTGAGCAAGATCCAAAAGTGCAGATCAAGCTTATGGAAATCAATTACAACGGCCTGGTAAACATTGCTACCGCAACCGTACCTGGCATGGTTGAACGCGGCAGTGGCGATTTCATCAGTTTCTCATCCATGTCCGGAATTATTCCCGGGTTGCTGATGGGCGGATACTGCGCCACTAAAGCAGCTGTGTCGATGTACACTGAAATTCTGTACCACGAGAACCTTAACAGCGGCGTGCGATTCGTCTGTGTTTGCCCACCACCTGTTGCAACCCCGTTGTGGAAACAGGCCAAAGATACAGTGGTGCCCAAGGTGACTCAGGTCGATGTGGTGTTAACACCGGAAGAAGTAATTAACCATGTGGAAGCGTCACTGGAGAAAGGCGAGTTTCTGAGCTTTCCAGGCAAAGGCACCAAAATTGGATATCGTGTCAGAAACTGGATGCCATCACGAATCTGGGACCACAACCATAAAGTGGAAGGGTTTTAGAGCTGGTCCTCACCGAACAAGATTTCCAGCCTGGCGGTAAATCGGGCAACACCGTCACGGTCACTGAATACCGGGTCGTCATAGATTACGCCTTCCGGCGGGTCCAGCATATTTCGACGCCAGACATAAGCTGGTTCAAGTTCAAAAAATAACCACTTGCGCAGAAAATTACGTCTGTAGGTAGCCCCAAGGCCATAACCTCGCGTGAGCTCATTGGGCCGCGTGTCACCTTCGAAATTTACAAAGTAGGCAATGGCCGAGCGGTCGTTGATCTTGCGTGATAACGAGACAAAACTGGTCCATTCAACCCCACGGGTTTTTTCGCCCCAATCGAAACGGCTTGACCAACGAACAAACTTATCACCAGCCAGCGGCCGGTCAAACTCGATGGTGGTAAACGTGCCGAAACCTTCTCCATCACGGAAATAAAGCTCTTCAACAAAACGGCCCAACACCTGTTTCGGTAACGGTTGCTCATAGCGATATCGAGCAGCCAGCTTAAGTTTCAGGCTGGAACGAAAGCCCAATTTAAAATCCAGACGTGAACGTTCTTCGTCAAAGCTGGTGTATTGAAGTGCTACATCATTCTTTGGGTTGCTGTCAGACAAGGCTTGGTCTATCGCATCGTTTTGTCCGGAAGCATCGCCATTTTCATCAGAGAAAATCAAACCAACGCGTTCACTTATGCGCGGCAAGACAACCTTGCCTCTGACGCGAAACCCCAGGTCATTATCTTCTTCTTCATCCCACTCATGGTCTAACTTCAAGCGCAAGAATGATTGCGCTGATTCAAGGTCAGATCTGGGTGTGCCAAAGAAGCCATCAAGCCAGCGCACCATGCTGTCGGATTGACGAGTCACAAAGAGATGGCTGGAATCCATCCAGCCTTGCTTGTCTTCATCTTCAGCTTCTTGCGAAGTTTCTGGTGACTCTTGAACAGTCAAGTCTTCCAGCGAAGGGGTGGCAACACGTTCCTGCGCGTCAGCTGCAGAATATTGCAGCGACGCGAGTAAAAAGACGCTGGATAAGCAACGTAAGGAAAGATCCGACATCTCTGCAGTTAAGCGTATGCGAGAAAATTATTCAACCTGAAAACACCGTACCGATTAACACAACTCAGTTAAACGGATATTCTTCGGGTCCACGCATACTTGGCGACCCATTTTCGAGAATTTCCATCATACGTTGTTTGACCAAGGGCAGGGAGCCGTCTCTATGAGGCAGAATGTAAAACTGCTCAGTTTCTATTGCAGAAAAACATAAATTTGCCACCGACGCTGCCGACATGGCGTCAGCGAAAAAAGGCGAGGCGATGTCTGCTACTGCCTGTTGCTCAGCAAGCCACTCAGGGGTTTTGTCTACATTGTCGCGGTTGCGGCTTGAGGTATAAATATTTGTGCTGACATAACTTGGGCAAAGCACAGACACACCAACATTTTTTGACTCATTACGAAGCTCTCCAAAGAGCACTTCCGACAAGGCCACTACCGCATGTTTGCTGACCGTGTAAGGCCCAGAAGCCGGTGCCGATACCAGGCCGGCAATTGACGCTGTATTGACTATATGGCCGCAATTGTTTTCAACCATGTGTTTACTGAACACTCGAATTCCGTGAATAACACCCCATAGATTAACGCCTAGCGTCCACTCCCAATCTTCGGTACGAAGATCCCACATAGCGCCGTGCCCATCCACGCCGGCATTATTGAACAGTAGCTGCACTGATCCATAGGCATCGAAGCTACGCTCGGCAAAGTTATCCATTGCTTGTGCACTGGAAACATCGGTTTGAACCGCAAGCACTGAACCTTTTTTAGACAATTCGCTGCAGGCCTTATCCAGAGCTTCCTGTTCCACATCGGCTATCGCTACTTTCATGCCGCGGTCCAAAGCAGCTTCCGCCATCGCGTAGCCAATACCGCTCGCACCACCGGTGATAGCCGCAACTTTTCCTTCAAAATCCTTCATCTTTTATTCTCAATGCACATTATTTATTTTCAATACCAAGAGCTCAGTCAGGATCGGCTATTTTCAGCAGCTGTTTACCATCGTTGGCACCGCTGAACAGCCTGAGAAATGTGGCTGGAATTTGATCAAACCCCTGCTGTATATCTTCTTTCCACTGCAATTTACCGTCCGCCAACCATTGCCCCAGATCGGCAAATGCTTGATCTATCTGGCTTATGTAGTTGAACATAATAAATCCTTCCATACGAACACTGAATTTCACCAGGTTCATCAGGTTGTTGGGGCCTGGCGCTGGCCTATCACTGTTGTATTCGGAAATTGCACCGCATAACACAATGCGGCCAAATTGAGCGATTTGGTCAATGCCTGCTTCCAGGGTCTGGCCACCCACATTGTCGAAGAACACATTGATACCGTTAGCGCATAAAGCCGTCAGGCGCTCTGAAACATCTTCGTTTTTGTAGTCAATGACGTGATCCAGCCCCAGGTCTTCCCGTAGCCACTTGCATTTCGCCGGTCCGCCGGCGATACCAATCACCCGGCAGCCCTTCAGCTTTGCAATTTGAGCAACCACGGAACCAGTCGCACCTGCGGCTCCCGATACCAGAACGGTTTCCCCTTTTTTTGGCTGGCCAACATGCAGCAAGCCAAAATAGGCGGTTAATGCAGTGCCGCCCATAATGGTCAATGGCATGGTCGGCGGGACACCTTCGGGAATAACATTGCCTGGAAACATCTCGCTACTGCCGCCACCCACAGCGTAGTCCTGCCAGCCGAACATACCTTGTACCAATTGCCCTTCAGGGAATTCAGGGTTTTCGGAGCGCACTATCTGACCCACAGCTGTAGATCGCATGGGCTCGCCCAGTTCTGCCGGGGGAAGGTAGCTTGGTTCATCATCCATCCAGCCGCGCATTGCCGGTTCGAAGCTGAGGTAGAGATTGCGTACCAAATACTCACCATCTGCAAGATTGGGTTCTGGCAGGGGTGCCTCATGGTATTCAAAATGAGATTCACTGACCATGCCTGTTGGGCGAGAGGCGAGCAACCATTGGCGATTGATGTCATTCATTGTGAAATAGCTGGGGTGTGCAGATTCAAACTTCTATAATACGTGCATGTGAGCGTGCTACTGATGACCTATCGGTAATCGCAAGCCCGCAACCAGAGGCTCTCTAAACGAATGAAACAGCTGAGAATTATCTATCACAGTCAGGGCAACCATGTTGAAGCTATGGCACAGGCGGTTTATCAGGGAGCTTGTGAAGAAGAGGCGGTTAATAGTCGACTGATTCTGGCGGCCGATGCTGGCTTGCAAGACTTACTTGACGCAGACGCCCTGATATTCGGCACGCCGGAAAACTTTGGTTATATGTCTGGCATGCTGAAAGACTTTTTTGATCGTACTTTTTATCCAGCCGAACCGTACAAGATCAATTTGCCCTACGCACTTTTTGTCGGCGCGGGTAACGATGGCACAGGTGCTATTACAGCTGTTGAACGTATTGTACCTGGCTACCCATTACGAAAAGTTGCAGAGCCAGTGTTGTCAGTTGGCTCTATCTCAGACTCTGCGCTGCAACAGTGTGAAGAGCTTGGGCTGAGTATGGCCGCTGGTGCGTCTATGGGTATTTTTTAAACAGTTGCACCGCTTGTCTGCCAGTACCTAGGCGATGTCATAGTTGGCCCAATAACTGCACTTCATTCTGCAGATTTCCGCAGAAGGTGAGTTAACTGGATGTGTGACCGTGCCAGACGTCAATAAGTCGTCAAGAAACGCCGCGCGCGCAACTGATCAACCTTGAACGTCGGAAATTTGACTGTCTGAAACAGATGGTCTTGGTTGAGTTTAATGAAAAGGATCAGGTCATAAGCTAATGGATGCTGGACGAGTTGACGTAAACAATGTGCTACAGCAAATGCGGCTCATGCGAGAACAAGCACAAGCGGGTGCGAGCAACCCTGTTAGCGCGGACGCTGGTACCGCCAGCACGCTTGATCTGCGTGGCGTTAATCAGGGTCCGAACGAGATTGCCAAATCTGATTTCCAGAACACACTTAATTCAGCCATAGACAAAGTGAATGAACTCCAAAAGACGTCAGGTGCTCTGGCGGAAGCGTATCAACTTGGCGATACCCGCGTGTCCTTGAGTGATGTAATGGTAGCGTCGCAAAAATCAGGCGTCGCGTTTCAAGCCATGACGCAGGTTCGAAACCGCTTGGTTGAGGCCTATCAGGAAGTAATGAACATGCCTATCTAGGCAGTGGTAATAATAATTATAGGTGGCACAAGGAACATAGTGCGTGGCAACAACTGATTCGACCGCCGTATTAGGCTTTGCAGGCTTTAACGGTCTCAGTTTCCTAAGGCAACTTGGTTTAATGCTGGGTCTGGCAGCCAGTGTGGCTGTGGGCTTTGGCGTAGTGTTGTGGAGTCAGGAACCTGACTACCGCGCGCTGTTTGATGGCATGGAATATGCTGATGCCAACGAGGCGATAACAATACTCGACGGAAACCAGATTCCCTACAAACTGGATTCAAGAACCGGCAACTTGTTGGTAGAGGCCGATCAACTTCACAGCGCCCGCTTAAAGCTTGCTGCCGGAGGAATCAGTGCCAACCCGGCAGTAGGTCTTGAGGTGCTGGACCAGGAACAATCGCTGGGTACAAGTCAGTTTATGGAAACCGCGCGTTATCGTCGCGGCCTTGAGGGTGAACTTGCGCGGACGATTAGCAATATAAACACCGTGCGAAGCGCTCGCGTTCATTTAGCGATTCCCAAAGCATCTGTGTTTGTACGCCATGCAAAACGGCCGCGAGCGTCGGTGTTCGTTGAACTGTATTCAGGTCGATCACTGAGTGGTTCACAGGTTAAGGCTATCAGGAATATGGTGGCCTTCAGTATCCCCGAGCTAATGCTTGAAGACGTGACTATTGTTGACCAACTTGGAAACCTGTTGTCTAGCTCTGAAAGCGGTAGGGATCTTGAAATGGCCAGCCGCCAGTTGGATTACAAAAACCGCCTTGAGCAAGATTTCAATGAACGCGTAAACAGCATCCTCGGCCCGATTGTGGGTAGTGGTAACTACCGCTCCGAAGTCACACTTGATGTGGACTTCACGGAGATGGAACAGACCGATGAGATCTATAACCCGGATTTGCAGTCGGTTAGAAGCGAAGAAACGCTTGAGGAGCAGCGCAGCGGCGGAGATGACGCGCGGGCCGCAGGCGTTCCTGGCGCTCTAACGAATCAACCGCCGGCCGCTGCCAACGTGACCGCCGACAACCCCGGAGCGGGCGGGGCAGCAGATGGCGGCGCTGGAAGCTCCAGCAAGCGTCAGAGTACGCGAAATTATGAACTTGATCGCACCATCAGCCACACTAGACACCAGGTCGGAAAAGTGCAGCGAATTTCAGTTGCAGTGGTGGTTGATCACAAGATGATCCCTAAACCCGTTGAAGAAGCAACTTTGGCGGAGGGCGAGGAAGAAACGGCCGAGACTGAAGAAGCTGAGGAAGAAGGCGAGGAATCCGCGCCTGCGGAACCTGAAATGATCGCCGAGCCCTGGGATGAAGAAGAATTACAGCGCCTGACCCAGCTGGTCAAAGATACAGTCGGCTTTAGCGCTGCCAGAGGTGACTCAGTCAACGTTATTAATGCAGAGTTTGTAAAACAGGCTCCAGCCGCCGTTTTTGAGGCACCGCCTATTTGGGAACAGGCATGGTTTAAAACGCTGCTTAAGCAGGTACTAGGCGGATTGTTTGTACTTATTCTTGTTTTTGGCGTGCTTAGACCCACTTTAAAAAATCTCAGCAAAGCAGCACCACCGGCACCGCCGCCAACCTTGAGTGATATTGACGACAGCGACGTCGAAACGGCCACTAAAGAAGCAAATGCCGCAGCACTTGCTGCCAAGGAAGAGGCCAGTCGCGCGATTGGTCTGGACAACAATGCAGCCAGCGCTGCCTTGGCTGGAGGAGCTGCCGTTGCAGCCTTGGGCAACGGTTCAGACCAGATGATGATTCCCGGATTACAGGGAAATTTTGAACAACAAATGGATTCCATCAAGGGTTTGATAGAACAAGATCCTAATCGAGTTGCACAAGTGATCAGAAAATGGGTGGCTGAAAGTGAGTAACGCCGGAGAGGAAACCGCCGGAGCACTGTCCAAGATAGACCAGGCCGCCATTTTATTGATGTCGCTTGGTGAGGCGGATGCGGCAGCCGTACTGAAAAACATGGGGCCTAAAGAAGTTCAGGCAATTGGCACATCCATGTCGATGCTTGCTGATGTGCAACAAGAACAAGTTGAGAGCGCCGTAAGCAATTTGCTAACCGATGTTGGTGGGCAAACCGGACTGGGCGTTGATTCAGAAGATTACATTCGCAGCATCATGGTCAAGGCTCTGGGCGAAGACAAGGCGAACAGTCTGGTTGATCGCATTCGCCTGGGAGGCTCCACATCTGGATTGGATTCGCTTAAATGGATGGAGGCGCGCAAGGTTGCCGATATCATCCGGCACGAGCACCCTCAAATACAGGCCATTGTGATTGCCTACCTGGAAGCAGAGCAATCGGCCGAGATTCTGGAATTTCTGGACGAGGCAAAGCGCCTGGAAATTATTCGTCGAGTGGCCGAACTGGATACTGTTCACCCGGCTGCATTGCAGGAACTCAATGAAATACTAGAGCAACAATTTGCCGGCCACGCTAAAACGCAAGCCAGGCCAATGGGTGGACGACGAATCGCAGCTGAGATTCTCAACAGTCTCGACAAGAAGCTTGAAGCCGATGTGATGGAACAGCTAACGGAACAAAACGAGCAGCTGTCTGCTGAAATCAAAGACTTGATGTTCGTATTTGAAAATCTGCTCAATGTAGACGATCGCGGTATACAGGTGGTACTCCGGGAAGTCGATACCGACAAGTTGATCACCGCCTTGAAGGGCGCAAGTGATGAACTCAAGGCGAAAATATTCGGCAACATGTCCAAACGAGCGGCCGAGTTGCTTGCCGATGATCTTGATGCCAAAGGGCCAGTGCGCGTGAGCGAAGTGGAAGAAGCACAGCGTGAGATTCTAACCATGGCACACAAACTCGCTGAGGATGGCGAAATATCTCTGGGTGGTTCTGGCGACGAGATGCTGTAGTGGACCGAATACCAGCATCGGAGGCGAGTGAAATGAAGAATTGGAGCCCCCCAGAACTTGGTGACGCCAAGATAGCATTTGTTGGAACCCAATCCGGTACATCAACCGCTACGTTCCCCGCACTGAATTCAAGCATGCAGGAATCACCCGCAAAAGAACAATCAGAAGGCAGGAAGAGGGTGACGGTCGATGAGTTGGATGCCTTGCTCACTGAGGCCAAACAACAAGCCTATAACGAAGGCCTGCAACAGGGTATTGAAGCAGGCGAGCGCCAAGGCCGTGAAGAGGCTATGCGTGTTGGTCAGCAGCTGGCAGAACAGCAATTAACATCGGCGTTGGCGGCTATCGCTGGATTGGAAGAGAGCTTGCCCAAAGCACTCAATGTGCATAACAAGGAAGAACGCCGCCTGATGTTGCAAGTAATAGAAAAACTGGTGTGCAGCGTGACACGCGCGGAATTGGCAATGGGAGTGTGTAATCTGGAGTCCATTCTTGAGCAAGCTCTGGCCAGCCTTTCGGATCACGATCAGGTATTAGAAGTACGCGTTTGCGACACTGACTACAGCACTCTGGAGCAATACCAGAGCAATGGCCAATGGCGATTAGTCAGCGATGCCTCGTTGGTAAGCGGCGATTGCATTGTTGAATCGCGCAGAGCCTTGCTTGATCACACCGTACAGCACAGAATCGACGAGGCGCTTGCCGCTCTGCAAACACAGCTCGGCAATGCGGGCGGAGAAGCCTGACAATGCTGGAGGAGCTGAGTGCAGCCGCGAGTCTTTTCGAGTTTCAGCCAGAACCCAAAGCCAGTGGCAGGCTGAGTCGCGTGCTTGGTTTAACGATAGAAGCGGTTGGTTTGAAGGCGGCGGTCGGCAGCCGCTGCCTGATAGAGCATCCTGAGCACTCACCAGTGGAGGCGGAGGTGGTTGGGTTTTCCGACGAAAAGACGTTTCTGGTCGCATTGTGCGGTCAACATGAGCTTTACCCAGGCGCCAGGGTTCGACCCGTTCAGCAAAGTAGCAAGCTTGCAGTGGGGCCTGAGCTACTCGGCCGTGTTATCAATTCGCTGGAACAGCCTCTGGACCAATTGGGGGTGTTGAAGCCAAGTAGCGAAGTGTTGTTTCGCTCTTCAATTATTAATCCAATGCTCAGACAGCCGATTGAAAGCCCCCTGGATGTTGGCGTTAGATCCATCAACAGCCTGTTAACACTGGGCAAAGGTCAACGGGTTGGATTGTTTGCTGGAAGTGGCGTAGGCAAAAGCACATTATTAGGAATGATTACGCGGTACACATCGGCAGATGTTGTAGTGGTTGGTCTGGTAGGCGAAAGAGGCCGGGAAGTACGTGAGTTTATTGATCAGAACATGGTGGAAGAAACTCGTAAAAAAGCAATTGTTGTTGCTGCGCCAGCCGATGAAACACCATTAATGAGAGTACGTGCGGCCAATGTGGCGACGCGAATTGCAGAGTACTTTCGTGATCAAGGCAAGCAGGTTTTGCTGCTAATGGATTCGCTTAGTCGGTTTGCCCAGGCGCACAGGGAAATTGCCCTGGCGGCTGGCGAGCCACCGGCCACCAGGGGATACCCTGCGTCCGTTTTTGCCAAACTACCGTCATTGGTGGAACGCGCCGGAAATGGTGCCGTTGGTTCTGGCAGCTTAACCGCGATCTACACGGTACTCACCGATGGCGATGAGTTGCAAGATCCGGTTGCAGATGCCGCTAGAGCGATTCTTGATGGGCATTTAGTGATGTCGCGCAAGCTTGCAGATGCTGGCCATTTTCCAGCGATTGATGTAGGCGCATCGGTCAGTAGAGTGATGCCTAGCGTGAGTGCAAAGGCTCACCAGCAGAGCGCTTTACAGTTCAAGCAATGGAATGCTGCGTATGAGGAAGTCAGGGACTTACTCGCAATCGGTGCATACCGACAAGGTGCGAACCCGGTGGTTGATCAGGCGGTTGCGAAATGGCCTTTCATGCAGTCGTTTTTGCAACAAAGTGTTGACCAGGGTGTGAGTATAAAAGATTCAATTGATGGCCTTGAACAACTAGTGAGCAGCCCCGGTGCCAATGAAGTGCAGGTAGCGCCAGAATCGCTTGCGCCAATAAGCAATGGGCAATGAGCGAGCTTAGCTAAATGCCCGCCAATTTGCGAAGAAGACGCCAGGTTCTGGCCACAATGAGTTCGGTGTTGCACAGTGAAGAACAGGCAGTAGCAACTACAGTCGGTGAGTACGCCGCTTTGCTGGATGCTGGAATGGGTAAATACCAGCAGCTCAATGAATATTTCACCGAATACTTGCAGGCGATGCGTAATTCGCAGAATGAATCACACCTGGACCCGGCTGAACGCACCCGCAAACAACTTTTTCTCAATCGTCTGCAAACAGTGATCGAACAGCAACAGCGCGAGAACAGCGCGTTAGAGCAGCGCTTGATGCAAGCTCGCGAGTTGTGGGTTGAGGCGCGTCATCGCGCGAAAAACATGAACGACAGACTGGCGGATGTGACTCGTCAGGAGCAGCAGGAAACCGTCCGTAGACAGGAAGCTCACGATGAAGAAGAGACTATGCAACGACAGAGCTACCGCTAGATGGTTACCTATAAGCTGCTTTGAGCACCGAGAGGTCAAATTCGCCATAGCTGCTAGACTTAAGCTAGCCATAATCTGGATCTGAACGAAATGTTCCTGGATAGACGACTTACCAAACGTAAAGAAGACTCGCCTGATGAGCAAGCTCAGGACAGCAACACGCAATACGCGTCTGCGCATTGCTGGTTTCTGGAATTCTCATTTCGCAATGCGGATCTTTGTGAAGCCAATCCAGTGCCTGGCATTCTCGATGCCTTAATTGGTAGTGGCTTGCCTGAATCCGCCAGGCCAGATGTGCACACTGTTATCAACGAGTTGTATGTCAATGCTCTGGATTACGGAGTGCTTGCCATGTCGGAAAGTCAGAAGCAGGGCGAAGACAGCTTTTACCAGTTCCACGAAGATAGAGACCAGAAGCTGCAGCGACTTGCTGAGCTAGGTGACACGGCGCGAACCTGGATAAAGATTGATTGCATGCTCGATATAGCCGATCGCCCAAGATTGGAAATTGTTGTGGCGGACTCTGGCCCTGGCATGATGGACTCTTCCGCACCCGGTGAATCTGAGCAGCATTGCAGTGAACATCTTTCAGGAAGAGGGCTGCACATAGTGCGTACGCTGGCCAGCGAGTTGCAATTCTATGGTCAGAAGAATCAGATCAAAGTCGTTTATCAGTGTTAACATCCGCAAGCCATGCGACGCTTGCTTGACACAGAACAACTGAATGAATTGAAGTATGTGCTGGAAGACGAGTATCCGGCATTTATAGAGTCTTTTGTTGCCGATACAGAGAAGAAGCTTGCCCAATTGCAGATCTTGTTGGCGCAACATTCCTTCCAGGACAGCCGCGATATTGCGCACAGTCTGAAAGGTAGCTGCTTGAATCTGGGGGCTACTGTGATGGCTGAGCATTGTCAGCGCCTGCAGCTGCTTGCCAACGATGCAGATGGCAGAGTACAAATGCAGGAACTGCTAGCCACTTGGGCGGCCACCAAGTCCGAGCTCGGCGCGTAAATTATCCGCGGATAGAATCCACCCAAAGTATTCAACGTTGGCAGGGCAATTGCATTACAACTATCGGTGCATGGGCATTCGCGCTCGCTTTTTGACCGATAGGAACGATATGACAATTTCTACACTGCTTTCGCTGCAACATACCAGCGCAACTGTGCTTAACAGCGAATCATCAGATGCTGGCCATCTAACTGATTTAGCTGGTTATTTCCAGACAACTCTGGCGCAACAAATAGTGGCGTCAAACATTGATCCCGATGCGCGGGCTGTAACCGCCGATCAAACGCTGACCGGAGTTGCAGATAATGCGATCCTGAGTAGCGGTGAAGAGTTGCCGGTTTCCGGCACTGGATTGCCGGCTGAGCAAACCACACTGGCAAGCTTGTCGGCATCGTTAAATGGACAAATTGGTTCAGCTACGCAAGATTTGGCTGCCGCTTTGAATACTTTGCCGGTTGCTGATAAAGCGATTGAACGAGGTTTACAGATTGCTGCGCAATATTTCAACAATCAAACATCGGCACAAAACATCAGTCCCGAAACAACTTCGCCCACAGCTTCCACGACTGCACTGCAGCGATCAGTTCCGGTGCAATACTCTGCTGGACCAGTCGCAACTCTTGCGGTCACTCCTGAAGTACAGGCTGCGCTTAAACTCGCAGCACGCAATGGTGCGCTGTTTGAAAGTAATTCGATAGGCCCAGTGACCTCATCTGAGCAGAATAGACAACAAGCCAGTTCAGCAATTACCGCAGTAGCTGCCAACCTTCTAAAGGATTTGCCAAATGACGGCAAAGCTTTGGCAAAAGCGGCTACTTTACTTGCGCAGAATAAGCTGGCGTCCGGAGCAACAACAACGGGTACTCAAGCAGCCGCTGCGAATGCAGTGGGTGTGCGCAATTTCGGTCCGTTTTCTTTCCCAGCTTCTTCAGCAATAACGAATAACCTTGTCCAGCGAGCATCGATAAATCAGCCCGAATCTGCCTTGAAATCCACAGACCATGGGCAGCAAGGCATAAAGCTTGACACATCTTTGCCAAGTAGTGGCACTGAGTTGGCAGCAGGCAGGCCCAGGTTGGAAAGCGGCTTACTTGCCGCATCGCTAGCTGAACAGCAAGCACGTCCTCAAGGGTTTTCGGAGCGTAGTGGAACCGGCAGACCCTCAGTAACCATCCCATTAACCGCATCCAATACGCTTAATTTGCAGGAGCTGGCAGCGGGGCGTCTAGTAAATACGGCGGCAGATTCGGTTGATGTGTTAAGAGATAAATTCGCGGAGTTCAATAACACTAAAGCACTGCCGACAAACCAAAATACAGTCTCAGCACAGCAGTCGGCAGTTAAACTCAGCATGTCTGATCAGGTCGTATCAGAGCCAATGCTGATGCTTAATCGACAGACATTGAATGCTGAGTCCTTTCGCAACACCATCAAGACTGCCCTGGAGCGTGGCCTTGGTCGAACACAAGACAATGCAATACGCGCAGATCACAGCGCGATTGGCGAAGCTAGGCCACTGGATGGAGACAATGGCAGAACCATAGCGTTGCCCTCGGTGAGTGGACCGCAGTCTATTAACTCACAGGCTGCTACCAGTGCATCAGTGTTTGGTGGCCAGATGCTGGATGCCGCAGCCAGCAAAGCCGATGCTGCGGCCCAGTTGGGACAGAGAATACAGTGGATGCTAGGTTCCAATGCACGGCGAGCTAATATTCAGATAGACCCACCCGAATTGGGCTCGGTACAAATTCAGGTCTCACAGGAAGATAGACAAACAACGGTTTCCTTTGTGACCCAAAACGCAAATGCACGCGAACTCATAGAACAATCTTTACCCAGGCTGCGGGAGCATTTGGAAAACCTCGGTATTGAGCTCGCGGATGCAAATGTTGAACAGCAATCAAATAAGCAGTTTGAGCAAGAAGACGGTAACACTGACGCCGTTGCCCGCTCTGGCATTGAAGGGAATAATGCGAGCGATGAATCAGAGGATGACAATTCTCGCCGCGACAGCGATCCCCGTGATGGCGGCATTGATGCCTATGCATGACCCTGTTATCGATCGCGCCAATTATTTGACTGCCCTGTAGCAGGAAATGCCTCCCTTTACCCCTATCCCTAAGCTTAAGCTCATATAAAACAAGGTCTTACCTTGAAATACACAGAGCTGGCATAGCAATTGCTTTTCTATTTGACGGCACCGGATTTATCCAGAAATCTGACGCGCCGTGTTTTCTGGGAATTGCCAATCATGGCTAAGGAATAGACGAAATGGCAGAAAAAGAAGCAGTTGACGGGGAAGAGAAGAAGAAAAGCAAACTTCCGCTCATCATCGGTTTGGTGGTGGTTCTCGCAGGTGGCGGTGCCGGCGCCTGGTTCAGTGGACTACTCGGCGGTGGCGAAGAGGAAGAGGTCAAAAAGGTAGATGTCAGTCAGCTGCCAGCTCAGTACGTTTACCTGAAACCTGAATTCATCAGTAATTACATCATTGATGATCGCTCGCGATATATGCGAATCGAAGTGGTCGCAATGACCCGGGATGACGAGGTGGTTCTGGCACTGGATCAGCACATGCCAACCGTTCGAAACCAGCTTGTGATGCTGTTTGGCAACACTGACTACGAAGCGCTAAAGACTCATGAAGGTAAGCTCGCATTGCAGCAAGCGGCGCTGTCCGAGGTGCAAACTGTCATGAAAAAAGAAATTGGTAACGACGGCGTAGAACAAATTCTGTTCATGGATTTTGTATTGCAATGAGTGAAGGTGCAGAAGGCGCTAAGGAACTTCTCAGCAAGGAAGAAATCGACACTCTACTGACGGGCGTAGACGATGGTGATGTAGAGATAGAACGCAGCGTTAACGATGGTGTGGCCGTACCTTTCGACTTCAAAAAACAAGACCAGATCGTGCGCGGTCGCATGCCCACGCTGGAAATGCTGAATGAGCGATTTGCCCGTTTCTTTCGAGCGACACTGGCAGACATGCTGCAGCGAAACTGCGGCGTAACAGCCAACAGCATTGAAGTACAAAAGTACTCAGAGTACGCGGGCGACCTTTATGTGCCTGCGAGTCTCAACTGGGTAGAGTTTGCACCCTTGTATGGCCGAGGGCTGATCACTCTTGACGCCACTCTGGTCTTCAAGCTTGTCGATTTGTTCTTTGGTGGGAATGGGCAGAACGTAAAAGTAGAAACTCGTGAATTTACCATGACGGAACAACGAATCGTTAATCGGGTGATCAATGGTAGCTTCGCCGACATTAAGCAAGCCTGGCAATCTGTGGTTGATTTTGCCTTGCAATTGAAGAGCCATGAAAGCAATCCATTGCTGACCAATATGATGGCCCCATCGGAGTCCGTAATTGTCAGCCGATTTGAAGTGGATCTGGATGGTGAAGCGGGGCAGTTTCATATCGTATTGCCCATAAGCATGGTCGAACCTATTAAAGATACATTGGGTGCGGGGCTTAAGACTGACGTTGACTCCAGTGACGATCAGTGGGGCGACGACCTGCGTCGCGAATTGATGTATGCATCCATCGACTTGAATTGCAAAGTGGTGGAACGACAAGTATCTCTTCGCGACATTCTCGATCTGGAAGAGGGTGACGTAATTCCTGTGGATTTGCCTGAGCATGTGAGTGTGCTGGCCAATGATCGACTTATTTACAGCGCGAAGCTTGGGGTTTCAGGAGACCGCATGGCATTGGAAATTCATCAGAAGGTGTCAGCGGATGATTAAACGTACAAAAGTATCAGGCGGCTTAGTCGCAGAAAAAGGATGTAGTTATGGATGACGCAGCGCCAGTTCAACCCGAAGACAATGATAATGACAACAAGGAACTCGAAGTGAGTCAGCCTCAGGAGAGCACTGCTCTGGCCAAGGCCAGTAATGATGATGCACCACAGTTAGATGTCATTCTTGATATTCCGGTGACTGTTTCGATGGAGGTTGGTGCAACCCGCATGCCGATTCGCAAACTCTTGCAATTGAATCAAGGCTCAGTGATAGAGCTGGACCGAATTGCCGGGGAACCATTAGATGTGTTGGTCAATGGAACGCTAATTGCTCACGGAGAAGTGGTAGTCGTTAACGAAAAATTTGGTATACGAATGACTGACGTCATTAGCCCATCGGAAAGAATTCAAAAACTATGAATGAATTTCCGCAAGCCTCGCAGCTCGGTAATCTTGTCATCAGCCTGATAGTGGTTGTGGCCCTGATTTTCGCCTGTATCTGGCTGATTAAACGCTTGTCCAATCTTAACCATGCCGCCGGAAATCATCTGACGACTATCGCTTCGATGTCAGTCGGGGCGCGAGAACGAATTGTTCTGGTACAGGTGGGTGAGCAGCAAGTGCTGATAGGGGTAGCACCCGGTCGAGTTTCGAAGTTGCAAACATTCAGCGAGCCTGTGATTGATGTTGATACCTTAAGTGCTGCAAAGAACGACTTCTCAACTCAGCTTGCCAACTTGCTGCCAGGTGCTCGCTAGCGTGATGTCCACTTTATTCAGAGCATTTTTGATACTGGCTTTGTCATTGACCAGCCTAAATAGCTCGGCGCAGATTGGCGATGCTGCCAGCGCCGACCCTCAGCCATTTGCGTCAGCAGCAGGTATTGCTGCGATACCGGCAATGAAGGTTGTAACCAACAAAGATGGCAGCGAAGACTACAGCGTGACGATTCAGATTCTGGCGTTTATGACGCTGTTGAGTCTGCTGCCCTCGATCCTGATGATGATGACCTCGTTTACCCGAATCATCATTACTTTCGCTATCTTGCGTCAGGCATTGGGGCTGCAGCAAACGCCTTCCAATCAAATACTACTCGGAATGGCTTTGTTCCTTACTCTGTTTATTATGGCGCCAGTCATTACACAGGTGAATGAAAACGCGGTGCAGCCGTATTTGGCTGAGCAGATGGGGTCAAGCGACGCATTAAAAACGGCGCTGGTTCCGTTTCGGGATTTCATGGTGGCGCAAACTCGGGAGTCAGATCTCAATCTGTTTATGAGGATTGCTGATCACGCCCCGGTCAATTCCGTTGACGAAGTTCCATTTACGATTCTAGCGCCGGCGTTCGTTACCAGCGAGTTAAAAACTGCGTTCCAAATCGGTTTTATGTTGTTTATTCCTTTTCTCGTTATCGACCTGGTAGTTGCCAGTGTGCTGATGGCCATGGGTATGATGATGCTATCACCCATTATCATCTCGCTGCCATTCAAGATAATGCTGTTTGTGTTGGTCGACGGTTGGGCCTTGATAATCGGTACACTAGCGTCAAGCTTCGCCGTATGACCATTTTAAATTTGCTGACGAGCTATCAGACACGTCCATCGAGGAGTAAGTAACATGGGCCCGGAAGTTGTTGTGGACCTGCTGCGCGAAGCAATCTATCTGATAATTGTCTTGGTTAGTATATTGATTGTGCCAAGCCTGATTGTTGGTTTGGTGGTTAGTGTGTTTCAGGCAGCCACGCAAATCAATGAGCAAACCTTGAGTTTTCTCCCACGCTTGCTAACCACTTTTGTTGCCATGATGTTCGCCGGTCCTTTCTTGCTGATGAAACTTACCGAGTTTACAGAACGGCTGGTGGCCAGTATTCCGCTAATGATCGGTTAATCAACCCCAGAAAACACCGATGTTGGAATTCAATATTGCAGAGCTCGATACCTTGGTGGCCAGTTATTTGTTGCCCTTGTTTCGTATCGCCGCCTTCCTGTCCGTCGTTCCAGTTATTGGGACTAGAATGGTTCAGGGCAGGATTCGATTATTGCTTGCTTTAATGATTACCGCGATTGTGGCACCGCTGTTACCGCCGCTGGGTTTTGAGCCAGGATTTAATGGCGCCACCATTGTTGCGGTTATTCAGGAAGTACTGATCGGTATATTGATGGGGTTTATGCTACAGGTGTTCTTTCATCTGTTTGTGATTGCCGGGCAAATAATTGCGATGCAGATGGGGCTGGGTTTCGCCTCCATGATCGACCCTTCGAATGGCGTCTCTGTTGCAGTACTCTCACAATTGTTTGTTGTTCTAACAACGCTGCTTTTTCTATCGATGAATGGCCACCTGGTTATGATAGAAACCATGATAGACAGCTTCCGACGAATACCCGCAGGAGGTGAGTTTCTGATGGCAAGCACCGGCTTGCAGGTTGTAGAGCAGGGCACCTGGATGTTTGCGCACGCCCTGCTGATATCCTTGCCGTTCGTAAGTGCTTTGCTAATTGTAAATCTGGCCTTCGGTGTAATGACCAAGGCCGCTCCCCAGCTGAATGTTTTCTCTCTGGGGTTTCCTACTGCGGTGGTGCTAGGTAGCGTATTTCTATGGTTTGGCTTATCCGGTTTCGCGGCACTATTTCAACAGTTACTCGACATGACCTTGCGTGATATGACAACATTTGGCTCCTAGGCAGTCCGCTATGGTGAAAAGAATGTATCAGCGCAGTCAGACACAATGAGACACGATTATTATTACTGTGACGACGAGAGTCTGAAAACAGATATTCTGCGCGCGGCGTTCAATTCAGAGGCGAGTAACTACACACTGGAAGTGTTCGCCCTGGGTGGCGCTGGCGACATCAGGCGGTATTCCTCAACCGTCAACAATGAACGACGCAACAGAACGATGCGTGGTGCAATTTATGCGGTGTCAGCGGCTATTGGCGCAGTGATCGCCAGCGTATTGTTTCTTCCTTTACTCAACCCAGCGGGGCAATTGGTATACAGCTCACTTATACTGCTGGTCGCTTTGCTCGGTGGTTGGGCAGGTGGTGCATTCAGCAGGGCGGCAGCGCCCACCGGCTTGCGAGCCGGTTTACGTCAGCTGAAGCCTGGCCAGCTTTTCATCGTTGCTCAAGGTGATAAACGCACTCGAGACACCTTGCGCCAGGCACTGGCCCGTTACAGCAACGTTGTGCCTGACGAACAAACGAAAAAGATCGTCGTTGAGCCAAAACTGGAGTCAAACTTGCATTCCAAAACGTAAGCAACGTTTATCGTCAATTGTCTGACGGGGAATCACTTTGGCTGAAGAAGATCTAAGCCAGGAAAAAACAGAAGAACCCACCCCCAAACGCCTCGAAGAGGCTCGCAAAGAGGGGCAGATAGCCCGTTCCAGAGAATTGAGTACTGCCGTTCTTCTCATCGGCGGGGTTGTGGTGATCTGGCTGTGGTATGAGAACCTTGCCAACAGCATTGCGAGATCCATGCGATCCAGTTTTGCTCTCAGTCGTGAACAACTGTTTGACCCCAGTAGCATGCTGCATATGCTCGATCGAAACGCCATGGACGTTCTGTTGAGCAGCTTGCCTCCGCTATTGCTTTTGTTCTTCCTTGGTGTAGTTGGGCCCATGTTGCTTGGCGGATGGGGTTTCAGTGCCAAGGCTTTGGCGCCAAAACTTGAAAGAATTAGTCCCCTGAAAGGTCTGAAGCGCATGTTTTCAATGAATTCCGTGATGGAGTTGTTGAAGGCAATTGCGAAGGTGGTTCTGGTTGGCAGTGTGGCATGGCTTTGCCTGAATTTTTTTCAGGCCGATTTGCTGTTGCTCGACAGCCTCGGATTGAATGACGCTATTGTCAGCGCCAGCCGTGATATTGGCATGGCGACATTTGCTACAACACTGACATTGCTGGCTATAGCCGCCGTTGATGTGCCTTTCCAGATTCAGCAGCATGTTAAGAAACTGCGGATGACTTTGCAGCAAGTCAAAGACGAAATGAAGGAGACCGAAGGTCGACCAGAAGTTAAGAGTAAAGTAAGGCAATTACAGCGGGAGTTTGCGAAAGCGCGCATGATGAGCGATATTCCGGAAGCAGATGTTGTTATCACTAACCCAACACACTTTTCTGTCGCATTGAAATACGCCTCCGACACCAGTAGTGCGCCGGTTATTGTCGCCAAGGGCGTTGACCTGGTTGCATTCAGAATACGTGAAGTTGCTCAAGCGAATGATGTAGAGCTGGTCGAAGTACCCGCTTTGTCCAGGGCCTTGTATTACACAACTGAGATAGGCGAAGAGATCCCGGACGCCTTATACCTCGCAGTCGCACAGGTTCTTGCTTATGTATTCCAGTTAAAGCAGCCGCGAACCGGCAATACGCCAACATTGGGTGATATCGAAATCCCTGAAGAATTCCAGTACGACTAGATCGAACTCTGTTTACCGCTCGTCGGTGATTGCAATAACTTGCCATTTTTCATGTGAATTTGCACGAATATTGCAGATACATGGGTAGTGCAGGACAAGGTGCCAGAAAAGCGAGCGCGCGTTGCTTTTACGGCAAGAAATCTGTCAGTAAGTGCTGCCGATCGAACAAGGATTGATCGGTAATCATTAATAAAAAGGAGAGTTGCGGAATGTCTGCCATTTTTTTGGCAGAGCTGTCGCCGCCACAGAATGGAAGCTGTAGATACCAACGCCCCAAGGCCGCTTTTAAACACCGTCAGGCACATAGTGCAAGGCAATTTTGGCGTGCCATTACTTTTGCTGGTCATCATGGGAATGATGACATTGCCTATTCCCCCATTTCTGTTGGATGTGTTCTTTTCGTTTAACATTGCTCTCGCAATAGTCGTTTTACTGGTTGCCGTGTATGCCATGCGACCACTGGATTTCGCCGTATTTCCTACCGTATTGCTGGTCGCAACACTGCTTCGACTGGCATTGAACGTTGCGTCAACGCGGGTTGTTCTGCTCGAAGGGCATGCGGGTGGTGCGTCAGCGGGTAAAGTTATCGAGGCATTTGGCGAAGTGGTTATTGGTGGAAATTACGCCGTAGGCCTGGTCGTTTTCCTGATCTTGATCATTATTAACTTCGTTGTTGTGACCAAAGGTGCAGGCCGAATTTCCGAGGTTAGTGCCCGATTTACGTTGGATGCAATGCCTGGCAAACAAATGGCGATTGATGCCGACCTTAACGCCGGTTTGATTGATCAGGATCAAGCGAGAACACGCAGGGAAGAAGTTTCCAGCGAAGCTGATTTTTATGGCGCTATGGATGGTGCCAGCAAGTTTGTGCGTGGTGACGCCGTAGCCGGTATTTTGATTCTGGTGATCAATTTGATCGGTGGCCTAGGTATAGGCATGGCCCAGCATGAACTTGAGTTTGCCGATGCCATGCAAAAGTACTCCCTGCTTACTATTGGTGATGGCCTGGTTGCGCAAATCCCTTCGTTGCTACTGTCCAGTGCAGCGGCAATCATGGTGACCCGGGTTAACTCCGCTGAAGACATGGGCCAGCAAGTGTATTCACAAATGTTTGCCTCGCCAAGGGCTCTGATCATTGCGGCCGGTATCCTGGGCTTAATGGGCGTTATTCCAGGCATGCCGCATATCGCTTTTCTTTCCTTGGCTGCCATGGCTGGATGCGGGGCCTGGTATATCACTCAGCAAAACAAGACCGTGAGTGATGTGGATGAGCATCAGGCGGAGGAGCTTAAGGTAGAACCTGCAGAGCCCAGTGAATTGGGCTGGGAAGACGTCTCACCTGTGGATCGAATTGGACTTGAAGTCGGTTACCGCTTGATTCCTTTGGTAGACAAAAATCAGCAAGGCGATTTGCTTGGCCGTATCCGTGGCATTCGCAAGAAATTATCTCAAGATATCGGCTTTCTGATACCTCCGGTACATATTCGGGATAATCTTGATTTAGGACCCAATAGCTATCGAATTGTGCTGATGGGTGTTGGTATCGCTGAGGCGGAAATTTTTCCTGACAGAGAGTTGGCTATTAATCCTGGTCAGGTATTTGGTGAGCTGGAAGGAGTCGCAATAACAGATCCGGCATTTGGGCTTGACGCTGTCTGGATCGACACACAGCACAAAGAGAACGCTCAGTCTCTGGGGTATACGGTAGTAGACGCCAGTACGGTGGTTGCTACACATCTAAACAAGCTTCTGAAACATCACGTCAATGAACTACTCGGTCACGATGAAGCCCAGCGAATTCTGGACATGCTTTCAGAAACGGCACCGAAACTTGTGGAGGAGCTGGTACCTAACACCGTCAACATACAAGTCTTTCTTCGCCTACTCAAAATGCTGCTTGAAGAGCGCGTTCCAATCCGCGATATGCGCACAATCGCCGAAGCGATTGCGAGTAATGCGGATCTGGCTGGCGATATTGACCAGCTGTGCAACGCAGTGCGAATGGCGCTGTCGAGAAATATTATTCAATCAATATACGGCGACTCAGAAAATCTCCCGGTGATTACTTTGGACCCGGCGCTGGAACAAATGCTGCAGCAAAGTGTTGCTGCTGCACGACAAGGCGGCGACAGCAATCTGGACTCCGTGATAGAACCAAATCTTGCCCAGCAGCTGCAGATAAACCTGCAGGATCTAGGTAGAAAACAGGAAATGGATGGCAAGCCCGCAGTGCTGTTGGTGACCTCTGCCATTCGAAACCTTATGGCACGGTTTGCGAGAATTGCCTATGGCGAATTTTACGTACTGGCTTTCAATGAAATTCCAACCAGCAAAAACCTGACAATCGAGGCTAGCATCAGCTAGCTCATGCACTTAATAACAATCAGCAAAGGGACACATCATGACAACACGGACGATACTCGCAAAAGACATGCAAGATGCGATGGTCAAAGCAAAAGACGAGATGGGAGCAGACGCGATCATTCTAAAAAGTCGTAAGCTGGGTGACCACATTGAAGTTGTAGTCACAGACGATTCCAGCTTTCTGATCGCTTTGTCGAAAGACAGGCAAAAAGCCCAGGCTAAAAAGCCTGCAGCAAAGACTGTTGTTGCGAAGCAACAGCCAGCTGCGAATGATGAGACTCTGGCCGAAGCGCCGCAGACAGACCCATTGTCCAGGGAAGTCGTGCAACCACCCAAACGCACACTCGCGGAACTCGAAGAGCAGTTTTTGCTGGAAGACTCTGAGAACAACATTGATTTGCCTGGCCAAATCGATGAGATTGAGAGTTTGATTGAGCCGGGCGCTATCGAATCCGAGCTGGATGAAATCGTTCCGCCTACGTCTAAGCCAGAGCCAGCACCAGCACCAGCATCGTTAAGTGCAGAAATACCTAAGTCAGATCCAAAGCCTGTTCATTTGCCTATGCCTGAACAAAACGCTATTGATGAGGAAGATTCTATAGACGCAGCTCGTTTCCCATTTAAAACCAAACACGACCCTGCGTTAAAACGTCTGGTAGGAGAGCTGCGCTCTATTGGCGAATTCTGGAATGAGTTCGGGATCTATTGGGAAACCTACGCGGAGAGCTATCAGTACCCATGGAGCAAAGAACTCCGTGAGCGCGTGGACTACCTCAATCTTAGCCCAGCGTTACGCGACCAATTGGTCAGCATGTACCGGGAAATTCCTGAATTCGAGCAGTCATGGCAATCCGTGCTGGCTGAATTACAGGGCAATATAGTTGTGAGCCAGCACGATATTATCCGAAATGGCGGCACATTTGCTTTCGTCGGACCTTCAGGTGCTGGGAAAACCACCACTATTGGAAAACTCGCCGCAGAGTATGTGTTACAGCACAGTCCTGAAGAAGTTGGTCTGATAACCACTGATATTTTTCGCATAGCTGCTTATGAGCAACTGGTTACCATGGGAAAAATTCTGGATGTCGAGGTGGAAGTTGTTGACGCCCACCAAGGTGGTTTGAACCACGCAATTGAGCGATTCGCGGATAAATCGCTTGTATTGATTGATACTGCCGGCCTGCGCAGCACAGACCGCGATCTTGCAAAACAAATGCTGGAACTACGGCGATTGGGAGAACGTTTGTCGACCATATTGGTTTTACCTGCAAACATTCAATATGAATCCATGCAACGCGCGATGGAAACATACCAAATCCGCGATTATCAGGGCTGTATTTTCACCCGCCTGGACGAGTGCCCCAGCCTTGGGCCAGCGGTTAGCTTGTTGGTGAGCAATGCATTGCCTGCAGCCTATCTGGCCAGCGGCCACACCATACCTGACGACCTTGCGCGTGCGACACCCAGGCTGCTTATTGAGCAGCTGCTAACTTTCGCTTGTCAGGAAACAGATGTTAGTCGAATTGACGGCGGCAACATGGCAGATGCCATAGAGCCAATTGCTGAACGTCAAATTGAATTGATTTAATCACAGCAAAACCAGAAAACAAGGAAGTTGAGGGTGGCAAGTGAGTAACAACAATGGAATTCAGGTGGTCGCGGTCACCGGCGGAAAAGGCGGTGTCGGTAAGTCGAACATCGCAATCAATCTGGGGTTAGCGCTGCTGAGGATGCATAAAAGAGTAGCTTTGTTAGACGCCGATTTGGGCTTGGCGAATGTTGATGTGTTGCTTGGCTTGACGCCGGATAAAACATTGGAGGATGTATTAGCGGGCAATTGTACTTTGAAAGACATTCTTATGCAGGGCCCAAAAGGTTTGAGCATCGTACCGGCCTCATCCGGTAGTCGTTCAATGGTCAATCTTGAGCTATCAGAGCACGCAGCGCTTATAAATGCATTCAATAGTATTGACGATCTACTGGACGTGTTGATTATCGATACGGCTGCAGGTATTGAAAACCACGTAATGAGTTTTGTTCACGCGTCCAACGAAGTGATCGTTGTCGTGTGTGATGAACCATCATCACTTACCGATGCCTATGCATTGATAAAGCTAAGCAGCCGTGACTATGGGCGCCAGCGTTTCAGGGTTGTATCCAATATGACGGAGTCTGCCACTGATGGCAGAGCTTTGTTTGAGAAATTGCAGCGGGCGACGGATCAGTTTCTGGATGTCTCCATACAATATGCAGGGCATATCCCCTACGATGAACAGCTTAAAAAAGCAGTAAAAAAACAAGTTGCGTTGCTGGAACACTCGCCAAGATCGAAAGCCGGTCAGGCATTTCGCGCGCTGGCCGAAAAAGTAGATCGTTGGCCGGTTCCTTCTCATGCAAACGGCCAGCTGGAATTCTTTTTTGAAAAACTATTACTCAGCAATGCGGTTTGAGATCGGACATATGCAGCCTTCAGTAAATATCGCCAGTAAAGTGGTGTTGCAATGAGCATCGCAAAATCGACTGACCAGAGCAAAAATGCGGCGAGTAAGGTATCGGTGTATACCGAATCAGCCAACGAGCTCGACCCGGTTGTTCTTGTGGACCGCTACGCGCCGTTGGTAAAGCGGATAGGTCAGCATCTGATGGCAAGATTTCCGGCCAGTGTGCAACTTGATGACTTGATTCAGGCCGGCGTTATCGGTTTGCTAGAAGCAGCCAGAAATTACAACAGTGGCAAGGGCGCCAGTTTCGAAACCTACGCCGGTATTCGGATCAGAGGCTCGATGATCGATGAGGTCCGAAAAGGTGATTGGGCACCGCGGTCTGTGCATCGAAATGCCCGACGCATAGCTAAAGCGATTCGCAGTGTAGAAGGGCGTCTGGGCAGAGAAGCGACGGATGTTGAAGTGGCCCAGGAGTTAGAGATTGATCTCGACAGTTATTACACGTTTCTGAAAGACACGGCGGGCAGTCGCTTGCAAAGCCTAGATGAAATAGTGGAGCGAGAAGATTCCAATGAAGAGCCAATAGATACCGCTAGAGCAACACCAGCCCAGTCGATTCAGGAAGCCACTCTGAAAGAAGCAGTCATCGCCGAGATAGGCAATTTACCCGAACGCGAAAAACTGGTGTTGTCTCTTTATTACGATGATGAATTGAACCTTAAGGAAATTGGCGAAGTTCTTGGCGTTAGCGAATCAAGAGTAAGCCAGATTCACAGTCAGGCAATGTTACGACTTAGATCGCGCCTGTCTTCATGGCAAATCAAGGAATAAGGTAGTTAATTGCTATGGATGCGCTTAGCATAATCGGTATCGTTATCGCTTTTGGTGCGGTATTTGGTGGCAACTACTTGGACGGTGGCCAACTTAATACGTTTTTAAACCTGCCGGCCGGCATCATTGTTGTTGGCGGTACTTTGGGTGCGGCTGTTCTGCAAACGCCGAAAGGCCAATTGCGTTTTGCTTTGCAACGCTTGCGCTGGATTTTTTACCCTCCTTTATCCAATGCTGAGAGTCACCTTAGCAAGATTGTTGCCTGGGCTTCCCAGGCTCGTAAACTTGGCCTGCTGGGCCTTGAAGACAGCGCTGAAAAAGAACCAGATGGCTTTGTTCAACGCGGTTTGCAAATGCTTATTGATGGCGGCGCACCGGAATTGATTCGCAGCGCGATGGAGACTGACTCAGCGCTTCGCGAGCAGCGCGATCTGGAAGCCGCCAGATTCTTTGAAAGCATGGGTGGCTACGCGCCAACCATCGGTATTATTGGCGCGGTCATGGGCCTGATACATGTTATGCAGCATCTGACAGATCCCGAGAAACTGGGCCCTGGCATTGCTATTGCATTCGTGGCTACCATATACGGTGTTGGCCTGGCCAATCTCATATTGCTTCCAATTGCCGCCAAACTTCGCAGCTGCATAAAGCTCGAGGTTCAGGGCAGGGCACTGGCGATTGAAGGCATAGTCTCTATTGCCGAAGGCACCAGCCCTAAAGCGATAGAGCGCAAGCTTGCCAGTTTCTTGCCCGGCATTGCGCAGTGAGTTCAGCGCTTTTACGTTCCCTGCAGGCTGAGGAGCCGGTAAACCACGACCGCTGGTTGGTGTCGTATGCTGATTTGCTAACCTTAATGTTAGCGTTCTTTGTTGTGATGTATTCGGTGGCACAGCTGAATGAGCAGCAAGCCACAGCCTTTTCAAAAAAACTCAGCGACATGTTCGCCTCACCGAATGCCAGCGCCAGTACCGTGGGGCAGAATGATGCCGAGGCTAAATCCAGCACCATGATCGACCTGGGTGGCCACGCTGGGCAGACCAATGCCGGACAGAATGTTAGTGAGCAGAAGACTGATAATTCGCTGGAAACACAGGGCGACACCATTGTACAGCGCTTTAGTGGCATCAATGATCTGCAAATCCGGGGCAACGAGGAATGGCTGCAGGTGGAGCTGGACTCAAACCTGCTGTTTCCAGCGGGCAACACTGAGCTGACGACGGACGCGCTGATTCTGCTCACGCAGGTAGCCGAAGTGCTGAAAGATTATGAATTGCCTATGAAAGTGGAAGGGTTTACTGACGACACACCCGTTGCAGGTACGCGCTTCGCATCTAATTGGGAATTGTCTGCAGCCAGAGCAGCCGCGGTTGTGCGGTTTCTAAGTGACAAAGGTGTGGCGCCAGAGCGCATGGCTGCCGTGGGTTACGGTAAGTATCAGCCGGTGGCGCCGAATACCTCGGCGCAAGGTCGTGCCAGAAACAGGCGCGTTACTTTGATGATCGCCCGTACTCCTACTGTCAGGCCCAGTATTATTCCGGTTGAACCTGAATTGTTCCAGAACGTAAAGAATGACGCAGGAATATTCGTTAAGGGTATTAACCGCGATCAGGAAGACAATCGCCAGGCGGCGGAATCTATTGTTAACCAGGAGCTGGGAGATCGAATCGGGCAAGACTTGAAGCCGGTACTCCCCGAAGGACTCAGTCCCGAGGCGATTGAAGGCAATGACGCGCCTCTACAATTTAACACCATAGAACTTGATGGCGGGGGCTTGTTGTTCACCAATACGCCGCCTGGGCAGACTTCTGAAAGTAATGATTCTGGTATTGCCGAATCCGGTGAGCCTTGACCTCTGCGTGCTAGCAACTGCGCGCAGCCGACTATAGAATGGCAGCTGTTTTTCCAGCGGGTCGATAGATATTGCTTCAAATTCGGGATTTACATTGCGAGCGCGGAGAGCGCCTGCTATTTGATCAGCTCAATATCGAATGCACGCCCGGCGACCTGGTTGAAATACGCGGGGCGAATGGCTCTGGCAAGTCTACGCTGCTTCGTATCATAGCTGGTCTTGCTCAGAACTATGAGGGCTCAGTATCGTGGCTTGAGCAGGGTGAGGTCGTTCCAGATAGCGAATTTCGCCGAATAAGCCTTTATCTTGGCCATTCCTCCGCGGTAAAGCCCTCGCTGACACCGCTTGAAAATTTGACCTGGTTGAGCGAGTTAAGCGGTCCGGTTGATCAAACACGCGCAGAAGCGGCGTTACAGGCAATGCAGCTGGCTGAATGTGAAAGCGTGCTGTGTCATCATCTCTCAGCCGGGCAACAACGTCGCGTTGCTCTGGCACGGTTGCTAACGGTGGATGCAAAACTTTGGATTCTTGACGAGCCTTTTACCGCGCTGGATGCACAAGGGGTGAGCATGCTGCAGCGCTTGATTCAACGCCAGGCCGAACAAGGCGGGCTAGTGCTTCTCACCACGCACCAGCCACTCACAGGCGTGTCTGGCGTTAAACTGGTGCAGCTCTAATGGTGCAACTAGCGTGATTAAGTCTGTGTTGCGTCGAGAACTACTGCTAAGTGTTCGCAATCCGGCGGCGAGCTTAAACGCCGTGTGGTTTTTTATCCTGGTGTGCGGTCTGTTTGCTATTGGTATCGGTCCGGATAAACAACAGCTCGCCGTATTGGCACCCGGCCTTATCTGGGTGATTGCGCTGCTTGCTGTTATGTTGTCGGTAGATGCATTGTTTCGACACGACTACGCTGACGGCAGTCTTGAGCAATTCCTGCTAGCTGCGCAGCCGCTGTATTTTCTGATACTGGCAAGACTGATGGCGCAGGCACTTATGATCGCTGTGCCGCTAGCCGTGGTATCACCTTTGTTGGCCGTTATGCTGGGCATGCCTATGCCAGGCCTGCTGGCGCTGATTATTAGTTTGCTGATAGGTGTTCCCACACTAGTACTGATAGGGGCGATTGGTGCTGCATTAACAGTGGGCTTCGAACGTGGCGGCCTGTTGCTGGCTTTGTTGATTCTTCCGCTTTATGTACCGGTATTGATTTTCGCCTCATCTGCGGTCACATCCGCCACTGGCGGTTACGATTATATTGGGCAGATTCTCATCCTGGCTGCGCAATTTTTATTGGCAATTGCCTTGAGCCCACTGGCGGTTGTGGCGGGTTTACGTCTCAATTATTACCATTAGCCGCCGTGGCTGAGGCAAAGCAACGTATAATCGTCTGATGTGGTCATGGTTTCATAAGTTTGGTTCTCCGCGCTGGTTTTTCGACTTCAGCACGCGCCTGTTACCGTGGCTGGCATTTTTCTGTGCCGGGTTTTTATTGCTTGGTCTTGTCTGGGCTTTGGCGATAGCGCCAGCTGATTATAAGCAAGGGAATAGTTTTCGAATATTCTACATTCACGTGCCAACCGCAGTGATCTCGCTGGTGGGCTATTACGTAATGGCGATAGCAGGGGCCATCAGTCTGATTTGGCGAATGAAGCTTGCGGACATAGTGATGAAAGAGGCTGCGCCGATTGGGGCCATGCTGACTTTTTTAGCGCTATTTAGTGGTGCAGTTTGGGGCAAGCCAACATGGGGCACCTGGTGGGTATGGGATGCGCGAGTAACCTCCATGCTTATTTTGTTTTTTCTTTACGTCGGCGTTATTGCTTTGAACAAAGCCTTTGATAACCCGGAACAAAGTGGAAAAGCCTGTGCGGTATTAAGTCTGGTTGGAACGGTCAATATCCCTATTATTTATAAGTCAGTGGACTGGTGGTACAGCCTGCATCAACCGGCTACAATCAAATTTACTGAAGAATCCACCATTCACCCGGACATGTTCTGGCCGTTTTTGGTGATTACCACGGGCTTCTATTTATTTTATGCCATGGCGCTTACCGCTGGCACACGATTAGGCATATTGCAGCGTGAATACCGCACCCAATGGGTACGGGCGCGACTGCAGGAATAATTATCTGACAATGTGGTATTTCGATTCGATCAGTGACTTTATCAACATGGGTGGGCATGGCTTTTATGTGTGGTTGGCCTATGGTGTATGTGTTCTGACATTTACTCTTTTTGCGCTTGCCCACCGCCGCAGAAAATCAGCCTTGATCACGCAATTGCGTAAGAAAATCAGCAGTAAAAATCATGCATCCTCTACGTAAACAACGTTTGCAAATTATTCTTTTTGTGCTGCTTGCAGTCGCGATTGCTGTTGGCTTATTGCTGTATGCATTGCGCGAAAACATTAACCTGTTTTATCCCCCGGCGGATATCGCGGCCGGCAAAGTAGCTGTTGGCCAGCAGATTCGAGCGGGCGGCATGGTGCGAGAGGGCAGCGTGCAGCGTAGCGAGGAAAATTTACAGGTAAGGTTTGTCGTTACCGATTACGCAGCAGATCTGATTGTTAAATATGATGGTATTTTGCCGGACATGTTTGCTGAGGGCGCCGGTGTGGTAGTGGCTGGTAAATTGTCTGAAGATGGGGAATTTGAAGCCAGCGAAGTATTGGCCAAGCATGATGAAAACTACATGCCTCCGGAAGTGGCGGAAACCTTAAAGAAGCCCGGTTCCAGTGGTGAGGCAGAGTATTAGTCATGATTCCTGAATACGCCCATTTCAGCCTGGTATTGGCTTTGTGTCTGTCAGTACTGTTAGCGGCGCTGCCTTTACTAGGCGCTATCAGAGGTGATCAACAGCTGATGATGACCGCTAGGAGTCTGGCTACCGGGCAGTTCATTTTTGCCTTGGTGAGTTTTATTGGTCTCGCCTGGTCGTTTGCGGTTGATGATTTCTCCGTGATCACCGTGGCGCAGAACTCCAATTCCTTGCTGCCCATGCATTTCAAGCTCTCCGCCGTGTGGGGTAACCATGAAGGTTCCATACTGCTGTGGATACTGATTCACGCCAGTTGGACTCTGGCTGTTGCCATGTTTAGCAGGCAATTGCCAATTGATATTTTAGCCAGGGTATTGTCCATTATGGGCATGATCGGGGTTGGCTTTATTCTGTTTTCCCTGCTGACCTCTAACCCCTTTGAGCGTTTGTTTCCAAACGTACCGCAAGACGGCAATGATCTTAATCCGCTGTTGCAAGACATAGGCCTGATCATTCATCCGCCGCTTCTCTACATCGGTTATGTGGGTTTCTCAGTGGCTTTTGCATTTGCGATTGCCGCACTTAGTACCGGCCAACTTGATTCCGCCTGGGCACGTTGGACCAGACCATGGACCAATATGGCCTGGTCTTTCCTGACGGTAGGCATCGCACTGGGCAGCTGGTGGGCGTATTACGAACTGGGATGGGGTGGCTGGTGGTTTTGGGATCCGGTGGAAAATGCGTCGTTTATGCCTTGGCTGGCAGGCACCGCACTGATCCATTCACTGGCGGTCACAGAAAAGAGAGGCGTTTTTAAAGGCTGGACTGTGTTGCTGGCAATTACCACGTTTTCTCTGAGCTTGCTGGGCACTTTTCTGGTTCGATCAGGGGTGCTGACCTCGGTACACGCATTTGCCAGCGACCCGGAGCGTGGTTTCTTTATCTTACTGTTCCTGTGTGCAGTGATTGGTGGTTCGCTGACGCTCTATGCGCTTAGGGTACCAACCGTAAAATCCCATGTGCAGTTTTCATACCTTTCGCGGGAATTCTTACTGTTGTTAAACAACGTAGTGTTAGTAGTTGCCATGCTCACCGTATTGCTTGGCACATTGTTCCCCTTGTTAATGGACGCGCTGGGGCAGGGCCGTTACTCGGTTGGCCCACCCTATTTTAATACTCTGTTCGTACCACTAATGGCCCTGTTGTTTGCGTTGATGGGGCTTGGACCAAGAGCACGCTGGAAATCTACCAGTCAGCAGCAATTGTTCCGGCCACTGGTTTCCGCAGCGATAGTGTGTACTGTACTCGGCGTTATAAGTCCGTTGTTATTCCCTGGCGAGTATCATTTTCCCGTGGCCCTGGGTGTACTGTTAAGTGCGTGGATAATAGTGACGGCGTTCATGCATACCTATAGCGCTATCTACAGTAAGAGTGAATCCAGATTAAAGTGGCAACGTCTGCGGGCCAGTCATCTTGGCATGTTGCTTGGTCATCTTGGTATGGCCATAACTGCGCTGGGAGTCGTGTTGACCAGTCATTACAGTAGCGAACAAGACCTGAGGATGCAGCCTGGCGACAGCGTTGCCAGTGGTCCCTACACCTTAACTTACCTGGATGACGGCGAAGAAAGAGTGGACAACTATCTGGCTCAATATGTGCGTTTCGAGCTCAGAGAAAATGGCGAAACGCTTACTATTTTACGCCCTGAAAAACGCCGCTACCCGGTCGAGCAAAATGTTATGACGGAAGCGGCGATAGATGCAGGTCTTACCCGCGACGTATACGTCGCGTTGGGTGAGAAGTTATCGGCAGAAGCCTGGGCCGTGCGTGTGCATCACAAGGCTTATGTGAGATTACTGTGGTTGGGCGCTCTGTTGATGGGCCTGGGTGGGATTGTTGCAGTGATGGATAAGCGCTATCGACGAGCTCGATCTACCACAACGGTACCAAGCGAACACTCAGCCGCGTTAGCGCAAAATGCCGGCTAGGCGGGGAGCAAGCACGTGCAGCGTTTAAAACTGTTTCTGCCCTTACTGATATTTGCGCTGTTGGCCGCTTTGCTGTTTGGGCGGCTAGGTGAAGACCCGGAATACCTGCCCTCAGCATTGATAGACAAACATATTCCTGAGTTCGAGCTGCCGGAGTTGCATGATCCAGCGAGAACTCTGACACCCAAAGACCTCATCGGTGAGCCCGGGCTGTTAAACGTGTGGGCCAGCTGGTGTTTCGCTTGCCGTATTGAACATCCTTTTCTTACAAAGATTGCCGAAGAATACGGTGTGCCAGTGTACGGCCTCAACTACAAGAACGAAATTATTGATGCGCAGAAGTGGTTAGGCGAATTTGGCAACCCGTATCGTTTTAATATTGTTGACAGAAGTGGTCGGCTTGGTATTGATCTGGGTGTGGCGGGTGCGCCGGAAACGTTCGTGTTCGATAGTAAAGGACGCATTCGACTTCGTCACATTGGAATTGTTGATGACAAAGTGTGGTCTGGCACGATGGAGCCATTGCTGCAGCAGCTGAGGGCTGAACAGTGAAACAGTTTATCGTAACAAGCCTCATTACGATGCTTGCACTGATCGCCGTAGTCCTGGCGAGCAAAGTGTCAGCACAAGATTCCTCCAGCGCCATCATGCCTTTCGACTTTAATACGGATGCAGAGCGTTTGCGCTACCAGCATTTCTCTAAAGTTCTGCGCTGCCCAATGTGTCAAAACCAGAACCTGAATGGTTCAAATGCGGGTATTGCAACCGACTTGCGCAGAGAGCTGCATAGGCTTATCAGCGAAGACTATACCGATCAGCAGATTATCGATTTCATGCAAAGTCGCTACGGTAATTTCATTTTGTATGAGCCGCCAGTTAACAAAGCAACCTCCGTGCTATGGTTTGCACCTATTGTGTTCCTCCTACTCGGCCTGGCGATTCTTGTGACCATGGTAAGACGCCAGGCTGCCACAAATGATGGGGCAAGCTTGTCAAATGTTGAACTGGATGCTGTGAGAAAAGAACTGATGGGTTTACGCGAAAATAACGCCAGCGACAGTACAAGCGTTTCTCAGGCAAAACACGAAAAGTTGTGTAGCAAGTGATAGTTTTCAGCGCGCTAGCCGTCTCTGCCCTGGTGTTTGTACTTTTGCCATGGCTGCTGCATTCCAGCAAAACCTCCAGGCAAGGCGGTGACGTCGCCAGAGCGGCTTACAATCGCCAGGTTCTCGCCGAGCAACTGGCAGAGTTGCAGCGGGAATGCGATGAAGGCCTTATAAATACAGAACAATTTCAATCCATTGAGGCAGAGCTGCTCACTCAGTTTAATGGCATTGCACAAGCTGAAACGCACTCAAACCGTTCTTCAGTCGCCAGGCCAGTACTACTTGTCGCTGCGCTTGCATTACTGGGTTTTGCCGTGTGGATCTATTCCTCGCTGGGGTATCGTGGCGATTTTGAAGTACAGCAAAAAATCGACAGCTTCGCCGCAACTAGCGAGATGACTGCTGAGCAACGGCGCAGTGAATTGATTGAATTGTTGCCCAGAATTGAACAGCTGGGCAAACAACGTGAAGACAAACCTGGGTGGTTGTTTCTTCAGGCTCAAATCCAGACTGAATTGCAGCGTTACCCGGAAGCCGTTTCTTCGTATCAACAGCTGCTAACGGTTGATGCCGAAAATGCGGATCTTTGGGCTCAGTACGGGCAGGCTTTGTATCTCAGTGCCGGGCGTAAGATGACCGCTGACGCCGCGCAAGCCTTGCAGCGCGCGACCGCGATTAACCCTCACCAGCGAACAGCCTTAAGTCTGGTTGGCATGAATGCGTTCGAAACAGGTGATTTCGCCGCTGCAGAAAAGGCCTGGTCGCAGCTACTGTCGGGCCTGCGACCAGGTAGTCAGCAATACCAGCTCATATCCACCGCGCGGCAGCGCGCCCGAGACGAGCTGAACAAAACGACTGATAGCGAGATAAGACAAGCCGCAGCTGCAGAGGCTGAGAATGAGCAAGGGCCTGGAATCACTGTGTCAGTCACAGCAGCAACGGATATCGGTTTACCCGATAGCACCGCTGTTTTCATCTATGCGCGCGCAGCCAACGGGCCAAAAATGCCGTTGGCAATCGCCAGAAAGACGCTGGGTGATCTACCACTGACTGTCACCTTAAGCGACGCTATGGCAATGATGCCGGCGATGAAACTGTCCATGTTTGAAGACGTAGAGTTGCTCGCCAGAGTATCCGTATCGGGCAGTGCAAGCGCTCAAAAAGGCGATTGGCAGGCGAGCTCTGGTGCGCTCAAGCGAGACACCATAACGGCGCCTGTCAGTCTGCATATTAACGATCAATTGCAATGAATAAGCATTGATCGGTTCCCGCGAACTAGCAAACAAGATACACTACTGAGCTTCCAGGTCAGAGCTGAAGGCGCTTGTGTCGAATAAGCACTTTTGCTTTATAATTCAAATAGTTACGTAATAAAGTTTAAGTAAAGTATGCGGTTAAAGTGTATCAAACTGGCCGGGTTCAAATCGTTCGTGGACCCAACAACAGTGCAGTTCCCCAGCAATTTATGTGCGATCGTTGGTCCCAATGGCTGCGGTAAATCCAATATCATCGATGCGGTTCGATGGGTGATGGGTGAAAGCTCCGCCAAGAACTTGCGTGGTGAATCAATGGCCGATGTGATTTTTAATGGTTCGTCGGCACGCAAGCCAATAGGGCAGGCGTCGATTGAATTGGTGTTTGACAATACCGATACACGCCTGACCGGTGATTTAGCCAGTTATAACGAAATTTCAATTCGCCGTAAGGTTATCAGAGAAGGTACTTCGCAGTACTACCTGAACGGCACCAAATGCCGTCGGCGTGATATTACTGACATCTTTCTGGGTACCGGCTTAGGTCCGCGAAGCTACGCAATCATAGAGCAGGGCATGATTTCCCGGCTGATTGATGCCAAGCCCGAAGAACTGCGGGTGTACGTAGAGGAAGCCGCAGGCATCTCCAAATATAAGGAGCGGCGCCGGGAGACTGAAAGCCGTATTCGCCAAACCCGTGAAAATTTATCACGGCTGGAAGACATTCGTGAAGAACTGGACAAGCAGCTGCGCACTTTGAAGCGCCAGTCAGAGGCTGCGGCAAAGTACAAAGAGTTCAAAATAGACGAACGCCGTCTGAAATCTCAGGTGCAAGCCATGCAATGGCAGGCGCTGGAGGCGGAAAACGCGATACAGCGTGAGGCAATCACTCAGGGCGAACTGCAGCTGGAAGCCGGTATTGCCCAGCAGCGAGCGATCGACACCGACATAGAGAAGAATCGACAGCAGCTTACGGATTGCAATGAGACCTTTAACGAAATTCAAAGCCGCTACTACAGTTTGGGAGCAGATATAGCCCGCATCGAGCAAACCATTGCGCATCAAAAGGATCGCTTGCAACAACTGACGGTAGATTTGCGGCAAATTTCAAGTAGTCGTGAAGAGATTGACCTTGAGCTAAACCAGGATAAAGCGACACTGGACAGTAATATCGCAGAGCTGGGCTTATTAGAGCCACAACTGAATGAATTGCAGCAATTGGAGCAAGAATCTCGACAGCAGTTGCAATCCACCGAAGCGAAAATGCATGAGTGGCAAAGTGTTTGGGATGAATTTAATCAGGGTGCAGCAAAAGCATCACAAGCCGCCGAGGTAGAGCAGTCCAGAATAAAACATATTGAGCAATCGCAGGGCAGCTTGCAGCAAAGAATCGAAAAACTGGAGCATGAACGCAGCAGTCTGGTCACTGACGGTGACGAGCGTGACCTGGTTCAACTGGACTCGGAATTGGCTACCGCAGAGCTTGCAGTGCAGCAATTGACCGAAGAAAACGAGCAGTTGATGCATGACATTGAAGGTAAACGCCGGCGCGTGCAAGAGAGAAACTCCGAGCTGAGCAGCCTTCGAACGCAATTGCAGTCACGGCGCGGCAAGCAAGCCTCTCTCGAGGCCCTACAGCAAGCGGCTCTTGGTCAGAAAAATACTGCCACGGCCGAATGGTTGCAAACAAAGGGTTTGGCTACCGCAAGTCGTCTTGGTGAAACGATAGCCGTTGATTCTGGCTGGGAAACGGCGTTGGAAACTGTATTGGGCAGTTATCTTCAAGCAGTTGATGTCAACTCAATCGACGAGTTTGCCGCTGAATTGCCACAGCTTGATTCTGGCAGCCTGGTGTTATTGGAAAATTCGACGGCCGCGAGCTCGGTGGCTGCAGCATCGAATGACTTCACCATGCTGGCCAAACTAAGCGGCGACGTTGATTCCCGCATGCACGAACTTTTGCACGGTGTGCGGGTTGCCGAAGATTTGTCTGCGGCTTTGCAACAGCGCGCTTCGCTTGCTGACGGCGAATCGATTATTACCCGAGACGGTATCTGGCTTGGTCGCAGCTGGATGCGACTTGCACGGGATGAAGACGCGCAAGCTGGCGTTATCGCGCGACAGGCCGAGTTGCAAGGTCTGCAGCTGGAAGTTGAAGAAAATGAGCAGAAAGAGCAAGTACTGCAAGCTGAATTAGCTGATTTAGGCAGTCACTTGCTGGATCAAGAGCAGGCTCTGGATAATCAACAACGACGCCTGGCGGATACGGCCAGAGCCCAGGGTGAGACGCGGGCACGTATCAGTGCCAAGCGGGTTCGCCTGGAAGAGTTTGCCCTGAGAAAGGAAAGAGCAACAGCGGAATTGCTGGACAACAAAGGCCAGTTCGACGAAGAAGGCAGTCGATTATCTGACGCTCGTTCAAAGTTGCAGGAAGCCCTGGACGCAATGGCCGCCAATGATGAGCAGCGAAATCAGCTTCTAACGCAGCGTGACGCGCTGCGCGGCGAGTTGGATCAGGCCCGCGATCAGTCCAGGCAGCGCAAGGATCAGCACCACGAGCAAGCCATAAAGTGCCAAACATTGCGCTCCGCAATAGCGGCGTTGCAACAATCTATTGCACGCATGGATGTTCAGATTGAACAGCTGGGCAGCAGGCAAACCAGCCTGGATGATGCCCTGGCAGAATCAGAAGCACCGATGCAAGAAAGCAATGCTGCCTTGCAAACCAAGCTGGAACAACGACTGGCCGTAGAAGAAGAGCTCAATGGCGCAAGGCGCACATTGGAAGAGGCGGAATCCGCCATGCGAGAGTTGGACGAAAAGCGCCAGACCGCTGAGAAAGCTGTGCAGAAACAGCGCGAAGAGCTTGAGCAAATGCGCCTTAAAACCCAGACCTTGCAAGTTCGCCAGGAAGGTCTGGTTGAACAGTTGCAAGAAGGCCAGCACGAACTGCAGGATGTAATCGCCGGTCTGCCGGACGAGGCTGAACTGCAGGAATGGCAGCAGCAACTGGAGCGTGTAGGCAACCGCATCCAGCGCCTGGGTGCCATTAATCTGGCTGCGATTGAAGAGTACGATCAGCAGTTAGAACGCAAGACCTACCTGGACGCACAGAATGATGAGCTGCAAGCCGCGCTCTCCACACTTGAAAATGCGATCCGCAAAATTGACAAAGAAACGCGAAGCCGTTTTAAAGAAACCTTTGACGCTATCAACAAAGGGCTGGGTGAGCTGTTCCCGCGTGTATTTGGAGGTGGTCATGCGTATCTTGAAATGACCGGTGAAGATTTGCTCGATACCGGTATCGCAATTATGGCCAGACCGCCGGGCAAACGAAATAGCACAATTCATTTGCTATCAGGTGGCGAAAAAGCGCTGACGGCAATTGCCCTGGTATTCTCTATATTCCAGCTGCGTCCGGCACCGTTTTGCATGCTCGACGAGGTTGATGCGCCGCTGGACGATGCCAATGTGGCACGTTATGCGCGCATGGTTGAAGAAATGTCCAAGACCATCCAGTTTATCTACATTTCTCATAATAAGATCGCGATGGAGATGGCGAAGCAGCTGATGGGCGTCACAATGCACGAAGCGGGCGTATCTCGCCTGGTTACCGTTGACGTTGATGAAGCAGTACAGCTCGCCGCTGTGTAATATTCACCGCTTAATCTCTGCAGCAAATAGACGATATGCATTAGCATAAGCCCTTCATAGCCTATAGGCGCTTAACAGAGGCTTAGCATCAAGTGGAACTCGGCATACGCGAATGGATGATCGTAATTGGTGTCCTTCTGTTGGTTGCAGTACTGCTGGACGGTATCCGAAAAATGCGCGCGGAACGGCGCAATCACATCCGCGTTGCGTTCAAAATGGGCGGCGGAGTTTATGACGAAGATTCCTACTCAGACCCGGTTGATCGTGAGGTCAGCAAGCCCAGGGTAGTGTCGCCCTCGGAGAAATCTGGTCACGCTTCATCTGCCCAGGCAGCGCAAAAAACAAGCAAAGCCAAAAACAATTCGCGGGCGAAGAATCGCGCTGAAAGCAAGGTTCGGCAGTCTATAGCGGCTAATGTAGGACAAAGCACGGCGAAGCCAGATGCGGCCCGTATTGAACCAAGAGTAGGCGAGGCGGTTGACATAGACGTGTTGGAGTCTGCCTGGTCTGCCAATGATGAAGCAGCGGCCGCCAAGCTTGAAAAGACCTCAAGCTCATTCAAATCCAAAGCCACGGCGGCTAAAACACCTGATGAGAGCGTAACAAGCTTCCGCAGTAGTCGTCGCGCACCGCAACCCAAAGTTGAGTATTTTGACGAATTCCTGGCGGTCTATGTGCTTGCCAAAAATGACGCTGGCTTTAATGGAGCCGATCTTTTGCAGATATTACTTGCATGCGATTTGAGATTTGGCAAGCGCAGTATCTTTCACCGCCACGAATACAAGAATGGAACCGGCCCGGTGCAGTTCAGTATGGCCAATATAAGTGAGCCTGGTACGTTTGATCTGAACACTATTGAATCGTTTCAAACGCCCGGCATTTGTTTCTTTATCAGCTTGCCAGGACCAGAAGACCCACTGAAGGCGTTTGATTACATGGTGGAAACCGCCAAATGTATCGCGAGAAATCTGGACGGCGAACTCAAGGATGAAGCGCGCAGCGCTATGACTGCCCAGACCTTGGAACACTACCGAGCAAGGGTTCAGGAATTCGAGCGCAGACAGTTGACGATGTCTGTCTAAATCTTCAATATCTTTATTCAGGGGCTCCCTAACTTCTGAGTAAAAACACATGCCTGAAACATCTGCGGCTTTGCGCATAGATGAGCTGCGAGAACAGTTGCATCAGCACAACCATCTCTACTACGTGCTCGACGCACCTGATATACCTGATGTCGAATACGACAGGCTACTGCGTGAACTGCAAGGTCTGGAAGCGCAACACCCCGAACTGTTCGATGCCAATTCGCCAAGCCAGCGGGTAGGTTCTCCCATACTTGATAAATTCTCGTCAGTTGAGCATCTGGTACCGATGTTGTCCTTGGACAATGTGTTCAGTGAAGACGAACTTATCGCTTTCGAGCAGCGGCTTCAGGAGCGGCTGGACTCCGAAGACAGTATTAACTTCACCTGCGAACCCAAGCTTGATGGCATCGCCGTGAGTTTACTGTATGAACAGGGCAGTTTCGTCAGGGCGGCGACGCGAGGAGATGGCCGTCGAGGTGAAGATATCTCGGCGAATGTGCGCACTATAGCGTCGGTCCCGTTAAAGTTGGGCGGTTCGTTTCCGCAACGGCTGGAAGTTCGCGGCGAGATTTTTATGCCCTTGGCAGGCTTCCATAAGTTCAATCAGCAGGCAGCCGACAGCGGGGAAAAGCCGTTTGTGAATCCAAGAAACGCAGCGGCAGGCAGCCTGCGTCAGCTGGACTCCTCGCTGACTGCGCAAAGACCACTGGATATGTATTGTTATTCAATCGGTTTAATTGATGGTGGCGATGAACCTGGTAGCCAGTTTGAAGCATTGGCCTATCTGAAAACTCTGGGCTTCAAAATCAACCCGGAAGTACAGCGCGCCTGTGGTGCAAAGCAGTGTTTCTCCTACTACCAGGCCTTGCAAGCTAAGCGTGATCGCTTGCCCTATGAAATAGATGGCATCGTCTACAAGGTTGACGACTTTGTTTTGCAGAACACCCTGGGCTTTGTTTCCAGAGCTCCGCGCTGGGCAACAGCGCACAAATTTCCTGCTCAGGAAGAAATGACAGAGCTGCAGACCATAGAGTTTCAGGTTGGACGCACCGGGGCGGTCACGCCTGTTGCCAGGCTTGAACCCGTGTTTGTTGGTGGTGTGACGGTAAGCAATGCAACACTTCATAACATGGACGAAGTTGAGCGACTGGACGTGCGCGCCGGTGATACGGTAGTGGTGCGTCGTGCAGGCGATGTGATTCCGCAAATCGTTCAAGTCGTGGCCGCAAAACGAAAGAAGGGTGCACGAAAAGTAAAGCCGCCATCAGTGTGCCCGGAATGCGGGTCTGCTGTTGTTCGCGAGGAAGACGCCGCAGCGTATCGCTGCACTGGTGGTTTGGTGTGTGCGGCGCAAAGAAAGCAGGCGCTAATACATTTTGCCTCCCGGCGTGCCTTGGATATTGATGGGCTTGGCGATAAATTGATTGAACAAATGGTGGATGCCCAATTGCTGCATTCGGCCTCGGATCTTTTCAGCTTGCAGGAGTCTGACTTGCTAGGCCTGGAGAGGATGGCCAGCAAGTCAGCGAATAATCTGTTGAACGCCATTGAGCAAAGCAAGAAAACCACGCTGAGTCGATTTCTTTATGCGCTAGGTATTCGTGAAGTGGGAGAAACCACGGCCAGCACTCTGGCCAGTCATTTCGGAAATCTGGATGCAATTCTGTCGGCTGGTGAGGAGCAACTGTTGGCAGTTGACGATGTCGGACCTGTGGTTGCGCATAATATTCTTGAGTTTTTTGCCAACGCCGACAACACCAGGGTCATGCAGGAGCTTATTCAAACTGGGGTGTGCTGGGACGAGCACGAGGTTCGTGTACAAGCGGATTTGCCGCTGCAAGGACAAACTTATGTGCTCACTGGCGGCCTTGAGAATATGAGTCGAGATCAGGCAAAACAGCGTCTTCAGAGTTTAGGTGCCAAGGTATCAGGGTCGGTGTCTGCCAAGACCTCGGCCGTGATTGCGGGTGACAAAGCCGGCTCGAAATTAGCCAAGGCAGAGAAACTTGGTGTTGAGGTGCTGGATGAAGCGCAGCTTTTGCGTTTACTGTCGGAGCACGAGTAGAGTGGTGCTTTGGTTTTTACCAGTAGACTGCGGCGGTGTATACTCTGAACGCTAATCAAATGAAATCGTCTGTGCGGTGAGGTCTGTAATGAACCGGGATATGCCAGATAAGGAATTAACGACAGAGCTGAAACAAGTTGGCCTGCGCCCAACCAGGCAAAGACTGGAACTGCTGCAGTTGCTGCGCGGCAATGGTGACCGGCACGTCACTCCCGAGCTCCTTCACCAGGAAGCGAGGAACAGTGGCGTAAAGGTATCTTTGGCGACTGTGTACAACACATTGAACCAATTCACCGACAAAGGCGTATTACGTAGGTTGATCACGGAGTCTGGAGTGACCTGGTTTGATACAAATACCAGCGACCACCATCATTTCTACAACGAAGTAACCGGGCAGTTAACTGACTTCCCAGTGGAAGCGGATGTCTGGTCAAGGCTACCAGATCCGCCGGAAGGTAAGGCCATCACAGGACTGAATATAGTAGTAAGCATTCGATAACAAAGCTAGAAAATTAGAATTGTTCTAATGCATTGACAGGGTGTTGTTGCTGTCATACTCTCTTTACGCTTTATACAACCGCGCGAAAGGTCGCGCTATTTCACACAGGAGAAGCTAATGTCTTTACAAGGCAGCAAAACCGAAGAAAATTTAAAGGAAGCGTTTGCTGGTGAGAGCCAGGCAAACCGTCGTTATCTTTACTTCGCCCAAAAAGCCGACGTAGAAGGGTACAACGATGTATCTACCGTTTTTCGTTCAACCGCTGAAGGCGAAACTGGACATGCGCACGGCCATCTGGAATATCTGGAAGAGGTAGGTGATCCTGCTACTGGCAAGCCAATCGGCTCAACAGCTGACAATCTGGCTGCCGCAGTTGCTGGTGAAACTCACGAATACACCGATATGTATCCGGGTATGGCGAGAACAGCGCGTGAAGAAGGCTTCGACGAAATCGCAGATTGGTTCGAAACTTTGGCAAAAGCCGAGAAAAGCCACGCCGGCCGCTTCCAAAAAGCGCTGGACAATCTGGACGCATAGTACTTCTAAGGTACTGTCATAAAGCTGGCCGGGCATTCCGCCAGGCCAGCAATTTTTCAATGAGGTAAACATGCGAGAAGGCAGTCTTGACGCGCCTACCCGTCACCCATTGGCGTGGGAGTCGGAAGAGTTTTACAACGAAGAGCAGCTGGACGAAGAAACTCGCAGGGTATTTGACGTCTGCCATGGGTGCCGGCGCTGTTTCAATTTATGCGACAGTTTCCCCAGACTTTTCGACTTGATAGACGAGTCGGAGTCCGGTGAGCTTGATACTGTCGACAGCAAAGATTTTAAGCCAGTTATTGACGCCTGCACATTATGCGACATGTGCTTCATGGCGAAATGTCCTTACGTACCTCCACACGAGTTTGATCTGGACTTCCCTCATTTGATGCTGCGCCACCGCGCCGTTGAACACCGCAAAAAAGGCGTTCCTTTTGGCGAGTCGCAAATGATTCAAACCGATCGGAATGGTAAATTGGGAACAGCGTTAGCACCTATTGCTAACGCGGCCACGGCGCGCAATGGTAAGTTGTTGCGCCCGGTGCTGAATCGCGTGCTTGGCGTACACCAGGACGCTGAGCTGCCCAAATTTTCAAAAAAAACACTCACAGGATCTCAGCAGAGTGATGTTGCCCTCAATAAAGAGGGCGCTGGATATGGCAAGAAAGTCGCTTTATATGCGACTTGCTACGGCAACTACAATGTCACTGAAATAGGTCATGCCGCGCAACAAGTGTTGGCACGACAAGGCGTGGAGAGCGTCTTTGTTCACCCGGAATGTTGTGGCATGCCGCAATTGGAGAAAGGCGATATTGCAGCGGTTGCCGCGAAAGCGAAGAATGTCGCTGCTTGTTTCAAACCTTATATTGAGCAAGGCTACGACATTGTCGCACTTGTGCCAAGCTGCGCCTTGATGCTTAAGTTCGAGTGGCCGTTAATTGTAACTGAGCACGCGGATGTTCTGGCATTGTCCAATTCCTGTTTTGACCTGGCCGAATATTTGCTGTCTTTGGATGACTTAACTGGCGACATTGCTTCCATCCCACAAACCGTTAATGTGCATATAGCTTGCCACGCGCGCGCTCAAAACATGGGCCATAAAGGTGCTGAGCTGCTGAGGAAAATTCCTGATCTGAATGTAAAAGTGATAGAGCGATGCTCGGGTCATGGTGGTAGCTGGGGGGTCATGGAAGAGAATTATCAAGTGGCCCTGAAACTGGCAACACCGGTTGCCAGACAGGTGAAGCGTGACGGCGCCGACATTGTGACTTCGGAGTGTCCGCTGGCCGGTATACACATTGGTCAGGCTATGGATGAGATGGAAGGCTCGCCTGCTGTGGTTCACCTGAGTCATCCAATCATGCTATTGGCGCAAGCCTATGGAATAGAAGTACCTGCCTGAGTAGAAACTATGACGATACAAACCCAAATCACCGCCAGCGATCTCTTGTCTTTCGACGACTATGTGGCTGTTCGCAAAGAACGAAAAGCAGAAATTCTTGAGCATAAACGCCGTCGCAGGGTAGAGATTGGACCAGTAGCGTGTTGCTATTTCGAATCCTATCAAACCATGCTCTATCAGATTCAGGAAATGCTCTACATCGAGCGTGGCGGAGATGCGCAGATTCCCGATGAGCTAGCCGCGTACAACCCCATGATTCCTAACGGTCAAGAATTGAATTGCACAGTGATGTTTGAGGTGGATGATCCCATTCGACGGGCGAACTTTCTTTCTCGCCTGGGTGGTGTGGAAGAAACCATGTTTTTCAGTTTCGCCGGCCACGAGATTGTTGGCAGACCTGAAGAAGATGTTGATAGAACAACAGCTGACGGCAAAGCCTCATCAGTGCAGTTTATACATTTTCCGTTTAGCGACGAGCAGATAGAGGATTTCTGCAAAGCTGAGCAAGTTATTCTGGGCTTCAAGCATCCACAATATGCGCATATGGTCATCCTTCAAGCGGAGTCGGTGGCAGCATTACAATTGGACTTCGCCAGCGTATAGCCGCCGGTCTATGGCATTCTCACCAGAAGTCGGGCTGCACTTTCGTCGCGTTTCTGACTAAAATACGCGTCAAACAACAGAAGCAGTTTCCCTTTGAAATGAAGTCGGACCTTGAAAGTCGATTCGTAGAACTTGCGCGCACTGGTGGCGACCATGCGCAATTGCTTGAATTGCTGTGTTTGCTTAGCAAGCTCGAGAATCCTGCGGTCTCACTAGAGGCATTGAAAGCACGGCTTGATACTTTATGCCTGCAGGCGGAGGTTCGTCTGGATGATGTGACCTCCAGTGATGAGCGCGCTTGGCAGCTGTGTCGTTTTCTTGCGCTGGAGCAGAACTACCGCGGTAATACCGACGATTATTATGCGCCAGCGAATAGCAGCCTGGACGAATTGTTGCGCAGCGGCCGCGGCATACCGATCAGTCTCGCTTTTTTATACATTCATATGGCCCGATCGAAGTGCTGGCTGGCGCGAGGCGTCAGTTTTCCAGGCCACTTCCTGGTGGCGGTGTATCAGGGTTCGCCTGGGGCATTACAGGGCGGAGATTCCGAACAGCAATATTCTTTGCTGGACCCGTTTAGGGGCAAGCTAATGAATAAGACCGATTGCGAGAACATGCTTCGTGCTCAGTACGGTGACTCGGCCCAGCTGCAGGAACGTTTTTTTTCCTCAGCCGACAACACCGTGATCATTCGCAGAATGCTGCGCAATCTCAAGCATTGCTACCTGCACCAGAAGCAGTATTCAGACGCTTTGCGACTGGTTAACTTATTACTCGCAGTTTATCCCTCTGACACCTCGGAATTGCACGACCGCGCAGCCATTCTTGAACACATGCAGTGCTATTCCGCGGCTGCAGCAGACTTGCAGACCATCAGCCTGCAGCGCCCAGACCATCCTCGTTTAATTGAAATCAAGACGTCCATCTCCAGGTTGGAGAAGTTATCTCCGGCGACCGTGCACTAGGACGGCTCCAGGTTTAACTTTGCCGAGTTAAGACGTAGTAATAGTCCGCGTTTATGCATTCTTAAAGCTGATTTTCGCGCGACTCTGTGGTTTACTTTCGGCGGGAAAATATAGCGACATTATTATCCCAGTTTGCGACATAACTTAATCGCGAGAATTGTTAACATGGAGTCCAGTTTTGAAGCCCACTGACATCAGTGACCCCGAGTATTTTCACAAGGTGGTTGACTGCCAATACGCCTGTCCTGCCCACACGCCGGTGCCAGAATACATCCGTCTGATTGCAGCCGAACGATACACAGACGCCTATATGGTGAACTGGGAATCCAATGTTTTTCCCGGGATATTGGGTAGAACCTGCGATCGGCCATGCGAGCCAGCCTGTCGTCGCGGCCGGGTTGAAGAAGAACCCGTGGCAATCTGTCGACTGAAGCGTGTTGCGGCTGACTATAAAGACGATATAACTGATCGATTGCCAGCAATCCCAACTGAGAAAAATGGCAAGAAAATAGCGTTGGTTGGCGCTGGGCCTGCGTCTTTGACGGTGGCACGCGACCTAATGCCGCTAGGCTACGATATTGATCTGTTTGATGAGCAGGCTGTTGGTGGCGGCTTTATGCGCAGCCAGATTCCTTCGTTTCGCCTACCTGAGGAAGTATTGCTCGAAGAAGTGAACTATGTGCTCGATATGGGCGTGATCACCCATTTCAATACCTACGTTGATAGTCTGGAGTCGCTGCTGGATAAAGACTACGACGCTGTGTTTGTAGGCAGCGGAGCTCCCAACGGGCGAGACCTTAAAGTACCTGGCCGCGAGGAAGGGGCCGCTAACATCCATATTGGTATTAACTGGCTTGAAAGCGTTGCCTTTGGCCACACCAGTTCAATTGGCGAAAAAGTCATTGTGTTAGGTGGCGGTAACACGGCAATGGATTGCTGCAGAACCTCCAGACGAATTGGCGGCAAAGACGTCAAAGTTATTGTTCGTAGCCCGTTTGAAGAAATGAAAGCATCCCCGTGGGAGAAAGAGGATGCAATGCACGAAGACATTCCAATCCTGGACAATCACGTGCCCGTTGATTTCGTCCTTGATCAGGGTCGATTGGTGGGCATGCATTTTGAAAAAGTCCGCGCCGAATACGATGATAAAGGCAAGCGTTCATTGATACCGCTGGATGAGCCACACGTGTTTGTGGAATGTGATGATGTTCTGGTTGCAATCGGTCAGGAAAATGCGTTTCCCTGGATTGAACGAAACATTGGTCTGGAATTTGATCAGTGGGACATGCCAGCGCTGGATCCAGTGACCTTCCAGTCAACCAACCCTAAAGTGTTTTTCGGTGGTGACTCGGCGTTCGGCCCGGAAAATATTATTACGGCCGTTGCGCATGGCCATCAGGCCGCCATTTCCATTGATAAATTTTGTCAAGGCAAGGATGTTTCCGCGCGGCCATTGCCTGGAACGGTCTTATCCAGTACCAAAATGGGCGTTCATGAGTGGAATTTCGATAACTCGGTCACCAATGATCTGAGATTCAAAGTTCCACACGCCGATAAATTTGAGAGTCTCGCTGATAGACACATTGAGGTTGAACTTGGCTTTGATGACAAGTTGGCGTACGCAGAAGCCGAGCGCTGTCTCAATTGCGACGTACAAACCGTTTTCACGGATTCCTTATGCATAGAGTGCGATGCCTGCGTAGATATTTGCCCAACGCGGTGTATTACTTTCACTGAAGGTGCGGAGGAATCCGAGCTGCGCGCGAAGCTGTCTGCGCCTGCGAATAATCTGGCGCAAGACCTTTACTTATCGGAACCACTGAAAACCGGAAGACTAATGATTAAAGACGAGGATGTTTGCTTGCACTGCGGTTTGTGTGCGGAGCGATGTCCAACTGCGGCCTGGGATATGCAGAAATTTCTGTACACGGTCACCAAAGCGGTGGAGGCCCAGTCATGAAGTCTATCGAAGCCGTTAACGAGTTTGTGATCAAGTTTGCCAACGTAAATGGCACAGGCTCAGCCAGCGCCAATAACATGTTCGCCAAGGCCGTATTCCGAATGGGAATACCGGTAAGCCCAAAGAATGTTTTCCCGTCAAACATTCAGGGCCTGCCTACATGGTATGAGGTAAGAGTAAGCGAGAAGGGCTATCTTGGCCGTCGTGGCGGAGTTGATATTGTGCTTTCGGTGAACCCCCAGAGCATGCAGGAAGACGTGGCAGACGTGTTGCCAGGCGGGTATTTTATTTACGACTCGACCAAGCCACTGGATGTGCGTTTGATCAGAGACGATGTTAATTACATTGGCTTGCCATTAATGAGAATTTGCGCCCAGGAATACAGCGATCCGAGGCAGCGATTGTTGTTTAAGAATATTATTTATGTGGGCGCGCTGGCGGCCTTACTCGATATCGAGTTTGAAGTGTTAACCGATATCGTGCGCGGCCAGTTTAAGGGCAAAGACAAGCTGATTGCGCCTAATATTCATGCCCTGGAGCTTGGTCATCTCTATGCCAGTGAGCACTTCGAATGCCCTTTGGGGATTCGCGTCAAACGCACTGATAAAGTGGGCGACAGTATCCTGATCGACGGCAATGCAGCGTCGGCTTTGGGTGCGGTGTACGCCGGAGCAACGGTTGCAGCATGGTATCCAATTACACCATCAACATCTGTAGTGGATGCCTACGACAAGTACGCCAAACGTTTGAGAATTGACCCGGGCACTGGTAAAACGAATTTCGCGATTGTACAGGCAGAGGATGAATTGTCAGCAATCGGAATGGTGATTGGTGCCAGCTGGAATGGCGCGCGTGCGTTTACCGCAACCAGCGGCCCTGGCGTTTCGCTAATGAGTGAGTTTCTTGGGCTGGCGTATTTTGCTGAGGTTCCAACGGTTCTATTTGATATTCAGCGAACCGGGCCATCCACTGGTATGCCCACTCGTACCCAGCAATCTGATTTGTTAGCGGCGGCGTATGCCTCGCACGGCGATACCAAGCATGTGTTGCTCTTTCCATCCAATCCGCGTGAGTGTTTCGATCTCGCTGTTGAGGCATTCGATCTTGCCGAACAGTTGCAAACGCCGGTTATAGTGATGAGTGATCTTGATCTTGGAATGAATGACACAATGTCTGCTCCGCTGAGTTGGAATGATCAACGACAATACCAGCGTGGCAAAGTATTGAATGAAGAACAGCTGGAAGCCACTGAGAAGTTCGGCCGCTACAGAGACACCGATAACGACGGGATTTGCTATCGCACCATTCCGGGCACGCATCCTACCAAAGGGTCGTTTTTTACGCGTGGTTCCTCGCGCGACGAATGGGCCATATACACAGAAGACGGCAAAAAATACGCCCGCAACATGGAGCGCTTGCTAAAGAAATGGGAAACCGCAAAAAACCTGGTGCCAGCGCCGGTGTTAAGAGCCTCCCGAAAGCCCACACCCCTGGGTGTCATCTATTTTGGAACAAGCGTTGATTCAACCCATGAAGCGCTTGATTACCTTGGCGAAGAAGGCATAGAAATAGATGCGCTGCAACTACTTGCCTTCCCGTTTAATGACGACGTTGTTGATTTTATAGAAAGTCACGAGCGTGTTTACGTTATTGAACAAAACCGTGATGCTCAACTGCGCTCGCTATTAATGATTGAGTGCGATGCCGATCCGAAGAAACTGGTTAAAGTGCTTGAGTACGATGGTATGCCGATCACGGCCAGCAAAATTCGATCGGCGATAAAGCAAGACTTGCCGGGCCCAGCGTCGGTAACACCGCTGCGACGTAAAACGGCCGATTCCTAATATGCAAATTATTGACAAGAGTCTCACCCAATGAGTTACATCAAGCCATCTTTCAGGCACCCGGAAGCGCCAACTAATGCCATTGGTTATACGGCGGCAGATTACGAAGGCGCGTTATCAACGCTTTGCGCCGGCTGTGGACACGATTCCATCAGCAGCGCAATTATTCAGGCCTGTTTTGAGATGTCGATTGAGCCGCATACCGTGGCTAAAATATCCGGTATTGGTTGTTCGTCAAAAACACCTACCTACTTCCTGAGTAATTCGCATGGGTTTAATTCAGTGCATGGGCGTATGCCGTCTGTAGCAACAGGTGCGAACCTTGCGAATCGTGATCTTACCTACATAGGTGTGTCTGGTGACGGCGATACAGCGTCAATCGGAATGGGGCAGTTCTCGCATGTAGTGCGGCGGAATCTGAACATGCTCTATATTGTGGAGAACAATGGCTGCTACGGTCTAACCAAAGGCCAGGATTCCGCTACCGCAGACGTTGGCTCCCACAGTAAAAAAGGGGCTGCTAATCAATACGAGTCCATCGATTTGTGTGCGCTGGCTATTCAGTTGGGCGCCGACTTTGTTGCACGCTCTTTCTCCGGTGATAAGGAACAGTTAATTCCCCTGATTAAAGCGGCCGTATCGCATCAGGGCTTTGCGTTCATTGATGTACTGTCTCCCTGTGTAACGTTCAACAACAACCCGGGGTCCACTAAAAGCTATGAGTTTATCAGAGACCATATGCAAGCCACGGGTACGGTGGATTTTGTACCTATGCAGGAAGAAATAACCACCCGCTATGAAGAGGGCGCCAGTCAAGAAGTGTGTTTGCACGACGGTTCAGTCGTTCATCTGCGAAAAAATGGTAAAGACTATAACTTGCGTGATCGTTCAGCCGCACTGGCCGCCGCGACACAGCATGCCGAGTCTGGTGAGATTCTTACTGGCCTGCTGTACATGGACCCGGATACAGCTGACTTGCACTCTGTACTGGATACCTCCGAGCGACCTCTGAATAAAATGACCGAAGCTGAACTGTGCCCGGGTAATCAGGCGCTGCAAAAAATCAACGACAGTCTGCGATGATCCGCGCTAGGGCTTTTCGCCTGGCGCAGTTGATCGTTAATGGTTTCGACTCTTTCTTTGCGGACTATTTGAACCTGACACTAGGTGCCCACGTTCGCTTCGAGAACGCAGCATGGCTGGATGTGCATGACGCACAGCAGCGCAGGCAAACTCTGTATCAACAGAAAATTGCACAGGTTGTTGAGCTTGCCAGAACGACGGTAGACAGCAATCTTGAAGACCCGCTACTGTGGATTGAAGTTAAAACAAAATTCGTTCCCTTGATTGAAAATCACCGCAACATAGAGGTGGTTGAGAGCTTCTATAATTCAGTTTACTGCCACATATTCCAGCACCGGGTGATCCGGGATAAGTACGCGTTTGCCGATCACTCCACTGCGCCGGTAGGCAGGGAAGTTGACGATAACATCTATCGCTCGTATTCAGGATCAATACCCGCCAGAGAGCTGTTGTCACAACTTATAGAAGACAGTGGCCTGGAGAACAACTTTGAGGACTTGGATAGGGATGTAGACTTTATTCAGGAAGTCATTCAACGCGACCTGATCCCGAAATTACCTACCGGTGCCACGGCTGACGACGTTGAAGTGCAGGTGTTACGCAGTCTGTTCTTTCGAAACAAGGCCGCTTACCTAGTGGGTAGAACAATATGTCTTGGCCTGATCTACCCCTTCGTAATGCCAATCTTGCATGCTGATGATACGGGCAATGCGCTATACGTTGATACCTTGCTGTTGGACAGCAGTGATATCAGCATCGTGTTCAGCTTCACTCGAACCTATTTCATGGTGTATACCGATCAACCCTCGCAATACGTCGCATTTCTGCGCAGCTTTATGCCACGTAAACCAGTGTTTGAAATGTACGCTGCCATCGGCTTTCCAAAGCACGCGAAAACAGAGTTTGTGCGCTACTCGGTCAGGCAAATAAAAAAAGCACAAGACCAGTTTGTGATAGCGCCTGGAATCAAAGGTATGGTGATGTTGGTGTTTACATTGCCGTCGTTCAATTATGTTTTCAAGGTAATCAAAGACCGTTTTACGCCACCCAAATCCATGACACGTGATGAGGTCAAAGAAAAATACACCCTGGTTAAGTTGCATGAGCGCGCAGGGCGGATGGCCGACACTCAGGAGTTTGATAACCTGGTGTTTGACCGTCGCCGTTTCTCAGATGAATTATTGAAAGAGCTGAGAAAAGAGGTTCCTTCGGTTCTTGAGGAGAACGGCAATATTCTTAGACTTCGCCACTGTTATGTAGAACGTCGCATGATTCCTCTCAATTTGTTCTTGCCCGGAAAAAACGATGATGAGATTCGCGACGTTATTGATGAATACGGCAATGCGATTAAACAAATGGCCGGCGCCAATATTTTTCCCGGTGACATGTTGCTAAAGAATTTTGGCGTGACTCGGCACGGTCGCGTGGTGTTTTACGATTACGATGAAATCTGCCTGATGGAAGAGTGCAACTTTCGGAAGATCCCCGAACCTAAAACCGAAGAGCAGGCCATGGCAAGCACGCCCTGGTACAGTGTTGCAGATAATGATGTGTTTCCGGAAGAGTTCCGCCTTTTTTTCACCGGTAATGCAACGGCCAGGAAAATATTTGAAGAATTACACGACGATTTGTACGACTATCGTTTCTGGAAAGCAATGCAAGAAAAGATAGCCAGCGGCACGGTGGAAAGCGTGTACCCTTATCGTCGCATCAAGCGATTTCAGCAGCGTTAGCCATCAAAACCGTGGTTGGTTGCTAGCCAAATATTGCAACCAGGCCCACTATCAGGCAGTAAGCACTGAAGTAATACAGTTTGCCCTGTTGAACAATGCGCAGCATCAGTGTGCAGGCGAACAAGCCAGACAGAAATGCCGCAATAAAGCCGGCCAGGCTGACGCTCAAACTCAGAGACCACAATGAAGGGTCTTCATAGATGTCGATTCCGTCCAGTAGCGCTTGACCAAAAATCGGGATTAGCACCATAAGAAACGAAAACTTGGCGGCTTTTGCGCGGTCTATCTGCATCAGCAAGGCGGTTGCTATCGTCGCTCCCGAGCGCGATATTCCTGGCATAACAGCAAACATTTGTGCAATCCCAATGATAATAGCGTGGTGCCAGCCTATTGAACGGCCACTACCTTTGATCAAAGTGGTCAGCATTAGAAGTGCGGCGGTCACAATAAGCATGCTGCCGACCAGGGTCAGATTACCCTGAAAAAGGCTTTCCACTTCTTCCTTATAGAACAAACCAACAATTGCCACTGGAATTGAAGAGACAATCAGCTTAAGACTGTATTCCCAGGATTCGTTGTAGCGCAACTTCAACATGCCCTGGATCAATTCGACAATGGCTTTTCGAAACACCAAAACTGATGCAAGAGCGGTGGCAACGTGCACCAGCACGGTGAAATCGATGCCGACATCCTCAGTACCCAGCACAGCCTTGCCAAGTTCAATGTGACCACTGCTGCTCACGGGTAAAAACTCTGTAAGACCCTGCACAATGCCGAGAATAATGGCTTCAATTATGTCCATAACACGCAATACTGTTCAACAAACCCTAAGAGTAGCAAAGCTTGTTCTGCGCTTCTGTATAATTTGTTGATATGAGTCTGATACGTCTACAAAACGCCCAACTGGAGTTCGCCGACCAGGTAATACTGAACAATGCCGACTTCAGCATTGAGCGCAAGGAATGCATTGGTTTAATCGGCCGCAATGGCGCGGGGAAATCAACGTTGCTGCGCATTCTATTAGGCCAGCAAGAGCTTGACAGAGGTGAAATACATTTTGCAGAACATTTGCGCATCAGTGTATTGGCACAGGAGTTGCCCGATGATGACGACATCAGCGTCAGTGATTTCGTGCTGCAAGGCCTGGGTAATCTTCAATGCTTAATCGATGACTATCAACGGCTCAGTGAGGCTGTTGCTACCTCAAGCTCGCTACACGATATGGAGCAGCTACAGAATGCTATAGAGCAAGGCGGTGGCTGGACTCCGCAGCAACAGGTAGATTCTGTGCTATCTGAGTTTGGGTTGAATGGGAAAGACAGTCTACGTTCATTGTCTGGTGGCTGGCGCAGACGGGTAGCTCTGGCCAGGGCACTGGTCTCTGCACCCAATTTGCTGCTGCTGGATGAGCCAACCAACCATTTGGACATCAACACCATAGAGTGGCTGGAAAACAAGCTTGTCGGGTTTGAAGGTAGCATCGTGTTGATTACTCATGACCGCAGCTTCCTGCAAAAACTGGCCAGCCGAATTGTGGAAATTGATCGCGGTCGACTGCTCAGCTGGGAGGCTGATTTTCAACAGTATTTACGCCTTAAGGAAAAAGCTGACGAGGAAGAAGATAGGCATAACGCACTGTTTGATAAAAAGCTTGCCCAGGAAGAGCGCTGGATTCGCCAGGGAATAAAAGCAAGACGTACCAGAAATGAAGGGCGGGTACGGTCTTTGCAAACGATGCGAGAGCAGCGAAAAGAGCGCGTAAATCGTCAGGGCCGTGCACAGATTGCAGCTGCGGAAGGAGAGCAGTCAGGGCGTAAGGTGATTGAAGCACGCAAGCTTAATAAGAGCTATGGCGACGAGCAAGTTGTTACTGACTTCAGTTTGCGCGTTATGCGTGGTGACAGGATAGGAATCATTGGCAATAACGGGGTTGGCAAGTCCACCTTGTTAGGTTTGCTATTGGGTAATCTGGAAGCCGATTCCGGCAGCGTGAAATTGGGTAGTGGACTGCAAGTTGCGTATCTTGATCAACTGCGCAAAGAGCTCAACGGCAAGCTGTCTGTTGCTGAATTTGTTGCTGATGGCAAAGAGTTTGTTAGCGTAGGTGGACGTGAGCGTCACGTCATCTCCTATCTGCAGCAATTTTTATTTGCTCCGAAGCGCTCGCGAACAAAGATTCGCGCTCTTTCTGGCGGGGAATGCAATCGTGTATTGCTGGCGAAATTGTTCACTCGCCCCTGTAACTTGCTGGTGCTGGACGAACCCAGTAACGATCTTGATTTCGAGATGCTGGAAGCGCTAGAAAACAGATTGGTGGAGTTTGATGGAACCTTGCTTCTGGTCAGTCATGATCGCCAGCTGCTGGATAACGTGGTTACCAGTGTATTGGTGTTCGAACAAGGCAATCAGATCAATGAGTATGTGGGTGGCTATTCTGATTGGCAGGCGAGAAAACAGCGCCTGGCAGTTGCCGAGTCATCACCCGATGCAGGAAATGCTGCGGAACAAGATCGCGCTGCTGTAGCGCAGAGTCACGAGCCTGCGGCGCGCAAAAACGGGCTTAGCTTTACTGAACAACACGAGTTGAAAGATCTGCCCGAACGTATCGCCGGTCTGGAAGCAAGGGTGGCGCAGGTACAGCAGGAAACACTGGCCAGCGAGTTTTACAAAAATTCACCCGAATTTATCGCCGAACGCCTGAAAGTGCTGGAAACATCCCAGAATACACTGGAAGAATTAACAGAGCGCTGGTACCAACTAGAGGATAAGAACAGTGCACAATAGTGTAGAATCCTATGCGTTCACAGTACTGAAATTACGCAGGCAATCAAAGGCACGGCAGCAACCATGAATAACAATGCAGAGGCGGTTTCTATAATCGGTACCGGATTGTATACGCCCCATGAATCGGTTAGTAATGAAGAGTTGGTACGCGCTTTTAACAGTTATGTTCAGCAGTACAATTCAGCTCACGCTGATGAAATTTCATCGGGTGAATTGCAGGCACTGGATACCTCAAGCACTGAGTTTATTGAGAAAGCTTCGGGAATTCATAGCCGCTATGTTATGAATCGCAGCGGAATCGTTGATCCTGAGCGCATGTGTCCTGAATTGCCAGATCGAAGCAATGATGAGCATTCAATCCAGTGTGAAATGGCGGTTGGTGCCGCTTATCAGGCAATGGATCAGGCAGGTGTAACAGCGGCGGAAATCGATGCCGTTATTGTGGCGTGCTCAAACCTGCAGCGCCCTTATCCGGCAGTAGCCGTTGAGGTTCAAGCCGCACTTGGTATAGACGGGTATGCGTTTGATATGAATGTGGCATGCTCGTCTGCCACATTTGGCATTCAAACCGGTGTTGATGCTATTCGAAACAACAGCGCACAAACCGTTCTGATGGTGAATCCCGAAATATGTTCGGGGCATCTCAATTTTCGCGATAGGGATAGCCACTTTATTTTCGGTGATGCCTGTACAGCCGTTATTCTCAGAGCCGGCGAAGATGCAGGTTATCGTATTCTTGGTAGCCGTTTGAAAACCGTTTATTCCAATAATATCCGTAATAATTTTGGATTCCTTAATCGCGGAGATGAATCCGGCGTGGGCTCTGTGGACAAGCTTTTCGTGCAAAACGGCCGCAAGGTGTTCAAGGAAGTGTGCCCAATGGTAGCCGAGCAGATAGTGCAGCATTTGGCGGACCTGGAGATATCAAACGAGGACTGCAAACGGCTGTGGCTGCATCAAGCCAATCTGAGTATGAATCAACTGGTGAGTAAGCGAGTACTGGGGCGCGACGCAACAGCCGAAGAGGCACCAGTGATTCTTGATCGCTATGCAAACACAAGCTCTGCCGGTTCAATCATTGCATTTCATTTAAACAATGAAGATTTGAGTAGCGGCGAAGTAGGCGTAATATGTTCCTTTGGAGCTGGCTACTCGGTTGGTAGCGTAATCGTACAAAAGAATTAGCGTCTATGGCAGATTGGGACTTCGAGACGGATGTCGTCGTTGTAGGAAGTGGTGCGGGTGGAATGAGTGCTGGCCTGTTCGCGTCACTTGCGGGTTTTGAGAGTATTGTTCTTGAAAAAACAGAGCTGTGGGGTGGTACAACGGCTATGTCTGGCGGTGTTGTGTGGATACCCGCGAACAAGCAGATAGTCGACGTAGGAATTGAAGACTCCGAAGCCGAGGGCTTAAGATACATACAGAAAGTCGCCGGCCAGGTCTCGCAGTCACGCCTGCAAGCCTTCATCGATGCTGGCCCTAAAATGCTGCAGCTTCTGCGTGAGCAGACACATGTTCGTTACACGCCAATGCCGGAATACATGGACTACTACCCTGAGTTTGAAGGTTTCAAGCAAGGCGGTCGCTCCATGGAACCCGAACCGATTTCTATTCGCTCCATAGGCGAACACATTGATAGTGTTAGAAAACCCGCCAATCAAGGTATTTTGAATCGCTTTGCGGTCACCGCCGTGGAAGGCCAGAGCATAGCGAAGTTTAAAGCGAATGCGTATTTTATCCTGGCCAAGCGCCTGCTCAGCTACTGGTTGGATATTCCTCAGCGATTGCGCAGTCGTGAAGACAGACGCCAGACCATGGGTAGAGCTTTGGTAATACGCCTGAGGAAGTCGCTGCTTGAGAAAAATGTACCTGTCTGGTGTAACGCGCGGGTACTTAAATTACTGCAAAGCAAGAACGGTAAGGTACGTGGTGTTGCAATCAAGCTGGACGGGCAACTAAAAACCATCAAAGCAAGACGAGGGGTTATTTTGGCCTCTGGAGGCTTTGCTAAAAATACCAAGCTTCGGCAAAACTACCAATACAAGTTTGTTACCGGTGATTGGACGGCTGCATCAGACGGAGACACTGGCGATGCGGTTGCGCTGGGTGCACGCATAGGCGCGGCGTTTGAGCATATGCAGTGCGCGTGGTGGACGCCAACCTATATTCGCCCCGACGGAGTTGCTGAAGCGCTGATTTCAGGCAAGTCCATGCCGGGTAGTATCTTTGTTAATTCGGACGGCCGCCGCTTTGTTAATGAAGCAAAACCGTATGAAGAACTGACCAAAATTCAGCTGCAAGTTCACGCCCGTGAAGGAAACTGCCTGCCATGCTTTATGATTATCGACGCCAACTATCGGCAGCGATACCCGGTTGGCCCAATAGGGCCGGCAAAGGCACAACCGGATTCTGCCCTGGGTGCCGATATCTTAAATGATGATTTTCTGGTCAAGGCCGACACCCTGAAGGAGCTGGCAGGAAAACTGAACATAAATGCAGCAAACCTGGAATTAACCGTGCGGCGCTTTAACAAGTTTGCCATCGACGGCCAGGACAAAGATTTTCTGCGTGGTGAAAGTTTACACGATCGCTATTACGCTGACCCGCGCGTTACTCCCAACCCCAGCCTTGCGCCACTCAGCAAAGGACCTTACTACGCTCTGAGGATCTACCCAGGTGACTTAAGTACCAAGGGTGGCCTGAAGTGCGACCAGAACGGCCAGGTATTTAACACCCAGGGTGAGCTGATCAGTGGGCTTTATGCCACAGGCAATTGTTCAGGCGCCGTATTCGGCGACTCTTATCCTGGTGCAGGGGCGACCATTGCTTCTGCCATGACATTTGCCTATCAAGCTGTCGAGCACATCCGCCACAATAATTGAGACCTGCATCACAGCCAGCCT
>CAYGSL010000012.1:0-15892 GCA_964352475.1 uncultured Pseudomonadales bacterium | reverse complement strand
AATAGAACCTGGATCAGCATTCCCTGGGGAATGCAATGAAGGATTCGCAATAGGCTGCAGACCAGAAAATAAGCGATAATAGGGTCCACCCAAGGACAGACCCCATTTGACTACGCTTCGATTTCCTTTCGACACTATCCCTGAATTCGGCACGGTTATGCCTGTGGCTTCGGGTGTTTTCTGGCTGCGCATGCCGCTGCCGCTCGCTTTGGATCACATCAATCTCTATTTACTGGAAGACGGCGACAGCTGGGTGATCGTTGATACCGGTATACGCAGCAGTGATGTACAAACCCATTGGCAAGAAATATTTGATGGTGAACTGAACATGGATTCGGTCAGTCGCGTAGTCGTCACGCATATGCATCCAGACCATGTTGGTCAAGCGGGTTGGTTATGTGACAAATTCGCAGCACCCTTACACATGACCCGGGCGGAATTCTACGCTGCCAGGGTCATGTGTAGCATTCCCGAAGGACTAAGCTGGACAGCAGAACAGTATATGCGGCGCAATGGCAACACCGAACAACGCATAGAATCTGTCAGAAACAGCAAGTTTCGAATGTCGCAGATGGTCGAGTCATTGCCCATGGCCTACAACAGAATGCGCGGTGGCGATGTTTTGAGCATTGGTGGCAGAGAGTGGCAGGTAATGATTGGCGAGGGGCACTCGCCGGAGCATGCCTGTCTCTATTGTGAGGAAATCGGGGTTTTGCTTTCTGGTGACCAGATAATTGCCAGCATCACCTCTAATGTAAGTGTGACCCCTATGGAGCCGGAAGCTAATCCTTTGGCTGATTGGATACGAACCCTAAAGGAATTTCTGGTACTACCAGAAGATACGCTGGTTCTGCCTTCACACAATCGACCATTCTATGGATTGCATGAGCGCATACAGCAGCTGGTCTCTCATCATGAAGATCATATGCTTGCTCTGGAGCAGGCATGCGTTACTGCAAAGACATTGCCAGAATTGCTGCCAGTAATTTTCAAGCGTACTTTAGATGACAACCAGCTAGGCATGGCTCAGGGCGAATGCATTGCCCATTTGCATTTGCTGATGCAACGTGGCCTGCTGCAGCGCGAGTTACATGATGACGGATTGTACTGGTACCAGACCCATGACGCGGATTTACCCGGCAAAACGCTGCCGGAATCCTATCGGGGAGACGATGCCCCGCAAATGGTTTAAGGTAGAGCCATGAACGACTTTACGCATTTTGATGACCAAGGCAACGCTCATATGGTGGATGTGGGCGACAAGCAAGTGAGCCGTCGCGAAGCGCGCGCCAGCGCCGAAGTGCGTATGCAAGGCGAAACGCTGGCTATGATTGCCACCGGTGGCCATAAAAAGGGTGACGTGTTAGCGGTTGCTCGAATAGCGGCCATTCAGGGCGCAAAAAAGTGTAGTGATCTTATTCCTCTGTGCCATCCATTGCCTCTGACATCGGTTAGCGTCGATTTTGAATTGCTGGAAGCCAGCAATACTGTTCGAATCACAAGTTGTTGTAGAGTTGATGGCAAGACGGGTGTGGAAATGGAGGCATTGACTGCAGCCTCTGTGGCAGCGCTGACTATTTACGACATGTGTAAAGCCGTTGATAAAGGTATGCGAATTGAGGCAGTCCAATTACTTGAGAAAATTGGCGGCCGCAGCGGCCATTGGAAGCGAGAGACCTAGGTGGAGAGATCAGCTGCCGCTACCGGGGAATCTGTGATAACAGTTCGATTGTTCGCGAGTCTGCGTGAAAAGCTGGGTTCAGCTCAATTTCAATTTGATCTGTCTTTAATTGATGACGAACCAACCGTGGCCGCAGTGCGCCGTATACTCATAGAGACACACGGTGAGGGTTGGCATGCACTTGATTCAGCAGATGTTCGCATTGCTGTTAATCAGTCGGTAGTTGATGAGTCCACTCGCTTACAAGCAGGTGATGAGCTCGCATTTTTTCCGCCGGTCACCGGAGGCTAGGTGGTGACTGCTCAGGTGCGAGTTTGCGAAAACGATTTTTCAGTTGATGTTGAAAACCGACTGTTACTCAAACAGTCTAACGGCATAGGCGCGATCGCCAATTTCGTCGGCGTTGTGCGAGACACTGCAGCGGATAACTCTTTGCTTAGCATGGAGCTTGAGCATTACCCTGGCATGACTGAGCGCAGCATTCGGGATGTTGTGCACCGCGCCTGTGAGCGCTGGTCTCTGCTTGGCGTCAGCGTTATACATCGAATAGGTCGATTACGACCTGGGGATCAGATTGTCTACGTAGGAGTGGCCAGTGCACACAGGCAATCGGCATTTGATGGCTGCGGTTTTATAATGGATTTTCTCAAAACGGAAGCACCGTTCTGGAAGAAAGAAACACTGAGCTCTGGAGAGTCCTTCTGGGTGTCTGCCAGAGACGATGATCAACACGCTTTGCAAAAATGGCAGAGTTAATGAGTAAAGGATTAATAGAGTTCTGATGACTGACAAGACGATTGAATTGAGAAATGCATTTGGGCAGTTTCCCACCGGCGTTACTGTGATCACTGCGAACCCGGACGGTTATTCACCATTTGGAATGACAGTGAACTCTTTTTCGTCTTTGTCGCTTAGCCCGCCACTATTGTTGTGGAGCCTGCAGAATGATTCGGAATGCTGGAACGCGTTCCAGGCCAGTACGCAATACACTGTGAATGTGTTGGCCGATGACCAGGAGGAATTGTCCCGCCTGTATGCTAAAAAAGGCGATCATGCACTTCAGGATGATCATTACTGCATAGGCGCATCAGGTTGTGCAGTGTTGAATAATGTCATCGCCAGCTTCGAGTGTTCAATTGAAGAACGTATAGAAGGAGGGGATCACACTATCCTGATCGGGCGCGTGCTTGAATTTGACAGTAGGGCGGATGCCCAACCATTGGTGTTTTTCAGTGGTCAATACAGGAGTATCAGCCAGTGAAATTCTGCGGTCAATGCGGCCAATCCGTTAGCTTGCGAATCCCACCAGATGACGATCGCGAACGGCATGTTTGTGACAATTGTCATCACATACATTATGAGAACCCGCGCGTCATTGTAGGCGTTTTGCCAACGCTGGGTAGCAAGGTGTTGTTGTGCAAACGCGCGATTGAGCCCAGAAAAGGCTACTGGACAATACCCGCAGGCTTTCTGGAAAACGGCGAATCAACAGCCGATGGCGCCAGTCGCGAGACCTGGGAAGAGGCAAGAGCAACCGTAGGTGAGCGCAGTTTGTATTGCTTGTTTGATTTGCCTTACATAAATCAGATCTATATGTTTTTCCGCGCAGAAATGAGCAAGGAAGAGTATGCGGCCGGGCCGGAAAGCCTGGAGGTGGAATTGTATGAGGAAGAGGACATTCCCTGGTCAGAGTTAGCGTTTCCGGTGGTGACGTCTGCTTTAAAATACTACTACCAGGACCGCAAGAGTGGTGTGTTCCCAACCAGGAATGAAGTTTTGATGTTCAAGCGACCCAGAACCAATTCGTGAGGCATTGCTAATGAGCGAGCTACTTCAGCAGTGGAATAACAACGCAATTCTATTTGCGGATTCATTAAGCGCCAGCAGCCTGATATGGATCGCTGCAATTACGCTCGGCGTGTTGCTTAGCTTGTTCGGCGTATTAATAGTCCAGAGCAAGCGCAGCAAAGCTCGCAACCTCGCCGCTCAAATAGAGCAAATCGAGCTGCAGCAGCAAGGTACCGAACTGCAGCATACGATCGAAATTCAAGGCCAGGATTTTGCCACACGCAGCGCGCATCTGGCCGAGCAGCTAGGTGTTGCAAGGCGCAGGGCTGATACTCTGGAAGACCGGCTGCAAGACGCGCAGGCGGCGTATCACAATGCGCTTAACGAGCGTGATGTTGCCCAAGAGCAAACAAAGCAATTGCCCATTCTGCAGGCCAGACTGGAAAAGATGGACAAGCAGCTGGAAACGCATAGAACAGAACTGGGTATCAGCCAGAGCGAATTGTCTGCGCTTACAGTGCGCCTGAGCGAGGAACGCAAAGCGGCCGTAGAGAAATTAAAAATACTTGAAGACGCCAAAGAGCGCTTGAGTAAGGAGTTTGAGGTTCTTGCCAATCGTATATTCGAAGACAAGAGCGATAAACTGCTAAAACGCAATAAGCAGTCGTTGGAAACCACCTTGAACCCATTGCGCGAACAACTCACCGGTTTTCGTAAAAAAGTGGAAGATGTGTACGACAAGGAAACCCGCGAGAGGGTGTCGTTGTTGCACGAGGTTAATTCCTTAAAAGAGTTGAATCAGAAGATGAGTGCTGACGCGCTCAACCTTACCAGGGCGCTTAAGGGCGATAACAAGCTGCAAGGTAATTGGGGAGAGCTGGTTCTGGAACGGGTTCTGGAAGATTCTGGTCTGAAAAAAGGCCGGGAATATGAGCTGCAAAAAAGCTTTAGTGCTACTGATGGCCAGCGACGCCTGCCCGACGTTATTGTGCATTTACCGGATGCGCGTGATTTGGTGATTGACTCGAAAGTCTCTCTAATTGATTACGATCGATACTGCGCAGAGGAAGATGAGGAACAAAAACAATTCGCTTTGCAAGCGCACATCCAGTCCATGCGCAGGCATGTTAAGAGCCTCAGTTTCAAGGACTATGCCAGCCTTGAAGGCATAAGAACTCTGGATTTTGTTTTTGTATTTGTGCCCATTGAGCCTGCGTTTTTGCTGGCATTTGAGCATGACCAGTCACTGTTTCAGGAAGCCTACGACCGCAACGTTATTGTGGTGAGCCCGACTACATTGCTTGCGACGCTGCGCACGGTTCAAAACCTGTGGCGATATGACGACCAAAATAAAAACGCCGAGAAAATAGCGCGCCTGGCGGGCGGACTTCATGACCAGTTTGCGCTGGTACTTGAATCTATGGATGACATGGGACGACAGCTGGAAAAAGCCAATGGCTCATTTGATACGATGATGAAACGTTTTACGCAAGGCAAGGGCAATCTGGTCACTCGCACCAGGGAACTGGAGAAACTGGGCGCAAAAACAAAGCGGCAGATACCAAGCGGCATACAAGAGCGCAATAGCAGTGTTGATCTTGAAACCCTGGGCCAAGAAAACAGCGCAAGTGAAAACACCCAGGAAAGTATTGAAACACTTGCTGAAGAAACCTGACAGGAGACACCTACATGGCCTTACCTAAAATCGGCAATCTAGCACCGGCGTTTAGCCTTCAAGATCAAGACGGTAAAACCGTATCATTGAAAGACTTCCGCGACAAAAAAAACGTGGTGGTTTATTTTTATCCAAAAGCACTAACGCCTGGGTGTACCACACAGGCCTGTGCTATTCGGGATTATAAAAGTGAGTTTGCCAAAGCGAAAACTGTAGTGCTTGGTTTAAGTCCTGATCCTGTCAAAAAACTGAGCAGCTTTACCGATAAACACGAGCTGAATTTTACGCTGCTGTCAGATGAAGACCACAAGGTTGCTGATAAGTATGGCGTTTGGGGTTTAAAGAAATTTATGGGGCGTGAGTACATGGGCATTAATCGAATGAGCTTCATCATTGGCAAAGACGGGCGTTTGAAGCACATTATGGAAAAAGTGAAAACCAAAACACACCATGATGATGTGTTGGCAATTATTAAGGCGGGGCTGTAGGGTTATTTAGCCGGCTTTATTTGAACGAGGCGTAATGCGTTCCGTCGAAGGATTGAAAATACTCGCCGAGAGCCGGGTGATTTATTTGTTCTGTAGCGGGGCTGCGGCGTAGGTTGCTCTGCGCAACATAGGTAGACTGCACGCCGTTGTGTACCAGAACGTGGTACCAGGGTTCATCAAGTGGTGGCCGGCCCAGCACTCTGTGCTCGTACCACTCGTCACTGTGCATAAATTCGGAATCAACATCAAATATGACTCCCCGATAACCAAGCAAGGCATGTTCAACCAGCTCACCTACGGCAAACTTCGATTCCATGGCAACAGGCACAGGTATTGGTTTACTCATGTTTGCTCAGACAGTGATGGTTAGCTTTGATAATTCATGTAAGGTGCTCGAAGTCGAACGTAAGTAATTAGTTTGCAACAAGTTTTAGTTTTTTGAAAGTTTGGGAATTGGTGATAGTGCTGCTATTTTGAGCAGAATGGTTATACGGCACACAAATTGTGTGATTTATTGACGACGAGCCGACAAAAGGCAGTCGAATTGCCAGGGGTTAAGAATGAACGATAGAAAAGTGTGCCTGATAACAGGGGCAACAAACGGTATAGGTTTGGCAACCGCCATGGAACTGGCGCGCAGGGATTATGCGGTCTATTTGCATGGTCGAAATGCCAACAAGCTTGCTGAATGCGTGACGAAAGTTAAAGCAGAGGTTACTCACGAGGATGTTTATGGCTTGGCGGCAGATTTATCTTCTTTGGCTGATGTGCGTAGCCTGGCGGCGCAATTCCTGGATACAGGAAGGCCGCTTGATTGCCTGATCAGCAATGCTGGAGTCACCAACACAGATCGACGTTTGACCGAGGATGGTTTCGAGGAAATGTTCGCGGTTAATCATCTGGCGCCTTTCCTGCTGACCAACTTGTTGCTGGACCATATGAAAGCGCAGACTCCGGCAAGAATCGTGATAGTGGCTTCGGGCGCACACGCATTTGTGAAAGGAATTAACTTCGAAGACCCAGGCTATGAGACCGGTTTCGCTTCAATGAAAGTTTATGGACATTCCAAACTTGCCAACATGCTTTTTACCAGAGAACTTGCCAAGCGGCTTGAGCCCAGTGCCGTCACGGTCAATTGCTGCCACCCAGGAGCTGTTGCCACTGGTCTGGGCACCAATAATGGCTGGCTTGGAAAAGTAATTATGGGCGTGATGAAGCCGTTTTTTCGCACGGCTGAGCGCGGCGCGGAATCCAGCATTTATTTAGCAGATTCTGATGATGTAGCTGAGCATTCAGGAGATTACTTTTATAACTGCAAGGTAAAGACGCCAAAGCCCTGGGCCTTGGATGATAAAGCGGCTGCTCGGCTTTGGTCGCTGAGTGAAGAAATGGTGGGTATTTAAATAATGGAAGTGCTTATTCGGTGCTGCAAGCAATGAAACAAGAGTACAGCTCGGTCAGTGAGAATCTGCAGTATTTGAGTAAGCTGTTTACATTTCACGCCGACATGACGCAGCAGATTCCCGCCAACCACGTTCTCAGCGTGAGGCAAGACAAGATAGAGCTGACACCACTGGCAACACAAACAACCGTAAACAGGAAAACCAATGAAAATTGATGCATCAATGCTTACCCAGAACCCTTCGGAAGCTGGTCCGTTCGCAGCCGACCTGGAGCAACTTGGACTGGATGGCGTCTACACCTTTGAAGGTCAGCACGACCCATTCCTGCCGCTGGCCGTGGCCTCTGAAAGCACTGAGAAAATTGAGCTGATAACGGCGATAGCCGTAGCATTCGCGCGTAATCCTATGATTCTCGCGAACCTGGGATACGATTTAAACCTGATGTCAAAAGGCCGTTTTACTCTGGGCCTGGGATCACAAATAAAACCTCACATAGAACGCCGATACAGTATGCCGTGGTCCAGGCCCGCAGCACGCATGCGTGAATTAGTGCAAGCCATGCGGGCGATATGGTCTTGTTGGGCGACTGGTGAACGGCTTAGTTTTGAAGGCGAGTTTTACACCCACACAATGATGACTCCGGTGTTTAATCCTGGCCCAAACCCTTACGGCGATCCGAAAGTCTATCTGGCCGCCATCGGCGAGCTTATGTGTGAGGTAGCTGGCGAAGTTGGCGACGGTATTTTACTGCACCCGCTAAATACACCAGGTTTCATCGATTCGCATACGGTACCTGCTTTGCAACGCGGTTGGGAAAAAGCCGGAAAGACCAGAGAAAACTTCGACATATCCTGCCAGTTTATGGTCGCAACCGGTGAAACTGAGGAAGAGTTTGAGAATGCCAAAGCCCTGGTTAGAAACCAGATTGCGTTCTATGGGTCAACGCCTGCGTACAAACCGGTGCTGGACCATTGCGGTTGGGGCGACTTGCAACCGCAACTGCGTGATTTGTCCAAACAGGGTAAGTGGCAGGCCATGGGCGGACTGATCAGTGACGAAATGCTACACACCATTGGCGTGATTGGTACTCCAGAAGAAGTTGCGGCGGAGATACGGAACAATCGCAGCCAGCACGTTGATCGCGTCTCGCCCACTATGTACGTCACAAACAACGAGCTGCTGGCTAAAGTTGCTGGCCTGATACGTGGCGATGAAGAAGAGGCCTAGGCGGGCGTGACTATCGTAAATCGAATGAAGGGCTTTAACAGGCTTGTTGGCGTGCAAATTGAAAGCATACAAGAAGGGCAAGCTGTGCTTTACCTGGACCTTAAGCCTGAACATCTTAACTCTGCGCATATTGTTCACGGTGGGGCGATTGCTACCTTGCTCGATTCAGCTTGTGGAGCGGCGGCCTTTTCCGTGCTGTCTCAGCAGCAGTTTGCACCAACCACCAATATGTCTATTGCGTATATGAATGCGGTTGGGGAAGGTCGAATAACTGCAAAGAGTCGCATACTAAAGCGTGGGAGCAAACTGCTGCATTGCGAAGCAGAGGTTTATCAAAACGAATTGCTGCTTGCAAAAGCGCAAACCAGTTTCACCGTGCTGGAAAGGCGCAAGCCGCTCAATATAGATGCCACAGAAAATTTTGAAGGTTGATTAAAAGGTCTGAAGTCTAATGAAAGTAATAACCTTGAATGCCAACGGCATTCGTTCAGCCGCAAAGAAAGGCGCGTTTGACTGGTTGGCGCAGGAGAACGCTGATGTGGTGTGCATACAAGAAACCAAGGCGCAACTGGATCAGCTAGCCGATGAGGTGTTCCACCCCAAAGGCTATCACTGTTTCTATCATGACGCCGTGAAGAAAGGCTATAGCGGTACCGCGCTGTACAGTAAGCGTGCGCCGGAACAAGTGACCATGAAATTAGGCATTGAACTTTCTGACAATGAAGGGCGCTGGCTGCAAGCCGATTATAAAGACTGGACGGTTGTGTCTCTGTATATGCCATCAGGTACCAGTGGGGATGAGCGACTCAATCTTAAACTGAAATTGATGGCAGATCTTGAGCCAGTAATGCAGGCATTGATGGACAGCGGCCGCTATACAGTGATCTGTGCAGACTGGAATATCTGCCACAAGGAAATTGACCTTAAGAACTGGAAACCCAATCAGAAAAATTCAGGTTTTCTACCCGTTGAGCGCGAATGGCTTGACCGAATGTTTACAGAGCAGGGTTGGGTAGACTCTTTTCGAGTGATAAATAAAGAGGCTGAGCAATACACATGGTGGTCAAACAGAGGACAGGCCTGGGCCAAAAACGTAGGATGGCGCCTGGACTACCAGCTGGTGACACCTAATCTGCTGAAAAAAATCAAACAAGCGGATATTTACAAAGATGAGCGTTTCTCCGATCATGCTCCCCATACAATGCACTACACAGGAAAATTAGTATGAGCTTTTTCATTCCGGAAGCCGCGGCACAAGCCGCCACCCAGGGCCCGCCAGCTAATGCCGGCATGATCCAGTTCGTGATGCTGATTGGCATATTCGTACTGTTCTATTTCATTGCGATTCGACCGCAGCGAAAGCGGCAGAAAGAACATGAAAGCATGGTCTCTGCGTTGAAAAAAGGCGACGAGGTGGTTATGTCATCCGGTATGCTTGGCAAGGTGACAGGGCTGGATGACCCATACACCACCATCAAAGTAGCCGACAACGTTGAGCTCAAGTTCCAGAAAGCAGCCGTGCACGCGGTGTTGCCAAAGGGCACATTGAAATCAATCGCCGACCAGTAGCTACAACCGAGCTGGTTTTCCCACACCGGCTCAGGCTTGCGCAAACGCCAACGCCGCTGATGCCCATGCATCGGTTTTGTCTGGCCAGAGGCTTGCCGTTAATTTGGTTGAAACGTGACGATCTAACCCACTCCACGGCCAGCGGCAATAAGATCCGAAAGCTGGAGTTCTGCCTGGCGGAAGCGAAACAGCAGCAGGCAGGCGTTGTGTTGACCTACGGCGGTCTGCAGAGTAACCACTGTAGGGCAACCGCTCTGCTATGTGCCCAGCTGGGCCTGCGCTGCCATCTGGTACTGCGAAGCACCGCTGAACCTGATGAACCCGCTGACGGCAACTTGTTGCTAGATCAGTTGGCAGGCGCCAGGATTACCTACGTTCCCGCCAGAGAATTGGCGGCCAATGCAAAAGCAATAGAAAACGACATCGTCGCCGAGTACCAGCAACAAGGCCTAAGCACCTATTGCATTCCAATTGGCGCCAGCGATGCAACAGGTCTTTGGGGTTATGTGGCCGCAGCGGCCGAACTAGCCACCGATTTTGATATTCACTCAATCAGTCCAGCGCACATTGTAACGGCCAGTGGTTCAGGCGGCACTCAGAGCGGCCTAATGGTAGGCGCGCATGCATTCGGCTTGGGAGCGAAAGTGTGGGGCATAAATGTGTGTGATGATCAAAACTGGTTTAACAAAAAAATCCGTGAAGATTTAACTCAGTGGGAAGCGAAGTATCACAGCGGTATTGATGTCAATGCGCTGGCAATCAATATACTTGACGGCCATGTTGGAGAAGGGTATGCCAGGGCAAGTGACGAGGTATTGGAAACCATAGGGGCCGTCGCCAAAAGCGAAGGTATTGTGTTTGATCCTGTCTACACCGGCAAAGCGTTTCACGGATTGTTAAAAGAAATTGCAGCAGGGCGTTTCGATCAACCTGAAGACCTTGTGTTTATGCACACAGGCGGCGTGTTTGGCGTTTTTCCATTTAAACAGCGTTTCTCGCAATTGGTGAAAAACATCGCTTAAGAAAATCGCCGCAAGACACTGTTAACATCGCCCAGGTAAGCTTGCCCAAACAAGTTCAGATGATTCAACAGGTGATACAAATTGTATAACGCGCAACGCTCGGAAAAACCGCCGGGCGTGGGTTTAAGCTCCTGATAAGCGGAGAACACCTGCGCGTTAAAACCGCCAAATAACTTCATCATCGCCAAGTCCGCTTCCGGCCATCCGTAGTAACAGGCCGGGTCTATTAACGCGGGTTCATTATGTTCAGTGCACAACACATTGCCGCGCCAAAGATCACCGTGCAGCAGCGCCGGTGCCTGGGCGGGTATTAGTTCGGGCAGGCGTTTACAAATAGTTTCTACTGACTTAAGTTGGCCGACCCCAATCAGGCTGGAATCGAACGCACGGCTGGCCTGCGGTAGTAAGCGGCAATTGGCGAAAAAGTCATAGCCGTCTTCATACCAGCTATTTTTCTGAAAGCTTGCGCCACAATAATTGTTCTGCGCAAACCCAAACGAATCAGACTCAATCGAATGTTGCGCCGCAATTCCATGCGCAAGCCTCAGGTCGAAGCTTTCATTCTGTTTCGCCGGCGCCAACCATTCCATCGCGATGAAATCCTCAGAATGCGTATAACACTCCGGAATTCGAAGCGCTCCGGTTTTTCGCAACTCCGTTAAGCCCAGCGCCTCGGCCGCAAAACAATCAGCCGGGCATTTCTCGCTCACTTTTAGAAATACCTCACGCCCATCGATCATATGCACGTGATAAGTCTGATTGAAATCACTGGCAGCAAAAACATTTACAGACGCTGTTTCTGAATTTAGCGTCTTCTGCAACTGTTCATGGACAAGAGCGGGTAGCACTGCCTACGGTACTCCGGGTTGGCATCTCATGCATAGCATGCCACACTTAGCGAACGCTTAGAGGCCTGCTTATGGTAGACACAGCCACAAAAAAACTCACTGTCGCGATCTCATCGCGGGCACTGTTTGATTTGAGCGACAGCCATGCCGTCTATACCGAAAAAGGGCTGGAAGCCTACAGCCGTTATCAAATCGACAACGAAGACACGCCTCTGAAACCTGGCGAAGCCTTCCCGCTGGTGCAAAAGCTGCTAAAGATCAACCAGGCCCTGGACGGTGAGGACAGAGTTGAAATCATATTACTTTCAAGAAACAGCGCCGACACAGGTTTACGCGTATTCAATTCCATCCAGCACTATCAACTGGATATATCCCGCGCTGCCTTCTGCAGCGGCGAAAGCCCGCACCGCTACGTGGCAGCCTTCGGATCACACTTATTTTTGTCCACTGATGCCGACGACGTACGTGACGCACTCGATCAAGGCATAGCCGCCGCCACCTTGCTAACCAAGGGTACGCGCTCCACAGACAGCGAAACGCTGCGCTTCGCATTCGATGGCGACGCAGTATTGTTTTCGGACGAAGCGGAAAGAGTCTTCAAACAAGAAGGCCTGGAAGCCTTCGCTGAAAGCGAACAACAATCTGCTAGAACTCCGCTTAGTGGTGGCCCATTCAGAGAATTCTTGTCCGCCTTGCAGGTTCTTCAAGGCGAGTTTTCCAGAGACGACTGCCCAATACGCACAGCATTGTTTACCGCTCGCTCCGCACCGGCCCACGAACGGGTGATACGCACCTTAAGAGCATGGAATATTCGGATCGATGAGTCCTTGTTCCTGGGTGGAATGCCAAAAGCTGAATTTCTTAGAGCGTATGGCGCGGACGTATTCTTTGATGACCAGCAGGGGCATTGCGATTTGGCCAGCGAGCATGTTGCGACCGGCCATGTGCCTCATGGGATAGCTAACGAGCCCTAATTGTGCTTCCCAGCCTAGGCTGGCACATAGGTTGGCGAGCGAGTGTTGGTTAGTGGGACTGTGTGAGAGATGGACCTCGAACACAAGGCTACAGGGATGTATTCACGTCGTGTCCCACTAACCAACACTCGCTCGCCAACCGGTCTCGCTAAAACCAACAAATTAGCAGCAATTGCCAACGGAATTTACTCCCCACTATTGCATTTCCAAGTATTCTGTAAAAGAATAGATAACAAGTTTCTTATTCTACATGGATATAAGGCGCCTAAGCCGGTGCCGAGGAGCAATCGTGAAATTACAGCAGCTCAAGTACATCTGGGAAGTTGCCCACCATGATCTCAATGTATCAGCCACCGCCCAAAGTCTGTACACATCACAACCCGGCATCAGCAAACAAATCCGTTTGCTGGAAGACGAACTAGGCATAGAGGTCTTTGCCCGCAGTGGCAAGCACCTCACACACGTTACCCCTGCCGGCGAAGCCGTCCTGCAAGCCGCCGGCGAAGTACTCAGAAAAATCGACAGCATTAAACAAGTTGCCCAAGAGTACAGCAACGAAGAAAAAGGCAGCTTGTCCATTGCAACAACCCACACACAAGCCCGCTACGCTTTGCCCGATACAATCACCTCATTCATAGACCGATACCCCGACGTAGCATTGCATATGCATCAGGGCACGCCCATGCAGATTGCCGAACTTGCCGCAGACGGCTCAGTCGACTTTGCCATTGCCACTGAAGCCATGGAGCTGTTCAGCGACTTAATCATGATGCCTTGTTACCGCTGGAACCGCTGCGTGGTTGTACCCAAAGATCACCCGTTGGCACAAGTCTCAAAGCTAAGCATCCAGGACCTCGCTGATCAGCCACTGGTTACCTACGTGTTTGGCTTCACCGGCCGCTCAAAACTGGATGATGCCTTCGTTAATCACGGCCTAGCGCCTAAAGTAGTATTCACTGCGACCGATGCCGACGTCATAAAGACCTACGTCAGACTGGGTCTGGGTATAGGTATAGTTGCTCATATGGCTTATGAACCGGAACTGGATTCTGATTTAGTAGCCTTGGAGGCGTCTCATTTGTTTGGTTCCAGCGTTACCCGCATTGGATTCCGTCGCGGCACATTTCTTCGCGGTTTCATGTATGACTTCATTGAAAAATTTGCTCCTCATCTCACACAAGCTGTGGTGACCGAAGCGTGCGAGCGCCACACCAAGAGCGAAGTGGATGAACTGTTCAAGGATATTGCGCTGCCGCAAATGTAGGTATTAGTTTATATTTTGATCCTTTACATTAAATAAGCATCTTAAGTTGCTGAACTAAAAGCATATATGGCATAGTGAGGGCGTTAATATTCTTCAGGCCTCAGTTATGCCTACGCCACCGGTCGACGCCACCAGCAGCGAAATTGCTAAAAGTCGCGACGAAGACAAAAGCTACTTCCGCTCACCAAGAACCGTGTACATCAACAGCTACTGGTATTTTCTGAGCCGAGAGCGCGCTCCTGAAGGGCCGTTCAGTACACGTGAAGATGCCGACGCGGCCGTGCAGCGTTACATTCAGCTGGTGACGTCACCTTTGTTCAAGAGTGAACAGGTATCTCGGATTAACTCTCTCACTGTATAGCGGTAAGCAATACAGAATAAAAATTCATAAACCTCTTAACCGTGGCCAGGCAACTGGCTACACTGCGTGGTTTTGGGTGGAACCTTGAAGTATGGAAATTGCGTGTCTGGATTTGGAAGGTGTGTTGGTTCCGGAGATATGGATTGGTCTGGCTGAGCGAACAGGGATTGACGAACTGCGGGCGACAACTCGCGATATTCCGGATTACACCCAACTTATGCGGCAGCGTCTTGATCTGCTTGAGAAGCACCAGCTTGGCTATCATGATTTGCAGGAAGTGATCGGTGGACTGCATCCTTTGCCTGGGGCTGTTGAATTCGTGGACTGGCTGCGTGAGCGCTTTCAGGTTGTTATTCTTTCAGATACTTTTTATGAGTTTGCCAAGCCTTTGATGCGCCAGCTTGGATGGCCTACTTTGCTGTGTCATCGCTTGGAAATTGATGAATCTGGCAAGGTTACGGACTTTCATTTACGGCAGAGTGATCCGAAGCGACATGCTGTGATGGCGTTTCAAGGGCTGCACTACCGCATTATTGCGGCGGGTGATTCGTATAATGATACGACCATGCTTGCTCAGGCTGAGGCGGGGATTCTTTTTTCCGCGCCTGATAATGTGCGGCAGGAGTTTCCGCAGTTTCCGGCCGTGGATAGTTATGATGAGCTAAGAAACGAATTTCTTAAGGCTAGCTTGGAAGTAACTCAGTAGATTGCCATTCTTGCTGAGACCGGCTTCGAGTACTGTATTGACCAGCGAGACACGACGTAAATACATCCATGTAGTCTTCCCTAAAGGACCTACTGTCGGTGTGTTCGGGATCCTTCCCTCACACAGTCTCGCTGGTCAATACAGTACCCGAAGCCTGCGTGCCACCCTTGAGACTACGTATTCTTTGATTTGCTTGTGTCTTGCCGCAAAACACTAAGCAATCGCCCAATCTTGTTATCAATCTCCTGCCATTCAGACTCGGCTGTTGAATCAAGAACGATACCACCACCGCCCCAGCAATAAACCTTCGAATCCCGACATAACAGAGTCCGGATCAGTATGTTGCTGTCCAGATTCCCATTTGCACTTAGATAGAAAATAGATCCGCAGTACACGTCGCGCTCGTTGGGCTCGAGTTCCTGGATTATTTGCATCGCGCGATGTTTAGGCGCTCCGGTTATTGATCCGCCAGGAAAAACGGCGGCCAGCAAATCGAGGGCGTCTTTATCCTCGTCGAGTTTGCCGGTAATGGTGCTGACCAAATGATGAACCATCGCAAACGATTGCAGCTCGAACAGTTCGGGAACCGCGATGCTGCCAGGCTCGCAGACACGGCCAAAGTCATTGCGTAGCAAATCTACGATCATGAGGTTCTCGGCTTTGTCTTTGTTGCTGCTGCACAATTGTTCGGCGTTGGCTTTATCTGTCTTGGGATCTGAATCGCGCGCGGAGGTGCCCTTAATGGGTTGGGTCATCACTTCGCGCCCGGTCAAACGAACGAATCGTTCCGGGGAAAGGCTCAATGTATCGCCAGAGCTACCGGAGAAATAAGCGGAGAACGGGGCTTTGGTGGCCTCGCGCAGCTGTGTGTAGAGCTGACGTGGGT
>CAYGSL010000011.1:74196-100472 GCA_964352475.1 uncultured Pseudomonadales bacterium | reverse complement strand
CCCCCATTCGGTTTATCACCGCTGATATTTGCGTTGATCATCGGTGGAATATGGGGCCTGTTTGCGCAGGTCAAAGGGAGATGGCTATGAACACCAAAGCATCCGAGATATTGCCCGATGAACTTTCCAATTTATCAGAGCCAGAGCTCTTCAAATTAGAGAAGGAAATTGCGCGCAAACACAGCGGCATGTTTCCATTCCTGATGGTTTTTTGGGCGTTCGGTAATTTGATTTTTTGGTTGTCGCTTTGGCCACTTGTGCTGCTCGATATCATTCCTTTGTGGCTAGGCTTCATTCTTGCAACAATCAGTGTGTCGCTTGTCTATCTACCTACACATGATGCCCAGCACAATATTATCGGGCGGCCGGGTAGCAAATGGCGCTGGCTTAACGAGCTGTTGGGGCATGCAACCACTTGGATAATGGTCACGCCGTTCAATGTATTGCGTGTAACCCACTTGGATCATCATCGCCATGCCAATAATCCGGAATTAGACCCAGACTATTCATGCAATGCACCTGGACCTTGGTCAGCTCTCTGGGAAACGATAAGGCAACGCCAACCCAACGGCAAAAAATTCGGCGACTATGCCGCGTCTTTGGAACGGCAAGGCCGAGCTGACCTTATTTTGCTTGCAGTAGGCTATAAGCTGGGGTTTATGGCAATTTTGTTCACGCTGGCCTGGAGCGGCTATGCATTGGAGGCGTTCTTCTTGTGGTGGCTGCCCTACAATATCTCGCAGAGCTATCTAGTGTTTTTTCTCAGCTGGGCTCCGCATCACCCAGGCTTTGATCAAGGCCGTTATAAAGATACACGAAGCTGGAAATCGGCCGTGGGAAATATTGGCTCAATGGGTATGCAGTATCATACGGTTCATCATCTCCACCCCTATATCCCGCTTGACCGAACACCTGCGGCCTTTAGGGAAATGCGGCCGATATTGTTGGCCCGCGGTGTTGATACGGGCGGGCTATAGCCAGGTTTTCGCCCACGGAACCAATGGCGGTTCGATTGGCGTATTTTCCATGTCGCAGGCCTATATTGAGGTTTGTTGCGCGGTAAGAAAAAAAGCGCCCGCTGTCATGTAAAGCGGGCTGCTAGCATCGCCAAAGAGGTTTCGCTGAAACACTCGAAATAGCATGGAACCGTGCAACGGCCGCGACAACGGCTTTGGTTTTACTGGAGTGACCCTATTCTCCAGCCAATTCTAAAGAGCCGCCCGCCGCCGTATCTCCGCCGCAACTAACCACAGGCGGTCCTGACCCCACACCTCCAAATCAGGCTCACCCTCAGGACCACAAAGCCGGTAGGAAGGCACACCCCAAAGGCCCATACCTTCCACCATTTCATCCTGGTGCTTTTCGGTGATGGGTTTCCATTCTTCACCGCCAAGGTGCTTCAGGGCCTCAGCCCAATCCAAGCCTACCTCTTCAACCGCGCGCTTTATGTTCTTCTTTTTGTGTAATGCCTTGCCTTCTGCAAAGGCGTAACGTAGTAAGGTGCTAAGCAGTTCGATATCTTTGTCCTGCGACTTGGCCCAGGGCATGAGTGAATAAGACTGCCTGGTCGGTTCGCCAATCGGTGTTACGTGATTACCGAAAGGCACACTAAAAAAGTCGCCCTCGCGTTTTGTGTCGAAGAAAATATACGCGCCCTTAGCCGGGGTGGCGGCAACACCACGCATAATCATAGGTAGAACAGGCTTGTGATGAAAGTTTATGTTGCAGGCCTTACTCAACTCGATGGTTCGGTCAAAAATAATCGCTGTATAGGGGCTATTCAGCGACGGGAAGAAATGCAAATCCAGCCCGCTGGCGTCAACATCGCTAACATCTATTGCCAGGCGCGGTGCGATGTAGGGCTCGCCAGCATCTTTGCAGATACCCAGGTCTCTCAGGCGTTGTTCCAGGTGAAACAATCGATCAACACCCCAGTACCACTCGCCGCCGTAATACAGCATCGCGCCCGAGTAGTGGTCTAATTCTGCCAAGCGTGCAGACCCTGCATCAAGTTCTGCTTGCGCTTCAGCGGCAGTCGTCTGACCGGCATCAAAGGAATCGCCTGACCATAATTTGGTACTAACACTTTCAAGCTGTGCGACAAACTCATCCGCACTGAGCTTGGCCAATGCGCGGTTAGCCGCCTCTTGCTGCGCAGGCTCTGGCACCACGCCTGCATCTTCCGGAAAGCTCAAGCCATAATGCGGCGCGATTAACCCACAGTCGCGACGTGCCCACGCGGCAAGTTTTTCCAGTTCCGGTTGATTACGACCACCGCTTGCGCGGATAAGATGCGGCACAATCTCAATGTTATAACGCGCGGCAAATTGCGCAATTACCTGAGCCATCAAATGGGAATAGGGATCATCCACTTGATGAAAATACTCCACAACATGGGCTTGCCCCTCGGCCTGGCGTTTCGTTTCGGCTGCAACACGCCGTTTCGCAATTTGCTCGGTATTGGCAATGCGGCCAAACCGTCTGGCCATCAAAAAACGTAACAAACGTGGTGGATCAACGAAGTAAGAAGGGTTTGGATTGTTTTCTGGTTCGAGCATCGCTTTCTCCGGGTCGTGAATGCGCAATGAACGTCGGGGTTTAAACTAGCCTACCGGCAAGCAATACCTCTCCTAGTTCTGCAACAGTTCTTCAACCTGGCCGAGACGGTCTTTACCAAAAAACATCTCATCACCCACAAAAAAACTGGGAATACCAAAACAACCACGATTTACCGCGGCTTCGGTATTTGCCATCAATGCGGCTTTCACCTCAGGATCTTGGGTTCGCTCAATCAACTCTTGCCCATTGAAACCCGCCTCGTTCATTGCATGCGCGTAAACCTCAGGGTCGTCCATCTTCAGGCCGTCTTCCCACATGTGTTTTAAACCGACCTCCACGTATTCTTCCAGGCGACCATCCATATCAGCCGCGATCGCGCCTCGCATTAGCAACAAGGTATTGACAGGAAAATTCGGGTTCATCTTAAACCGGCTTAGCCCGTGCTTTGCAATAAAGCGTTGCATTTCCAGTTGCTCGTACTCCAGCTTCCCCTTGACGTTGCCAAAGGCAATCATAGGTGCCTGGTTGCCCGTGGCTTTAAACAAGCCGCCCAGCAGGCAAGGGCTTAACTGCACGCTGGCACCGGTGCGTTCCAAAACAGCCGGGAGTGCTTTATAGGCTAGATAGGCATTAGGGCTGGCAAAGTCGAAAACAAATTCCAGTGTTTTACTCATAATTATCTCTACTTCAAAGTTTGTTTCTGGTTTAAGGCGCGTGGTTCCACCAGGCTAAATCGGAGTAAGCCCTAAGGTCTAACTCGTGTGTCCATGCGGAACGGTGTTGCTGGGCTATATGATAATAGGTCTCGGCAATTTGCTCCGGAAGCAATAGGCCATCATTATCACCGCCGCGAGTGTCGCGCAGTTTTTGGAACAATTCAGCGCCAAGCATTTTACCTAGTGTATCTGGTGCATCTACTGCGCCGTCGATCAAAATATGCGCCACATGAACACCTTTTGACGCGTATTCAGCATTCAAACTTTGGCAGAGCATTCGTCGCCCGCCCATTGCGGCCGCGTGAGAATGTTGACCGGCATTACCCCTAACAGCGGCAGTTGCTGATGTGACCAGAATCGTTCCTCCGCCTCGCTCAACCATCAATGGTACCAACACCTTCGCCAGCCGAAATAATCCAAAGGTAGCCATTTGCCAACCCAACTCGAACGTCTTAAGAGCCGTGTCGTCCAAGGAACGATTACCAATCTGGGCGCCCAGGTTAAACAACACCACGTCAATTGGGCCAATAGTTTCTTCAACATTGACCACCAGGTCTTCTATAGCCCCTTCCTTTACCGCATTCAGAAGATGGCCGCTGGCAGAGCCGCCAGCTGCTTCAATGTCTCCGACAAGAACGTTAAGACCTTCTTCATCACTGCGGCGGCACATTGCAGCGTGATAGCCTTCGTTTGCGAATTTCTTAGCGACGCTGCCGCCTATACCGGCGCCAGCGCCTATTACAAGACACACTTTTTTCATGTTGTTCACCCTAAAATATCGCTGTAAGCCATGCCCTTGCTATTTGCTGGCCAGTATACTCTACCAAACGGCGCGCAGACGGGGAGCAACGCATGAGCGAAACTATAGATACGTACTGGTCATTCCGCAGTCCATACTCTTACCTGGCAATTAACGATCTGCTGCAACTGCGCAATGACTACGACGTAGACATCGCATTGCGAGTGGTACTGCCGATCGCCGTCAGGGCCAAAGAGAAAGTGTTCGCCCCCAACAACCTGAAGCCCATGTTGTACATTGTGATGGACGCGCAACGTCGAGCGGAGTACTTAGGACTACCCTACCGCTTTCCGGCAAAGCCAGACCCTGTAGTACAGAACCTTAAAACTCTAACCGTGGCGGATGAACAGCCTTATATCTATCGTTTATGCAAACTAGGCGTGGAAGCGCAACGCCGCGGTAAGGGGCTGGATCTGGCGGCGGCTGTGTCACGGCTGATCATGGGCGGAACAGACAATTGGGATCAGGGAGAACACCTTGCCAACGCAGTCGCCTCGACAGGACTAAATTTGGCCGAGCTGGACGAGGCTATCGAACACGGCGACCACCTCGCCGAGATTGAACAAAACCAGCAGGCACTGGACGACGCCGGCCACTGGGGTGTGCCCACCATGGTGGTGCGCAATGAACCATTTTTCGGGCAGGATCGCATCGACACGCTGCGTTGGCGCCTGGATCAGTACGGACTCAAGAAATAACCATCAGCATTATTGAGTCAACTGCTCTATTCAACGCGACTCGAGATCGACGCCCCGCTTTACTATCAATCTGATTGAACAAAGCCAAACCTTCAATCATAGACATAGCAAGCACAGCCTGCTGTCGACTTTGCTGCGCGGTCATTGACGAATTTGCAGCTCTTAGTAGCTTTGCCAGCTCAATCACCGCGTCGTCATAATAAACTCGCATAATGTCGGCCGCGTAGTCGTGCACTCTGGCCGCGGCCCATAGCTCAACAAAACAGCCCACTACCGGCCCATTGCGGCTTGATTCACACATAGACTGCACATAACAGCGTAAGCGAGCTTCAGGTTCTGAGGAATCGATTCCATTGAGCTTGCCTATTAAATCGTTCCAGGAACTGTCGACGATATCCTGGAATGCTTGCTTGAACAGTGCTTCTCTGCTTGGAAAATAATACTGCAGCGTTGCCATTCTAATGTCGGCCGCTTCTGCTGCATTACGTAGAGTAAGTGCCGAAAAGCCCTGGGATAGCAGCAGTGACTGGGCCGCCTTTACAATCAACTCCCGCCTTTCTTCGGGTTTCAGTCGCTTTGTTTCACGGTACGGTGCCCGTGTCTTTGTGCCACTTTTAGCTGCGAACTTGCCAGCCTTGCTGTTTTGAATCATTTCATACCACAGTAATCAATAGTAGCTATCTTGGTTTGTTTGCATTAATCTGTCAACTGTTAGATAAACAATATTAATGGAGCCTTGAATATGGTTAACGTTACCCACCTGCCCTCTGATTGTTCCGTACCGGATATTATTGAAGTGGTCGAACGCGAAGGCGCCGTTATTGTTGATGAATTCATGGGGCAAGAGTGGCTTCAAACTTTTAACTCAGCGATTCAAACGGACATCGATGAGTATGCTCCATATGATTATGGCGAACCTGAGGCTCAAGAGTTCATGGGCCACCGCACTGTGCGTCTGAATGGCATTATCGGCAGAGCGCCAAACTATGCTGAGTTAATTACCGACGAACGATTGCTTGGCGTTATGGACCACTTTCTAGCGCCTAATTGTGGCCAGTATCAACTCAACTCCAGCGAAATCATTGAAATTCACGGCGGTGAAACGGCTCAGGAATTACACACTGACGATATGATTTGGCCGGTAAATTACTGGTCACCCGAGCGACTACTGCAATTTAATGTGATGGTGGCAGGAACTGAGTTCACTGTTGAAAACGGAGCCACAAATGTTGTGCCGGGAAGCCATAAGTGGGACCCAGAACGAATAGCGAGGCCAGAAGAAATTACACAGGCGGTGATGTCAGCCGGAAGCGCTGTTTTCATTCCTGGCAAAACACTGCACGGCGGTGGTACGAATACTAACGGTCAAGTACGACGCTCCATCGTCGCTTCTTATGTACTGGGCTGGTTGAAAACGCAAGAAAACCATCAGTTGAACACTTCTGTAGAACAAGTGGCTAAATTCTCTCCACGCGTACGCCAATTATTAGGGTTCGACCTCTACTCCCATTACGACGACAACATTATGGGAGGCCCACTGGGGTATTACGACTACAAGAGTCCAGCCGTGCTGTTTGAATAGCATGAGACTGTTTTCCTATAAGAACCGGCCGGTGCATATGGCTCCGCTACCGGTCGAGTCGCTTAAACGCTGCAATGAAGTTAATCTCTCAGTAGTAAACACCTGGGATCAACTAACCTACCAACATCAGGATAGGCCGCAATCGATTATCAATGCGATGCGTTTGTACGCTCGCTATATGGATGCAGCCAGACGCGGCGACGTTTCTGCGCAAACGCCCAACATTCCATTGGATCCAACAGAACGTTCTGAGCAGATGAAGTCCATGGCCTACTTTATGGACGCTTTGGATGCGCGGTGTTTTGACCTATCAGATCCATTATTGTTACCAACGCCCTATATCAATGCAGACCTGCAGCAAGTGCACGATGAAATGGGGGCATGGCCTCCGGAAGCACCACCGTTCCATCATCACATAGCGCACGGTTTACAGTACGGCATAGACAGTAACACCGAAGGCATAAGCGATCATTCGCACGGAATCTGCATTGCCTATAACCACTTTCGCGAACTCACCAATAACGAACCGGGATATGACTGGCTGCAAGGATCAGGTTTTCACACAGCGTGCATCAGAGCCGGCAAAACCGCGGTGGCGATCGATTAGTGTTGGATCTGTGAGAGGGTGGAGTCAGGCGCGCATACGGGCGGCAGATTCAATGGCATCCGCATCGATATAACACCCCTGTAAATGCCTGCGTTCAGTGATCTTAAAACCGGCGCGGCCGTGCAGCACTCTTCTGTTGTCAAACGCGACGAGTTCACCCGGTTGCAGCAGCAACTCAATGACCGACTCGGGCGCTGACAACAGTTTCGTAAAACGATGGTACGCCTCATAGAAGGCGCGCGACTGCACCATGCTCAGCCTGGGTGCCTCCATGCTGCGATGATTCACGTGGATGGCGCAAATCTTGCCCACCGAATCAGTTTGAATCATTGTTTTACTGTCGCGCAAATCGACAGTATTGTCGTGAAAGCGAAACATCAGTTCAGTATCGGTCAGAATAGAAAAAAGCTCGGGAGACTCCTGCCTAAGTCGTTCGGCTGCGTGAAAGCCATCCGCAAAGTGGCTATAGCCACCGGTACTGGCCGCAGCCAGGCAATGCAATAACTGAACCGTTGGACAGGGGTTGCGATACGGATTGTCGGTATGAAGAGGCAAGCCAACGGGCGTGTAGGCCAAATTTATCGGATCAGGTTCTGCAATTACATCGAAGAATCGACCGTAATTCGTTTCTCTAACAAAACCAATACGAGAGGCAAAACGCAGCACTTCGCCGGGCTCTCTGCCGATACCTTTGATTAAGGCAATGCCATAGCGATCCAGCGATTGAATAAACAAACCAAGGTCTTCCTGGTGTGTGCCGGAAGGCTCTTCCAGAAACCTTCCGTGCTCACTTCCCCACAGGACTTTGCGATCGTTATCAACAAGATCACTGTTCGGAATAAAACAGCGATGAATTACTCCCGCCGCATTTCCAAGAACTGCGCGCGTATCGGCGCCTGCATACGAGCACTCCAATACTTGCCAACCCTCAAGATCGTTTGTATTTAGCAAGTGCTGGTCATTGCTCTCGCTACGACATTCCCTGCAGCGGCAGGCATCGCGAAGCCATTTCGGGTCGCTGGCAATTTCGGTGTTTAAACAGGCGCCCAGCAATTCACGAAAGCTGTCCAGCTCGATAAGATCAGTATCAGCGTCCTTACCCAAATCATCATAGCGCCGAAGCGCGATGGCTTGCGCGGCAAACGGGTTCTTTTTAAATTCCTCGCACTCTGCAATGCTCATGGCGCCGTCTTGCTGCTTCAGCGATTCCTGTGACGCCTTGCTAAGAAGCGAAAAATACTCAGGCTCTGTCGCCACCAGAAAGCGTTTGGCATTCACGTGCGCGCGTATGGGTTCTACAATTTCAGCCGGCAAATGCTGTTGCAAGGCCAGCGCGCCCACCTCAGCGTGGTCGGGCAAACCCCATTCACCGGCCGGCCCCAAGACATGCCCTACATCATGCAACAGGCAAGCAAGAACAATAGAGTCTTCCGCGCCGTCAGCTTGTGCGGCGGCGGCGGCTTGCAAAGAATGCTCCAGCATATTCACGCATTCGCCATAAGAATGATTTTGCATACCGTGCAGTGCGCCCATCAGCTCATCAGCGAAAGGGCGTTCCAAGCCAATCAAGGACTTTCCTTGCCAATGCGGGTCGGATGGAAATTCGCAGACATCGGCAATGGTTGGCGCAACGTCTAGTATGCTGGCGCTGGTCCATCGGCTGTGTGCACTCAGTCTCGGTGAACACATGGCCACAAACGTTTGCACGTCCTCGGGCCGACTCATTTGATGGTCATTCCCGAGACCGCCATGATCGGTTGTTACCAGGATAGAGTCCTGCGGACCTAACAAGCTCCACAGTTGCGCCAGCAACGCATCGCTTCGATCCAGCGCCGCCAGATATTCCTCAGAGCCCCATCCAGATTCGTGCCCGGCCAGGTCAGGTTGAGCGATGTACACAAACACAAGGTCCTGACTACGTGATGACAATACTGTGCAGGCATTGGCAATTGTTACCTCGTCCTCGCTAGGCGAATAACCGCCATCAATTACAAATAGTTGATCTACGGCGTCTTGCTCCAATACACGGCTGAAGCGTTGCCAATTGAACAGTGCCGCTGTTTGTAAACCCGACTTCCTGGCCTGCCTAAGAAAGGAACTGGCACTGCTTTTCAGTTCACAATCGTCGTTCGACACAATGCCGTGATCAACCGCGGCCACGCCTCGAAAAAGTGATGTATGGGCAGGTAAGGTAATGCTAGGGTCAATCGTGCGCGCATCAAAGCAGGAAGCCCCCTTGCGCGCTAACTCGCAGAGTGTTGGCATGCTGCCGGGAGTGACGAAGCGTGGAGCGACGCCATCGATAGAGACGACCAGTGTAATCGAAGATTTCATCAATACCTTCTGTGCACCCTACAAGATCAAGCCAGTAACTGCATTGTGCATTACTAGTAACTGTCGCGTAACCTTAACCACTCATGGCCATATTCCAGCTCGGTTTCATCACGGCCCTTTGGCACTAGGTCAAGGTAGTTGTACGCCGCCATGGTGTTTTCCAGACCGCGGGCATAGCTGGAGTAGCTTCGATACACCTTGTCACCCTGCTTCACAAAAACACTGATGCCGGGCAGCTCACCAGCGTGGGGGAACTCGAAATCTCCGTAGTTGTACTGGACGATTCCATCATTCACTTCATCTTCTGTGAAACTTACACCGAAGTCACGGTTGAACTCGCTGTCCGCAGATGAAACCCAGCTAAAACTCCAATTCATACGCTCGCGAAACGCCAGCAATTCTTTCCTGGTCTTAAACCATTCTTCCTGCGATACGATATTTGGTGTCGACATGAGCGATCCTCCGATCTCCGTCAGGCGAATTTTACGTAGATAGGACTGCGGCTGTCACTTTATTCGGCCGGGGTGCTGGAATTTTCTACCAAGTAGATCACCTGAGGACCCGGAGTAACTTCAGATAGGGGAACAGACATAGGTGAGATATAGTACGCGCGAGGCATAACTATAAATTGAGGTAGCTATGAAGCCACTGCATGATGTTACCGTTGTCGAACTTTCCACCATGATTACAGCCTCGCTGGCTGCGATGATGATGGCTGAACAAGGCGCCAGGGTTATTAAAATCGAACCCACTGAAGCCGGCGATCCTCTGCGCTATATTGGCGCAAGCAAAGGTGGAATATCTGGCATCTTTGCCAACTGCAATCGTGGCAAGCAATCTGTTCGAATCGATCTAAAGGCAAAACAGGGGCAGGCACTGGTTGAGCAACTGGTGCAAAAGGCTGATGTGTTGATTCACAATTTCCGACCCGGTGTAATGGACAAGCTTGATCTTGGTAGTGAGCGACTCAGAGCACTGAATCCCAAACTGATCTACATGGCAATTTCCGGTTTTGGCACGCAGGGCCCGCTGAGTGCAGCGCCAGCCTATGACCCGGTAATTCAAGCTCACACCGGCATGGCGGCGTCACAAGGGCAGGATAAGCCAGTGTTTATACACAATCTGATGTGCGACAAGATTACTGGCTACACTGCCTGCCAAGCGGTCACCAGCGCTCTTTACCAACGTGAGAAAACCGGTGAAGGTCAGCATATTGATCTGTCGATGCTGGACTCCGGCATGTATTTCATGTTTCCCGATGCGTATATGAATCACACTCTGTTGGATGAGGATGTGGCCCCTAAGCCGTTGCTGGCTGATCTACTGTATCAAGCCACCATTACCAAAGACGGTGCAATTACAGTCTCTGCCGCAACACAAAAACAGCGAGATGGCGTGGCCAAGGCGTTGGGCAAAGAGGAGCTGGCAACCGACCCGCGCTTCAATTCTCTGGAAAAGCTATTGGACAACTTCACTGAGTATAAGGAAATTCTGTGTGCCAGTTTTGCTGAGCTGGAAACTGATGTCGCTGTGCAGCGCTTACAGGCCAACGATGTACCTTGCGCAAAATGTCTGTCTCTCGATGAAGCATTGGCCCAACCCCAGGTTGACGCCAACCAGTCGCTGGAGTTGCAGGCGCATCCGGCTATGGGGCAAATAAGAACCCTGAGAAATCCGCCGCGGTTTGGTGGAGAGCTTACGCCAATACCGTCAGCCAGCCCTGGCCATGGAGAGCACACCGACGTCGTTTTAGAAACTCTGGGTATAGACGAGTCGCAAAGGGAAGCTTTGCGGCAGAGCAAAGTTATTGCATAACACTCTGCGTCGGCTCTTTTTGGCATGTTACAGTGATTAGGATACAGACTGACCCAAAAGGGGTGTTGAGTGTTTTACGGCTGGTATGTGGTTTCGGGAACGTTTGTTGCACAAATGGCCGTAATAGGATTTTTTTCCTATTCAGTTAGCCTTCTAACACCTTTGATTCGCGAAGAATTTAGCGCTAGCCTGCAGGAGGTTATGTACAGCCTTACCGCGGGAATATTCGTAGGTATGGTATTGCAACCACTGGCTGGGGTGATGATGGACCGTTACCCGGTACGCTGGATCATGGCAGCCGGCCTGGTGTTGTTTGCTGCCGGCCTTTGGCTGCTGGCGCAAAGCACAAGCATCACTCACTATATCGTCACATTTGGTATAACCATGGCGCTGGCCAATGCGTTTGCAGGAATTCCTGCCAGCCAGGTCAGTATCTCGCGCTGGTTTACATCCAGTCGGGGTAAGGCACTTGGAATTTCGGCGGTTGGCACTTCAGTCGGCGGCATTGTTGTACCCGGCCTGATGACCGGGTGGTTAGTGTCTTTGGGCTGGCGCGGAACCTTGGAAAACCTTGCGCTTTGCGTTGCGCTGCTAGTATTACCCTTTGTAGTGCTGACAATACGAGGCAAACCGTCTGATGTTGATTTGCTGCCTGAGGGAGAAATCTCAGGTGCTGATGTACCAGTCGGTATTGCAGAACTGGGCACAAAAGATATTCTTGGCAATCCCGGATTTTGGCAAGTAGGTTTATCCATCGGCCTGATGTTAAGCGTTTATATCGCCATACTCGCCAATATCGCACCCTACGCAACAGATCTCGGTGTAAGTGCTGCACAGGCCTCCACCCTGATAATGGCCGTTGCTGTTGCCGGCTTTGTCGGTAAGCTGGCTTTTGGCATGGCAGCCGACAAAGTTAATCTGAAGCTAGGGCTTTCAGCGGCCATCTCCTTGCTAATTTCCGCTTTGCTTATCATGGCCATAGCACCAGCCTACCCATTAATGCTGTTTGCAGTGGTGCTCTTTGGCTTGGCTTCAGGGGGCATGATTCCGGTGTGGGGCCTATTGATGGCCAGTGTATTCGGGCTAGTCAGCTACGGCCGTGCAATGGGCTTGATGGGCCCCCTAACCTCTTTGCTCGTTATGCCCGGTTTCACAATTGTCGGTTGGTTGCACGGTGTTTCGGGAAACTACCAGCTTAGCCTGCTGGTATTCGCTGCCGCACTGGTGCTGGCTATTCTATCCATTGTGCCGCTCAAACTTTCAACGCCAGAGTATCTAGAGAACTAATAAGCTGTCACAAGAATAGCCGACAGCGAAGTGATTTGAATGACGAAAACTCAGCGCAAATTACTGTGGCTGTTGCAGCGCGGGGGTCCGTTTAGAAATTGGGGAAATAGCTTGTTCCATAACCCTGCCTGATCTTTCACTTCTCCCACCTATGCGTCTTCATCCGTATTATCAGCTTCTTTCAGGCGTGATTGACGCGCCTCTTCTTCAGCGATCACGGCCTTGATTTCTGCCATCACCGAATCAACATCAGCACTGTGGGTATCTTCTTCAGCCTCGCCACTCAGTGGGGTGTGCTGGTGTAAATCACCCTCTTGATACAAGGCCCACATTTCCTGTGCATAGCGAGTGTTTAACAATTCTGGCGCAAATTGACCGTAGTAGCTGGCCATGTTCTGCACGTCGCGCGTAAGCATGGCTTCGGCGTGGTTATTGGCCGCTGCATCAACGGCTTGTGGCAGGTCTATTATTACCGGGCCGTATTCATCCACTAGTATGTTGAACTCAGACAAATCCCCATGTATCAGCCCGGCGCAGAGCATTCGCTTCACATACTCCATCACAACGCCGTGATCTTCCAACGCCTGGTCCGCAGACATTGCAACGTCTGCCAACCGCGGGGCTACATCGCCATGTTCGTCAGTCACCAGCTCCATCAGCAACACACCGTCCAGGCAGCCAAAAGTCTCCGGCACTCGCACACCCGCATTCGCTGCTCGACGTAGTGCGTCTACTTCCGCGGTTTGCCAGGTTTCTTCCTGCTGTTTGCGACCGTATTTGGAGCCTTTTTCCATCGCTCTGGCGCGCCGACTGTTACGTACTTTACGACCCTCCTGATAGTGGACCGCTTGCTTAAAGCTGCGCTTCATAGATTCTTTATATACTTTTGCGCAACGAATCTCTGAACCGGAGCGCACCACATAAACGTCGGCCTCTTTGCCGCTCATAAGCCGGCTGACAACTTCATGAATCAAGCCGTCGTCTACCAGCGGCTGCAGTCTTTTAGGAATTTTCATGTAATAAACGAGTTCGCACGGGATTCTGCCGAAGTAAGGTTTTGCCTACTTAGCCCGCTTGTTGTGTGCCTGGATCAATTCGGGTAATTTCTGCCGTTCCATTCTGACACAGTCTCCGAAGATTTGAGAACATTTTGCAGTCCTGGTTCGCATAACGGGCTTGCCTACACGCGCATGTGTTCAGGTGGATACTTGAACTATTAATTTTCTTGCCATATACTTGACTAGTCAAACATTAAGCAAGAATTTATACATGACTGTAACGCAGAATGGTGAGTTAGTACTCACGCTATCCAATCTTCACAGCAAATTGATCAAGCGCCTGGATCAATCATTGATGATTCATGGCATCAGCTATACGGAATTTACCGTCATGCTTCATTTGAATAACGCGACAGGCAAGAATTTGCGCCGCATTGACCTGGCTGAAAAAGTTGGGCTGAGCGCGTCTGGCGTTACCAGGTTGCTAAACCCCATGCAAAAAATTGGGCTAGTGAAAAAAGAAGAAAGTGCGCGTGATGCAAGAGTCAGTTTGGTCAAGCTTACAAGCGCTGGAGAACGGATATATCGTGACGCCGAAAAGTCCTACAATCAGTTCGCCGATTCTTTTTTAGATCCTCTCAACGCTAAGCAATTGACTAGCCTTGCCAGCCTTACTGAAAAGCTACTATGACTCTTGATAGGTTTGCGCTATATACGCTGTATTATTCAAAGCCAGGATCAAGCAGCTTGATGCGCAATATCCTGACACCGATGCACTGCGCATGCGCATCAATCAACCACTGCCCGGAACCATTGCTGTGTTACAATAGCGCCGCTTTCGGCAGCAACTTAAACATTAAGTAAGCGCCGTAAGTTTTTGAAATTTATCTGATTATCCGCGAAGTCTCATGGAATACTTTAGCTTGCTGATCGGTGCCATACTGGTCAATAACTTCGTACTGGTACAGTTCCTCGGCTTGTGCCCGTTCATGGGGGTGTCCAACAAACTGGAAACCGCCATTGGCATGTCGGCCGCCACTATCTTTGTACTGACTTTATCTTCCGTTGTTAGTTACCTCACCTTTGCCTACCTGCTAAGCCCTCTGGGTCTTGAGTATCTCGACATCATTGCATTTATCGTAGTGATCGCTGTTGTTGTGCAATTCACAGAAATGGTCGTACGCAAATCCAGCCCGCTGCTTCACCGCGTATTAGGGGTGTTCTTGCCGCTGATTACTACTAACTGTGCTGTCCTAGGCGTGGCTCTGCTCAACATCAATAAGCAACACAACTTTATTGAGTCACTATTGTTTGGCTTCGGTGCCGCTGTAGGGTTCTCATTGGTACTCATTTTGTTTGCAGCCATGCGCGAACGCTTGAACGTGGCGGATGTTCCGCAACCGTTCCAGGGTGCCTCCATAGGCATGATCACTGCTGGCTTGATGAGTCTTGCGTTTATGGGTTTTGCTGGTCTTGTTTGAATGATTGAGTTTGCCACTGCATACCCGTTTTGGGCAGCCGTCATTGCGCTGTTGATCATGTGCGCGCTGTTTGGTGGTTTGCTGGGCTTTGCCTCCGTTAAGTTCAAAGTGGAAGGCAACCCGATTGTTGACCAGATCAACGACATTCTGCCTCAAACCCAGTGTGGGCAATGCAGCTACCCGGGCTGTAAACCCTACGCGGAAGCCATTGCCGACGGTGAGGCCATTAATAAGTGCCCACCCGGTGGTGAAGCCGGTATTCAGGCGCTGGCTGATTTGTTGGATATGGAACCCATACCGCTGGATGCTGAACACGGCACCGAAGAGATTCGCACGGTGGCCTATATTCGCGAAGACGAATGCATAGGCTGCACCAAGTGTATACAGGCCTGCCCGGTGGATGCGATTCTGGGTGCAGCAAAATTAATGCACACGGTGATCGCTGACGAGTGCACGGGTTGTGATTTGTGCGTAGAGCCCTGCCCTGTTGATTGCATCGATATGTTGCCAATCGAAGTTGATCTCAAGCATTGGGCGTGGGAATTGCCAGCTACGGCGGAAGCTAATTTGATTGCGACAGACCGAAACCCCCGTCTCGATGGTGAAGCCGCATGAATGCGCCGCAGAAGCCGGCCCAAACCTGGGATTTTCACGGCGGTATTCACCCACCTGAAAACAAAACCCAAAGTCTCGGCAGCCCAATTCAAACCGCAGCAATTCCGGCGCAATTGATTCTGCCCTTGTCGCAATCGATTGGGGCGCCAGCAGAGCCATGTGTTGCCGTGGGTGACCAGGTGCTTAAAGGTCAAGTCATTGCAGAAGCGACCGGGTTTGTAAGCGTGCCCTTGCACGCACCAAGTTCGGGATTTATCGCCGCTATAGAAGACAGGCCCATTGCGCATTCATCCGGCATGAGTGCTCCGTGCATTGTGATAGACACCGATGGTGAAGACCGCTGGGGCGAGCGTAATCCCCTCACCGATTACACGGCCATTGACCGCAGTGCTCTCGTGTCTCACATACGCAATGCGGGCATAGCAGGTATGGGCGGGGCCGGCTTTCCTACGGCGGTTAAATTAAGCCCACCCGCTGATAAACCGATTGCCACACTGATAATCAATGCCACTGAATGTGAGCCTTACATAACTGCCGACCACGCACTGATCCTGGAGCGCACTGAAGACATATTACAAGGTATTGATGTACTCACGCATCTGTTGCAACCGGCGCGCATATTGATTGGACTGGAAGACAATAAGCCAGACGCTGCTGCCGCATTGAATGAAGCGTTGTCAGGTCGTCCTTACCAGGTTATCGAGTTTCCCACCAAGTACCCTTCTGGTGGGGAAAAGCAGCTCATAGAAATACTCACTGGTAAGCAGGTTCCCAGTGGCGGTTTGCCCGCGGACCTGGGCATTGTTTGCCAGAACATTGGTACCTGTTACGCCATCAAACGAGCCGTGTTTGATGGCGAGCCATTAATTTCCCGCATTACCACCTTAACGGGCAACGCGCTCAAAGCCCCGGGCAATGTGGAAGTTTTACTGGGCACCACAATGCAAACGGTGCTTGAACAGCACGGCTGGCATGCAACGCCAAAATCCAGATTGATTATGGGTGGCCCGATGATGGGCTTTACCGTGCATTCGGCAAACGTACCCATTGTTAAAACAACAAACTGTTTGCTGGCCCCAAGCGCCGACGAGCTGCCAGAACCGAACATGGCACAAGCCTGCATTCGCTGTGGTATGTGTGCAGAAGCCTGCCCGGTCTCTTTGTTGCCGCAGCAAATGTACTGGTATTCGCGAGCCAGGGAATACGAGCAGCTGGAAGCACACAATATCGCAGACTGCATAGAGTGCGGTGCCTGTTCTTACGTGTGCCCAAGCAATATTCCGCTGGTGCAATACTATCGCGCTTCAAAAGCGGAGCTCAGAGAGCGTGCAGAGGAACATGTGAAAGCAGAACACTCTCGCCAACGGTTTGAGTTTCGCCAGGAGCGATTGGAAGCCGCAGAGCGTGAAAAAGAGGCCAAAAAGGCCGCCCGCAAAGCCGCTGCCGACCAACGAGCCGCTGAAAAGGAGGCCACTTCACCCGCAGATGGTGATGACAACGCCGCGACAGCAAAGCGAGCAGAGGTTGAAGCCGCGGTTGCGCGCTCCAAGGCGAAGAAGGACGAAATGAATAAGCCCGCATCCGACAGCGATAACGGAGCGAGCGGTTAATGGCCTTGCTACACGTAACCTCACCACACATGAGCCGCCCCGGTGATACCGGCAGTGTTATGCGCCACGTATTGCTTGCGCTGGTTCCGGGTATTGTCGTAATGACGGCCCTGTTCGGCTGGGGCACTATTATCAACATCATTTGGGCCAGCTTGCTTGCCTTGGGCATGGAGGCGATGGTGATGCGTCTGCGCAATCGTCCACCCATGTTTTACTTACGCGATTGCAGCGCGCTTGTGACTGCAGTGTTACTCGCTATTGCTCTGCCGCCCTACGCGCCTTGGTGGCTGGTGCTGGTGGGCGTTGGTTTTTCCATTCTGGTCGCCAAGCACTTGTATGGGGGCATGGGTTACAATCCGTTCAATCCCGCCATGGTGGGTTACGTTGTTCTGCTGATTTCATTTCCCATTGAGATGACTCAATGGGCCGCACCGGCCGGCAGTATTCCTGATCAAGCGCCAACACTAGGCCCACTCAGCGCCATAGGCGCGAGCTTTCCGTTTTTAAGCAGCACGCCGATAGACGCATTTACCATGGCCACGCCGCTCGATGTGTTCAAGCAAAACGACAGCCTGATGGTAGAGGAGTTGTTTGCCAGCTCGCCACAATTTGGCAGCTTTGGAGGCTACGGCTGGGAATGGGTTAACCTGGCCTTTTTGCTGGGTGGCGGCTACCTGCTGTACAAACGCATCTTCACCTGGCACGCACCCGTCAGCATGTTAGCCGCACTGGCGGTTATGGCCTTGATGTTTAATGACAGCGGCAGCTCAGCCAGCGGTGGCTCGCCCATGTTTCATCTTTTCACGGGTGCGACTATGTTGGGTGCGTTCTTCATAGTTACCGACCCAGTCAGTTCAGCAGTGAGCAATATCGGGCGCTTGTACTATGGCGCTGGTATCGGCGTACTCATTTATTTGATCCGAACGTTTGGCAACTACCCGGACGCGGTTGCCTTTGCAGTACTGCTGATGAACTTTGCAGCACCGCTGATTGATCATTACACCCAACCGCGCACCTATGGCCACGGAGGGCAGCAATGATAGTTTCAGCTGTTACCCGTAATGGCTTGTTGCTTGGCGCATTCGCAATGTTGACTACGGCGATCATCGCAGCCACACAATTGGGTACCAAAGACCGTATAGCCGAACAAATTCGTCAGGCGCGTGAAAAAGCGCTTTTGGAAATAGTACCCAGAGATCAGCACGACAACCAAATGCTGGATGCACAGTTTGATGTTGATGATCAAGAACTGCTTCATCTTGCCGGGCAACAGACCGGATTTATGGCCACTCAAAACGGCGATATGAAAGCCGTGATTCTGCCAGTGATTGCACCTGACGGTTACAGCGGCAAGATTGAACTTTTAGTGGGTGTTAACGTTGATGGCAGCGTGGCCGGCGTTCGCGTTGTGCAGCACGCTGAAACTCCAGGGCTGGGTGACAAGATTGATTTGAAGAAATCCGATTGGATTTTAAGTTTTAACCGGCGCTCACTGACTAACCCCGTGCCAGAACGTTGGACGGTTAAGAAAGACGACGGTGAATTTGATCAATTTACCGGGGCAACGATTACACCACGTGCGGTGACAACAGCGGTTTACAATGCCTTGCTGTACTTCCAGAAGCACCAACAGCAGATTGAACAAAAAGCGCTTGTTAGCCAAACCGGCGGGAGCAATCAAAATGGCCAGTAACACGAGCTACGCAGAACTGACCAGCAATGGTTTGTGGAAAAACAATGCTGCCTTAGTTCAATTGCTTGGGCTGTGCCCATTGCTGGCAGTGAGCGGCACGATTGTGAACGCACTTGGACTGGGCCTGGCCACTATTTTTGTGTTGGTTTGCTCAAACACCGCGGTATCTCTGATTCGAAACGTAGTGTCTGACGCCGTGCGACTGCCTGCATTCGTAATGATCATTGCCTCTTTCACCACCTGTATCAAATTGCTGATGCAGGCCTATGCGTATGAGCTCTACGAAATTCTCGGCATCTTCATTCCACTTATCGTAACCAATTGCGCCATTCTCGGCCGTGCCGATGCATTCGCTGCCAAGAATCCGGTGCTGCCGTCAATGTACGATGGTTTCATTATGGGCCTGGGCTTTGCGTTGGTGTTGGTATTGCTGGGCGCCATGCGCGAGCTGGTTGGCACTGGCGCCCTGTTCGCCGATATGAACCTTTTGTTTGGTGCCGCAGCCGCTGAGTGGAAGATCGAACTGTTCAGCGACTACCCCGGTTTTATTGTTGCGATTGTTCCACCGGGAGCATTCTTGTTCGCAGGATTACTTATTGCAATGAAAAACATCATCGATGCGCGGCTGAAAGAAAGAGAAGAAGCACGCAAAGATAAGCCGGTGGCCGGCAGCAAACGAGTACGGGTTACTGGTACCATCAAGTAGCGTACCCATACTATGAACCCACAGAAACGACGCGAAATTTTCGAACGGTTGCGGGCCGAAAACCCCAAGCCAACTACCGAATTAAATTTCAAGAACCCGTTCGAGTTACTGGTTGCTGTTGCCTTGTCTGCACAGGCAACTGATGTGAGTGTCAACAAAGCGACAGCGAAGTTATTCAAGAAGGCCAACACCCCAGCACGCATTCTGAAGTTGGGGGTAGATGGCGTTAAGGAGTACATCAAAACGATTGGCTTGTATAACAACAAGGCCAAGAATCTGATTGCCATGTGCGAGATTCTGCTGGATAGACATGAAGGCGAAGTGCCACGTGATCGGGAGGCTTTGGAGGCCTTACCCGGGGTTGGCCGAAAAACCGCAAACGTTATTCTCAACACCGCGTTTGGCGAACCCACAATTGCTGTAGATACTCATATATTCAGAGTATCAAATCGAACAGCGCTGGCGCCCGGCAAAAACGTTGACGAAGTTGAGAAACGTTTGTTGAAATTTGTGCATGATGATTTCAAGTTGGATGCCCATCACTGGCTTATCCTGCACGGTCGTTATGTGTGTGTAGCACGCAAACCACGCTGTGGTGCGTGCGTTATAGAAGATCTTTGTGAATTCAAAAAGAAGACATCGGATTAGAGGGCTAAGCCATGATCATTGACCGACTTACATGCTGCCTGCTGGCCGTATTGTTGCTAAGCGCCTGCGGTTCTGACCCTATCATTGACGCCTCCGAATGCGAAAACTCACTGAGAGCAGACGAATCTCAGGCTGGCTGGCGATTACTGTTTGACGGCAACAGCCTTGAGCAATGGCGCAGCTATCAGGAAGACAGCGTAGACCCGGGTTGGGCAATAGAAAACGGTTGCCTGACAAGAGTTGGCTGGGCAGGCGATTTGATCACACGCGAACAGTTTGATGACTTCGAATTAAAACTGGAATGGCGGATTAGCGATTCCGGGAATAGCGGCATTTTTATTCGAGGTGACGAAAGCGGCGACAGTATTCATCACACTGGTTATGAGATGCAGATTCTGGATAACGCTGGCCATTACGACGCGAAAGATCCATCGCACAGAGCCGGTGCGTTTTACGACATGATTGCACCTGATCATGACACCAGCAAGCCGGTGGGTTACTGGAACCGAGTGCACATAATTGCGAATGGTCCGGACGTAGAGTTCTGGCTAAACGATAAATTGACCGCGAAATTTCAGCAAGGCAGCCCACAATGGCAGGCTTTGTATCAAAAGAGCAAGTTTACATCCAGACCCAACTACGGCACCTTGACCAAGGGCCACATAGGCCTACAGGATCATTTCGATAAAGTGTGGTTTCGAAACATCAGAGTGAACGTGAAATCAGCTCCTTCATAATTTCATTCGTTCCACCGTAGATTTTTTGCACGCGGCTGTCGGCGTACATTCGAGCTATCGGGTACTCCCACATGTAGCCATAACCGCCGTGCAGTTGCAGGCATTCATCCACTATGTCGCACTGTTTTTGAGTACACCACCACTTCGCCATTGAGGCTTCTTCAGCAGATAACTCGCCAGCCACGAGTTTAACAATACATTGATCGACAAATGCGCGCGAAATGGTCGCTTCGGTTTTGCACTCGGCCAGCTTAAAGCGGGTGTTTTGAAAATCGAATACAGTTTTACCAAACGCGTTTCTGTCTTTGGTATACGCCACGGTCGATTCAACAGCCATCTCAGCAATGGTCGCTGCCGCACAGGCAATGCTAAGTCGCTCCTGCGGAAGCTGCTGCATCAATTGAATAAAGCCGCGGCCCTCTTCACCACCAACAAGGTTTTCAACGGGAACTCTGACGTCATTAAAAAACAATTCCGATGTGTCGGCATCTTTCAAGCCAATCTTTTCCAGATTTCTCCCGCGTTCGAATCCCTCCAGCCCTTCAGTTTCCACAACGATAAGAGAGGTGCCTTTAGCACCGGCTGCCGGATCTGTCTTGCAGACAACGATAATCAACTCTGCGTGTTGGCCGTTGGTGATAAACGTTTTACTGCCATTAATAAGGTAGTGATCATCTTCTCGCTTCGCTGAAGTTTTTACGGCCTGCAGATCCGAACCCGCGCCGGGTTCCGTCATGGCAATAGCCGCTACCAGTTCACCACTGACCATCTTTGGCAACCAGCGTTGCTTTTGTTCTTCCGTGCCGTAGTTGATGAAGTAGTGAGCCACAATTTGACTGTGCACTGTGTTGCCACCCGCTACTGAAGCAGCAGCATCACCGCGCATCATTGCGTCATAAATAATGGCTTCATGACGGTAGTCGCCTCCGGCACCCCCGTATTCTTCCGGAACACTGGCACCCAGTAATCCGGCCGCACCGGCGTCACTCCAGGCCTGGCGGTCGCACTTGCCTTGCTTTTCCCAACGTTCACGATGTGGCGCAAATTCTGCCAGCGTATAACGCAAAGCGCTGTCGTGCAAAATGCGTAGCTCATCATTGACCCACGCAGAATTCAGAATACTCATAACTTGCAGCCACCCATCTCACCCAGCGCCCAGGCAAGGGCATCTTCCAGCAAGCGTTTGTGCTCGGGAACGTCGTATGCTTCAGTCGCATGACCCATGGTCGAATAAATACTTCTGCCCTGGCCTACACAATTCGTCCAAACCACGGGGTGATCCCCCATGCGCAGATCATTTTCCTGGCCCAATATTTTTTGCACCGGACTGTAAGAACTCTCATCAATTGTCGCGAGAATCTTAAAATCTTTTGCGCGTGGGCTTTCTTCCCATGAATACCATTCTTCAGAATGCTCAAATTGATCGGGCAAGGCATGTACGGCTGGGTGGTCCTTGTCTTCAACATTCACTGTCGCCACCTGAAATTGCGGCCCCATAATGTGCGCTGTAAATTTTGCGCCGAGCAGATTATCCATGTACCAATCCCAGGTTTGATGAGATCCATCACCCGCAGCGTGCACACCTAACCAGCCACCACCCGATTCCAGCCATTGCTGGAATGCCAGTTCTTGCTCCTTACTGAGCATGTCACCCGTTGCATTATGAAACACCACCGCATCGAATTGCTGCAATTGTTCTTTGTTAAACACTGCACCGTTTTCAGTGTGGTACAGCCCCCAATCGCGCGATTTGGCAATGTGCTTGAACAGTTTGCTACCGGCTTCTATACCCTCTACATGACGAAATCCGTTGGTTTTGGTAAACAGCAAAACGGCTGGCCGCTGCAAGGCTTCCGAGATCTCAGGTGGTGTCGTATCGTGTTCATTGCTCGGAAACAGCGCGTTCCACGCGCCGCTAAAGTAAAGAAAGCCAAGCGCTAGTAGAAGCAAAAACACAACTGTAGCCAGTAGGCCAATCAGAATTTTTTTAAGCATCTCGTTCCCCTTGTCACCCTAATGGCATACACAATTGCAGCGCATCTTCTCGTCCTTGCGCCGCAGGGTAGTAGCCGGGGCGTTGCCCTATCTCGTAAAAACCAATGTCATAATACAACTCTATAGCCGAACGATTGCTCGCTCTAACCTCTAGAACACACATGCTGGCACCAGCCTCAGTGCTGCGCGTAAGCGCTGTTTCCAGCAATTGTCGCGCATACCCTTTACGCTGATGCGTTTTCGCAACACCCAGGTTGAGCAAACTGGCTTCGTCCAACACCTGACTGATGACCGCGAATGCAACAATCTCGCCATCGATACGCAAACAGTAACACCCGTGACCGGATTCTATGCTGTCTATGAAGGATTGTTTAGACCAGGGATAAGCGTTCAGCGAGCATTCAAGCGCGTGCACGCTATCCAGCTCGCGCTGCCCAAATTTCTCGACATTGGCGTCTCCAGTCAAGAAGCAGCGCCGTTTCGCGCGCCTTGAACATGTGCCCAGGTGTCGGCTTTCCTGGTAGGTTCTAGCAGCAGTTGTTTGGAGCTGTGAGTAACAATCACTTGCGGTCCGGCAGTTAACCACCCTGGTGTTGCAACCCGTCCTGTTGCACTGGCATCACATTCAAACAGAGCTCTTGAAGAGGTGCTCATAACAACAATGGTATGAATAGCTTGCTGGTTCAGCGCCCTATCAACAATGCCGCGCAACACATCCACCGCATCACCGCCTTGCGGAGGAATACTGGCCCAATCAAATGGCGTGGCTCTGTAATTGGCAGGTGGTTGTCCGCTTAGCGCAAACATCAGATTCTGCAGCAGCGCTTGTTGTTCGCGGCTACCGAGCGCGTCATCAATGATTAAGCAGTGGCCTGGGCATTCCAGTAAATACAGGTTTAGCTGAGAATCCATGAGCGGATTTTGCGCCTGCCCTGTGGGTTCTAAAGTCGTGACTGGCCTGTTAACAGAGGGGGCCTTAGGCTGAACCGGCGCTTCGGTCAAAATTTCCGCGGCTGTTCTTCTTGGCACTTTGGCGGACGTACTCGGAGCTGGGGGCGCAGAGACACTGCTGGTCAATGCGCTTGGATCTTCTTTGGGCCCAGCCCTCCCATACACCGCGGACTTGAGTGCTCCAGGCAGCTGCACATGTGGCCGCCAGCAATCTATGCCCATTGCGGCCAGGTATTCCTGCCGACAATTGGCTGTTTCTGGGTTGGTGTTTACTGACATTAGCTTATTTTGCTGGGTTGACGGCTCGGAGGAATGGCGCACGCTCATTATTTCGCGTCTTATTACGGTAAGCAATAGCTGTGTTTGTGGTCAGTGTAAATGGTCTAATATAGGCGCGCTTAGTAACTCGATTCACCGCTTCAAGGTCTATTTTGTCTCACGAAATTCATGTATCGATTGTCAGCCACGGCCATAGCGACCACATAGAGCTTTTGCTGCAAGATTTGGCGCAACAGCAGGATCCACAGGCGCTGCAGCTGAGCCTGATTTTAAACATTCCCGAGCAACACCCGGAAGCGCTCGGTAAGCTGACGTTTCCATACACGGTGATTGAAAATTCAGAAGCCAAGGGCTTTGCGACTAACCATAATTTAGCTTTTCAACAGGCACCCTTGAGTGAAGAAACCAAGTACTTTCTGGTGCTTAACCCGGATGTGCGGCTAAAAAGCTCTGCCATTAACGACTTGGCGCAGCAGATGACCAAACGGGATGACGACAAGCTTTCAGTATTGGGGCCAACAGTACTCGATGAACACGGCGTGCAGCAGATTACTGGTCGAATATTCCCTGACTTTGCGTATTTGTTTAGGAAATTACTAGGCAGAGAGCCTGAAAACCCGATAGACATGAAACACGGGCTAGCACAGGTAGACTGGGTTGCAGGCATGTGCATGTTAATCAGGCGGGAGCACTTTAAGACCATTGGCGGTTTCGATGAAAAATACCGTCTGTATTACGAAGACGTAGACCTGTGTTTGCGCTTTAAGCGGGCCGGGTTCTTTAACGCAATTACAGACCAGTGCCAAATAATTCATCAGGGGCAATGGCAAAGTCGGCGCGATTTCACTCACCTGCGCTGGCATATCAGCAGCGTGTGGCGCTTTCTTGCTAAGATGCGGCGATATAAAAAAGAGATTCGGGCTACACAGTAGTTTCGCCGATTGAGGGTTTTATTTTGCACACTACGCATAACAACAATAGCGATTCCCTGTTTACTCCATTCCAATGGTTTAAGTACGCCGTTTACTTGCTGTTGGTGATCAACACCATCACTTTTTATCGCGAAGAATCCGCTGCCGCTTTGTTGATGCACCCAAACGGGGTTGAATGGCACGGCATCATTAACGCCTATGCAGCCACTATAGACACTGCTGCCTGGGTAGTACTGTTGCTATTGTTCGAACTGGAAACCTGGACTATTCCAGATGAGAAACTGACTCCCGGTATTCAATTGCTGTTTAAAGCCTTACGCGCTATTTGCTATTCCAGCATTGTTTACGCGTTTTATGGTTATCTGCAAAGCTGGCAGGAACTCAGTCAGTGGCAAGCCTTAAACGCAGATGTTTCGCAGCTGTGCGACTATGTCGGCAGCTCATTCATGTACAGCCTTGAACGCTTCGAGCTTGTGTCTGCAACGAACTGCCTGACATTGGGCGAAGCAGGCTCACTGATGACAATCGGTAATGATTTGCTAACCGATGACAGTCATTACTTCCTGGCGCAAACTCTGGCTATTGCCGATGTGGCTAATTCAGCCGCCTGGATATTGGTCGTGTGCATTCTTGAAGTAGAAGTGTGGCTGCTTGCCAAGGGCCCGCTTAGCGCGCCAGCGTTCCGCTCCATCAAATTCGTCAAAATCGCCTTGTACGGCACCCTGATCGCAATTGCCGTGTTTTGGGGCTTCTATGGCGAATTCATAGATTTTTGGGACGCCTTTGTCTGGATTGTGGCCTTCTTCTTCATTGAGAACAATGTTGCCCAGTGGCAAGAAGAGAAGCTGGAAGAAGCCGTCTAAGCTGTCTCAGCCAGCTTGCTGAGTAACTTCCACGTTCTCACCCAGCGCTTCAGCTCGAACAACGCGACTGGCCTCATCTTTGGGCAGGTGCCGCCAGGCCAAGGTCAACAGAATCAAGGTGGGGATGAAAATCAACATGGACCAAGCCATGGCTGATTGCAGCGCTGCAGCACCCTCAAGCCCTCCTGAAATAAACGCATCTGATAGCCGCCCCATCATATAAGGCCCCAACGCCAAGCCAATAAATGTAGCCAGCAAAATATAAAACGCACCGGCCACCGCGCGCATTCGCGGCAATACAAGATCGGCTGCCGTGGACGGCGGGATGCCCGGCCAGGAGGCGCTGAAAAAGTGATGCAAAAAGCTCAGCA
>CAYGSL010000011.1:0-74096 GCA_964352475.1 uncultured Pseudomonadales bacterium | reverse complement strand
GACGGCGGGATGCCCGGCCAGGAGGCGCTGAAAAAGTGATGCAAAAAGCTCAGCAAAAACGCCAGCTCTAGATCATCCGTATAAATCATCCAGAGCACCAGGGGAGCGGTGCCGAAAACGGCCCAGTAGCCAACCAACAAACGCCCGGCTGGATGGCGCTGCTTAAACCAGTCGCCCATAACACCACCGAGGGTAATACCGAGAAAACCGCCAATAGCCGCGCCAAGCCCTATGTATAAGCCAACTTCTGCGGCCGTAGTGTCGTGTAATCGCAGCAACAGAGGTGCAGTCCAAAAGCTCACACCGTAGGTCACGAACGCGATTGTTGGGAATGCCAACAAAGTAAAAATCATGCCCTTAGACTTGAAGATCATGGCGTAGGTGGCCGGATCACGAACGCCCAACGATTGTGCCCAGGTGAAGCACACATAGACGCCAATGCTTAGTGTTACCCACTGTGCGACGCTGCCGGTCCATGCAATCAGAGCAGCGGCTACCGCAACGATGGTTACTGCGCTGATTGCATTAGCTTTTAGGGACGCACCTTGTTTCTTCAATTGCCACAAATTAAACAGCGGCAGCATTGCTAACAGCTCTGTTTTCAATAAGGAAAACGGCGCTGGGTGCGGCTCACTCGTAAGGCCCTCACTGGCACCCCGCTGCGGCTCACGCAAGGTTCTTACCCAAATGGCCATTAAAATACCGGGAATACCTACCGCCATAAAAGCGGCTTGCCAGCCCTTAAGACCAAACGGTGCCGCGCTGGTATCGGGATAGGCTGCATGCCATGAATCGAGAATATAGCCACCGAGGAAAAGCCCAATACCCCCGCCTATGTATAAGCCTGAGGAATAGATGGCGAGTACCGTGGCGCGCACTTTGGGTGCGTAGTAATCCGATAGCATTGAATACGCTGCCGGGGATGCGCTGGCCTCACCAATGCCTACGCCAATTCGAAACATTGCCAGCATTGGAAAAGAACGCGCCAAACCCGACAAAGCGGTCATCGCACTCCAGAATAAAAGGCCAACAGAGATTAAACTACGCCTAACCCAGACATCGGCAAAACGTGCCAGCGGAATTCCGAAAACAGCGTAAAACACCGCGAAAACAGTACCGTATAAGAAGCCCATTTGTGAGTCAGACACACCCAGATCGGCCTGTATCTCTTGCGACAGTATCGACAGAATATTGCGGTCAATAAAGTTGAATACATAGACAATAACCAGCACCACTAACACATAGTGCGCGTACCATCCGCCAGTGGAGTTTCCAGCGTTGTTATTATTCTTCACAAGCTTCCCTAATAAAGACTGGGTAAGCCGCACTATACCATGCCAAGCTGATATCATTGCGTCCCCTGCTCACGCTGTAATCCCGCTCTGAATCTTAGGCCGTGTCATCATCCAAGAATCTCTTACCACTTCTGGTAGCGACACTGGGCATTGCTTGCTTTGCCGCCATGGATGGGGCGATGAAAAGTCTTGCAATCGATTTGGGCGCCTACAATGCGATGCTGTGGCGTACTCCCATCAGTGTGGCCTTCAGCGCTTTATTGTTTTTCGGACTGCAGTTTGCCTGGCCCACTCCCGCAGCATTACGTCTGCACGTACTGAGAGGAGTTCTCGTCACAGTAATGGGCTTTATGTTCTTCTGGGGTTTAATCTATGTGCCTCTGGCGGAGGCCGTCGCACTTTCTTTCATAGCACCGTTGATTGCCCTGTACCTGGCCGCAGCGCTGCTTAAAGAGGCAATTGGTCTTACCGCTTTGTTTGCTTCCTTGCTAGGATTTGCCGGGGCGATCATTATTGTATTCGGGCAGCTAAACAGCGAATTCGGCTCAGACATGGCGTACGGGATTGCGGCTATATTGTGCTCTGCGGTGATGTACGCCTACAACCTCATACTGCAAAGGCAACAAGCCCTGCTGGCTAAACCGGCAGAAATAGCGCTGTTTCAAAACAGTACAAGCTGTATTGTCTTGCTCTGCGTAGCACCCTGGTTCGCGCACATACCAGCAACTGATCATGCCCCGTTGATAGTACTGGCGGCGCTACTGAGTACCGGCGCTTTGATGATTCTCGCATGGGCTTACGCCCGTGCTGAAGCCAAGGTGCTCATACCTGTGGAATACACGGCATTCGTATGGGCCGCTTTGCTGGGCTGGTGGTTTTTCAATGAACAGTTAACTAACAGCACCCTGGTCGGCACGGCGCTCATTGTTACGGCCTGTTTAGTCGCATCACGACAAGAACCACAGCGAGCAGATCACGTAGAGACCACTGCGCTGTAACGGTTGAATTCTTTAGCCGCTGAACAAGTCGTCTATCGACAGGTAACGTTCACCAGTATCATAACAAAACACCAGCACTTTACTGCCCGCCGGCATATCACCCTGCTGCTTGGCCACCGCAGCAAGGCTGGCTCCGGAGGAAATGCCAACAAAAATACCCTCTTCGCTAGCGCAGCGGCGCGCCATGTCAAAGCTGTCTTCTTCGCTAACCAATACTGTGCCGTCCAGCAATTCAGTGTTGAGTATTTTCGGAACAAAGCCGGCGCCAATGCCTTGCAGCCTGTGTAAGCCTTTTTCACCGCCACTGATTACCGGGGATTTTTCCGGTTCAACAGCAAGCACTTGAATAGAGGAGTACGCTTCTTTAAGCACCTCGGCGCAACCTGTTATGTGACCGCCCGTTCCAACACCCGTGATCATATAGTCCAGACCATCTGGAAAATCAGCAACAATTTCCTGGCCAGTCGTGTCGCGGTGAACTTGAACATTCGCCTCGTTTTCAAACTGCATTGGCATCCAGCTATTGGGTATTTCCGTAATCAATTGCTTGGCTTTCTCAATACAGCCACCCATGCCCAGCTCTTTAGGCGTTAATTCCAACTCGGCCCCCAAGGCCTTCATGTACTTCCGTCGTTCTATCGACATGGATTCGGGCATGGTGAGAATCAGGCGGTAGCCCTTCACGGAACAAGCCAACGCCAGACCAATACCGGTATTGCCTGAGGTAGGTTCCACAATCACAGTATCAGGTTTAATGTCGCCTCTTTTTTCGGCATCTTCAATCATCGCCAAGCCGATTCGGTCTTTAATGCTGGCGCCTGGATTAAAGCGCTCAGCTTTCATCCATACCTCTATGTCAGGCCGGAACAACTTGTTGATGCGAATACACGGCGTATCACCGATGGTTTCAAGAATATTATTGAATTTCATTTGCCCGCCTCTCACTGGTTATTGATGCCAATGATAGCAATGCCTGTTCGCCGGGCATAGTAGCTGCAGGCGAATAGTGGTTTGGCGTATTCAGGCAGGCTCGGCCGCAGCGCTGGATTCAGCCGCTTGCAGCTCTGTACTTCGCGCCACTACCGCTTTCAACTCGGAGACTACGAGTTGCAGCTCCAGATCTGCAAGCTTCAACAAAGGTTCACACTCCGATAAATGCGTGACATGAGCCAACTCGTCCATTTCCATAAACAACTCCGCCAATCGGTAAGCACCCAGTGATGCCGAGTTTGACTTCATTGGATGCGTATTGGCTAGCATTTTAGCTACATCGTTTTCCGCACAGGCTTGTTTACACGCCGCAATGGCGTCAGGTGCTGACCTTAAAAAGTGCTTGATCAACTTCACTTCAAGCCCAACTCGATTCTTGCCAACCAGGCCGCGCAGTTTTTCTATCGACTCCAGATTCACACCCGGTTCGCTTTTGGATTGTGGTAGTCGCTTATTGACTGGAATGCTTTGCAACTCAAAGTCCCTGCCAATTCTAGAATGCTCGGTCCAGCGCTGTACCATTTTGAAAAAGTCTTCTTCATCAAAAGGTTTGCTCAGAAAATCGTTCATGCCACATTGCAAACAGCGTTCTCGTTCGCCTTTGAATGCATGTGCCGTTAACGCAACAATGGGTACCTCAGGTAAGCCCAATGCGCGCTCTTGACGGCGTATTTCCGTGGTGGCTTCATAGCCATCCATCACGGGCATTTGGCAATCCATCAAAATCAGGTCGTATTCGTTCTCAAATCGCTTGAAAATTGCTTTTGCGCCATTATCTACCAGGTCAACACTGGTGGTGAACAATTCCAGCATTCCAAGCGCTACTTCCTGATTAATGTAATTATCCTCTACAACTAACACTCTGGCATTTGCGCAATTGGCTGCATTTTGCAGGTTTACCTCCTCGCCTTCGGCAATCTCGTCACCGCCAGAGATTAAACAATGATGAATCGCGCGAAAGAGTTCGGTACGCTGCACCGGCTTCATAACGCTCGCCCTAACGCTTTCGGCCTGAATACTAAGTCGCCCACTACCAGCCACTCGGGTTAGCATCACTACTGGAAGCCCTTTGAAACTGGCGTCTATCCACGCATCAATTCTTTGCGCAGAAGGCTGCTCCAGATTCTGATCAAGCAAAACCAGAGCAACGTCGTTGCCTCTGCTCGCAAGCAATGCCTTTACTTCTTCAGGGCTGCCAGCTTCCACGGGTATCATTCTCCACTCGGTCGCCATGTGAGACAGTACCCGCCGAGTGCTCACATTATCCGAGGCGATCAACACCAAAGCACCCAGCAGTGCCGCGGTATCGCGAAATTTAACCGGTACATCTTCATTGATCGGCAAACTGATGCTAATAGTAAACTTCGAGCCTTTGGCGACTTCACTGCGAACGGAAATTTCACCTCCCATCAGTTCAACGAGGTTTTTCGTTATGCTGAGTCCGAGGCCACTGCCTCCGTACAGTCGGGTCGTTGAACCGTCAGCCTGCTCGAAGCTGTCAAATATTCTTGCCAGCTCTTCTTCTTTTATTCCTACGCCAGAGTCTTCTACGCTGCATATGATGTCTTGCCGGCCGTTGAAACTATGGCCCGCATTCAAGGACACTACAACCTCACCACTACTGGTAAATTTTATTGCATTGCTGATTAGATTATTGAGAATTTGAGTAAACCTATGCGGGTCACCAAGCAGCGCATAGTTTTTGTCCATCGCGATGTTGGTCGTTAATTCAATTTCTTTGGCGTGCGCTTGACTGGCCTGCAACGCGGCGCAATTTTCTACCAGGTCGGCCAAATCAAACGGGATGGACTCGAGATTTAAAGACCCCGCCTCTATTTTAGAGAAATCCAGAATATCGTTTATGATGTTCAGCAGAGACTTCGCTGATGCAAGAATGGTAGAGGCAAAGTGATGCTGCTTATCATTCAGCGGTGTGCGTCTGAGCAATTCGGCCATGCCGAGTACACCATTGATGGGTGTTCGTATTTCATGGCTCATATTGGCAAGAAATTCACTTTTCGCCTTGTTCGCTGTTTCTGCTTCTTCCTTGGCCAGGCTGAGCGCCTTGATATTCTCATTCAATTGCTGGGTGCGAGAGTCTACCTTGGCTTCAAGCGTTCGTTGGTAATCTTCCAACGCCCTCCCATCATGCTCAATCTGGGCCAACAACTGGTTAAAACCTTCAACCAGGTCACCGGTTTCATCGTTGCTTGTTTTGTTGGCTCGCAGCGAAAAGTTTTTGCTGTCTTTAACCTTGGCCATATCGCTGGACAGTTGCGTGACCGGTTGGGTGATACTGCGATTTAATCGGCTGGCAAGAATCCACGCCAGCGTTATCACGATAAAGAATGTGACACTGACCAGACGTATATTCCAGCGCAACACGTCGTGAAAACCGTTGATATTCGACTCAATATACAATGAACCAAGCAACTCATCTTTAAACTGTAGCGGGAGTGTTGCGCTGCGATTTATATAAGGAGCCAATGGCGCAGCGGGTGTTTCCCAACTCAATTTCATGAAGCCACTGGCTACTTGCTCGCCCGAATCGTAGGAAGCTACCTGCATACCCTCCAGATCATAAAGAATGCCACGGTGTATATCGCCCACCGCACTGAGACCGGCAACAGCGAGGGTTGCTGCACTTTTGTCGTCGAAATACACAGCGACAGCAGCATTATCTGCAATAAGCTCGGCCGCCGATGTAAGCCGCTTCTTCACCGCCGACTGTTCACGGGCAATGTCTTCGAACAAGTTAGTGGCGATGATAGCCAGCAACAGGATGCCCGAGGTTACAATAATGGTTCTTCGCAGTTTCGATACTATCGAATATCGTTTAACGTTATTCATTGCTGTTCTCCACTGGCGTCTGAATTTGTGGCAGTGCGAGATTCGACTGCTGAATCCCGGCTAAATTGAGCACCAAAGCACTCATTCGCAATCTTGCATTCTCCATCGCTTTAACGTTTACCGAGAATACAACGCGCTGATCTCGCATCATTAGATGGACCATTCCCGCTTGAGCGGCAAAATTTTCTACGTCACTAATGGTCAGTATTGGTTGTCCATCGCTCATTGCCCGCCATTGATTCACAGTTCGTCTATCTTCCATTGAGCTGAACAACGCATGACAGGAATCTGCGCTCGTGTCGTTTAACTGCTCTATTAACAATACGTGACTGGCGATTCTGGAGCCTTCAATTTCCTTGAACGTTTGAGTGTATGGCTCACCTGGCCAAAGACAAAGCTTCAAAGGTTCGCCTTCCATCAGCTTGGCTTCTGGCCATTCCACAAAGCGCAATAACTTATAGATAATTGCTACCTTTACATCGCGTTCCTGCTGCCGGATTTGCGCGACGTCCTGGGCCTGTACGAACATCGCCGCACAGATCAGCAGGAAAAACATCAGCCAACTGACACCTGTCATGCCGACGCGCACAAGAGAGCGCGGAGCGCTGGCTCCGGGCATTTCGTGTGAGTGGTGTGGCTTAGGTTTCATCAGGTGTCGTTCGTGGGCTGCAGGCTCAGAAATTAAGCGTCCAGGACGCGCTGACACGACCTTTGGCTTTGGGCTGTATTCCGTTAAGGTCTTGATAAACCGGTGAACCATAGGTAATCACAGCGCTCTGCTTATCGGTCAGCTTCAGAGTTAAGGACCCACTGAACCGAATCAACTCGCCACCGAAGTTACCAGGGTCAGTAATTGATGCCGGATACGGAAATGGCCCGGGAACAGTGATTTCATCGTCACGACCGCTAATGTCGCCCGAATTTTGATATTCAACGCCCAGGCCGGCTGTAACATACCGGTTCATCACCCGTCGCATTTCCGTGCTGAGCAAGAAACGATTCCCCAGGCGATAATCGCGATCATTCTTGCTGATGCGATGTACGTAGCCAATATCACTAACCCAGGTCCACCGGTCGAAATACCAGCTCATGCCCAGGCCCAGCTTGGCATCATAAGTTCCGGAACCAAGTTGCATGGTGTAAGGCAGCTGCTGATTACCAGGTTCACGCGGAGTATCACCCTGCTCATCAATAGACCCGCTTGGCAAGCTCAGACCCACCCCGAAAGAAAACTGACACACTTCATCTTTGTAAAAATTATTGCGCCAGCTAACGCCTATGTCGCCGATACCCTCTGTTCTGAGCATGAATTGTTCGTACGATGCAACACTGGAGACATGATCTGTCACTTGACGCACAAACGGTACGGTCAGCGAGATGGTGTTGCGCTCGGAATAACGGTAACTGACACTTGCGGTGTATACGTCTTGCTCAATAACCGTCGGGACAACCGGGAAATTATGGTAGACACGCTGCTCGCCCGGCTCGAACAAGACCTCGTCTACGCTGAAGTTGGTCGTTCCTCTGCGATAGCCATCGAGGCGCTGCGAGTACCAGCCAAGGCTGAAGTTCCAGCGCGCGGGTTCCTCAGTCGCATTTTGTTCTGTTTGCTGGGTATCAACACGAAGCTCAAGTAGCTCTTGCAGAGATAACTCCGCAAGCTCGGACACGGTGCTGTGCGCAGCCACGCCGGTATGCCACAGGCCAATCGCGCTAATAAAAGCGATCTTGATGCTGTTCATAGTTGTCTTTTGGTTCGTAAGCAATGAATGTGCGGAGCACCGCTGCACCATTATTTTGTTGTACTGCAACCGATAGTCTGGATCGTATTGCATAAGCGGTTCAGCGGCTCGTGTGAGCAATAATTACTCAAGACTCAAACTACCACAATGGGCCGCGTAGCAGCAAGCGAGAAGCGGTTGATTGGGCCGATATACGGGCTAGTTCAGTCAATTTGTGGTAGCATTGCCCGCGCTCGAATAGAGCACCCAGGGGGTGGTGATTGTTCACCTGAGATTTGCCAACGGCATAAACCCCATGAACCTGATCCGGTTAATACCGGCGTAGGGATGGGCTACTCACCTACCTCGCCTTCCGGGTCTTTTTGAAAATTGCAAAGAGACCAATATGAACTCAACTAAAACATTTTTACTCTCAACCCTGTTATGCAGTTGTTGCTTGCTGCTGCCTGCGATTGCCGTCGCTGATGAGACGCTCACAGAAATTATTGTCAGCGCAGAATTTCGCGGTAAAAGCGCGCTCGCGCTGCCTGTCAGCGTGTCTGTTATTGATGAAGCGATGATTCAGCGACGTACAGCGCGCCACCTTGAGGAGTTGCTGCATATTGCACCTAACGTCAATTTCGCCAGTGGCGCCTCGCGCGGTCGATTTATCCAGATTCGTGGTATTGGCGAGCGCAGTGAATTCCAGGACCCGGTTAATAGCTCAGTCGGAGTATTGCTAGACGGTATTGATGTGACGGGTATCTCTACCGTTGCCAGCACCCTGGACGTCGCGCAGGTTGAAATTTTGCGCGGCCCACAAGGCACGCTATATGGGGCCAATGCACTGGCTGGCTTAATCAATGTGGTGTCAAATAAGCCAAGCGACGAGTTCTACGCAACGTTGGCGAGTTCTGCGGAAGAGTACGGAGGTATCGGTGCTAGTGGCGTAATTAGTGGACCTTTATCGGATCAAACTAGCTACCGGCTTGCTGTTCAACATTACAGATCAGATGGTTTTACGGAAGACGTATTTCTTGGCCGAGATGACACCAATAATATAGATGAAACCAGCGCCAGATTGAAAATCGCCTCGACTCCCAACGACAGCCTGGCCATCGATTGGACATTGTTCTATGCAGATGCGCAAAACGGCTATGACGCGTTCAGTCTGGATAACACCCGGGATACGTACTCAGATGAGCCTGGTGTGGACGAACAGGAAACGCTCGCGAGTTCACTGAAAATAGATTACGCATTGAATCAAGACTTAAATCTGGAAGCGATGCTCAGCTTCGCCACATCGGAACTAACTTACCGCTATGACGAAGACTGGAGTCATTTGGGAATCTGCGAAAACACGGCATGCGACAGCGATTTGTTTGGCTTCGATTGGTTCTATAGCTCTGTAGATGACTATCAACGCGACAATGACAATGTCAGTATAGATTTGCGTTTAGTAAGCGAAAACTGGGTGGCTGGACTGTATCACCGTGACCAATCCATCGATTTACTTCGCTTGTACACGTTCAATGCCGGTCCATTCACTAGCTCGCTTGATACCCAAAACACCGCTGCCTATGCACAGACGAACATTGATCTTTCCGAGCGTTTTGCAGTAACGATAGGCGCGCGACTGGAGCAGCGCGAGGTTGATTACGCCGATAGCGACGCTGGTTCCGAATCTCCGGACGAATTTTTGTGGGGCGGCAAACTGGCCCTGGAGTACACCGCCGTTTCAGGTGCGTTTTATTATGCACTCGTATCACGCGGTTATAAGGCGGGTGGTTTCAATCTGGACCAGGCAGTACCCGAGCAGCAGAGAGAATTTGATACGGAGACCATGCTTAACTTTGAACTTGGTTTAAAGCAACTGTATTTCGATGGCAGACTGAGTTTGCAACTTGCTGTGTTCTATCAAGACCGCGATGCGATACAAAGCAAGCAATCCATAGTGCGCTCGATTGCCACTGGCGTGGTGGGAGACATCTGCCCCTGCGATTTTACGGACTTCACTGGCAATGCAGCTGAAGGGAATAATACAGGCCTGGAGCTGGAGATTAATTGGCAAGCCAGTGAGCAATTGCAATTATGGCTAAACCTTGGCGTGCTGGATACCGAATTTGGCGATTTCGAAACGTGCGAGCACGTGCTGGCCGACTGCGAAAACGGGCTGACGTATAACCTGGACGGGCGAGCCCAGGCACATGCACCAGAACATCAGGCAAACCTGGGTGGCAAATACACATTTGGCCAGCACTGGTACGTGATTGGCTCAGTGGATATGAAAGACGATTTCTATTTTTCCGAACGCCATGATGTCCGTTCAGACAGCTACGAGTTGTTCAACCTGGAAATTGGCTTTAGACATGAGCGCTGGACCATCGCGGCCTACGGCAAAAACCTGAATGATGAGCTGGTTCAAACCCGTGGCTTTGGTGCTTTCGGTAACGACCCCAGGAAATTTTACGAACTTGAGCCGTATAATCAATTTGGTACACCCAGAGTATTTGGTGTGAAAGCAAGCGCAGAATTTTAATCCATAGAGGACAGCATCATGAAGCTTTCAGTTGAACTCAGCATGTACCCACTTCAGGACGGTTACAAAGACAAGATCAAGGCATTCCTTGCTGATCTTAATGGCTCGGCGAACGGTCTTGAAATTCGAACTTCAAATATGAGCACGCGCATTTTCGGAGAATACGCAGACGTTACGCAATGCCTTAATGCCGCGATGCTGCGCTCAATGGAAGAATACGGAAAAATTGTTTTTGTATGCAAATACCTGCAAGGTGATGCGCGCGAATTGAGCGGGTATGAATGAAGCCCTGAGCAGCGCCTGGCAGGCCACCAGTTCTCTGGAGCTGGTATCGGTTTGTTTTGGGCTTGCCTATGTGATTCTGGCGGCAAGGGAAAATGCCTGGTGTTGGCCTGCGGCGCTGGTAAACACGGCAACAGCAATCATATTGTTCTGGGACGCCAGCCTGTTGATGGAGTCTGGCCTGAATGTGTTTTACCTGCTTATTGCAGTGTATGGCTGGTGGCAATGGCAGTACGGCGGTAGTGGTAAAAGCGAATTAACCATTAGTACCTGGCCACTCCGAAATCATCTGTATGCGCTGATCGCAATTATCCTATTGAGCATGACCAGTGGTGCGGCGCTTAGCAGCAATAGTACTGCCGCCCTCCCCTATCTTGACTCCCTAACCACCTGGTCAGCTGTTATCTGCACATGGATGGTCACGCAAAAAATCCTTGAAAACTGGTTGTACTGGATTGTCATCGACGCGGTGTCGATCTATCTGTACGTCGACCGAGAACTTTACCTGTATGCCATGCTGTTTGCGCTGTTCACGGTGATAGCGATCTATGGATACTATCAATGGCGCGCAAGCTATTGCTTAAATGAACGCGCCGCCTGACCCTGCTCTGGAGTCTGCATTGCGTGACTGGCAGCAGTGGCCGGTTGCCGGCGAGCCTGAAATTGTCAGGCAGTTTGATGCCGGGCTAAATCACAAAACGGCGCTGATTGAAACCACAAACCGCTACCTGGTATTGAAAGCGTTTACATCCGGCGCTGATAAGGCATTAGCGGCACAACGCTGGGCGGCGGACATCAATATTTCCCCATCAATAATTTTCGAATCAGCGGAGACCAATTACTGCCTAATGGAGTACGTCGGCGATCGTAGTCTGGCAGAACAGAAAATCAAAGACAGCGATTTACACGCACTGGCATTTTCTTTGCACGCAATGCATTCCACACCGGCCGCTTCAATTGCCAAACAAACCGGTGCATTCGATATTTTTTACTGGTGCGATCAGTATTTGCCCGCAGCGGGTAGCAGTGCGACGCTGATTCATCTTGCCTTGCAGGAAATTTTGAGCGCCTACGCGAACGACCCTACCGAGCGATGTTTTTGTCACAATGATCTGGTTGCAGAAAATTGTTTTATCAAAGACGGGCGCGCCTTATTCATAGACTGGGAGTTTGCACAGTGGCATAACCCCTGGTTTGATCTTGCATCCATTATCTATTATCTGAATCTGGATACCGAGCAATCCAGGCTGTTCCTAAATGCCTACCAGCCTGGCCTGGAAATGAAAATTGCAGACGCCATATTCTTCTCTTCACAAATCGCGCTGCTTTGGGGAGACATGCTGTGGCATCTTGCGAAGTATGGCGAAACTTTCTGGCCATCACTGGCTGCAAAAATGAATGATTTGCGCTGTCTTGCCAGGCAGCTCGACACCGAACTGCCTGAACCAACGTCCTCTACTTGAAGTCGGCGGCGCTGTGGCGTTCTACCACTCGGGTTTCCTCATCTCCCCAGCCGCGATTCACCCGTCGCCCACGTTTTACTGCAGGTCGCTCATCTATCGCTTTGGCCCAACGCATTACGTGGGTATAGGAAGCAACATCAAGAAACTCAGACGCTTCGTAAATGTTCTTGAGAACCAAACCGCCGTACCAGGAGTAAATGGCCATGTCCGAGATGTTGTAATCGTCACCGCACATGAATTCGCGTTTCGCCAGATTTTGATCCAGTACATCCAGCTGGCGTTTTACTTCCATGGCGTATCGATTAATCGGATATTCGTATTTTTCAGGCGCATAGGCGTAGAAGTGACCAAAGCCACCACCCAGGAACGGTGCACTGCCCATTTGCCACATCAGCCAGGAAAGACATTCCGCGCGCGCTGAAGGATCCGTTGGATAAAACGCGCCAAATTTTTCTGCGAGGTAAATCATGATCGCACCGGACTCAAATACGCGGGTGCCGGGATCAGTGCTGCGATCAAGCAAGGCGGGGATTTTTGAGTTGGGATTTATGTCTACAAACCCGCTTCCGAATTGTTCACCTTCACCGATGTTAATCAGGTAGGCGTCGTATTCGGCCTCACTCTTGCCCATCTCAAGCAATTCTTCCAGCAACACAGTGACTTTAACTCCGTTCGGTGTCGCCAATGAGTACAGCTGCAGATCATGTTCGCCAACCGGCAGTTCCTTGTCGTGAGTGGCACCCGCAATAGGTCGGTTTATGTTTGCAAATCGGCCGCCGCTTTCGGCGTCCCAGGTCCAGACTTTTGGGGGAACGTAGCTTGACGAGTCAGACATAAATATTTCCAGCAGTTGGTAGCGCTAAATGAGCCCCTATTATACGCACTTTACAAGAGTGTCTGCTTGAATGAAATCTACTTTGGTGCTGTCTGCAAGTCTGTGGAAAGAGTTTTTTTAGTGGCTTGAATCCGGTTTAAGCAATACCTTGCTAAAAAACTCACTTCGACTGTTCACATCCGCTTTGTGAAAAATATTCTGTATATGAGTTCGCAAAGTCGCCATGGATATATGCAAATCATCGCACAGTATTTTATCTGGCTTCCCTTCCAACAATAAAACCGCGACATCCAGTTCGCGCCTGGTGAGCAGCAGCCTGTCAGACAAAAAACGTCGCGTTGCGGCAAGGTCTCGTTCTGGTGGGGCGTGTTTTGCAAACGAGATATTGCGCATGGCGTTTCTGAAATGCGGTGCAATCATGTTCAAAATGTCCAGCTCGCGTTGACCGAAGTTCTCGCGGCCTTTTGAGCGCCACACTCTGAAGTCACCTATATTCTGGTCGGCGTTGTCGAATACGTAGATATTGATTCCATAGAACAAGCCGTCCTTGTGCAGGAAGTCATTGAAGAATTCTGTTTTTACCAAATCTTCCTGGGCGATAACCTGGTTTACCGAGACCGCTTTTTTATGGCGCTGCAACTTGTGCGTTATTGGGTCGTGAAATTGATAGTACTGCTCGTAGAGATTGAGATTGTCGGCGGACATGTTCAGGAACACGGGGTTACTGAATTCCTGTGCGTCGCTGTTCCACACGTATGAGGCGAAGTGATCAGCGTGCAAAAGATCCAGCAGCTCTTTGCCGGTATTTTCTCTAATCTCGCGGTCATCGAGGCTGTTGTTCAGATGCTCTATGACGGCGAGAAGTTGGCGCCATTCTTTTTGTTCCAGATTCATGGTATTGACACTATCTGCGCATTTTTCAGGCGCGTAAATCAACAAAATTGATGATACAGCGGGCTAAGCGGGTATCGTAGTCTGTTTAAACAGTATTGGGAGAGAAATGTGTACCGACTATTCATTGTGGCATGTTTGTTCGCCAGCCTTGCTGCTTGCGGAAAGCAGGAAACGGCGAAACAAGGCGCAGAGGCATTGGCGGCTGCGGAAACTGGGGCCATGGAACTAAAAGTTCAGCAGGCTTTGCAGCGAGCGGAGTTGTTGTCAAATTTGAATGCCTTCATCACGATTGATGAAGAAGGCGCGTTGCGAGCGGCCAGGCGGGCTGATGAAAGCAAGGGTGAGAAAGGTCCACTGCACGGCGTGCTTTTGGCGATAAAAGACAATATTCATGTGGCAGGCTTGCCAAATACGGCTGGAACACCTGCGCTAAAGAACTTTGTACCGACTGAGGACAACCCGGTGATAGCGCGGCTTAAAAAAGCGGGCGCTATTGTTTTGGGCAAGGCGAATATGCATGAGCTTGCTTTCGGTATTACCAGTGATAACACGGCATTTGGGCCGGTGCGCAACCCTGCTAATCCAATGACGTTTGCTGGCGGTAGCAGCGGTGGCACGGCCGCGGCGGTTGCAGCTGGCATCGTTGAGGCCGGTCTGGGCACTGACACAGGCGGTTCAGTTCGTATTCCACCTGCGCTTACCGGCGTGGCCGGGTTCAGGCCAAGCAGTGGTCGATACCCTACTGGTGCGGTGACGCCAGTGTCGGATACGCGCGACACTATTGGGCCAATCGCAGCGAATATCTCGATGCTGGCAAAACTTGATGCGGTGATTTCAGGCGATGCATTGGGTTTACCTCAGATCAACCTTGATGGCCTTAGATTAGGTGTTGATCGAGCCTACTTCTATTCAGAACTCGACCCGCACGTGGAGCAGTGTACAAACAACGCGCTGGAACGTTTGCAAAGTGTCGGCGTTGAACTGGTTGAAGCCGAAGTACCCGAGCTTGCGGACTTACTGGCACGCAGCGGTTTCCCTATAGCGTTATTTGAAGCGATTCGTGATTTAACGACTTATTTGGCGAAATACGACACTGGGCTTAGCCTTGCAGACCTTGTTGCTGGCGTTGCAAGCCCTGATGTGCAAACGGTTTTTGCGGGTGCAACAACACCTGCAACAGCTGTCCCTGAAGAAACCTATCAGCAGGCCTTACTGGCCTTAACCCGCTTGCAGCAATTGTACGCGCTGTACTTCGAGCAGAATCAGTTAGCTGGCATGGTGTTTCCAACCACCAAATTACCAGCCCGGCCTATTAAAGGCTCGGTAGAAACGGTGGATCTAAATGGCAGCAAAGCACCAACCTTTCCTTCGTATATCCACAATACCGATCCAGCGAGTATTGCCGGCATTCCTGGAGTAAGCCTGCCGATCAGCAGCGGTTGCGACGGCTTGCCTGTGGGTCTTGAGATTGACGGTCCGGCCGGTAGTGACCGCGAGGTGTTGGGCATTGCTTTGGCAATTGAAGAACTTTTCGCCCATTCGGTAAATGAGCGGTAAATGCTCGCATGCCATTTGCGACCATCCCTTGCCATGAAGGCAGATAACTATTGACAGCTTCTGGCAACTACTATTATATGATACCGTTTTAAGCTTAAAATAATATTTTTTGTATCACTTTGTTATTTAATCGAGGAAATTAGCATGGCTATAACTACCCGCAAGTACGCTGCCTTACTGACGGCGCCCGTTCTTTGCTCCAGCCTGGTAACAGCAGGCGAGTTGGAGGAAATCATTGTTACTTCTCAACACCGCGAGCAAAACGTTCAAGACGTACCAATCACTGTTACCGCCATTGGTGCGGATGAGTTGAAGGAAGCAGATATATTTGATGCGGCCACTATTGCTTTACATGTACCCGGTATGTCGTACAGCGAATTCGCAGCAGGACAGTCTTTGATCTCCATGCGGGGCATCAGCTCGGTGGATGACGGTGCAGGCCTGGATAACTCGGTTGGCTTGTTTCTGGACGGCGTTTACATAGGACGCCTTGCTTCAATCAATTTTGATATGTTCGATCTTGAGCGAATTGAAGTATTGAAAGGACCGCAAGGCACCTTGTTTGGACGCAACTCGATCGGCGGCGCGATCAGCGTTGTATCGCAGAAGCCGGCCGATGAGTTGAGTGGCAAAATTGGCCTGACAGTTGGTAACGAAGGCATACTTCGATATCAAGGTTTCATCAGTGGCCCGCTCTCAGATTCGGTAGCCGGCAAGCTGACTTTGAGTCACCGTGAGCACGATGGTTACGTGGACAACCTGGTACTAGGTACCAAGCTGCAAGACGAAGACCAAACCTCGCTTCGCGGCCAGTTACGTTTCTCTACAGAGTCCAGCGACTGGCTATTGTCAGCCGATTGGATGGACGACGACCGCAACGACATGGGCCGTACAGCAATCGAAAGCAATGCCCCTGTGGTAGAAATTGCCGCGGCAAATGGCGTGACGCGTGCCAGGCAGCAAGCCTCACCCGCTGACGGCTTTTCAAAACGTGAAGCCAATGGCATAAGCCTTCAGGGTGACATTGAGTTCAACAATGGCACGCTGACCACGATTACCGCTTTCCGCCACGCGGAAGCTGACTGGGAAATGCAGTCTGTGGGCGCAGGCCTCGGCGCCATCGGCTTGCCATTTGATGAAGTATTCGACGACATCATTGAAGACATTGATACTTTCTCTCAGGAACTGCGCTGGACGTCTAATCTGGACGGAAACTTCAATTACACAGCTGGTCTGTACTACTTTCGCGAGGAAACCGACCGCACCGAGCAGTTCAAAATTACCGCGGCAGGAACGTATAACGGCTTTGTTGTTCAGGACGTTGGCTCACAGGCCATTATCGGCAATGAATACACCCGCACAGTGAATGAAACCAACAGCTATGCCATTTATGGCCAAGGCACCTGGGACATCAGTGAAGCCCTTGCACTGACGTTTGGTGCACGCTATACATTGGATGAAAAAGACTACCTGGCAACGTCTGTAGATTGCGGTGGCGATCGAACGGGTACGCCGTTTGAGAACTTTGCGGAGTGCCAGGGTGTGGGTGGCAGCCTGAATATTGTTGCTGAGTCGTTCACAGTCACGCCTAATGATGACTGGGATGACTTCTCTCCTATGGTGTCTTTGCAATATCGGCCTAGCGACGGAATTATGTTGTTTGCAACAGCGTCCAAAGGATTCAAGAGCGGTGGCTTCGCTGGCTCGCAAGGTATTGAAGCGGTTGCCGGTGATCCGGTAGAACCTGAAACCGCTTTGAACTATGAATTAGGTTTCAAAGGTGACTTGTTTGATAACACGCTGCGACTGAATGCCACGGCTTTTCTGACGGACTACGAAGACCTGCAGATTGTTCGCTTTGGTCCGGTTGCAGGTTCTGCGTTTGGTACCTTTGTGACCGCCAATATCGGTACGGCTGATATTCAGGGCATAGAGCTGGATTTTGTTTGGAATATTGGCGACAACGTTCAGATCACTGGCAACTACGCGTATCTTGATACCGAAGTAAATGACCTGGTGATCGAAACCGCTGCTGGCGCTATCGATGCCTCTGGCAGTGACCTTCGTCAGGCGCCAGAAAACTCCTATAACATTGCAGCCAAGTACATGCTGCCAACCAATCATGGCACTTATGACTTCCGTATTGAGCTAAGTCATGTGGACAGACAGATCACTGACTATCTGGACCAGCGCACCCGTATTGACGAGCATGACCTGATTGATGCACGCTTGGCATGGACGTCTACCAATGAAAATCTGGAAATCGCTTTATGGGGCAAAAACCTCGCAGAGGAAGACTACATCTCGCACAGTTACGTGATTGGACCGGGCGTTATTGGTGTTTGGGGCGCGCCTCGAACTTATGGTGTAACTGCCACCTGGAGTATGTAAACGCTCTTTCGCTACGTGAATCAGGATTAAAGGCGCGCTAATAACGCGCCTTTTTTTGTTATGAAAAAAATCGTTTTAATTATCTGTGCCACATTTTGCATTACGGCCTGCAATAACCAGCCACTGTCAAACTCCCTTGCGAACGGCGAGGTGGAAATTATCCGCGATGAATATGGCACTGCGCATGTTTACGCGAACACTGTATATGACGTGTTTTTTGGTTATGGTTATGCGGTGGCGCAAGACCGTTTGTTTCAAATGGAAATGGCCAGGCGCAGCGCGGTCGGTACAGTCGCCGAAGTGTTAGGCTCAGACTACGCAGATTTTGACGAACAAACGCGGCACCTGTACTCACCTCAATCCATTCGTGAACAATTGAGTGGTCTAGCTGAAGATGATCTTGCGGTTTTTGAAGGCTACGCCGCTGGCATGAACACATGGCTTGCGCGCATAAACAAATCACCAAACACTTTGCTGCCACTTGAATTCAGTGAATTCAATTTCGCACCTGGCGAGTGGACAGCCTTTGATGTGGCCATGGTATTTATAGGTACCATGGTCAACCGCTTTGGCGACTACAACACCGAACTCGATAACGCCCGCATCCTTGACATTCTCACAGAAGCACATGGTGCCGAGACGGCGATGTCAATCTTTGACGACTTGAATCCTAGGTACACGCAAGACACACCCACATCGATCAGCTCAAACGATTGGCAGGCGAGCAGCAGCGTTAAGCAAGCTTCGTCAATTCACGCAGTAAGTGCGCACGCAGCGTCTGTGCGCGCTTCGCCTTCCGATATTGCCACCGGCTTTAGCAACTGTTTTGTATTAGGTCCAGATAAGGCCAGTGGCGCAAATTCGATATTGGTGAACGGACCACAATTTGGCTGGTATGTGCCGGCCTACGTCTATTCCATCGGCTTGCACGGTGCCGGTTTCGATATTGTCGGCAACACGCCGTTTGCCTACCCTGTGATCTTGTTCGGGCACAATGCAGATATCGCCTGGGGCAGCACCTGGGGTGCCGGCGACATTGTCGATTTGTTTGAGCTAAAACTGAACCCTGAAAACAAAAATCAATATTGGTATAAAGGCGAATACATAGGTTTTGAGCAACGCGCTGAAACAATCACAGTGCTTGATAGCGAGGAAAGAGAAATCACAGTGCGTAGAAGCGTACACGGACAGGTCACGCATTTTGATGAAGATAACGGCGTTGCCTACGCCAAACGGAGAGCCTGGGACGGCAAGGAATTGCAATCGATGCTGGCCTGGATGCATTCGGGACGGGCCAGCACTCCGGAAGAGTGGCTTGAATACGCCGACGACGCCGCACTGAACATTAACTGGTATTACGCAGACCGCAAAGGCAATATTGCCTACGCGTTTGTCGGCCACTACCCCGCGCGCAGTGCGGGTGCCGACAATCGGTTTCCCAGCAACGGTGATGGCAGCAGCAATTGGGGAGCCACGCAGAGCTTTTCAAACAACCCACACAAAGTGAACCCCGAATCCGGTTACATCGCTAACTGGAACAACAAGCCCGCACAAGGTGTACTGAATCCGGATGAATTCTGGTATTCCTGGTCTACCGCTGACCGGGTTGATTACCTGCACACGGCCATAGAGGCGCAGGAAAAAATGGGCCCCGAACAAGCCTGGGATCTTGTTGAAGCCAGCTCTTACGCGGACATCAATGTACGCTATTTTCTACCTTTGATAGACGCTGCCGCACAGCAGCATTCGAGCAGCTCAGTTAAGAGTGCGCAGCAACTATTGTCCGAATGGGATAGGCACTCGCGTGATGCTGACGCTGATGGGTTCTATGACGGCCCTGGTACCCTATTGTTTCAGAGCTTTTTACAGCAATTGCTCAGAGACGTTCTTGCCGATGATCTTGGTGATGCCTTCCCATGGTTCCAAACAACGGGGTACCCAACTGAGGGTTCACCAACCGGCTCTGGCGTTAATATTTCTACTGGATTAAAAACGCTTGTAGAGGCGCTGAATGGACGAAGTGGGTTTGACTTTCTTAACGGCCAATCTGCTAGTCAAACAATCGCCAACACACTCAAATCGGTGTATGACGCCTTATTGGCAAGTCATGGCGACAATCCGGCTGATTGGCAAATGGCCAATGCGCCCCGCCCTTTCACCCATAAGAACTTTCTGGGTATACCGCAAACACTGGAAAGCTCTGCCATGCTGGCTCCGATAGAACAAAACCGCGGCACTGAAAACAATATGGTGGTGCTGCAAGAAGACAAAATAATTGGCTATGAAGTGGTGCCACCAGGCAACAGTGGCTTTATCAGCCCAAAGGCTGAGAAAGGCCCGAACTTTGGCAATCAGTTTGATATGTACAACGACTTTCAGCGCAAACGACTTTGGTTTTACCGGGCCGATGTTGAGGCTAATTCGGTCAGTTCAGAAAAACTGAACACGCGCTAGAAAAAAACTCTGAACTGCAGTATGTTGGGCGAATGAATACGATTCTTTACCCTACTACTAACCTGCAGGCTACTGAACAACTGATCGTTGATCGGGCAGACGGCGTTTACATTTACGATGATCAAGGCAACCGCTACCTGGAAGGGCTGGCGGGGCTTTGGTGCACCTCTCTTGGTTATGGCAACCAGGAAGTGATAGCGGCAGCGACCGAGCAAATGCAGCAGCTTAGCTTTGGTCATATGTTTGGCGGAAAAAGCCATGACCCAGGCAGGCGCTTAGCAGCCACACTGGCCGAGATGGTTCCGGTGCCCGACGCGAAAGTGTTTTTTGGCAATTCGGGTTCAGATGCCAATGACACCCACGTAAAATTACTTCGCTACTACTACAAAGCGATTGGTAAGCCCGCCAAGCGTAAAATAATCACTCGTGACCGCGCCTACCATGGCGTTACTGTCGCCGCTGGTTCGCTTACCAGTCTTCCGGCTACGCGCGCACACTTCGACTCACCGCTGGATGCACTGGGCATATTGCAAACTGATCACCCGCATTATTATCGTGGCAGGCAAGGCGATGAAACTGAAGCCGAGTTTGTAGATCGCATCGTCAACAACCTGGAAAAACTGATAGCAGACGAAGGCGCAGACACCATTGCCGCGTTTATCGCCGAGCCGATTACCGGTGCCAGTGGGGTTATAGTTCCGCCGCCTGGTTACTACGAAAAAGTACAAGCCGTACTCAAACGAAATGATATTTTGTTTATTGCTGACGAAGTTATCACCGGGTTTGGACGCACGGGTGCTGATTTTGGTTGCACCACCATGAATATCCAGCAACCCGATATGATGACCCTGGCCAAACAACTGTCTTCAGCGTATTTCCCTATCAGTGCCAGCATAATCAGTGGCGAGATGTACGACGCAATTGCGGAACTGAGCAATGAAGTGGGTGTTTTTGGTCATGGCTATACCTATAGTGGGCACCCCGTAGGCTGCGCTGTGGCGTCGAAGGTGCTGGAAATTTATCAGCGCGACAACATGTTTGCTACCGCCGCAGAAACCGGTGAGTACCTGCAACATCGTATGCGTGAATTCGCGGATCATCCCCTTGTTGGCGAAGTTCGCGGTAAGGGTCTGATTGTTGCTGCGGAGCTGGTCGCCAATAAAAACGAAGGTAAAGCGTTCGAGGGTGGTGCGGTTGGTAATTATGCAGCACAACGCTGTCAAGACCATGGTTTGATTGTCAGGTGCGTAGCCGGCTCATCAATTGCACTGTGCCCACCTTTAATTATCAGCAAAGATCACATTGATGAGGCCATCAGCAAGCTTGCAATAGCGCTCGATGAAACGCTGACCTTCGCAAAGACTGAGAATCTGTTGGTATGAAAATAGGTATCTTGCAGACGGGCCGCTCGCCTGATGAAATTGCAGGGAAGTACGGCCAGTACGATACTTTGTTTCGGAAATTGCTGGCCGGTCGAGGCTTTGAATTTGATACCTATGCGGTTCTGGATGATGTGCTGCCAGACTCGGTCGATGCTGCTGATGGCTGGTTGATTACGGGCTCCAAATTTGGGGTGTACGAACCACACTCCTGGATAGCACCGTTGGAAGAGTTCTTGCGTGCTGTGTATGCGGCAGACATTCCGATCATTGGTGTGTGTTTTGGTCACCAGATTCTTGCCCAGGCCCTGGGTGGAACCGTGGAAAAATTTGACGGCGGCTGGTCGGTTGGCAAAGTTGCTTATCAGACTGACAAAAGCGATCAGCCCACCGAATTGATGGCGTTTCATCAGGATCAGGTAACATCGCTACCAGATGACGCCGAAGTGATTGGCAGTACCGACTTCTGCCAATTCGCCATGCTTGCGTACGGCAATAAAGCGCTAACCGTGCAACCACACCCGGAGTTTACGGCTGAATTCATGGTCGACCTGTTAAAAGCGCGCGGCGATATGCTGCCACCCGAGATTGTTGAACAGGCGAATAAAAATCTGGCTGGCGCTAACGCCAATCAGGACCTTGCCGACCACTTTGAACATTTTTTCAAAACACGAGAGATCAAGTTATGAAACAAGCACTCACTTCCTGCCTGATAACCCTGGTGCTTTCTGGCGCGATGTTTAGCACCAGTGCAAATGCTGGGATGGACCCAGCAACAAAGTCTGCTTTATCGGGGAGCATAAATGGTGAACACAGAACGGCAGAAGACAAAGCCAGAGATCAATACCGAAAACCAAAAGAGGTGCTGGAATTCCTGGGTTTCAAGAGCGATATGACGGTTGTAGAAATCTGGCCTGGTGGTGGCTGGTACAGCAAAATATTAGCGCCGGCTCTACAAAAAGACGGCAAATACTACGCCGCAACAACAGGGCTCAATCCTCCCTATGGTTACCAGCGTCGAGGGCTTAGCGCTATGTTGAGTACGTTTGGCGAGACACCGGACTTGTTTCGCGACGCAGTGATCACAGAATTCCTTGAGCCATACTCGCTCGATATTGCCCCCAAAGGCAGTGCCGATATGATTTTGACCTTTCGCAATGTCCACAATCTGTTTGCCGAAGGCTATGGGGACGGCAAGTATGTAGACCTCGTTTTCCAGGTGATGTATGACACCCTAAAGCCAGGCGGTGTTCTGGGTATTGTTGACCATCGCTGGCCTGACCCCGCTACGGAAGATCCAAAAGCTGCCAACGGCTATCTATCTGTAGAACGAGCGCTGAAGCATGCCAAGGCTGCAGGCTTTGAGCTTGCCGGCCAGTCAGACTTATTGGCAAATGCAAAAGATACCCATGACCATCCCGAAGGTGTGTGGACCTTACCACCCAGCCTGGCTTTGGGTGATAAAGACAAAGAAAAGTATCTTGAGATGGGTGAGTCTGACCGCTTCTTAATGAAACTTATGAAGCCAGCCGAATAGCTGCCGGTTTAATAGCTATTTGCTTAGCGATGCGAGCGCAACTGCAGGTGATTGCGGCGTTGCTGACGAACCTGCTCACGTTGCGCTTCACTTACCGTGTGGAACCCTGGAATACTCTTTTCCAAGTCAGCATTCTTGATCAAGAATGCTGTCGGGTTCTCTTTGTCAGATAACTGACCAGCAACGCCGTCCCAGCGAATCAAAAACAAGCCTCTGAACAAGGAGCCACTGTCCAGCCAATTCGGGTATCCGGGGTCGTGCTGACTGATCACATAATAATAAGCGCCATCATCAGCTTGTACTGACTGCTTAGTCGTCAAGCTGGAAATCTGGCTCGCATACTCAAGAGACGCAAACCACATATCGGTTAACTGCACTGCCTGGTACTGCGCACTGGTTTCTGGCAGTCGCAGTAACAACAGCTCGTCCTCTGCTAGCTTAAAATGCCCACCACTCATCCAACGCCCTTTCGCGCCACCTAATGCATACGTGTCATAAGGTGGTGCCACAGTGTTTACATCGCGTGCATCAATGTAACGGCGATTAACAAATGCAGGCCAGGTAAGCGCAGTGGTGGAAAACATTGTTACCGCGGCTTCCATTCGCGCGGCCAACTCGTCTGCACTTTCGGGTGGTTTTCTTTTTCCTTCAAAACCAACGCGATCAATATGAATATGACCTGTTGTTTCATCGTTCCAGTCATCATAAATATGACGTGCAAACAATGTGGTCGCATTTAAAGGGTTTGGCATCCACACGCCATCATGCTTTTCCGCGGACACAAAAATCTCGAAGCGACCCTGCTCGTCGAGCTCAATGTCTTCAAAATTCAGATACGCAACAGATTTACCACTGCCATCCCACGGTCGGCCTGCGTAAATTTGAAGTTCCATTCGCACTGCAGAGCCCAACGCTCCCCATACCCGATACGTCCCGCCGCCTCGTATGGGTGAAAACGCGTAACGTTGATCAGGGTTATCGCCCCCCTCTTTCAGCCAAAAATCGAGTATGCGGAAATAGGGAAAATCAGCGTCTTGAAGTACTTCGGCTTCCATCCCTTTCGCAAACGAACGCAACAGGTGTCGGTAGCCTCCAACCTGTTCATGCTCTGTGCCAAAGGACGGTGACTGACGAATGCCTTTTTCAGCATGCTGCAGTGCCTCTATCAGGTTCTGAAACGCTGCTGCCAGATTGTTATCTTCGCTTGTTGGCGTTCGCTCAGCAAAGCCTGCATGCGAAAGCGAGAACAACACCAGGGCAGTGCCAATACGAGTGCTTATTGTCTTCATAGCTTACTGCTCGCTTAGTTTTCCACCCGATGAGGCGAGCTCTCTGAGAATGTTTGCGGTCTGCCAATAGCCTTTTGCCGCGCCAACAGCCTGCGAGTGGATTTCGTCGATCCGGGCCACTATATCGTCAAGCCCAATCTCGTCTGCGTAGCACATGGGCCCGCCACGCCACCGTGGAAAGCCGTAACCGTTCAACCAAATAACATCTATGTCTGAGGCACGGATAGCAATGCCCTCTTCCAGTATTCTTGCGCCTTCATTGATCAGCGCGAGAAGCAGGCGCTGCTGAATTTCTTCCGCGCCAATATCGCGTGCTTTTATTCCACGCTCTCGCGCCTCAGTCTGCAGTAGTTGCACTGCCACTTTATCATCAAGCTTTTTACCATCCGCATAATCATAGAAACCCGCCGATGTTTTCTGACCTAGCCGCTCATGCTCGACCATCAAATCAGCCGCCCGGAAAAATAAGGGATCATCCGGCGGATCATCACGCTCTCTTCTGGCTTTATAACCAATATCAATGCCAGACATATCGGTTACTGATAAAGGCCCCATGGCCATGCCCCATTGTTGCATGGCCTGGTCAATTTGTGAGGGTGTGGCACCTTCGAGCAACAAGGCGTTAGCCTCGCGGCCATAACAACTGTACATGCGATTGCCAACGAACCCGTAGCAGACACCGACCGCGCAGGCGATTTTGCCGATGCGTTTAGCAACACTCAACGCCGTGACTAAATTCGCACTACTGGTTTGTTCGGCATTCACAACTTCCAATAGCTTCATCACATGCGCCGGGCTAAAGAAATGCATGCCCAGCACACGTTCCGGGCGCGTAGTGGCTTTAGCAATCGTGTTGATGTTCAGATAGGAAGTGTTGGTCGCAAGAATCGCGTCTGACTTACAGATTGAATCCAACTGCGCGAAAATATCTCGTTTTACCTGCATACTTTCAAACGCAGCTTCTACCACCAGATCAACGTCTGCGAAATCGGAATAGTGTTGCGTTCCGCGTATCAGCTCAATATTGGTCTGCATTTGCGTTTCAGAAATTCGACCGCGTTGTTGTGACTGCTGATAGCGATCTTTAATCAGTGTTAAGCCACGCTGTAAATTATCTTCAGAAAGCTCGAGCAGCGTCACTTGGATACCGGCGGATGCGAAACACATTGCAATACCTGTACCCATCGTGCCAGCACCGATTACGCCAACATGGGCTACAGACGCTGGTGTAATCGATTTATCCAGACCAGGAATCTTGCTGCAATTGCGTTCTGCAAAAAATGCATGGCGCATGGCACGCGATTGAGGTGACGCTTTGCATTCCAGAAAATACTCTCGTTCTTTGCTGATTGCATCGTCGAAGGGCATAGTCAGCGCATTCTCTATGGAATCAATGGCAAACTGCGGTGCGAGTTGGCCACGCGCCTTTTTCGCAACCGTGGCACGCCAGTTGCCGAATGTCTCTTGACTTGCATCAGTCGAGGCAATGCTTATGTCGCGAGTACGCCGCGGACCGTTTACCAAAGCACCTCCTTTGGCCAAAGCAACTGCAGCCTGCAAAACATCGTCTGCATCATCGCTAGCAACAACTTCGTCGAGCAAGCCATACTCTAGTGCTTTTGCCGCCGTGATTGGACGTGCTGAAGTGATCATCTCCAATGCCGCTTCAACGCCGCCTAAACGTGGTAAGCGCTGTGTGCCGCCAGCGCCCGGTATCAAGCCAAGGTTGGTTTCAGGCAATCCAAGCTTGCACGATGATGTTGCCACCCGATAATGCCCAGCCATGGCAAGTTCAAGCCCGCCGCCCAGTACATTGCCATGCAAAGCCACCACCACAGGCTTACTGCTGGCTTCAATTGCGTTGAGAACATCCGGCAGGTGGGGTTCCATCGGCGGCTTGCCAAACTCCTTGATGTCAGCGCCCGCAACAAACGTTCGGCCCGCACAGGCCAACACAATCGCGTTTACCTCATTATTGTCACTTGCTGCATTGATTGCCTGCTGCAAACCATCTCGTACAGCCTGTGATAAAGCGTTAACCGGAGGGTTATCAACGCTCAATATCGCAATAGATTCGTCTATCGTTAACGTTACTTCCGTCATTGCGAGCGCTCCAGGCCATCAAATCGTTTATAGAATTTGGCTGAAGCGCGCTGCAGTGGTCCTTGAGCGTTACTCAGCTTTGTTTCGATATACTCAAGCGATCCAGGCACCAGTAATTTATACATTAGCTTGAGTAACTCATAGACTTCGAAACCTACCCAACCGTTCGGCAGTAATTCGTCAGGAAAATCCGGGTCACGCAACAGGATTCGTCGGTAGTCGTGTATCAGTATCACTCTCAATTGAAACATTAATTCTGCCGATGGTTGAGTCGATTGCAGCTGCTGATAGATGGGGCGATAAAAATCAAGTAGCTCCGTGTATTCTTGTGCCAGCGAATCCAGATTCCACTTGTCGAGTACCAGCTTGCGCAGTGCTTTTTGTGAATGCACGTCGTCGTTGCGTGCTGAGAATACGATCGCCTTACCCACCAGATCGAGCTCTTCCAGAGTTTCGTCAAGCGAGGTCCGCTCTGCCGAAGGGTGCGCCATAATTCCATTAACCAGCGAGTTAAAACCTTGCCAACCCAGACTCTTTCTAAATTCTTCGCGCTTGTCATCCGGCACAAACACCGGTGCTACGAAAGTCCAGCTGCCATCCCAGTCAAGCAATCCAGGTGCATAGATTCGGCGTGCCGCTTTCTCGTAGTGACCTTTTGCGTTGTCGGTAAAACAGTAGTAACTGCGCCGGCCCACTTTGTTTGCCTGCAGCCAATCCTGCTGCACGACGCGGAACACGGCCGTTCGAACCAGTCGCTCGTTAAATCCAAATGACGACAGCGCATCTATCAGGCTGCCCATCCATATCCATCCACCATGTTGCGACACAACATCGCCGAACAGGGTGATCACCATGGACGTGCAACTGACATTACGGTCAATAGCCCGTGCTGCAATGAGCTCAGAATTAATCTTGCTCATAGAGATTTATCAAGAATAAGTAAATAGTGTCTAAATAGCGTCAAAATCAATAACAACGTGCTCGGAAATTGGATGAGCCTGACAGGTAAGCACCATACCGGCCGCTACTTCGGCTTCACTTAAGGCATGATTCAAATCCATATCAACTTGGCCTTCCAGAACCTTGGCCTTGCACGTTGCGCAAACCCCTCCCTTACAAGAAAAGGGTAAGTCTGCACCATTGCGCATTGCGCCGTCCAGAATGTTCTCACCATCCGCCGTAAGGTCGAAATTGATTGAGCGGCCACTGACCGTTACGCTGACCTTGCTTACCTGACCAGCGTATTTTTCTGCTCGGGCGTGGTGTTTCTCTACTACGGCTTTCGCATCTTCGGCAGACGCAAAAAATAACTCGTAGTGAATATGCTCTTCAGCAATACCGCTGGCGCGCAAGCCTCGCGATACTTCTGAAATCATTGACTCTGGACCACAGAGGAAAAATTCGTCGGTGGCGGTAATGTCTATCAGACCTTTAGCGTGCAGTTCACCACCTTTTCCATTGTCCAGTCGGCCGTACAGAACTTCAGCATCCTGCTCTTCCCTACTCAGTATGTTCAGCCAGTTAAAACGCGTCATATAACGATTCTTCAGGAAACCGAGATCTTCCTTAAACATCACTGTGGCTGAGGTTTTATTTCCGTATAACAGTGTCACATGACTGTGCGGCTCCCTGGCAAGAACCGTCTTCACAATGGATAAGGTCGGTGTGATACCGCTTCCTGCACAGATAAACATATAGCGCTTGGTATTATCAGGGTGCAGTTGTGTATAAAACTCACCTTGCGGTGCCATCACATCAACCACATCCCCAGCTTTCAGCTCACCATTGGCAAACCCTGAAAACAGACCATCCTCAATATGCTTGATTCCCACTCTGAGTGTGCCGTCATCAACACCGGAACAAATTGAATAGGAGCGCCTGACCTCTTCACCATCGATGTCTGCACGCAAGGTTAAATACTGGCCCTGTATGAATGCAAACTCCGCTTGCAAATGCTCCGGCACACCAAACGTGACACATACCGCCGTCTCGGTTTCAGGTCGGACCTCAGCGACGGTAAGCGGGTAAAATTCTTTCTTACTCATTAGTTTCGCTCACCTTAGATGCATTTGAAATAATCAAAAGGCTCAGCGCAATCTTCACACTTGTACAGCGCCTTGCAGGCAGTTGAACCAAATTCGCTGAGCACCCGAACATTGCCTGATTGGCATTGCGGACATTCTACAGCTTTACGCGAGCTACTCACTTCAGGAGGTGCTATGCCGTATTCCTTTAGTTGTTGGCGGCCATTCTCCGTCATCCAGTCCGTTGACCAGGCAGGCGACAACTGGCTGTTTACCGTAACGTGGGGATAGCCGGCTAACGAAAGACACTGTTTAATATCTTGTTCGATTTGTTTCATGGCTGGGCAGCCCGAGTAGGTTGGCGTTATGTTGACAACAACATGATTCTGATCATTTACCGCAATATCGCGCAAAACCCCTAGGTCCCAGATAGAAAGCACCGGGATCTCCGGGTCTTTTACCTGATCGAGTAAGGTCCACAAATTGGGCCAGTCTGAGCAGTCGCGCGTTTGCTGACGCTGCAATTGCTCGGGGTGAATCACCGCGATCGCCGTCACGTTTTTACCATTGCAAGCCGGGGTAGGCTCGCTGCAGATGTTGCATTTCAGCAAGCAGGTAGCCATGGGTTTCGGTATGAATGCCATCGCGGCCACCGCTGACCTGCCAGCTTATATCCGGGCGCGATAAGGTTGCCTCGCATAACACGGCATCAACACGCTTATCCCAGGCGGATTTGAGCTGGCGACGATCAACGCTCACGCCACTGCCTAACAGTTCAGTCTCAGCGGCAGATTGTAAAAACAATTCAGGCGTGTAACCCCACAACTCATTCAAACCGTTTTGAAGACGGTTATGACTTTCTTCAGTGCCATCACCCAAACGGAGAATCCATTCTCGACTGCGGCGAACGTGGTATTCAGCTTCCTTACTCGACTTAACTGCAATAGCAGCGATTCGTTCATCTTTGCTGTGGCTAAGAACCGCAAGATATTCAATGTAAAAAGAGTCGAGAATAAATTGACGTGCCATGGTGAACGCGAAATCGCCAACGGGCAGCTCATGAATCAACAAATTGGTAAATTCGCGACTGCTTCGCAACATGGCCAACTGATCAACCGTGCGCCCCGCCGGGTCTAGCTCACTCGCGTACTCATAGTAATTGTTTGCTCGGCCCAGATAATCAAGTGCTACGTTCGATAGCGCAAGATCTTCCTCCAGATAGGGCGCGCAATAGCTCCACTCCGTCAGGCGCTGACCGAAAATCAATGCATCATCTGCCTCGGCTAATACAAGCTTTAGCAGCGCTTTTTGCTCGTTACCACTCACGTCGCTCATCTGCGCCCCTACATATTCTTGATTTGTTCAGGCAGCGTGTAGTGCATCGCGTGCCTGTAGGGTTTGTCATCGGACGGATCATAAAAACTGCTGGCATCTTCTTCTTGTGAGGCGGTTATATCACTGGCTTTAACCACCCAGATGCTCACTCCTTCACTTCTGCGCGTATACACATCTCGCGCATATTCCAGCGCCTGCTCATGATTTTCGGCGTGCAAACTGCCAACGTGTTTATGATCCAGCCCGCGCTTGGAGCGAACAAAAATCTCAAACAGTGGTAAAACCTCATTCTGGCTCATTAGCTATTCCACTCCTAATCGATCAGGCTGCCGCACTGGACTGATTGCGTTTTTTCTTCTCATAGGCACGAAGCGCGTCACGCACCCAAACGCCTTCATCGTGTGCTTTTTTATGATGGCGTATACGGTCTCGATTGCACAGTCCGTCGCCATTCACTACGCGGGCAAATTCGTCCCAGTCAATTTCGCCAAAGTCGTAATGACCTCGCTGTTCATTCCATTTCAATTGATCATCGGGAATGCGTAAGCCCAGGAAATCAGCCTGCGGTACTGTTTGGTCTACGAAGTCCTGGCGCAAGCTGTCGTTACTCTTGCGCTTGATTTTCCACTTCATGGATTGCCCGCTATGGGCAGAGTCTGCGTCATGCGGGCCAAACATCATCAGCGACGGCCACCACCATCGATTCAAGGCATCTTGCGCCATGGCTTTCTGCTCATCGCTACCGTTGGCCAGTGCAATCAGCGATTCATAACCCTGGCGTTGATGAAAACTCTCTTCCTTACAGATGCGAACCATCGCTCTGGCATAGGGCCCGTATGAGGTTCGCTGCAAACTGATCTGGTTTACGATGGCCGCGCCATCCACCAACCAGCCAATGGTGCCTATATCGGCCCAGGTCAGTGAGGGATAGTTAAAAATAGACGCATACTTGGCTCGCCCTTCATGCAAGGCATCAACCATTTCTTCGCGACTGGCACCCAGTGTTTCTGCCGCACTGTAGAGATACAAACCGTGACCGCCCTCGTCCTGAACCTTGGCCAGCAATATGATTTTTCGCATCAAAGTAGGCGCGCGCGAGATCCAGTTGCCCTCAGGCTGCATACCAATTACTTCGGAGTGAGCGTGTTGGGAGATTTGCCGTATCAGGTTCTTTCGATACGCAGCCGGCATCCAATCCTTGGGTTCTATTTTTTGCTCGTCGTCTACGCGTTCCTGAAAGCGTTGTTCCAGTTCGGCTTCACTGAGATCAAAATGTGTCATGTTGGATCCATTGACGTTTTGAATGGCTTAAATGATACACTAATTACATAATAGATCAATATTTAGTATCACGTTTTATTATCAACTGAAGCATCACACCTTTTCGATGATGACCGCAATGCCCTGCCCCACGCCTATACACATGGTGCATAAGGCATAACGACCGCCGCTTCTATGCAGCTGATACATAGCGGTACAGGCCAGTCTGGCGCCACTCATACCTAATGGGTGGCCAAGAGCAATTGCACCCCCATACGGGTTCACTCTTTTGTCATCATCGGCAAGCCCCAAATCTCTGGTAACCGCCAGACCTTGGGCCGCGAAGGCCTCGTTGAGTTCAATCACGTCCATCTGATCCAGCGACAGACCGGCCACTTCCAGCACTTTGCGCGTAGCTGGTGCCGGACCAAAGCCCATTATTCTAGGTGCCAACCCCGCCGTTGCCATCGCCACGACGCGAGCTTTGGGCTGAAGATTGTTAGCCATGGCGGCTTGCTCGGTGGCCAGCAACAATGCACAAGCGCCATCGTTTACACCTGAGGCATTGCCGGCAGTAACAGAACCATCCTTAACAAATGCCGCCCTTAAGCCGGCCAGCGCATCCAGCGTAGTGTCCGCACGAATATGCTCATCATCGGAGACAATCACATCATCTTTTTTGCGCTGCGGTATACGCACGCTGACAATTTCTTCCGCAAACCAGCCCTGATCGCGAGCATGCGCGGCTTTTTGCTGACTCCGATATGCAAATGCGTCTTGCGCTTCTCGCTCGATCGAAAATTCAGCCGCCACATTTTCGGCTGTCTCAGGCATTGAATCGGTGCCGTATTGCTCATGCATCAATCGATTAACAAAGCGCCAACCAATCGTGGTGTCATAAATCTCAGCCGTACGACCGAATGCGCCTTCTTGCTTTGGCATCACGAATGGTGCTCGGGACATGGACTCAACACCACCAGCGATCACTAACTGCTGCTCACCACTCTTCAGCGCGCGACCCGCCATACCCACCGCATCAAGACCGGAACCACACAGGCGATTCAGCGTAACTCCGGGAACCGTGTCTGGCAGGCCTGCTAACAAACCGCTCATTCGACCAACATTGCGGTTGTCTTCACCGGCCTGATTCGCGCAGCCGTAGTACACATCGTCAATGAGCTGCGGATTCAGACCGGGGTTGCGGACCAGCAACTCAGCAATAGGTATCGCGCCAAGATCATCGGTTCTGACTTTGGACAAGGCGCCACCGTATCGACCAATGGGAGTACGAATTGCATCGCAAATAAAAGCATCGTTCATAAATAGAAAATCCTCGGTTGATCGAACTACGTGGGTTCAACACCGTCCAGCAATTGGCCCTGAGTGCGCGCTGAACGCCCGCGCATCGTGGCCATTAGTTTGCCATGCTGGTTGGTGACCTTGATGTCGTAAATGCCACTGCGTTTCCCCTGGTGTACTACCTCAGCATTCGCGGTGAGCACGTCACCCAAAGAGGCAGGTCGCAAAAAGTCGATGGCACCACTGGCGGCAACCGCTATTTGATTTTGTGAATTGCACGCAAACGCAAACGCGGAGTCTGCCAGCGTGAAAATAAAACCACCGTGGCAAATATTGTGGCCGTTCACCATGGAATCAAGTACTGTCATGCTTAATTCTGAGCGACCTTCGCCCATGGATTTAATCGTCATCCCAAGACCCTGCGAGGCCTTATCCGTCGACCACATTACATCGGCGCATTTCGCCGCTAGTTCATCCCGGGTCATGAACCTGTGAAACTTGGTTTTCGTTTTTCCATAAATGCCGCAACGCCTTCTTGATAATCGTCTGATTGACCCAGAATTCGCATGGCCTGCTTCTCACACTCTACCTGTTCATCCATCGCCGTCGAAAATGATTGATTGAGCAAGCTTTTAGCGGTGGCCAGACCACGGGTTGGTTGTGTCGCCAGGTGAGTCGCCAGCTTTGTTGCCTCAGCCATTAACTCTTCATCATCCAGTACCTGCCAAATCATGCCCCAGGCCTCGGCTTTTTCTGCGCTTATTTTTTCACCCAATAAAGCCAGCCCCTTGGCACGTGGCAAGCCAATAGCGCGTGGCAGGTTAAACGTGCCTCCGGAATCCGGGATAAGACCAATTTTGCAAAATACCTGGGCAAACGCTGCGGAACGAGCCGCCAACACAATGTCGCAGGCCAGTGCAATGCTCGCACCCGCACCTGCGGCGATGCCGTTTACGGCGCAAACTACCGGCTTATCCAGACTCATAATTCCGCGAATCAGCGGGTTGTAGTATTTTTCAACTGACTCTCCCAGATCCGGTTTTTCATCCGTTACTTTCACGGCGCGATCATTCAAATCCTGACCTGCACAAAAACCTCGCCCGGCGCCCGTGAGAAGCAGGCAGCGAATGCGTGGATCCGTTCGAACAGTCTTCATCGCCGCTTGCACTTCTTCGTGCATAGCCACGGTGAAACTATTCAGCGTATCGGGACGATTAAGCACCAGTGTGGCAACACCTGCTTCTATGCCAAACTCTATGTTTTCAAAACTCATGGGGGGCTCCAGATGTTATCCGTCTTTTCGTTCTACCAGGGTTAATATGTCGTACAAGGCAACCTTTTCATCATTCTGATTACGTACCTCTACATCCCACACAACCACGCCTGTTGCGCGCTCTTCATCCGGACGTTTTTCTTTCAGAATTTTCTGCTTGGCCGTTATGTGCACCTGGATGGTATCACCTATTCCTACCGGCTCAATAAAGCGCAATGACTCCAAGCCGTAGTTTGCCAACACCGGACCTGGAGATGGCTCAACAAACATACCGGCCGCCGCCGAGATTACGAAGTAACCGTGTGCAACCCGTTTTCCGAACAGCGAATCTTTGGCCGCCAATTCATCGAAATGTGCGTAAAAATGATCACCGCTCAAGCAACCGAAATTAACGATATCCGCTTCGGTCACCGTTCGCCTATGGGTGGTAAGCCGCTCACCAATACGCAGGTCTTCAAAGTATTTTTTGAACGGATGCACGCCATCACTCACCGTATTGGCACCCGCCATGTATTCCTTGGTGATCGCTGTTAGCGTACTGGGTGAACCCTGAACCGAGGTTCTTTGCATATAGTGCTTAACCGCGCGTGCGCCACCCAACTCTTCACCGCCTCCAGCGCGGCCAGGGCCACCGTGAACAAGTGAGGGCAATGGCGAGCCATGGCCAGTTGATTCTTTTGCGCAATCGCGGTTAATCACCAGCATACGGCCATGGTAAGCGGCAGCGCCTAAAATCAAATCGGCTGCCTCTTGGTCGTTGTATGTAAACACCGAGCCGACCAGACTGCCTTTCCCCAATCCGGCAATGTGTACTGCCTCTTCTGTAGTTCGATAGGGCATGATGGTACTGACGGGACCGAAGGCTTCGATACTGTGTGGACCGGATGCTTCAATTGGGTTGGCACAATACAATAATGTAGGTGGGTAAAACGCATCACGATTAGCGCGCTCGCCCTGAATCGCAAAATCATCATTGCCGCCCAGCACTATCTCACAAACTTCCGCAAGCGCATTAACATTGGCCTGCACGTCTGCTTTTTGAGCTGCACCCAGAAGAGGTCCCATACGTACACCCTCTTCAGCAGGGTCGCCGATCACTATTTTACTCAGGCGATCGATCAACGCGCTCTGCACGTCAGCAACACGCTCAGCCGGAACAATCACGCGCCGAATCGCGGTGCATTTTTGCCCCGCTTTCACAGTCATTTCCCTTGCCACTTCTTTAACGAACAAATCGAACTCGGGATCTTCGGTTTGCACAGACTCACCAAGAATGCTGCAGTTCAGCGAATCGGCTTCCATTGTGAAGGGGATACTGCGCGCAATAATATTGGGGTGTGCCCGTAAGGTTTGGCCGGTTGATGCCGAGCCAGTGAAGGTGACCGTATCTTGCTCTGTAAGCCGGTCAAGCAGGTCGCCTGTGCGCCCGCAGATCAGTTGAATAGCGCCCTCTGGTAATAAATTGGAAGCTACTATCTCTTTTACCATTGCCTCAGTTAAATAAGCAGAATCAGTGGCTGGTTTTACGATAACAGGCACGCCCGCAACCAGACTGGGAGCAATTTTCTCCAGCATTCCCCAGCACGGAAAGTTGAATGCATTGATGTGCACAGAGACACCGCGCTTGGGCACGAGTATGTGCCGCGCCACGAACGTACCGTTTCTTGAAAGTGCTTCGGGTGCGCCTTCTACAATAAACGTTTCGTTCGCAAACTCTCGCTTGGCGACACCCGCGTAGGCAAATAAAGTGCCTATACCGCCTTCAATATCAACACCGCCATCGGGCTTGGTGGCACCTGTGCGCGCCGACAAGGCGTAGAAGTCATCTTTCTTTGACATCAGATGCTTGCCAAGCTCTTTCAACATGGCGCCGCGGGCGTGGGTGGTCATTGCACGTAAGGCCGGCCCACCTTTATCCCGACCGTGATCAAGTACCTTCTGAAAATCAATACCGTCGCTGCTGACCTGACAAATTTGTTCGCCGGTTACCGCATCAAAGACAGCCTTGCCGTCGCCTTGCCCCTCAACCCATTCACCGTGCACATAGCTCATTGTTTTCATTGTTAGACTCCGTTATCTGGTATTAACCGTCTGAGCAGTCGCCACGACAGGGACGCCTGGCAAGTGATAATATGATACACATTTTCAGATTATGGTCAATTTATTGTATTATATTATTGAACGGCTTGGTGTATCATTGTGATCTCCAGCGTATGCCATCATACGCCGTAAGCGGGTTTGTCGCGCTGACCTGCAAGCGCCCAACATAACTGTAAATGAGAACAATAGAGCGGAGGATCCATGTCGGACAGCACTACCGGCCTTGAGGCCATAGAAAACGCCAGCATTGACGAGTTGCGAGACCAGCAAACCCGGCACATGCGTGACACTCTGCAGCGCGTTTATCAGCATTCCCCGGTGTACAAACAGAAATTTGATCAACACGGTGTTCACCCGGACGATTTCGCTCAGCTGGAAGATTTGGCTAAGTTTCCATTTACTACCAAGGCAGATTTGCGTGACAACTACCCCTTTGGGATGTTCTGCACCCCCATGGATGACATTGTGCGAGTGCATGCGTCCAGTGGCACCACTGGCAAACCCACAGTCGTTGGTTATACGCAGGCAGACATTGATGCCTGGGCTCAAGTGGTAGCGCGTTCTATCTATGCCGCCGGCGGACGCCCCAAGGACAAGGTTCATGTTTCTTACGGCTACGGTTTATTCACTGGCGGGCTAGGCGCGCACTATGGCGCGGAGCGATTGGGCTGCGCCGTTATTCCAATGTCTGGCGGGCAAACCGAAAAGCAGGTTCAGCTGATTCACGACTTCGATCCTGACATCATTATGGTCACGCCCAGCTATATGCTGAATATTGCCGACGAAATTGATCGCCAGGGAATAGACCCCAAGGCCTTAAGCTTACGCGTGGGCATTTTTGGCGCAGAACCCTGGACCGGATCAATGCGCCAGGAACTGGAAAAACGTCTGGATATAGATGCGGTTGATATTTATGGCTTATCAGAAGTAATGGGGCCGGGTGTTGCCCAGGAATGTGTGGAAGGCAAAGACGGGCCCACCATCTGGGAAGATCATTTTTACCCAGAAATCATTAACCCGGAAACCGGTGAAGTGCTGCCCGATGGCGAAGAAGGTGAATTGGTATTTACTAATTTGCAAAAGCAAGGCATGCCAATGATTCGTTATCGCACGCGAGATTTAACACGTCTATTGCCAGGCACATCGCGAACCATGCGGCGCATGGATAAGATAACCGGCCGAAGCGACGACATGCTGATCATCAGGGGTGTTAACGTTTTCCCAACACAGATTGAGGAACAGATACTAAACGTCGGTGGTTTTGCTCCGCACTATTTGATTGAAGTAGAGCGGCAAGGCAATTTGGATCAGATCAGCGTACAAGTAGAAGCGGCCGACGCCTCTTCCGATAACGACGGGCGATGCAGGGAATTGCAACAAAAAATCAAGGGGTTGATCGGAGTGTCCGCCAGCATTAACTTGCAGGCACCTGGCAGTATTCCGCGCTCAGAAGGAAAAGCCAAGCGTGTTATAGATAAGCGCTGAGCCACTCAACGTCTCTTTAGAATCAGAATAACGAGCAGACCATGACCAACGATCAAAAGCTAAAAGCAATTGCGACTAGAACTCGACGGCGCTTTCTCTTCTCGATAATCGCCCTGGCATTTTATTTCTCATTCGCGCTTGCGTGGACCGACGCCGGTGCTTTTCTATCAGAGCCTGTAGGCTATGGTTTGATGAACGGAGCACTGTTGCTGTTCATATTCTTGATCATTCTGTTTATATCACTGGAGTTCTTGTTTCTTAGTGTCGCAAAAAAGGAGCAGCTTAAAGAAGATGCTCAAACAGCGGAGCGAGCGCAATGAAATGTCTTTCCTCATTGATAGCCGTATTGCTGTTGAGCGCGAGTACGATTGTAAACGCAGCTGGCGCCATTGAAGGCGAAGTACAGCGCCAACCATTAAACATGTCCGCGATAGTTATTTTCCTGGCCTTTGTTGCTGCAACCTTGGGAATAAGCTATTGGGCGGCGCGAAACACACGCAACAGCAGCGAATTCTATAACGCTGGAGGCAATATCTCCGGCCTCAAGAATGGTACTGCGATTGCTGGTGATTTTATGTCAGCTGCCTCATTTCTAGGTATCACGGCCTTGATGTTTGGCGCCGGATTCGACGGACTGGTTTTGTCACTGGGCGCTTTTTCCGCGTGGCCGTTGATGTTGTTTCTGCTGGCCCGGCGAGTTCGCAATCTGGGCAACTTCACGTTTGTGGATGTTGTGTCCATGCGACTCGAGAAAAGTCGAATACGTTATGTCGCCATCATTGGCACCATCGTGGTTGTGATTCTGTACTTGATTGCGCAGATGGTGGGTGCGGGTAAATTGATAGAATTGTTGTTTGGGCTGCCGTATGAAGTGGCTGTTGTCACAGTGGCCGTATTGGTATTGGCCTATGTGACCTTTGGTGGCATGCTCGCAACCACCTGGGTGCAAATCATTAAAGCGCTGTTGCTAATGACAGGCGTCACTGTGCTCGCCTTCCTGGTCATGAAGGAAGCGAATTTCAGTTTCTCTGACTTGCTGCAAGGAGCGGCTGACAATCACCCCTTGGGCGAACGAATGCTGTCACCTGGTGTTGCTTTCAAAGACCCAATCCAGGTGGCAACCATCTTAACCTCTATGCTGTTCGGCGTGTTGGGCTTGCCGCATATCCTGATGCGTCTGTTCACTGTGCCAAATGCGCACGAAGCAAAGAAATCTGCATTCTATGCAAGCTTGTTCATGGGCTATTTCTATTTGCTGTTGATTATCGTGGGCTTCGGTACCGTGTACTTGCTGTACAACAACCCTCAGTTTTTTGATGAAAATGGCCAATTGTTGGGCGGCGGCAATATGGCAGCAATACACCTGTCCAACGCAGTAGGTGGCAGCCTGTTAACCGGATTTATGTCGGCTGTGTCGTTCGCGACGATACTTGCCGTTGTTGCAGGCTTAACCGTTTCCGGCGCGGCAGCAATATCGCATGACTTGTACGCCGAAGTACTGTGCAAAGGCAATCCTGACCCCAAAAAGGAGATGCAATTAACCCGTTTAACCACGCTAGTAATCGGCGTAATCGCGGTTGGCCTGGGTATCTTGTTTCAAAACGAAAACGTTGCTTTTATCGCGACCATGCCTATGGTGGTTGCCGCATCAGTTAATTTTCCAATACTGTTTTTATCATTGTTCTGGGCAGGGCTTACAACGCGAGGGGCAATTCTTGGAGCGACGCTGGGGCTAATTTCATCGGTTGGACTGATTATTATCGGTCCTCAAGTCTGGGTGTCTGTGCTTGGATTCGATGAACCTTTGTTCCCATATAATTACCCGGCCTTATTCACCATGCCGCTGGCGTTTGCTGTAGCGTGGTTCTTCTCAGTGAGTGACCGCTCGGAGAGAGCCGCCATTGATCGCGCCAAGTACCATGAACTACTGGTTCGTTCAGAATACGGTGAAGACTAAAACACCTTTTTACAGGTAGATTATGATGGACTTGTGGGCGGCTTCCGGGTTGATCAAATTCACTCTTTTTGAGCGAATTAGAAACGAGTCATTGTTTGCTATAAGCTGGTGCTCATAGGTACCAGCGAATACGCGCTGCTCTTCGCGATAAAACATAACGACCTGAAAATTCGAAGTGACTAGCAGATCTTTGTTTTGATTCTCGCCCTGCAGACGAATATTGCCAATCAAATGAGAACAACGAACACTAGCGTCTTTGGATGATGCCCTGGGGTGCACAAAGTTGCGTTTGCGAATTTCCATCAGCACACGATCATCATAAAAATGCGAAATCTCATTCAATGGATCTATCTGGTTCTCTGATGCTGGCATCCAGTAGGTTCCATCTTCACTGTACAAGGCCAGCCAATTCTCCAAATCTGGTGTATCCAGATAGGAGGCTTCAAGATACAAAAAGTCTTCCACTGCCTGCTTATCAACCTTAGTAGCCATCAGTAGGCCTCCATTAGCATGTAGTCACGCCAGGCGGCGTACTCCGTGCGCATATCCAGATCACTGGTACCACCGCCACTTATTCGGTCTCCCAAATCCTCATCCCGACCAAACTGCCTATGCATTTCTATCCATTCTGTGGCATCCGATTCAAGGCCTTCCTGAACGCGGCGATAGCATTCCAAATCATCAGGTCCCACCATGGACGCCACTGAATTAATCAATCGCGAATACAAAAGGGTGCGCTGCAACATCGCATCTGGCGCACCTTTTAAGCGGAATGACCAGGTCTCCACAACAAACTTATCAACGGCGACGGGCCGCACAACACGAATATTTTGTACGGCCGTCTTAATCGTTAGTGACGGGTAATACAAAGTGTTATGAGTATTAAACGAATAAATCTCACGGGTACGCTCTTCTCCATAGGCTTCAACCATACGCGCATGGTATTCAGGGTCCACGGAGTAATCCGCGTGAATGCTGGTTTTCCCACCATCGTAATGATGCCCAAATTTGAACCCGGTGATCCCCATATGCTCCATGTTCTCGTAGGAACCACCAAATGGCAGAATAATTTCGGCTTCTGCTTTTTGTTTGGCCGCCTCAGGTGGCAAGGTGTCGATATAGTCTTGCGCTGCCTGCACCACAGACTGATGCACCACCATTGGGTGCATAGTGTCATTCAGGTTTTCAATAATGTATTTCCAGTTGCAGTCGTGCTCGTAGCGCAGTACTCCACCGGCTACCTCCACTTCTCCTTCGGGCGCACGGTCACACAAGTTATCGAAGCAATCTTTCGCGCCGCCCATCCAGGTTTCCAGATCTGGCGCATCCGCTGATAAAGTGGCAAAGACAAAACCACGATAGCTGGCACTCTGCGCCACTTTTTGCATATTGTTGCAGCTGTCTTTAAGATCGAAGCCCGTATTTTCATAGCCGGCTTCGTTCGGAATTTTGATTACCTGCCCGTCGTGTTGGTAGGTCCAGCCATGATAGGCACAGCGAAACGCGCCTCGTGCGTTGCCGGTACGGGTCTCAACTATTTTAGCGCCCTTATGCCCGCAGCGGTTATGCAGTACATGTACCTCTGCATTCTTGTCCCTGACCATTACCACCGGTACTTTATGGTTGATATTGGTGGTGAAATAGTCTCCCGCATTAGGCACTTGCGATTCGTGGCCGATAAAAATCCAGGCCTGCCCCCAAATGCGCTCCATTTCAAGCTCAAACACTTCCGGATCTATATAGACGCGCTTGTGTACACGCTTTTCTTCGACAAGACCGGCAATTTCCGCATTAGACAGTGGCATTTTTCGCTCCTGATATCTGCATGATTTTTTAAAGTGACAGCGAGCCCAGACTGGCACCACCACACACCATTAGTGTTTGCCCGGTTACAAAACTGTTCTGCGGATGCATAAAGAAATCCACCGCCTGGGCCACATCGCTCGGCAGCCCTAAACGTTTAACCGGAATACCGGCCGCCATTGCTTCGAGTTTTGGATCATTTTCTGGAATAACCGCATGAAACATTTCAGTTGCCTCTATGGGGCCGGGCGCGACGGTATTCACGGTGATACCGTGTTGACCTAACTCCAGTGCCCAAGTGCGCGCCATGCCCATCATTCCCGACTTGGTTGCCGAGTAAGAGGTGCGAGTTTGCAAGCCCAAGGCCGCACGAGAAGTAATCAAAATCACGCGCCCAAAACCAGCAGATTTCATTGCCGGTAAAAACGCCTGTGTCAGTGTAATGGCCGCCCCCACATGAACCTGCGTTAAGTAGTTGAGGTCATCCAGGTCCACTTCTTCAAGCAGAGCCGCTCGTATCAGCCCGGCATTATGGACAAAACCGCTGACCTCAAACTGATCAGCGATGGTTTTTGCCGTATCCGCAGTTGCCGCCGCATCACTCAAATCACACTGGAAGTTCAACAAACGATCACTTTCCGTTTCCAGGTTTCGCCGCGCTATATTGAGTACCCGGTAGCCATCAGCCAGTAAGTTCTCACAAATTGCCTTGCCGATACCCGTACTTCCGCCAGTAACAACGACTGTTTGTATTTTTTCACTCATGCTGTTGCCTCTCTTTCTGCGGCCTTGGTAATACCTAAGCGATCTGCAATTTGCAGACGGTTTTTCGCGTCTCTAATATCCACTGAATCAGGCACTGCGATAAGCACCGACTGATTGCCACAGTCTGCATGACTGAACACCGCAACCGAGCTGCCGGAAGGAATATCGCTGGCTCCTTGTTGATCAAATAGCTCCAATACCAGGTGAGCGTATACAACCGGGCCCGCCGCAAGTCGCACACTGGCAATCGGCCAGGTGGTTTTTTTCAAACGACGTTTAAAGAATTCCCACAAACTGTGGTGCAGTTCTACGGCCTGAAGCAGCCGACCATTAGTGTCTGTTGGCTTCCATAGTAATTCATCGTTAAGACAGGATTCGCACACTTCTCTGGGCGGATAATTGGTTTTCCCACATTCGGTGCAGGTCTGCAAAGACAAGGCACAAGCAAGATTCGCTGCCGTGAAGTCCTGACCGCGCGGTGTGCGATCTTTGGGTGGTTTTGACCTCAGCCGTAACGACGGCCGGTTCATGCGCAAGCGACGCTGCATGGAAAATCGTGTTGCCATTACGCGCGCCCCAGCAAAGTCGCGGCACTGCATAAACCGCGATCATAATTAATCATGCCAAAACCGCTGGCCATTGCCGTGCGCGCATTGGGTACTTGCTGTCCCAGCGCGCAATCCGTCAATTGTCGAATCGATTCAACAATACCAAGCAAGCCAGCGGCAGCACCCGCCTGCCCTACTGACAATTGACCACCAGAAGTATTGTGCGGAAGTTTATTTTTTTCGCGACCGCTGCCATCGAAAGTAAGGTCGGTGTTTTGCACGAACACGGCACCCTCACCTTTCCCGCAAAACCCCATATCTTCCATTTGCAACATGCTAATAGCCGGGTAGTCGTCATAGGTTTGCAAAATGTCGACATCGTCTGGGCCAATACCCGCTTGCTCGTACATACCCGGAACAAATTCAGTCCAACCACCGCGATACTGAACATCATCTTCCGAATGAGAGTTATGCAATTCGTCGGCAGCCAAAACAAGACAATAAGGCAATTTTAAAAACCGGGCGCGCTCCTCGCTCATCACCAGGAACGCCTCAGCGCCGGCACAAGGCATAACGCAATCGAACAAGTGCAAAGGCCCCGCAATAGGGCGGGCAGTTAGGTACTGCTCCATTGACAGAGTTTTATGCCCTAGCAATGCCAGCGGAAAATGATTGGCGTTATAACGTTGCGCAACTGATATACGTCCGAGATCTTCTCTTTTCACACCGTAGCGCTGCATGTAAGCCTGAGTAATGATTGCGAATGCCGCATTTGGTCCACCTGCCCCATAAGGAAACGAAGCATCAATGGTGAAGTTACTGAACACCGCTGCACTGGCTTCAAACGATCGATGGGCAGCCGCGTCTCCGCCAATGCAAGCCACAATATCGGCATCACCTGCTTGCACGGCCCTGGCGGCCTTGCGCATGGCAATAACACCCGCTGCACCTCCATAGGGCGCCTCTTCAAGCCACCTGGGTGACATTCCAAAATGCTGGGTTAGCGCAATCGTGGAATCTGCGCCCAAGGAAAAGCTACTGACAGAAAAGCCGTCTATATCCGACTTGGCCAAGCCAGCAGTTTTCAACATTTCGCGAAGTGCGGAGCCAACAAACCATGCCGCTGTGCGCGAGCTTTGCTTTGCATAGCCCGCACTCACGGGCGCGCAAAGGGCAACACCTTGATATGAACCGGGCTTACTACGAGAAAGAGCTCTCTGCATAATTAGCGACCACCGCCCGCAACACTGTTTTTATTGACGGTTGTTTTTACCTTGGCCAGCAAGTCTGCCAATTGATCCACGTCGTCATGACTAAGATCACCCAGCAGCTCAATCACCCATTCTTCATGACGCTTGGCCAATTTAGCAAAAAACTTCTTGCCAACCGGCGTAAGCGTCACCATATACGTTCTTCTGTCTTCCGGTAAGGTGCTGCGGCTAACAAGACCTTCCTTGACCAACTGGGTAGCCAGTCCGGACACATTACCACCCGAAACCATCATTCGCCGCGACAGTTCCCCCATGGTCAAACCAAGAGGTGCGCGTTGCAATTGCGATAAAAAATCAAAACGCGGCAGTGTGGTGTCGAATTCCTGGCGCAGTCGGTTTCGAAGTTCTGCCTCAATGAGACTTGAACAGGTCAGCAGGCGCAGCCACAACTTAATAGAGTGGTGATCTTCCTCCACCAGCCGCGTCTCCAGGTCGGCTGCCGATGGATTAATCGCCGTTTGTTGTTTGTTCATGGCCAAGCCTCGAAACAATTATTTTAAATATAAAATAACTTGGGGTATACTGACAACAGTTGTTTTAAGCTTAAACTATTTTTGCTACAGAGTTAAGAGCCGATAGCTAGCAGTTGGTAGGCAGACTTAAGCGCTTGCCTGGAACAAAGACAATGAATAAGCGGAGCGAATGATGAAAATTGTATGTCTTGGCGGCGGTCCTGCAGGCTTGTATTTAGCAATTTCGATGAAACTGCGTGACCCATCGCACGACGTTCAATTGTATGAACGCAATAAGCCGGGCGATACCTTTGGTTGGGGCGTCGTGTTTTCCGACCAAACCGTAGAAAACCTGTACGCCAATGATCCCGTCAGCGCGGAAAGCATTCGGGATGAATTCATTCATTGGGACATGATCGACTGCTTCGTTAATGGCGAGGTTGAGCGCTCCGATGGTCACGGGTTTATAGGTCTGGGTCGCAAGCGTATGCTGCAATTATTGCACGATCGGGCAAGTCAGCTGGATATCCCACTGCATTTCGAGTCAGAATTTGAAGCCGAGGATGTTCATACCCGTTTCGCCGACGCTGATCTGGTGGTTGCGGCTGACGGACTTAATTCCAAGATTCGAAACAGCAATCTGGATGCTTTCGACTGTAAAGTAGATGTGCGTAAAAATCGTTTTGTGTGGCTAGGTACCAAACAAACTTTTCGCGACGCTTTCACATTTGCGTTTGAGAAAACCGAGCATGGCTGGATCTGGGCGCACGCCTATCAGTTTGACGAAGAGACCTCTACGTTCATCGTTGAATGTAACCCCGACGTATACGATGCTTTTGGCTTCGACAGCATGTCGCACGATGAAAGTGCCGAGACTTGCCGAAAAATTTTCGAAAAATACCTCGACGGACATGAACTTCTAACCAATTCAGCCCATATTCGCGGCTCTGCATGGATTAACTTTCCACAGGTCTTGTGTCGCAACTGGGTGATGGATGATCGCGTGGTATTGATCGGTGATGCAGCCCATACTGCGCATTTTTCCATAGGTTCTGGCACCAAGCTGGGACTGGAAGACGCGATCTCATTGGCGAAACACCTGAGCAGTGATTTAAGCGTGGCTGATGCCCTGCGAGCGTACCAGGACGAGCGCGAGCTTGAAGCTCTTAGACTGCAGAATGCGGCTCTTAACGCAATGATCTGGTTTGAAGACGTGCCCCGTTACGCCGAAGCCTTCGATCTGAAGCAGTTTAACTATTCCCTGCTCACACGCAGCCAAAGAGTCAGTCACGAGAACCTGCGTTTGCGCGATGAAGAATGGCTGAAGAGCATGGAAATACACCTGGCGAAGCGTGTGCTGGGTGAGTCATTTGATGAGGCAGTGCCGCCAATGTTCCTGCCGTATAAACTGGCTGAGCTAGAATTGGTCAATCGTGTGGTGGTGTCGCCGATGTCTATGTATAGCGCCAAAGACGGCATGCCTGACGACTGGCACCTAGTTCACTACGGTGCTCTGGCCAAAGGCGGGGCTGGCCTCGTCTTTACCGAGATGACCGACATCAGTCCGGAATCACGAATCACTCCTGGATGTGCCGGAATCTGGAACGATGAACAGGAGGCGAGCTGGAAGCGTATTGTCGATTTTGTTCACAACCATACCGCTGCAAAATTCGCTATCCAGTTGGGACATGCCGGACCCAAGGGTGCAACCAAAGAGCCCTGGGCGTGGCACCCTGACCGACTGGATGATCCATTGGATCCGTCAGATGCATGGCCTATTGTTTCTGCCAGCCCTATTCCATACGACACCTATAGCCAAACGCCGACAGAAATTGACCGTGCGCATATGGACCTTGTGAAGCAGCAATTTGTTGACAGCACTGTTCGTGCAGCGAACGCGGGTTTTGACCTTCTTGAGCTGCATGCAGCTCATGGTTATTTGCTCAGTGCGTTTATTACGCCGGTATTAAACAAGCGCGCGGATGAATACGGTGGCAGCCTGGAGAATCGTTTGCGTTACCCGCTGGAAGTATTCGCAGCCATGCGCGATGTATGGCCAGACGATAGACCGATGTCGGTACGACTATCTGCGCACGACTGGGTCGGTGATGAGGGCATTACCGAACAAGACAGTGTAGAAATCGCGCGCGCCTTTGCCGCAGCGGGGGCTGATATCATTGACGTATCCAGCGGTCAAACCTCACATAAGGCGAAACCGCGACCGGGTAGAATGTTTCAGACACCGCTGTCTGACCGTATCCGCAATGAAGCAGGCCTGGCAACCATGGCCGTGGGCAACATTTATGAGGTTGATCACGTTAACAGCATTGTGGCGGCCGGCCGCGCCGATTTGGTATGCCTTGCACGCCCACATTTGGCGGATCCCAACTGGACGATGCGAGCCGCAGCGGAATCCGGGCATTCAGGTGTTGGCGTGCACGAACAAAAGCAGTATTTTATGGGCTACCGTCAATTGCACACCAATTTACAGAGAGCGGCGGAAATGATGGCGGCAGAGTTGCAGGCGATTAAATAGAAAACAAAATGACATTGACCAATAGCCATGCGATCGTAACCGGAGGTGCCACGGGTATCGGAGCTGCAATCAGTACGGCGTTGCTGGATTGCGGTGCTAAAGTCACTATTGTCGGGCGTCGTAAGAGCGTGCTGCATGACGCAGTCGCACAGTTTCCAAATTCAAGCAATGCACAAGCCGTAGTTGCTGACGTTAGTTCTGCAGACTCAGTGAATCAGGCTGTTGCAGAAGCACGCTCATCGTTTGGTCCAGTCGATATTTTGATTAACTGTGCGGGAGCCGCACCGACCATGCCTTTCCATAAGTTGAAAGTTGATGAGTGGAACGAAGTACTGGCAGTGAATCTCAACGGTGTTTTTCATTGCACTTCGGCCGTGATCAACGAAATGCGGGAGAGAAAATCCGGGCGTATCATTAACATAGCCAGCACATCGGCGTTGAAAGGCTACGCATACGTTAGTGCGTACTGTGCGGCCAAACATGGCGTACTTGGCCTAACCCGTGCACTGGCACTGGAAACAGCTACGCACGGTATCACAGTAAATGCGATTTGCCCTGGGTATACAGACACCGACATTATTCGCGACAGTGTCAAAAATATTGTTGCGAAAACCGGAAGATCGGAAGCACAAGCGCTTGAAAGCTTCACAGACACCAATCCGCAAAAACGATTAATAGACCCCGAAGAAGTTGCAGAGACGGTACTTTGGTTGTGCTGCAATAACAGCCGCTCCATCACCGGACAGGCTATTTCCGTTAGCGGCGGCGAAGTGATGTGATTATTTGTTGAACTTAATGAAGAGTACCGTATGAAAACAACGCAACTAGCCAGCTACAAAGCGGAGCATTTTTTATGGGAACTCAGTGGCAGTGTGGCCACCGTCACACTCAATCGTCCGGAGCGAAAAAACCCGCTAACATTTGATTCCTATGCCGAGTTACGAGATCTATTCCGGGCATTAGTGTACGCCGATGATGTTGACGCCGTAGTCATTCGCGGAGCCGGTGGCAACTTCTGCTCGGGTGGTGACGTGCATGAGATTATTGGGCCGCTCACCAAAATGTCTATGAAAGAACTGATGGCATTTACGCGCATGACCGGTGATCTGGTAAAAGCGATGCGCGCCTGCCGGCAACCCATTGTGAGCGCCATAGAAGGCGTTTGCGCCGGTGCCGGGGCAATTATCGCGATGAGCAGCGATCTTCGTTATGCCGGACCTGACGCCAAAGTCGCGTTTTTGTTTAATCGCGTTGGCCTGGCCGGTTGTGACATGGGTGCTTGTGCCATTCTGCCGCGCATTATCGGCCAGGGCCGCGCCAGTGATTTGCTGTACACGGGTAGGTCCTTAAAAGCTGAAGAAGGCGAGCGCTGGGGCTTTTTCAATCGCATCAGCGACGATCCATACAGCGATGCTCTGCACATGACACAGCGTATTGCCGAAGGTCCAACGTTTGCAAATGGAATCACCAAAACCCAACTTCAGCACGAATGGAATATGTCAGTGGATCAGGCGATAGAAGCCGAAGCACAGGCACAGGCAATTTGCATGCAGACAGAAGATTTCGTCCGGGCCTATGAGGCGTTTGTTAATAAACAAAGCCCCCAATTTGAAGGCAATTAAGAGATGAAGGAAATTAAATGACCGATACTTCGTTTCATCACTGGCCTTTCTTTGAAGAACGCCACCGCGAGCTCGTGCTAGCTGTTGACCAATGGGCGCATGAAAACATGGCCGCTCTGGTGGCCAATGAACACGAAGCACTGGACCAAACTTGTATTGATATCGTGCGTGGTCTTGCTGACGCAGGTTTTACCCGATACGCCGTACCCGCGAGTGGTGGTGGCGAGTTGGAAAAGCTTGACGTGCGCAGTCTGTGTCTCATTCGCGAAACACTTGGCAGACACCATGCTTTGGCAGATTTTGCCTTTGCGATGCAAGGACTCGGTAGCGGCCCTATCTCCTTGTTTGGAACCGAGTCACAACAAAATCAATACCTGCAAAAAGTCGCCGCCGGCGACGCCTTGTCTGCGTTTGCTCTGTCTGAGCCAGAAGCAGGCAGTGATGTGGCTGCTATGGAAACCACCGCGGAGGAAGCCGGCGATCATTATCTGCTAAATGGGTGTAAAACCTGGATATCCAATGCAGGTATCGCCAACTTTTATACGGTGTTCGCGCGAACTGGCGAAGCACCAGGTGCGAAGGGCATAAGTTGTTTTATTGTTGATGCTGACTCAGAAGGCTTTGATGTTACCGAACGCATTGACCTGGTCGCCCCTCACCCGCTGGGAACTCTAAGCTTTAACAATTGCCGAGTGCCTAAGGAAAACCTGGTCGGTGAACGTGGCCGTGGTTTTGGTATTGCTATGGCAACGCTTGACGTTTTCCGCTCAACTGTTGCCGCCGCCGCACTGGGAATGGCCAGACGCGCAATGCAGGAGACACTGGAACACGTATCGCAACGCAAATTATTTGGTGGTGTACTGTCTGATCTACAGCTGGTGCAGGGCAAGCTGTCGGACATGGCCCTGGCGATCGACAGCAGCGCCTTACTCGTTTATCGCTCAGCCTGGACCAAAGACTGCGTGGCCGAACGCGTCACACGCGAGGCCGCCATGGCAAAGTTGCACGCCACAGAAGCAGCCCAACAGGTGATTGATGCGGCGGTTCAGCTGCACGGTGGTAAAGGCGTAAGCCGAGGGCATATTGTGGAATCGCTGTATCGTGATATTCGCGCGTTACGAATTTATGAGGGCGCATCTGAAGTTCAACAAACGATTATCGCGCGTCAGGCGCTGGCTCAGATGAGCTAAGAGACGATGCTTCGGACTTTAACCGCTCTTTTCGGCGAGCCATCTTAAACAATAGATTGTCAGCAATGCCAGGTCGGGTCCAGGGGCACACGGCTATGCATATTCCGCAGGCATAGTTTTCCCCAAAGTAAGGAATGCATTTGTCGAAATCGACATACCATTTTCTGGTCCCGCGAACCATTTGCTTTTCGTTGTAAATAGCATCCGGCGGGCATTCGTTTCTACAGACCTGGCAATTTGTGCAAAACTCATCGGCGCCGAACACGTCTGGCTGGTCAAATGTCAGCGGCATATCGGTTGCGACCGCAGACAAGCGAAACCCTGAACCGAACTGCCTGTTAATCAGCGAACCATGCTTGCCCAATTCACCAAAGCCGGCTTGGATCGCCGCTGGAATCATATTCAGGGCATCCGCCATTGGACCAGGATAGGCTTTGGCCTGATAGCCCTGAGCATGAATAAAATTCACCAGGTGGTTTGCGCTACGTGCTGCGCGGTTGTATTGATCGTGCAAATCGTGAAATGCAGCTTGCTGCTCATCGCTGGCCGGTGCTTGCGATAACTGATCGTATAGGTGTCCCACGCCCACAATCACAAGGTTAGGGTACGGAACCGAATAGGTCTCATACACATAATTTTCTAACAGTGGAGTAATACCTACTTGATCAGCCTCATGTTGCCGGCAAAACTGCTTTACCTGTTTCGTCCATTCTGCCGCACTGCAAGATACTTTTTGCTCAGCAACAGATATCGGTTTAGGTCCACGATCTACATTGGGATTACGAAAAGATCTGTCTTCAGCGCCTTCCGGACGAAAGCTTCCAACAATGAACTTCTGTAACTCCCCATGGGTTTGACGTTCAGGTGGATGCCAGAAAAAAGGGGATGGCTGACTGGCACGCGCATCATTAAGTCGATTCACCGCATTGCCGGATTCAGATGGGAACCGGGCGACTATTTCAGGGTTCGGTGTGTAGCTGTGTTTTTTAGCCATCGCGCAGCATTTGCTCTGCAGTTCGTAACGCCAGAGCATGTATCGTGAATGTCGGATTAACCGCACCACTACTTGGAAAGCCTCCGGGACCAGTCAGATAGAGGCTTTCTACCGAGTGGGTGCGCCCGAAATCGTCGGTCACCGAGCTGTCGGACTCGGAACCCATCACCGTACCACCCATGATATGCATGCCAAACGGATTACCGGCCCATGTTTCCTCTGCACCTGCGGCCTTGAATACATTTTTGCCCTGCTGCACTCCGCGCTTCAACATTGACCATGTTTCTGGCAAAAGACTATGCGTGGTGGCTGCCAGCGGCACACCATTCAAATCTCTATTTGCGCTGAGTGTCACTCTATTGTTGGCCAGGGCCACGTCTTCGCCAACTAAATTCATTAGCGCAAAGTGCTTGCTAGCTCTACGCATGAACGGCTCTAGGGCTTTGCCATAGATGTCTGGTCGTGAATTGGCGATGCCAAGTAAATCGTTGGGCTTGGCCGCGTTAGCAATAAGCCATTGATAGGAACCAAACGAGTCTTCAGAGGGCCGTTTATTTGCATAGTGGTCATGGCAGATTAACTGCCCCCCGGTTGGCCCCAAATGGGGCTGGGTTTCTTCCGCCATTAAACCGAACACCGCTTGCGACGGATGAGTCATTAAGTAACGGCCGACCATGTCATTGGCATTCGCCAAACCATTCGGGTGTTTTTCACTCGCAGAGTTTAATAAAAGTCTTGCGTTCTGCACTGCAAATGCACAAAGCACCACTTGTTTAGCATACACGGTATGCAGCGCTCCTGAGCTATCGTGATACTCGACACCAGTGGCTTTGGTGCCACTTGAATCATGAATAACTTTCGCAACAGTGGCATCGTGTTGAATACTTGCGCCTGCTTTCATCGCCCTGGGTAGGTACGTAACCAGCGGATTTGCCAAAGCTCCGATAGGGCAACCAGCATCGCACCAGCCATCGTACAAACAGGCGCTACGACCCTTATAAGGTTGGCTTTTCACTGCCATTGGGATTGGCGCCGTGTGAATTCCCAGCCGCTCAAATCCTCTGGCTATTACTCTGCCCTGAGCGAATACTGGCAATGGTGGCAATGGATAAGATTTACCAGGTGGTCGCCACTTCTCCGCAACCGCGTCGCCACTCACGCCAACCTCGTCCTGAATCCGGTCATAGAATGGCTGCAGGGTTTTGTAATTGATCGGCCAATCCAGCCCCTTTCCGTAATCTGATCTTACAGTGAAATCATTTTCGTGCAGCCGCGGCCAAACAGCGAAGTGGTGCAATGCGCCCCCACCTGTCCCATAGCCACTATTAAAGTTATGACCGATTTTGAGATCTCCCTGCTCCTCAACAAACGCACCACTCCATTTCAATTTACGGGCATGAATTTGTGAACTGACCAGGTCAGTTAGTCGACGCTTCGGGCCAGCTTCCAGTATCAGAACTTCTTTGCCAGCTTCGGCATTGATTGCCGCCACAACGCTGCCTGCAGCGCCCGATCCCACCACGAGTACATCAACTTGTTTGTTAGTGCGAAGCGATTCCATTCACCACTCCTGGACAGGCTGGATGTGAGCCATGTGCGGAAAATCAATGTTTGCATGACCACTGACGGTGCCGTACACCACGTCACTTGCGTCTGCGCGTAGCACAAAGAAAAAGAAACCAGGTGGTGGCCCTTGCCAATCTGAAACATCGCCAGTAGCTATCAGCCCAGTCAGCGTTTCCTGCTGATTTTCAGACAGCGCGGGCCAGGGTTTTCCATACTTTGCGTGAGCCAACTGATGCGCTGCTTGAAGTGCCGCCAGATAAAAAGAATCATAGGGAGCTGGAACCCCCAAATACTTAATCATTAGCAAGCAATCATCACCAGCCGCATCGAGCTGCGCATCCAGATAGTGCGCTATTCCTGCCACGCGTGCACCTGGCACCATGGTGTCAGCGAGAAGCTCCGCAGTGGAGGCCTCAGTGTTCGTCAGCCGCTTGTAAGGCAGTTGTTTTGCGTACGCTTGCGCAGGTGTTAACCATACGGTCTGACCCGCCATGACGTAAGCCAGGCTCACGCCAGAAGCCCGCAGAAAAGACCTACGACCGTGCGCTCCTGCAGCGTTATCAGAAGTCAAATCGCAAACCCAGATTGTACGATCTTGGCGCTCGATAAGACACCTCGTTACAACCGCATAGAGTGGCCAGATCAAAGCCTTGAATACCTACGCGCTCATCGCTGAGGTTTCTAATCGATAGCGTCGCAGTTAGGTTTTCAGCCGCATTTTTCCAACTGAACTGAGTGTTCAGCATTACGTAACTATCAAACTTGTCTGCATCGAAATTGCGAAGATTGTAAAAATACTCATCGGAATAGCTGACATCACCCTGGATCGCGAACGTGCCACCCGCGCCCTGCCATGCGTAACGTGCAAGCCCGGTGATCTGTAACTCTGGCGCATACGTTGGGTCCACATCTCTTGCCGGTAATGGCGATCCGTTACGAAGTAAAATATCTTCCACTTCGGCATCGAAATAAGACATGCTTAATAGCAAATCCAGTCCTTCCGTTGGCGAGGTTTGCAACTCCAATTCCATGCCAATGTTTGTTGCATCCGCGTTAATCACGACACCACCCACACCAACAAACAGGAACGCTTGATAATCAGCGTAATCGTAATAAAACAAGGAACCGTTCAGGCGCGTTGTCTCACCCAGTGATGCCTTGAAGCCACCTTCAAAGGCGGTAAGGATTTCCTCGTCATACGGTATAGACGGGTCTCCACCGGCACCCAGGAATGCACCCAGCAATGGCGCATTAAAGCTGCCGGCTTTTACACCTCGATTAATTCCGGCATAGAGCAGCAAGTCGTCGCTTGGGCGCCAATCTAGCTGAATCTTACCAGCCCACAACGTGTCGGAGGTATCAGTGCTGAAAAAGTAAGGCGACCCCGCACCGAACGCATTCGGAATAAAATCTCCCTGGTTGACACTGAAGTTATCAAACGACGGGAAAATACCAATGCCCATATCAAATTCTTTTTCTTCACGAATCACTCGCACACCAACCGTAGCCGACAAGGTGTCGGTCAGATCGTAATCCAATTGACCGAAAATGCTGTACGAATCGGTTTGTAGCTCTGCGACAACCCCAATATCAACAGGTGCGAACGGAGGGCTGCCAGCAATGCTGTTGGCCGGCGCTTTAAGTCCATTGTCAGACTCGTTATCGATATTCAAATAGAAGAAACCAGCTACCCAACTCGTATTCTCAGTCTCACCGTTTAATCTGAACTCCTGCGTAAAGCTGGTTGCGTCTACACCGGCATAGTTTGCCAGTTGATTGGCTGGTGCTGAATCAACATCGATGAAGAGCAATTTTTCATAGTCCTTAACATCGGTGACTGAGGTGAACATGGCGCCACCGGCCAGTTCGTATTCAACCCGGAGGTTAATACCACTGGTTTCAGTAAACCCCTGATCTTCAAACGCAAAATCACTGGAAAACGTGAAGTCATCACCATCGGGATCGAGATAGCCAAAGAAGTCAGCTCCCGGTGCCAACCGACCCGGTAGGCCAATACCGCCACCAGGTAACAAACCATCACCGTCGATTGCATCACCGCCGCCATCACCGCCGGCCGTATCGATAGACAAACGTGACTCGCCAGCCGGTGTGTCGATGACATTGATTAACTCGCCGTTTTCAACAATACCGATAGTGGACTTCGACTGGTAGGGTCCAGTAGCCACATCAGATTTGGCGTAATTGACGGAAACGTCAATCTGCAGTCGATCGTTTGGGCGGAATGCCAAACTGCCTCGAATGGCCTTGGTGTCGTCATCGCCAAGATCGGCACCGGCACCGTCACCAGGCGAGCCAAGAAACGCCGAGTCTGGATACAGGTTTTTCAGGTAACCATCTTGCTTGCTGTAGCGAAACGCAAGTCGGCCTGCCACTGCATCACTTAGTGGCCCACCTATCGCGCCTTCGACAGTAAAGCGATTGGCATCGGCATCCGTGTCAAATCGTCCGATACCTAAATCGATGTAACCGCTTGTTTCTTCAAAGCTTGGCTTATTGGAGATGTAATGCACCAGCCCACCGGTAGCGTTTCGGCCGAACAATGTGCCTTGCGGGCCCTTCAGAATCTCCACACGGTCTATATCAAATACCGCAAAGGTTTGCGCCTGCGCGATGGCCAGGTATCCCTCATCAAGATACACCGCATTAGGTGCTTCAATCACATCATTGAAATCATTTTGGGTCACGCCACGTATAGAGAATTGGGTGTTTTGCCCCGCCAGGTTGCCGCTAATATGTACGCCAGGACTGAACGCCGCAATATCGATACTCTGCTTGACCCCAAGCGCGCTCATTTGTGCACCAGTAAACGCGGTGATTGCAATGGGAACGTCCTGAAGATTCTGTTCACGCTTCTGGGCAGTAACCATCACCTCTTCTAACACGTTTTGTGCAGCGCTGGTGCTCGTAAATCCAGCCGCCAAAAGTGCTATAGCAAATTTACTCTTCATAAGTTCAATCCTCGTCACTTGGTTTTTGTTTTAGACAGGCTGTCGCAATCCTTTCGCTTCCAACCTCGGCAATACTTCTTGTCTGAAAAATGGAAACTCTTTCGCGTAGTCTACGAATGCCATGGTGGTACCGGATATTCCGGTTGCACTAAGCTTTTCGAGCTCATCGGCCACTTTGTCAGGTGTACCAACAATTGGAAAACCGCCATGGCCTGCCGCAAATCGGTCACGAAAGCTGGCCAACGCTTCTGGCGTAAACGACTGGGCGTGCATACCTTGCAACTTCATCAAATAATCCACGGCGTCCCAGTCAGCGTTTTGATTCGCGTAGTAATCAAGATATTCATCCGCCTCTTTTTGAGTTGGGCGACAGACCACGGTAGCAAATGTCAGCACACCAAGGTCTCTGCCTGCTGCAGCAGCACTGTCCTTGATTTCCTTTACAGTTTCGGTGCCCTGTTCGTAATCAAATACGGGCGTGAACAGGAAATCGGCATTGCGCATCGCGAATTGCCTACCCTCAGCTGATGCCGCGGCGTTAAGAATGGGTACGCGCTGTTGAACCGGGCGCGGGTTGCTGTAAACGCCCGTGCCTTGAAAGTACTTGCCGTTCCAATCGAAAGCCTTCTCTTCCGACCACAACTTTTGTACGTACTCAAACCACTCCTGAGCAAATTCATAACGAGCGGCATGCTCTGTGGGTAACTCAACACCAAAGGCGTCGTATTCCGGCTTATTCCACCCCGCCACTACGTTTAAACCTATTCGTCCACCACCAAGATGATCGATTGTCGCTAGTTGCTTGGCTGTCACAATTGGGTGGTTGAATGCGGTGTGTACAGTGGCAAATACCTGGATGTTCTTGCTGTTCGCTAACAATCCTGCTGCCCAGGTGATTGGCTCCAGCACGCCGCCGTGGAAATCCGTATCCCCGCCGTAGCCAATCCAACGTGCGATTGGCAACATGAATTCTATGCCTGCTTCATCACACTGCTGGACAAGATCGATATTGTTTTCCCAATTATTTCGCCAGCGTTCCTCAACCTTGGTCACAGCCATGCCGCTGGAACAGTTGGCCGAGAATATTCCCAGCTTAAGCCTATTTTTGTTGAACATGCGATTGGACGCGATCATTCGCTTCACTCCTTAATGCAGTACCATGTGCCACTATCGGATATGATCTATTGGCAACATTGATGGTTCATTGTTCATTTTAAATATTATTTTAAGCTTAAAATTACATCTTAAATCAAGGCCGAAACAATATGCAACCTAAAAATGGTGGTTTAGTTAATGCTCTCCCAGCAAGCGGGCTGGATAAGCACTGGCATCTATCTACCAGTGATCATGAAATTGCGCTGACGGAAATCGAGTTTTCCATTTTTCGAATTTTTGCTGCGTTCAGCCGCTGGATGGATGATTTAGCCGCTTGTTGCCACGACAGTGGCGAGCAATCCTGCAGCGGCATGGACTTCGCCGTGTTGAACGTGATTCGCATGCACGACCGTCCCAAGAGCATTTCAGAAATTGGCCGTTTGCTGAACAGAGACGACATATCGAACTTGCAATACAGCATTCGAAAATTGACCAAAAGCGGCTTCATTACCAAAGTGGGTTCTGTGGGCAATAAGAAAGGCGCGACCTACACAACCACCGAAAGAGGCAATGCAACTACAGATACTTACGCGAAATACCGCAAGGAATTACTCATCCCTCTCACGCAGGCAATTGCTAATAGCGACGAACGAATGGATCAAGTCGCCAATGTGCTCAGTTTGTTGTCAGGTATTTATGATCAGGCAGCTTGCGTTGCGGCAACGCACAGAGACGTTTAAAGCAGCATGTATCGATAGTGGCATCACCCTCTTTAAAATTCTTCTGGTATCAACTAATGAAAATAATAACTGCCTTCCACTTCGTTATGGGTAATGCGACATGAGCGCTTCTATTGAACGCACTGATTCGCTAGTTGCAGATGTCATTGATGACGGCGAAATTGGAGCGGCACAGATTTTTATTATTCTTATTGCGCTCACATTAAACATGCTCGACGGTTTTGATGTGACTGCCATGTCATTTGCAGCACACAGTATTGGCGAAGATCTCAGCTTATCACCAGAACGTTTGGGTCTTGTGTTCAGTGTGGCGACCGCCGGAATGATGATGGGCGCCATGTTTATCGCGCCTCTTTCCGACCGTGTAGGCCGTCGTACCATGATTCTGGGATGTACAGCGTTTATTGGCATGAGTATGGTTTTAACCGCATACGCTCAAAACTTGTCGCAGCTAGTGATACTCAGAGCAATCACCGGATTAGGAGTGGGCAGCATGCTAGCAAGTCTGGCAGCAATCGCCTCCGAGTATTCACCCAGCCGCTTTCGCAGCTTTTCAGTGGTGTTCATTACTGCAGGCTATCCACTTGGTGCCACTTTAGGCGGGTTTCTCGTTGCCCCGTTGATTCCAGTATACGGCTGGCAAAGCGTGTTCATCGCTGGTGGATTGGCCACATTGATCATGCTGGTGGCGGCTTTCTTTTTGGTGCCAGATTCCTTGCAATTCTTACTGCATCGCCAACCTAAAAACTCACTTCAGCGCGTCAATGCAATTCTCGCTCGGCTGGGCAAACCTGCGTTAACAGCATTGCCCGCCAAAAAACCTGACCATGAAATTGATGCCGCAAACGTACTTAGCTTATTGAAGGATGGACGCGGCAGCAAAACTGTTCGTTTATGGATCGCATCATTCTTCTGCCTGATCAGTTTGTACTTTTTATTAAGCTGGATCCCCAAGCTGGTCGTTAATTCAGGTTTGTCTGAATCAACAGGAGTGTACGCCTCAGTCGCTTTTAACGGCGGAGGTGTGATTGGAATCATCATTCTGGGGCTATTGGCTGCGCGATATTCCCTTTCTGCATTAATCGGCAGTTTTTTGGTACTAGCTGCGTCGGGCATGCTGGCGTTCGCGATGGCCGATGGTATGTCGCACCTAATGCTGTATCTGGCATTTATAGGTTTCTTCATCTCCGCCGGATTTACTGGATTGTACGCGGTTGCAGCGAAACTCTACCCCACAGAATTGCGAGCAACCGGTATTGGTTGGGCGATCGGTCTAGGGCGATTTGGCGCAGTGGTGGGACCTTATGTTGGCGGCGTTATGATTGCCGGAGGCACGTCAATGGAATTCAGCTTTATAGCGTTCGGCGCACCACTTATTATTGGTGGCATTCTGGCGTATTCGCTCGCGGTTAAATAACGCATAACTCAAACGCTTACCGGACTTATAGAAATATGAACAGGAGATTTTCAAGATGGCAGAATTGAATGCGAAACAACTCAAAGACCTGCAACACGAATTTCTAATGCAATATCCAAAAGGCTTCGCTGATCCTGCAATGGAGAAGGTCGCAAAACGTCACCGCATGGACAAAATGGTAGACCTCGTGCATGAGAGTTTTAGCGAGCAAGCCTGCTCCAATATTCACCTTACCGCAGACAATATGGTGAAAGTGATTTCACGCTCGTCAATGGTATCGATGTTTGAAAAACCCAAGTTCAGAGATTTTGTAAAAAGCCTGAACGAGAATGACAAGGCTTTTATGGTTGAGGCGCTGGTTCAAATGCTGCATGGCAAACAACAGCTGGGTTTTGAAGCTATGGTTGATATCCTAAAGACCCAAAAGCTGGCGAAATGGAGTTTGATCACTATTATTCCGGCGTACTACAAGCCGACAAAGGAAGTCTTTGTAAAGCCAACCACTGCAAAAGATATCATTCGCCATTTCGGCATTGACGATCTGGTGTACAAACCGGCGCCCACCTGGGAGTTTTATCGCGGCTATCGAACAATGATTAACAAAGCCAAGAAAACGCTGGACAAAAACCTGTCTCCCAGCAATGCAGCATTTACCGGGTTCTTAATGATGACCGTGAAGAAGTAAGCGCGTTTTTACAACGCGCGATCAGGATCACCAATAACGGCGAGTACTTTGAGCAATCTATGTCGAGTGAGAAATCTGGGCATCTGCAACATCAGCTTGTTAACCCAGCCGGTAACCACGATTGCTTTTTTTCGTTTATCCAAGGCCACCAAGGCTTCGCCCACAACCTCTTCCGTCGTTTGAATCAAAGCTGGCGGTAAGGTCTGTCCATCCGATTCCCCTTCAGTGGCGCCAGCGATAAACTCGGTTTGAGTAACGCCAGGGCACAAGCCCATCACATACACGCCCCGCTCACGCTGCTCTTCCCAAAGACACTCGGAAAATGTGGCTATAAATGCTTTCGTTGCGCTGTACATGGGCTGCGCTGGCGTAGGCAGGTAGGCGACAATGGACGCGAGATTGATCAAGGCATCGCCTCGCTTCGCTTGTTTTAAAAAGGCATGGGCCAGCGAGACCAATGCGCCACAATTGGTGTCCATAATGTGCTGTTGTCTAGCCAGTTCAGATTGATAGAAAGGCTGTAAAACGCTGCCCCCGGCATTGTTAATCAGCAGATCTACATGTTGGCCGAACAATTCTGCGCATAAGTTTTTCACATTATCAATGTCGGAAAGATCAGCCACGCGATACTCATGGTTTTCACCGGGCAGCTGGGTGATTAGTTCCTGTAGCTTTTGTTCTCGCCTCGCGATACATATCACCGCATAGCCACGCGCTGCGAGCTGAACCGCAAATTCACGACCAATACCGGAACTGGCTCCGGTAACAACAGCGCGTTTGCAATCAGACACGATTACTGCACTCTATAAGCATTGCTATGGAAGAACCGCAGTAACTTCAATTTCCACTTTTGCCCGATCTTCCACCAGTGCAATGACTTGCACAACGCTCATGGCCGGAAAGTTCTTGCCCATCACCTCACGATAAGCCTGACCAACGCCTTTTAAATTATTTGTATAGTCCGTCTTGCTGGTGATGTACCAAGTCATCCGCACCATATGCTCTGGACCACCTTCGGCAGCTTCCAGCACCTCACGTACGTTAAGCAGAGCTTGCTTCACCTGAGCAACAAAATCGTCCGTTTCGAATTGCGCTTGCCCGTTCCAACCAATTTGCCCGCCAATGTACAAAGTACGACCAGGGTCGGCCAAAACGCCATTTGCGTATCCTTTGGGCTGCACCCATCCTTCCGGCAGTATTGATGTGTGCATCAGGGTTCCTTCAGTATCAGTGTTGTGACGCTATGGATTATATTTTAAGTTTAAAATATAATCCAGAAGAAGCCACTCCGGCCGTACAGGCTTTAACCCGTAAAATTGGAGGCTCCTATGAGCGACACAGCACTGCTTGACCTGGTTAAGGGTATCGCAAACGGCGGTATCAAAGTTATTGATCTTACTGCGACGCTGGAGCCCAATACGCCCACGCTGCAGCTTCCTACCGAGTTTGGCTGGGGAGTTTCATGGCCTTTTCATATAGAGGAGATATCCCGTTACAACGAAAAGGGGCCGGCGTGGTACTGGAACAATTTCAAATGTGGTGAACATACCGGCACGCACTTCGACGCCCCTATCCACTGGGTGACGGGCAAAGACCATGAAAACCATGCCACGGACACCCTTGCTGTTGAAAATTTCATCGGGCCAGCGTGTGTAATTGATGCGTCTGCTGAATCAGCAGCCGATCCGGATTTTCTGATGACCGTTGATTTCGTTAAAGCCTGGGAAGCGCAGCACGGCGAAATTGAGCCCGGCTCCTGGGTGCTCTACCGCAGCGATTGGTCAAAAAAGACCAGCAATGAAGAGTATTTGAACATGCAGGCAGATGGCGGACACACTCCTGGATGGGAACCGGAAACTGTGGTCTTTCTGGCAGAAGAACGCGATGTACTAGGCGTAGGTGTTGAAACGGTCGGCACCGACTCCGGCCAGGCCTCAGGTCAGGAGCCCATGTTCCCTTGTCATAACCTCATGCACGGCGCAAATAAATGCGGCCTGGCCGGTTTGAAGAACCTTGATCAGCTACCCCCAAAAGGTGCAGTGATTATTGCACCCCCGCTGAAAATCAAGGACGGTTCTGGCAGCCCGGCACGCGTATTGGCACTGGTAACGGGGTAAAACGACAGTGGCTGAACGCTCGTTCAAACAAGAGGTATTAAAACTGCACGCCGGAGACGGTGATGTGTTTACTGGTGAGGGCATACTGGCGATCACCAAAGGCCTTTTGCAATCCGGCGTTGCCTATGTTGGCGGCTACCAGGGCTCGCCAATATCTCACTTGATGGATGTTTTGAATGATGCCCAGGACATACTGGGCGAGCTTGGTGTGCACTTTGAAGCGAATGGCAGTGAAGCGACTGCCGCTGCGATGCTCAGCGCTTCGGTGAATTATCCTTTGCGTGGTGCTGTCACCTGGAAGTCAACGGTGGGTACTAACGTTGCGTCAGACGCCTTGTCCAATCTGGCGTCTTCCGGGGTTACTGGTGGCTCACTGGTGATTGTCGGCGAAGATTATGGGGAAGGCTCAAGCATCATGCAGGAGCGCACCTACGCGTTTGCCATGAAAGCCCAGATGTGGCTGGTTGACCCGCGCCCGAATCTGCCCAGCATAGTCGACATGATAGATAAAAGCTTCCAGCTTTCGGAAGCCAGTAACACGCCAATCTTCTATATGATGCGAATTCGCGGTTGTCATGTAACCGGTGAATTTATCGCAAAAGACAATGTGGCGCCGGAATTTAGCGCGCTAAATCCGGTAAGCCCACAAAGAGAACCTGAGAAAATCATTCTGCCACCTAATGTTTATCGTCAGGAGCAGGAAAAAATAGCAGACCGCTGGCCAGCTGCGATTGAATTTATCAAGAACAACAAGCTCAATGAATGGTTTGACGGCAAGCATGAGCAACTCGGCATTATCACGTGTGGCGGTATCTACAACACCGTTATTCGCGCTCTTGAGCGACAAGGTCTGGCAGATTGCTACGGCAATACCGATATCCCTATCTATGTATTAAACGTGGCGTACCCATTAGTACCCGATGAGGTAATTGACTTCTGCAAGAGCAAGCAACACGTTTTGCTGCTGGAAGAAGGCCAACCAGCTTACATCGAACCCGAAATCAACACCCTGCTGCGCCAGCTGGACATTCAAACTAAAATCTACGGCAAGAACTTGTTGCCGCGGGCAGGCGAGTATACCGGCCACGTTGTACTGCAGGGCTTAACACGGTTTTTGGCCACCTCTGATACTTCGCTACCTTTGCTGCTGTCTACCGAGGCGATAGAAGCTCTGGGTGCGCCACTAACGGACGAGGCCTTCGAATTACTTCTTGAGAACGTGCCGCCCCGCCCTTCTGGTTTGTGCACGGGTTGCCCGGAAAGACCATTGTTTAGTGCCCTCAAACAAGTACAGGACGAGCTGGGGCCGTTTCATATCAGTTCTGATATTGGTTGCCATTCTTTCGCTACACTCGCACCGTTTAATCTTGGCAATACGATAATGGGTTACGGCCTTTCTTTAGCCAGTTCCTCCGGTGTACGTAGCGCCTTGCCGCACAAATCGATCAGTATTATGGGCGACGGTGGGTTCTGGCATAACGGTCTGGCCACTGGTGTTGCAAGTGCGGTGTTTAACAAGCACGACGGCGTATTAATCATCATCAACAATGGATATTCTGCTGCCACCGGCGGCCAGGACATTCCTTCTATGATGAATGCGAATCTGATCGCAACCACTATGGACGTTGAAAAACTGGAACGAGAGCAGTCTCAGTCAATTGAGAATGCCTGCCGCGGTACCGGTGTTAAATGGCTGCGAACCATCAGCACCTATGACATAGAAAGCATGAAGCAAACGTTCCGCGAGGCGCTCACCACCAAACAGGCAGGCCTTAAAGTGATTGTCGCTGAAGGCGAATGCATGTTAAACAAACAACGCCGCGTGAAACCATTAATAAAGAAAGCCATCAGTGATGGCCAGCGCACAGTAAAAGCGCGCTTCTATATTGATAGCCAAACCTGCACCGGTGATCACGCCTGCATTCGTATCTCCGGCTGCCCTTCGCTCACCATAAAAGACAATCCAGATCCCTTGCGCGAAGACCCGGTGTCTTACGTTGACAATAGTTGCGTGGGCTGCGGTGTATGCGGGAGCAACGCGCATGCCGCAGTACTGTGCCCTTCATTCTCCAGAGTTGATGTTATTCACAATCCTTCCGCTTTTGACAAATTGATGTGGAACGTCCGCCAAACAGTCATTGGCTGGTTAAGTTGATGAACAGCACAGATAAATCAATCAACATTGTGGCCGCGGCACTTGGTGGCCAGGGCGGCGCGGTATTTACTAATTGGTTGATTGATGTAGCCCAAGCAAATGGGTGGCGCGCTCAGACCACCTCACTGGCCGGCGTTGCACAACGTACTGGTGCAACGATTTACTACATAGAGCTGATTCCGCGCAATGAGCAAACTGCGGCTGAACCTGTACTTTCCTTATTTCCTTCTCCAGGTGACATAGACATTGCGATCTGTTCGGAGATTGCAGAAGCAGGACGCATGTTGCAGCGCGGCTTTATCTCGCGAGACAAGACAGCATTGATCACGTCCAGTAACCGCGTTTATAGCATCACCGAAAAAATTGATCTCGCCGACGGCACAATTGAACCAGAGGTTCTGCTTGATCTGTCCAGACAATACGCCAAAGAGCTGGTTGTGTTTGATATGCAATCAGTTGCTGACCAACACAAGTCAGTAATCAGTTCAGTCATGCTCGGCGCCTTGGCAGGCTCTGGCAGCCTGCCATTCCCAAAGCAGAGTTTTTTGGATGCGATTGGTGCTTCCGGCAAGGGAATTGAGGCGAGCAAAGCGGCTTTCAATACCGGTTTCGAAAAAGCCCAAGCGGGCGAAGTTCAGATTTTTGAACCTGAAGCCCCCTCTTCCTCACCATTAGCAGCGCTTGATGATAGCCGCTTTGCCGACCCGATTGCGCGCTTACCCAGCAGTGCCAGAGAAACAGCCGTGCACGGCGTTAATAAGCTCTGCGACTATCAAGACGCGGACTATGCAAGCGATTACCTGGATCGCCTTCAGCTGATTGCGGAACTTGATGATGGAACAAACAACAGCGAGCTCACTGAGCTTACCGCCAGATACCTCGCTTTGTGGATGAGTTTTGAAGACGTACCACGAGTAGCGCAACTAAAACTGCGCGAGTCGCGAATGAACAGCATTCGCGAGGAAGTAGGCGCCAATCAGTCAGATATCATGTATGTAACAGAGTACTTTAAACCGCGCCCCGAAGAAATGTGCGCAATTATGCCCGCAGGCATAGGCGCCAAGGTATTGGCCAGCAAGCTTGGCTACAAAATACTGGCTGCTTTCTCAGGCGGTAAAAAGTTACGCACCAACACCATCAGTATTTTCCTCGCACTGAAATTTCTGGCAGCGCTGCGAAAGTTTCGCCGTGGCAGCCTCGGTTATCAACACGAACACACGATGATTAATAGTTGGCTTGATGCAATTAAAGCCGCTGCGGTTAGAGACGGTCGAGTAGCGGCTGAAATAGCGAAGTGTGGACGTCTGGTGAAAGGCTATGGCGACACGCGCCACCGTACAAGCGAGCAAGCGCAGCAGATTATCCAACACGTGAACCGTACTCAAACCAGCAACCCGGATGATGTTGCGCAGCTATTGACCGCCGCACTGGCCGACGACAGCAATACTGCGTTTGGCAAAGCACTGTCGACCGCAACAACAGTCCCGGCATAGACCACTACCAAGGAACCAATATGAGCTCACCATCCTGGCCCAAGATCAACTGGGAAGACCCTTTTCAACTGGAACAACAACTAACGGAAGAAGAACGTTTGGTGAGAGATACTGCGCGCGCATATGCCGAGAGCAAGCTGGCACCGCGTGTGCGCGAAGCGTTTCGCGATGAAAGCACCGATCTTGATATTTTCCGTGAAATGGGCGAACTTGGATTACTCGGGCCAACCATAGACGGCTACGGTTGCGCAGGTGTGGGTTATGTCAGTTATGGCCTGGCAGCACGCGCTGTTGAAATGGTGGATTCCGGTTATCGCTCAATGATGTCAGTACAATCCAGCCTGGTTATGTACCCGATTCACGCTTATGGCTCAGAAGCACAGCGCGAGAAGTACCTGCCAAAACTGGCAACTGGAGAATGGATTGGTTGTTTTGGTTTGACCGAACCTGATCACGGTTCTGACCCTGGCAGCATGATCACCAACGCCAGAAAAACCGATTCCGGGTTTTTGCTAAACGGTGCGAAAATGTGGATTTCAAATTCACCTTTTGCCGATGTATTTGTAGTGTGGGCTAAGCTGCGTGACGACAGCGATAACATTCGCGGCTTCATTTTGGAAAAAGGCATGAAGGGATTGTCTGCACCCAAGATTGAGGGCAAGCTAAGTTTGCGTGCTTCCACTACCGGCCAGATCGTGATGGAAGACGTGGAAGTACCTGAAGAAAATCTGCTGCCCAATGTGTCTGGATTGAAAGGACCGATGGGATGCTTGAGTAACGCACGCTATGGTATTTCGTGGGGTGCTCTGGGTGCCGCTGAATCCTGCTGGCGTACAGCGCGTGACTACACTATTGAACGTACGCAATTCGGTAAACCCATTGCCGCAAACCAGTTGGTGCAAAAGAAACTGGCCGATATGCAAACCGAAATTTTCATCGGCCTGCAAGCTTGCCTACAAGCCGGCCGCTTGCGCGATAACAACCAATTAGCGCCAGAAACCATTTCGATGATCAAGCGCAATTCCTGCGGTAAAGCCCTGGACATTGCTCGTACTGCTAGAGACATGCTCGGTGGTAATGGTATTTCAGATGAATATCCGGTGATGCGGCATATGTTGAATCTGGAAACGGTGAATACCTATGAGGGGACTCATGATATTCATGCATTGATATTGGGCCGGGCTATTACCGGACTGGCGGCGTTTTAATCGCTGTTATTTCTCGCGAAGAAGGTCATTCAGTCGCCTGATTTGAATGGCATCGATGCCGCTGCCTGCCAAGGCATCAGAAATGATGACCACGCGATCTTCAGGCACAAATTCTTCTCGCTCAACCAATATGGCAGCAGCAGTACTCAGGGTTTTCTCTGGGTCTGAGCTGAACTGTATACGGTAACTTAGCAGATTGCGATTCAATACCAACTGGCGTCGCGTACGACTGTCATTGGTAAATGCACAAATGATAGGCGTTTGTGGATGGCAGTTGGTGACGTAGTTCGCCATTCGCCCGCGCCGTGTGGGCACAATAATCGCTTTTGCCTGAATTGATTCAGCCAGTCGTACCGCAGCTGAGGCAATTTCCTGTTTTTCATTGTCCAGCGCCAGGTCATCAGTAAAGCGAAGCCCGCGACTGTTTTCGATGGAGCGCGCAATACGATCAAGAATTTCAACGCATTTGATTGGGTGCTTGCCAATAGTTGTTTCGCCCGACAGCATAATGGCATCCGATTCTTCGTATACCGCATTCGCAACATCGGTTACTTCGGCCCGGGTGGGTATAGGGTTCTCAATCATTGACTCGAGCATATGTGTGGCGACAATTACACGCTTGCCCCGTTGTGCACAGCTTCGAATAATACGCCGCTGCACGCGCGGTAATTTCTCGATAGGAATTTCAACGCCTAAATCACCGCGCGCAACCATCACACCATCGGCGCTGTCAACAATTGATTCGAGGTTGTTAACGCCTTCCTGATCTTCAATTTTGGCGATCACTTTAATCTTCTCGGCTTTGCTGCCCAGCAGTTCACGCAGTTCGTCTATGTCTTTGGTGTCTCGCACAAACGATAAGGCGACGAAATCAATTTCCTGTTCGATAGCGAACAATATATCGCGTTTGTCCTTATCCGTGATGCCCGGCAGGTTCACTCGAACGCCCGGCAAGTTCACATGGCGCTTACTGCCCAGCATGCCGCCGTCCAGCACGCGACACTGCATTTGCAGATCTTCCTTGCTCAATACTTCGAGATTTATTAAACCGTTGTCTACAGTGATGCGATCACCAATAGCAACGTCTTGAATCAGATCTGCGTAGTTGATGTGTATAGAACTGGCCTCCACATCTTCTTCGCCACGAACCGATACGCTGATCACGTCACCTTTCGTCAAGTTTAATTCGCCGCTCACCGATCCCGTGCGAATTTCCGGGCCTTGAGTATCTACAAGTATGGCGATTGGGTGATGCACTTTTCGATTCAGCGTGCGTATAGCCTTGATAATTCGCGCATGCGAATCGTGGTCACCGTGCGACATATTAAGCCGCGCAACGTTCATGCCGGCATTCGCCAGCCGTTCCAATTGGTCAAAGGATTCCGTTGCTGGACCTATGGTGCAGATAATTTTTGTTTTGCGCATGAAGTATGAATTTTCTCTAGAATGCGAATCGGAAATCCAAACCCCATGTTAACGGATCATCAATACGAGTGTGCGCTGCTCCCAGTGCATCGGCAACAAAACCGCCTGGGTTTTCAGCATACTCATTATCCAACAAATTCGCTCCCCACAAAGCCACTTCGATGTTGTCCGCATCGTTTTTCCACGCGATACGCGCATTCAGCAATTTCTCAGTCTGAAAATACCAAGGACCTGTCAGAAAAATTGTATCGGTAGGCGATTGCTCATTCTCATCAACAATGTAGTCGACGTGAACCAGCAATGCACCCACCGGAATTGCAGGCGTCCAATCGAAGCGCAGGGTGTAATCAGTATCAGACCTGCTAGATTCGACTACGCCGCCCGCCGGTTCTCCTGCAGCATCAAAATAGCGCTCGAAAACAGAATCTGTTTCGCGGTATGTGCCCATCGCAGTCAGGCGAACGTTATCGGTAATACTCCAGGTTGTGATCAGCTCAATGCCATCAGACTCCTCATCTCCATTTATCACTGTCGGTTGCGCGGTTGGATCATCTGGACCTTCTTTGGTATCCGTAGAGCGCTGTCGGTTGTCCAGCTCCTGTCTGAACAGTGCTGCCTCTATCCGAATACGATCATTCAGAAAATCGCCTTTCAGGCCGAGCTCTATGCTGAGCATTTCCTCAGGCGCGAACGGACCGGAAACCAAAGGGGTAAATACCTGACCATCAAAACCACCCGATTTATAGCCGGTGGCGATGGAAAGATAGGTCATTGCATTGTCTTGAAACTGCCAATCTGCGACAAGGCGGCCGGTTACTTTACTCCAGGATCTTGACGCGCCATATTGATCGAAGTCATTCGTAGGATCGTCGTCAATCACTCCTGGATCATAGGCAAGAATTTGTGGTGGTACGGGCCAATCCAAGTCGGTTGGATAGGTTTGCCACGTGTAATCCTTAGTGTCTTTGCTATAGCGCAAGCCAGCCGCAATTCGAATTGTCTCGCTAATTTGATATGTTGCATCAGCGAACACGCCCCAGTTGGTGAAGTCACCAGTGTTATCCATGGTTTCTGTCTGCTGCTGTCCCGCAAATGATGGGGGAATAACAGCTAGACCAAATGCCGAAGACAAGGATTCATAGGTAGCCACGTTGTCACCCAACAAATCCCAAAGATGGGTTTCTGAACCAAACCCTCCCTCTACCGTTACAAACTGCATCCAAGAGTCCGCTAATAAGTGAATGTCTGTGCGTTGGAATAATTCTTCTTCGCTGTAATTTGCGCCCAAAATCACGTCCAGCTCGTCGTTAACGAAATTGAATCGCACCTCATTGTAAAAAATATTTGAATCTTCGATATTGTTTGTGTCGAAGTATCTACGAGGGTCAGCCGTGCCATCTTCCTCCTCCAGATTCGTGGTTTCCCAATCCCGATAGCTGGTCAGAGCGAACACCGACCAGGAATCATTGATCTCGTGGTTCAGCTTGATCGAATAGCCTTGCATTTCACGGGTTTCTTCCGCACCGACAACATCATGCTCAGTGGTACCCAAGAAAGGATCTTCGCTTTGCATAAATGCGTACTGACCAACGCCGATCGCGGTACGTGGTGCCTCATCACGATCTTCCATATCAACGCTGAACTGCAGCTCAGTACGGTCACTCACATTCCACAGTGCCGATAAGCGCATTGCTTTTACGTCTTCATCACCAGGATCAGGTCCCACTCCAATATTGTCCACAATGCCATCACGCGTTGAGCTGAGTACTCCAAGCCGAACCGCAAAGTTATCCGATAACGGTGCATTAACTACCCCTTCGATACGTTGCAAATCGTAATTACCAGCACGAACTTTGATCTGCCCTTCAAATACTTCACCAGGTTTATTCGGAATAATGTTGATTACGCCCGCTGTGGCATTTCGACCAAACAAAGTGCCCTGGGGGCCCTTCAATACTTCGATTTGCTGCGTATCAAAAAAAGGCATTGTGGTGGCAGCTCTAGGCATGTAAGCGCCATCATAAAAAGTCGCTGTAGATGGATCACCGCCGCTACTGATATTAGGGCTGGAAACACCACGTATGGTAATCCCCGTTTGGGTGGTATTGCCGTCGCCAATTTCTACCCCAGGCATAAAATCATCCATATCCTGGATATCCAAAGCGCCAACATTAACAATGTCTGCTGCTGAAAACGCATTGACGGTCACCGGCGTTCTCATCGACGATTCTTCCCGGCGCTGAGCAGTAACAATCACCTCCTCCAACAGTAAGTTATACCCACCCCCTGAAGACTGCGCGACAGCGCCATTCGCATGCATAAGAAGTGCTGCAACGGGCACAAAAAGAGCTTGTTTTCGCATCGTTTTCATTTGAATTTTTTTCCGTTAAAAGACAGGACACTGATAGCAGCAGTTGTTACTGCGCCACTTATTATTGCCGCTATTTTAACACGCGATTTGCCTGCATTTATCGACTGTTTGTGCAAAATCGCAGCTCTTCTTAGCGAGCCCCAGCACTCTTTGTCGCATACATGACTTTAGCAGCAGGATACGGCATACTTGCTTTAAACAAGTAATAATACAAGAAGCCTGTGGAAAACGAAACGAAGTCTACTATTTGCCGCGTTTGCCACGCACTCTGCCCTATGCACGTTGAGATGGAAAACGGTGTGCCGGTGAAGGTCAGTGGCGTGAAAGACCACCCAGTCTACAACGGCTTTATGTGTGCGAAAGGCCGACAGATCCTTGACCTGATGAGCGATAGCACTCGCTTGCGGAGTTCCATGAAGCGTAGCGGCGATGGCCACCAAGCAATTTCATCCAGTCAGGCGATGGATGAAATAGCCGAGAAGATTCGGAACATCGCTGACGAACACGGCCCTGAATCTGTAGCTATCTACATTGGCACCCACGGCTTTAACAACCAGCAAACCACAGTCCTGAGTAAGGCGCTGATGGTCGCGCTGAAGTCGCCAATGATCTTCACCAGCGTTAGCATCGACCAACCCGGCAAATTTGTCAGCTTGACCCTGCATGGCGCCTGGTTAGCCGGCGCGCCAGGACTGGAAGAAGTAGACGTTTGGTTGTCATTGGGCGCTAACCCAATAGTCTCGATGTTGGGACCAGTGGCGCCCGCCAACGGCTTTACGGTAGCCAAGAAACGCGGCATGAAGATTCTGACGGTCGACCCTCGTAAGTCTGAGTTGGCCAAGCGCGCGGATATACATATCTCGGCAAAACCGGGGATGGACAGCGCCATTTTGGCCTGCCTTATTAAACACATTATTGATCAAGGTTGGGTAGACGACTCGTTTATTCGCGAAAACGTTGACGGTCTGGAAGAACTGACTGCCGCAGTCGCTCCATTTGACGTTGAATCTGTTGCTGAACTTGCAGATGTAGATGCCGATGCCCTGCGCGACATGGCCAAGTGCTACGCCCACGCGCGCCGGGGCATCGCTACACTGGGCACTGGGCCCAACATGGCCGGGCATGGCAATCTGTCGGAATATCTGGCTCTGTCACTGATGAGCATTTGCGGTCACTGGCGGCAAGTGGGTGACACCGTGCCAAACACCGGCGTGTTGGTGCACAGCAATGCCGCTATAGCTGCCGCCGTTCCTCCTGGCGACGCCTGGGGATTTGGTAAATCACTCAGGGTTAGAGGACTGGGCGAAAACGTAACCGGTATGCCCACGGCTGCACTGGCAGAAGAGATTCTCCTACCCGGGGATGGCCAGATCAAAGCACTAATCAATATAGGCGGCAACCCTATGCTTGCCTGGCCAGATCAATTGCGCACTCATGAAGCGCTTGTAGAACTTGACCTGTTGGTCAGCATAGACCCGTATATGGGCGCCACATCGAAAATGTCAGATTATGTGATTGCACCAACGCTATTTTTGGAACAAAGCTCGAATTCAGTTCTGCAGGACTCTCTATCCGGGATTCCGGGCTGGGGGTTCACCAAACCCTACGGTCAGTATTGCGAGCCATTACTTAGCCCGCCGGAAGGCTCAGACGTGATCGATGACTGGTCATTTTTCTACGGTATTGGCCAACGACTGGGCTTAGCTCTTAGAGTTCCTTCCATCGCATTTCTTGATCCAACAATGGCCGTAGAAAACGGCACCGACCTGAACATGCAGCAAGCGCCTAGCAGCGAAGAACTATGGACACTAATGCTAAAGGATGCGCCCGTACCGTATGAAAGAGTAAAACAGCAGGCGGATGGAGAGCTGTTCCCGGAACGCACCGCTGTCGTGAGCCCAAAACCGGATGATCATGTTGGTCGCCTCAATGTGGGCAACGAAATCATGATGAACGAACTCGCCCAAATCAGCGAATCAATGCAAAGCAGCTCTCCAGAATGGCCATTCCGCATGATCAGCAGAAGATTGTATGACATGCACAACTCCTCCATGTTTCGAAATACACCGTTACGCGAGCGACACCCATACAACCCCGCATACATGAACCCTGAAGACATGCATGATCATGCATTATCTGATGGTGATACCATTAGAATTGAAAGCAGTAGAAGCCACATTACAGGCATTGTTGAAGCAGCAAGCGAATTACGCCGCGGTGTTATCTCCATGTCTCATGCCTGGGGTACCGCACCCGGAGACGACACTGACCCTTTCAGCGAAGGCAGCAATATTGGCCGCTTGACCGATAATACCGAGAACTTCGACCCTTACACTGGAATACCACGCATGAGCAATATTCCAGTCAGAATCTCACCACTGGCTGGCAATTAGTGACCCTATGCCGACTCAGAACAGCGACCCCAAATTATGAAGAATAAATACACCTGGATGAAAAGTCTGGCACTACTGTTTAGTAGTGCTGCATTTGTTACTGCCTGTGGCGAGAAGAAAACCAGTGAACCTGCCGCTGCGTCAGCTGCCGAGCCCGTTGCAGAACAAATAGTGGCGAATAGCAACACAAGCACGCAAGTGTACTGGGGTGATTTGCATGTTCATTCACGCACCTCATTCGATTCGTTTGCTTTTGGCAACGACAACCTGACGGCTGACGACGCCTTCCGCTTTGCCAGTGGTGAGGCTATTCAGGGTCGAACAGGCGTTGAAGCCAAACTCAAGCGGCCACTGGATTTCTTGCTGGTGTCTGATCACGCCGAATTTATGGGCATACTCGAAGGAATCAAACTGCAAAAGCCCGAGTTGCTTGGCAGTGCGCTGGGCAAACACTGGAATGAGTTAATCGCAGCAGGCGATATTGGCGGCGTCATCAATGAATTTACCAGCTACATCAGTGGCGAATCACTGGACGACGGCTACGTGCCTGATTCCTTCGTAAACGATGTATGGGCTAGCGCCAATGCCGCCGCAGATCGCTACAACAAACCTGGCGAGTTCACCGCATTTATAGGCTATGAGTGGACCTCAATGATTAACGGCCGCAATCTTCACCGCAATGTTCTCTTTAAAGATGGTGCAGACAAGACCAGCCAAATCAAACCATTTTCTGCATTGGACAGCACTGACCCCGAGAAATTATGGGCCTACCTTGACGAGTACGTGCGCAAGACTCAAGGCTCAGTAATGTCCATTCCCCACAACGGCAACTTATCCGCCGGCATGATGTTTGATGAAGTAGACCTGGCCGGCAACGCCCTGGATCTGGACTACGCACAACGCAGAGCACGCTGGGAACCCATTGTAGAAATGACCCAGGTAAAAGGTGATTCTGAAACACATCCCTTAGTCTCACCCGATGACGCATTTGCCGACTTTGAAAACTGGGACAAAACAGACATTGGCATGAACGTGCTGAAAGAAGAGGAAAAAGTGGCCGCCTTCACCCACGCCTATGCAAGACCCGCGCTTAAAGTGGGGCTAAAGCTAGCAGATAAACTCGGCACAAACCCTTATCAATTCGGCATGATCGGCAGTACCGATTCGCACACCACATTTGCAACCGCAGACGATAACAACTACTTCGGCAAGTTTCCTGATTCAGAACCGTCAGCCGATCGCCTCACCAACAAAATGGGTGGAAGCCTTTGGGAAAATCGCTTACTCACATCTTCAGGTTATGTTGCCGTATGGGCTGATCAGAATACCCGTGAGTCATTATTCGACAGCCTGGAGCGTCGAGAAGTTTATGCCACCACAGGCCCGCGCATCACTGTGCGATTTTTTGGTGGCTGGAACTTTGGCGACAATGCTGGTGCCGCCGACGCTATGGTTGCTGAGGGTTACAAAAATGGAGTGCCCATGGGAGGAGAGCTCATTCCGAGTGACCAAACTGCCCCCACATTTCTTGTCAGCGCAATGAAAGACCCTGACGGCGCAAACCTGGATCGTATCCAGATCATTAAAGGCTGGACAGACAACGGAAAAACGTTTGAAAGAATTTACGACGTTGCCGTATCTGATGACCGGGCGCCGGATGCAGACGGCGTTATACCGGTATTGGATTCAACCGTAAACACAGATACCGCGAGCTATGACAACAGCATTGGGGCAAAACAGCTAAGCACGCAATGGACAGACCCGGATTTTGACCCGACACAACGCGCATTCTATTACTCCAGAGTAATTGAAATACCGACCCCACGCTGGACCACCTATGACGCCGTTAGGTTTGAAAAAGACCTGCCCCGTGACGTGCCTGCAGAGATACAGGAACGCGCGTATACATCGCCGATTTGGTATACGCCCTAGCTAAAAACAGACGAGCGGTACCAACCGTTAATTTGCTTG
>CAYGSL010000010.1:96964-103552 GCA_964352475.1 uncultured Pseudomonadales bacterium | reverse complement strand
CTTACTTCCCATAGCGGAAACAATCTGTGGAATGGTCGTTAACCATGCCAACTGCCTGCATATAGGCGTAACAGATTGTGCTGCCTACAAATTTGAAGCCACGCTTCTTTAAGGCTTTGCTCATGGCGTCTGAACGCTCAGTGGTGGCTGGTACGTCTGCCATTGTGCGCGGCGAGTTTACAATTGGCTTGCCGTCTACAAAATCCCAGATATAGTCGCTGAAATTGCCAAACTCGCGTTGCACATCCATAAAGAGCTGGGCGTTAATCACTGTTCCCCTAACCTTGAGTTTATTGCGAACAATTTCCGGATTGCTCAGCAAACGTTGAATTTTCGCCTCCGAATAGCGCGCAATTTTTATAACGTCAAAGTTATCAAATGCTTTGCGGTAGCCCTCGCGTTTGTTCAATATGGTCGACCAACTCAGGCCGGCCTGGGCGCCTTCCAGCACCAAAAACTCAAACAAAACCTGATCGTCATAGACAGGCACGCCCCATTCTGTGTCGTGGTAGCTCTGTTCCAGCTCTGAGCCGTTTGCCCAGGAACATCGTTTCATTACCAGGTCCTTACATTGTTTAAAAAACGCAACCATAGCATGTCTGCAACTGGAATTTACCGCATCTTTACCTGATGAAAACTGACAAGGCCCAGCGTATTCAGTAGTATCACAGCCAATTGAGAATCAGGTATTGAATACATAGTGGGTCGTTCATCCCGTATCGTTTTTAGCACAACCATTCTTGCCAGCCTCAGTGCCTGCACGCCATTATTGGACAAACCCGCTTCCGTCGTGGTGCCGGAAACCAGTGAGCTTGCAAGCGGCTGGAGCAATGACGAATTGCTAAATTCCCCTCTTATCTGGGGAGACTTTGTAGACTCTGCAGAGCTTGCGCAGATCATTGGTGAAGCTCAGCTAAACAATCTTGATTTACAAGCATCAACCGCGCGTCGTAACGCAGCGTTAGAGCAAGCCAAAATAGCCAGTGGTCGCCGTTGGCCAACACTAAGCGCTGCATTGGATGGAAACCGACAGCAACGCGCTGGTACTTCGTTTACCACAGCCGGTAATGCAATTACGGAAACCGTCAGTGCAAATGTAACGGCAAGTTGGGAAGTTGATCTCTGGGGCGGATTAGCCTTGGGTCAGAAGTCGGCTGTTAACGCAGCCTTGCAGCAGCAAGAATTACTGCGCTGGTCGCAATTTTCACTGTCTGCACAAATCGCCCGCACCTGGTTGGACTCTATTGAATCTCAGCAACAATGGCGCCTTGCCCAACAGCGAGAAAAAAACCTTAGAGATAACCTGGATATTATTGAAAACGGATTTAGCTCAGGAATTCGTGATGCCCTGGACGTATACTCTGCGCGTGCTGAAGCGGATGCATCACAAGCCAACACGGTTCTGCGACAACAAAGCTACCAGAGCCTTGTTCGCCAGTTGGAAGTTCTGCTTGGGCGCTATCCGGGCAATACAATGACCTTGCCGGCCGCCGCGCCTTCGTTGCGTATTGAAATACCTCAGCGACTGCCTCTTACTCTGCTGGAAAGGCGCCCGGATGTTATAGCTGGCCGGCATGCTCTGATCAGCCAGCAAGCTAATCTGGGGGTTGCAACAGCCAATCGCCTACCAGGTTTGAACCTGCGTGGTACTTATGGTGCCAGCAATCAAAGACTGCGTGACGTTCTGAATGGCGATGACATTTTCTGGAGTGCTGTAGCGGGGCTTGCCGCTCCTCTCTTTCAAGGCGGACAACTGGCCGCGGAGCAGCGTCGACAACAGGCCTTGCTTAACGCCAGTGTTGCGGATTACAAAAGCACATTGCTGACCGCCATCAGTGAAGTAGAGCAAGGCATTGATAATGAAATACTCATTAAAGAGCGATTGGAAGCCGCCCGGCGTGCCGATCAGATATCACAGCAAGCGGAACAGCAAGCGTTTGAATCTTATGTGGCTGGCTTGAGTAACCTCAATACCTGGTTGCAAGCACAACGCACGGCATTCGACCGGCAAAGCCAATTAGTGCAGTTGGAAACAGAGTTACTGAAAAACCGTATCAGCTTTTATCTAGCTCTGGGAGGCGACTTCGGTATCACCGGCTCGCCGGAACAGGCTCCGTAAACCATTGCCCATGTCATTCGCGATCAGCATATTGCAGGGAACCAGAAACAGTGTGATGGCAGTTGCGAACAGTATGCCGAAACCAAGTGAAATGGCCATCGGAATCATAAACAGCGATTGAGTAGAGCTGACAAACATCATTGGCATCAGGCCAACAAAGGTTGTTACCGAGGTTAGCATTACCGCACGAAATCGCCTGGGCCCTGCATTGATTACGGCATCAAAAAGATCCATGCCTTTGCGCCTACTCTGGTTGACGAAATCGACCAACACCAGGCTGTCATTGATAACAACACCCACCAGTGCGAGCAAGCCCATGTAGCTGACCATAGCGAAATAGTGGCCCATAATCAGATGGCCAATCACGGCACCGATAATACTGAAAGGAATTATCGACATCACAATGAGTGGCTGGGTATAGGATTTCAGCGGAAGCGCCAACAGGCAATAAATCAGAAACAACAAGGCAACCAGGGCAGCGCTTAAACTCTGCGTTGTCTCCCGCTGTTCTCTGGCTTCACCTTCCAGGGAATAACTCACTCCCGGGTATTGCGCCAACAACTCATCCAGAAACTGCCCAAGATCGGCATTGAGTGTAATGGCATTGGTTTTCTTTTTATCAAAATCCGCCGTCACATTAACAACCCGATAACGGTCTACGCGCCGGATGGTGGATGGCCCGGTGGAAGGTGAGATTTCGGCGACGTGAGCAAGCGGTACTTGTCGACCATCGGGTGTACTTATCAGTAGCTCGTTTAAGGTGTCCTGATTACTTCGTTCATTCTTTGGCAGCCTAACCAATACCCGCACGTCGTCACGACCGCGTTGGATTCGCTGCGCCTCAAAACCTCGAAACGCCTCGCTGATTTGCCTGAGTATGCTCGAGCGCGTCAAGCCAAGCACAGTACCTTGGTCGGTCAGTTCTACACGCAATTCATCTTTACCATCAGACAGCGAATCAGATACGTCGAAAACGGTTGGATAGCCGGCCAGCTGCTGCTTCACTTGATCAGCTACTTTACCCAGAGTATCCAGAGAGTGCCCGCTGAGTTGAACATTAATCGGGTCGCCAAAGCGAAACAGCTCAGAGCGCATATTCAATGACTCTGCGCCCGCTATCGGGCCTATCAGCTTTCGCCACTCGCGGGTCACCTCAGCAGGGTCCAGCTCTATGGTTCTTTCCGCAAGTGGTACTGTTTCAATAGCAACTCTACCGCGATGTGTTGCCGCGCCACCTCGGCCATTGCCGCCACTCACCGACAGGATATGCCGAATGGCGCTATTGCCGTCTGCGTCAGTGTATTTTTCGCGTATTTGCTCAGCCGCCTCGGTCATTCTGGCAACATGTCGGTCGGTTACCTCAAACGGCGTACCCACCGGCATGGCGAGGCTGGCGGCTACTGTTTCGGCGGGAATGCGCGGCATGAACGTAAATGGCAGCCATCCTTTTAATAACAGCGACAAAGCCAGCGCAAACAAACCGATAAATGCTGCCAACACGCTGTATCGATTTCTAACGGCAACCTCCAGTGCTGGTTTGTAGTATTTTATGATTGACTGTTCGAACCCGTCTGCGAAATCTTGTTGCCACAGCTCAAAGCGTCGAAACCAACCGTTTCTTTTGTCGGGATTATTTTGTCGGCGTACTTCAATGCTCTTTAAATGCGCCGGCAGTACCAATTTGCTTTCGATCAGTGAAAACATAAGAATTGCGCCAATCACGATCGGCACTGGTTCCATCATGCGTGACATATGGCCTTCAAGCGCTAGCATCGGCATGAAGGCGGCAATGGTAGTTAGTACGCCAAAGGTCACCGGAATAGCAACCCTATGCGTGCCCTCAATAGCAGCATGGTCTCCTGGGCCGTGCTCAGCCAGCGATGTGTAAATGCTCTCTCCGGTCACAATGGCATCGTCCACCACCAGGCCCAGCACCAATATGAACCCATACAAGCTCATCATATTGATGCTGACATCGAGAAAGCCCAGCACCATAAACGAGCCTATAAAGCTGATGGGTATGCCAATAAAAACCCAGAACGACACCGCAGGGCGCAGAAACAGGGTGAGCAACAAGATGACTAAAAGACCACCTTGCCAGATGTTGTTTATCAGAGTGCCCAGCCGAGCTTTAAGCAGCTCAGAGTCGTCGTCCCAATAACTGAGTTCCACGCCTTCAGGCAGCCTGGCTTGCTTGTCAGCTATGTACTGATGAACGCTTTTGGCAATATCCAGCGCACCTTCAGTGCTGGCACGATACACTTTTACAAACAGTGTTTTCTTGCCATTGAAACGCGAGCTCATGCTGTCTTCTTCAAAACCGTCGTGTACAGTGGCGATGTCCGAGATTCGCAGTATCGAGCCATCAGGATTGCTTTTAACAACGATCGATTCGAAATCGTCCTTGCGATAGGCCTGGCCTTTAGAGCGTATTAAAACATCACCGCCTTGTGCGCGAAGATTGCCGGCGGATACATCCAGTGAGCTTTCCCGAATCAAATTTGCTACGTCTGACAGTGTCAGCTGCGCGTCTCTTAATTTGTCCTGAGAGACTTCAATATTGATTTCATAATTGCGTCCAAATTCAATTTCAGCGACTGATATTCCGTCAAGGCGAAGAATCTCATCGCGAATTTGCTCGGTGTAGGTACGAAGCTCTACTTCAGGCAGGTTTGCAGATACAACAAGATCTATGACTGCATACTGCCATTGCGCGAGGCTGATGACCGGTTTTTCTGCGTCAGCCGGTAGTGTATTGATCGCATCAACACGCGATTTTATGTCGGCCAGTAATTCCCTATCGTCGTATCCCTCGGCAATTTCTATGGAAATGCTGGTGGAACCTTCGGCTGAGGTACTGACAATTTCTTTAACGCCTTCCAGGTCTTGTACTGCTTCTTCGATTCTAACGGCAATACCCAGTTCCACGTCTTCAGGCGTTGCACCGCGTAGCGGTACCGAAACGTTCACTATGCGCAAATCGCCCGGTGGAAAAACCTCTAGCAATACACTGTTTGAAAACGCCAGCAAGCCGCCAAGAATTATTGAAAACATCAATAAGTTGGCAGCAACCGTATTTCGAACAAACCAGTTAATCATGTGCCGGAATCCCCGCTGCTATCAACCAGTGTGCCTGCAGTGGAGTGCTGTTGGAACTCGGTTGCGCTGACGCGAACGCCGGACGTAACCTGGCCAAGCGGTGTAAGTACCAGTTGGTCACCGGCTTCAAGTCCGGACTGCACTATGGCGCGTTCGCCACTCGTCCATGTGATGTTTATATCTCTGCGCTGCAAAAGCCCATCGACCACCGTGTATACATAGCTATTCTGGTAGATAGCATCCACCGGAATGGAAAGCACATTTTGCAAGGATTTACCGGTGATAGAAGCGTTAACGTATTCGCCAATTTTTATCGGTCGTGTTTGTGGCTGATTGTCATTAGCTTGAGATGCAACCGCAAAGGGCTCATCAATTTTGGCAACCACATGCAATTGGCGCGCATTGGTATCAATCGCGCTTTCAGTGCGAACGACTTCGCCCTCCCAGGACTCATCGCCTGTGAGTTGCGACGTCAATACCACTTTGGGGAGTTCAACCGCCTCCGCCTGTGAATTTGAATATCGCTCGGGCAGGTTTACATAGGCAAGGTCGCGGTTTCGGATTGGCAGTCGAATCTCTACGGCATCGGTTGCGTAGATCTCTCCCAGTTGGGCGTTCATTGACACAACCTGGCCGAGATCAACCTGATTCCTGAGAGTACGCCCAGCGTACGGAGCCCGAATTTTGGTTCGCTCCAAATCCAGTCGCGCCTTGTCCAGATTAGCGCTGGCTGAAGCCAGACGCGCTTGTGCTGCCAGCATCTGTGGTTTGCGCAATACCAGGTCGCTGGGTTTCTCGCCACGGCCAAGTCTCTCCCAGTCTTTTGAAGCCTGTTCGGCTCTGGCGGTTTCCTCCATGAGCACCTGCTGTGCGTCAACCAGACTCGCCTGTGCAATTTTAACGTTGGCGATGTAGTCGCGTGGGTCAATTTCCAGCAGTACTTCGTTTTTGTCGAAAAATCCGCCGTCCCTGAAAGCAGAATTTACCTTGGTGATCAAACCGGAAACCTGGGCGACCAGCATGCTTTGTGTGCGCGGCTGCACAGTACCGTAGCTCTCGATATTAATCTGCACGTTCTCGCGTACCAGAGAGATAACATCCACCGCAAGAGGCGCAGGTTTGGCCGGTGCAGACCGTGCAGGTACTGGCTCATTGAAGTAAAACAATGCAGCGATTAGCAACAATCCGAACAGAATAATAAATGGCAGTAGTCGCCTGTCCAGGCGATCGATAATACTCAATACGTTCCCCGCGTAATTCCAGGCACACAGCATAGCGGATGCCTGCAGCCACCGTTAAACTTCAAGCGTAAATAAAACGTAAAACGACGGCTAAATCGCTGCTTGGTATTGTATCGTGAGAAACTAATT
>CAYGSL010000010.1:55529-96864 GCA_964352475.1 uncultured Pseudomonadales bacterium | reverse complement strand
AAACGTAAAACGACGGCTAAATCGCTGCTTGGTATTGTATCGTGAGAAACTAATTACTTGCAGTTAGTCTAACAAATATCCGTTTTGTTCCAAGATAAACAAGGACACTCTGTGCGATTCTTGTCACACCGTGCTTGCTTACCACGTCAATTACTTGTGGCGCTGGCGCTCAGCCTCATTTTGCCTGCCAGCACAGCACATGCCGAGAAAATCCACTACGGTTCGCAGGTTGCCGAGCTTGATTTTGATCAACGATTCAATAGTACCGATAGGCAAAGGCTGGAGAATTGGCTAAGTGTTGCACTAGATGCCCTCATGTCTGTTTACGGGACCCTGCCGCAAGACCATATTATGATCCGTGTTGAACCGCATGCAGGCGATAGTCGTGGCTCTCCGGTTCCCTGGGGTCAAGTCATTCGATCACATTCTCTTGCGACACCGGATACCGTAAAACTACTGGTTGATACCTCGTATAGTAACGAAGCGTTGCTTGCTGACTGGACCGTATTTCATGAATTGAGTCATCTTTTTATTCCCTATAAAAGCGGTAGCCGATGGATTTCAGAAGGTTTGGCCAGCTATTACCAAAATGTGATTCAAGCTCGGGCCGGTCTGCTCACGGAACAACAAATGTGGGAAAAATTGTTAGCGGGCTTCGAACGTGCTCGTGCGCAGAACAAAAATAGCCAGCGCACCCTGGATGATGTAAGCCGCAATACCCGGCAGTTCATGAGAATACATTGGCACGGTGCATTATTCTGGCTGGACATGGATTATCGCCTGCGCAGTGCAACCAATAACAGGCAGTCATTGGACAGCGCTTTATTGAATTTGAAGCGATGCTGCGAGAAGCAATCCATGTCGCCGGTCAATATCATGCGTGCTCTGGACAAGGCGAACAAGGTCGTACTGTTTGAGGCAAATTACCTGGCCTATAGAGAGTCGACGAGTATTTCCGCGTACCGCAAACTGCTTTTAGCAATGGGTTTGCAGGTGAGTGGCAAGAGCATTTCTTTTAGCGATGAGTCCAGTCTCAAAAGGGTCATATCAAGGAGTATTGCCCGGGGTGTGGCCAGTAGCGAGCCGGTACCGGATTTGCAAGCGATTCAGCAAGGGTCTGGAGTAGGCGCGGCCAGTTGGGCTCTGGTAGAAGGTGCTAATACCCTTGCCTTGGGTGCCAGCGGGTATTACAGCAACGCTGGCAAAAGACCTGTGCACCCTGACAGCGTGTTTCGAATTGGTTCGATCAGCAAAACCTTGTTGGCGCTGGCCAGTGCGAAACTCAGTGAGCAAGGCCAACTTGATTTGGACCAGGTAGTTCGCGAAATTGACCCTCAATTGCCCTTGTATAACAAATGGCCGAACAAAGCGGTGACCACGAGGATGCTGCTGGAGCACAGTGCAGGCCTTGGGCGTTTATCGCGAAAAGAGTTCGACTACCCGCAAGCACTGAGCTTGCAAGACGCATTATTGCTTGAGCCATTAAACCGCACCCTGTTATGGCCTGCGGGTTACTACAGCCAATACAGCAATGCGGGTGCCGGCCTGGTGAGCAGGGTCATTGAGGTGCGTACCGGCGAAGCGTTTGACAATTGGTTTCAAAGAGATGTGCTTGATTCTTTAAATATGCAGCAGGCAAGCATCACCTGGAGCCCGCAATTACAATCGCAATTAGTCAGTGGCTACGACCGCGACTTGAAAACCGCTATACCTTATTGGCATACCTTGTTCCGCGCGTTTGGCGGAGTAAGTGCCAGTGCGAGAGACATGGCCCAGGTGCTGAAGGTATTTACAACACAGGGCTACATAGGCGATCAGCGCTGGTTATCCGCAGATAGCCTGGCTGATATGGCTAGACCGCAGACTACCGTAATGGCCCGCGCGGGAATAAAGCAGGGTAGGGGAATGGGTTTGAGTGTATCGCAATACAAAGGCCGCTGGGTATGGACTCACAACGGGGACGCCGACGGTTATCTGGCGCGTATCGCGTATTCACCCGCATCCCGGCGTGCTTACTACGTTGTTATTAATGCGTTTCGGCACGATTTGCTGCGTAAGTTTGTCAGCGAGCTGGATGCATGGTTAGTCAACGGCGCTAACAGCAACAAGGCACAGCCGGCGATTACTTTGAACAAAGAACAATTAGAACGTTACCATGGCAATTACCAAGGAATCACTGCGTCACGAAACAAGCGGGAAATCGGTATTGATTCGGATGCTGACGAATTGTTTTGGTATTATCAAGCTAGCCCTGGTCGCCGTAATCAACTCCTTGCCCTGGGTGAACATAGGTTTAGATCTGCAGATGAGTTTGCAGCGTCCACTGTGTGGCAGCGCATGGCAGACGGTAAGATTCTGTTTCAGGGGCCGATGGGCAGTTATCAGCGCACAACACAATAGAGGGATTCACTATGTCACTAAACTCACTTCAGCGGCGGCGTTTTCTCAAGAGCGCTGCACTCTTATCCATGGCCTGGAATAGCCCTGCAATGATGGCTGCCGATGTTACCAAACCTATTAAGAAAACAATTCAATCCAGCGGCGAGAAGCTAGCGGTAGTAGGTATGGGTACCTCGCGTACTTTTGTGAACCCTAACGATGCAGAGTTTCAGCAACAATTGTTAGAAGTGCTAAACATATTCTTCAGCAATGGAGGCCAGTTATTGGATTCATCCCCAATGTACGGTCCAGCGGAGAGCATTGTTGGACAACTTTTGCCAAAGTTGAATAACACCAGTGAATTGTTTGCAGCCACCAAGGTATGGACTCGCGGTGAACAGGCTGGTATCGAGCAAATGCAGGACTCCATGCGCAAGATGTCGGTTCCGGTCATGGACCTGATGCAGATTCATAATCTGAAAGACTGGCAAACGCATCTAAAAACCTTGAGAGCATGGAAAGAACAGGGAAAAATTCGCTACCTGGGCATCACCACATCGCATGGCCGTTTTCACAGCGAACTGATCGATATTATGCGCAAGGAGCCGCTGGATTTTGTTCAATTGAGTTACAACATTATGGACAGGGAAGCAGAACAGGTACTTCTGCCAATGGCGCACGACAAAGGCATTGCAACACTGATCAACCGACCTTACCAACGCGGCGATTTGTTCTCACGCAGCCGCGGTAAACCCTTGCCTGCGATCGCCAAAGAACTGCAATGCACAAGCTGGGGGCAGTTGTTCCTGAAATGGATTTTAGGCCACCCGGCAGCAAATTGTGTGATACCGGCCAGCAGTAAGCCCAAACATGTTCGCGACAACATGGGTGCTGGTTTTGGCGAGTTGCCCACCGCGTCGCAGCGGGCGGAAATTCTGAAGACGTTTAATGCTCTTTAATATTGTCTCTTCATGCAGCTTTTAGAGCAGCGAACCCAGTGCCCGTACTGCGGGGAAAGCATCACCGTATTGATTGACGACTCGGTAGAGCAGCAGGAATATATTGAAGACTGCCAGGTGTGCTGCCGTCCCATTGAATTCAGGGTATCAATTGATGGTTTCGGAAATGCGCAATTGTGGGCTGCTACTGACAGCGAGTGAGGTAAGCTAATCCGCCTGGCTTATTCATTGAGGGAAATACCAATTCGAACGTTTTATGGCTATTACGCGCCAAAGGATTCCTGATCATGAGTTTCGCATTGAATACAAAATGGGCGGCACTCGCCGCAGTCATCACTTCACTGTTAATTTTGCCCTCTTGCGGATCTGAGAAATCCGCAAATACAGCCCAGCAGGCAGATCAATCGCAGACTACGGCAGAATCAGTCGCTGGTACTGAATCGAATGCGCAGCTGGAGACGACCAAAGCCAATGAGATGTTTGCGCGCTTCTTTGAAGAATCTGTTGCCAGAAGCCCTATGTATCAAACCTATTTGGGAAGAAAGCAAGACAACGATAAGTGGGACAACCTTAGCGAGGCCTATGAGCGTGAAACGCTGGAAATGCACAAGCGCCAACTTGCGGAATTGCATACGCTGAACGTTGAGCTGTTAGCTGCCAATGAAGCGCTCAGTTATGAACTCATGCGCCAGGACCTGGAGAACAGCATTGCTGATTTCAAATGGCGAATGCATAACTATCCGGTGGAACAAATGCGCGGCACTCACAGTGCTGTACCTGCACTATTGATAAATCAACATAGGGTTAAAGATCTGGCAGACGCCAAGGCGTATATCAATCGCGTAAAAACCGTTGATAAGTTCTTTGCCCAAATGCGAGAAGGCATAGAGGAACGCGCAGCGATTGGAATCTCGCCGCCAAAGTTTGTTTTTGCCCATGTTATTCGCGACAGTTTAAACATCATCAAAGGTGCTCCTTTTGAAGCCGATGCAGCGGACAATGCCTTACTGGCAGACTTCAAAACCAAGGTTGGCTCCCTTGTGCAGAAAGACGCTATTTCTGAAGAAAAAGCCGATGCGCTCGTTGCATCATTAAACAAAGCACTTCTTGGCGAATTTAAATCGGCCTATAACGGGTTGGTTGAACATCTGCAAGCGCTGGAGAAGACCGCTGATACCAATGATGGCGTTTGGAAATGGCCGGAAGGTGATGCGTTTTACAACGTTGCCCTGCAACGCACCACCACCACCAATATGACAGCCGAAGATATTCATCAACTGGGCCTGAGTGAAGTGGCGCGGATTCACAAGGAAATGAATGCCATTAAAGATCAGGTCGAGTTTGACGGTGACTTGAAAGCTTTCATGCAATTCATGCGTGACGACCAGCGCTTTTACTACCCGGATACTGATGAAGGCAAACAGCGCTATCTGAGTGAAGCGACCGCGCTGATCGATAATCTGAAACTACGTCTTGATGAGTTCTTTATCACCAAGCCCAAGGCCGAGCTAATTGTTAAAGCCGTAGAACCGTTTCGTGAGCAGTCTGCTGGCAAAGCGTTTTATCAGCGCCCGTCCGAAGACGGCAGTCGACCAGGTATTTACTACGCCAACCTCTATGACATGAAGTCTATGCCCAGCTACCAAATGGAGGCCTTGGCCTATCACGAAGGCATTCCAGGTCACCACATGCAATTGGCTATTGCGCAAGAACTGCAAGGCGTTCCCAAGTTTCGTAAACACGGTGGCTACACGGCTTATACCGAGGGGTGGGGTTTGTACTCAGAGTTTATTCCCAAGGAAATTGGTCTGTACGCTGACCCGTATTCCGATTTTGGCCGGCTGGCCATGGAGTTATGGCGCGCCTGCCGTCTGGTTGTTGATACCGGCATTCACGCTAAAAAATGGACTCGCGAGCAGGGCATCGACTACTACGTAAGTAATACGCCCAATAGCGTATGGGACGCCACAAAAATGGTAGAGCGCCATATCGTGATGCCGTCGCAGGCCACTGCGTATAAGGTGGGAATGTTGAAAATTCTGGAACTGCGTGAAAAAGCGCGTGACGCGCTTGGTGAGAAATTTGACATTCGCGCTTACCACGACGAAGTACTCAAGTATGGCGCGGTACCGCTGAATGTGTTGCAGCGCATAGTCGACGAATGGGTAGAACGTCGCTCGGCGGGGTAGGCTAAACCTGGTTATTGTTCGTGGCTATCGGCAAACGTTCTGCTTAAACTGTCAACGTAGTGATCAAGAGATCTTGCTGCGCGGGGGTTAACCGCAGGTGGTAATAAAGTGCTTGAGTACTCAGGCACTGATCTGGATTTGTTCTCTTCGGACTCTGAGAACAAAAACACCAGTAGAAATAACCCAGCACTGAAGCAAAACGCTAACATCGCCGTATGCTTGATATTTGTTGCGAAGAACAAGTTGTAGTGCAGCAAGTAGGCCAGCAAGGCTGTGCCAAAGGCGTAAGCGATTATGGTTCTTACCCGTGTGCTGTCTGTTAGAAATTCAGCAAAGAGTTCAATAGGCGTTTGGCTTAGTCCGATCGCGGCAATCAGTGTTGTAACCAACAGCTGATAACTAAAATGTGGTTGGTGTCGCAACACTCTGCCAACAATGGACCAAAAGCCCACCCAGGCCAGTAACATGCCCATGCCTGCGATAGAATTCATGCCATGCTCTTTCCATTCGCCGTCAGTGTTACTAAAGCTGTAACTCATCAAGCTGTCGGTAAGACATACCAGTGCGAATAAACAGATCGGTACCCAGGTGTTCTGGGCGGCTGTATGCAGCCAGCTGCTGACCAGAAGTTTCCGTGTAGGCTCTACTTCGTGTTCGTCTGAATAAAGACGCATTGTGGTGCGCCCAACGGTAATCGAATCGCCGGGACTTACCGCTTGGGTGGCCGAATCCACGGGCTCTCCGTTCACTAGAACTGGATTGGTGGCGTCGAGAATATTGATATGCCAGCTTAGTTCTTCACTGCCAATTCCGTAGCGATAGATGCGTAACTGCTGTGGTGCGATGTAAGGATCGGTCAGAACGATATCGTTGCTGTAGGCTCGACCCACGTACAACTCGCGCTCTTTGAGTTTGTATATATCAGCGTTGCGACCTTGCTTCAGGCCAATCTGGATGATCAGCGTCTCCATGCGATAGCCCCCATCAGTTTGGCAAACAGGGCGGTGGCGCTGTTCTGGCTGATTCCTGTGGCCGAGGCTTTTAGCACGGCAGACGTATTGTTGTTGTCAAGCGCGGCCATCAGCAACAGCGCGTCATACAAGTCGTCATAACTTTTATAGGACCGAAAACAACTGGATACTTTCCAGCGGCTGTCGGCAATGTTCACAATGTTTGTGTTGCACTGATACTCGCCAACATCTTCATCGTCACTACCACTATGTTGTGATTTGTGATTAAAGCGCCTTTCTACGGCATTATAAAACTGGAAGGTATTCAATTCCTTGCTTTGCAGCCATTCATAGTCGTATTCAAATTGCCCGGTATAAAAATCACTGTCAATGTAGATGGCATCGTTAGATTGGCAATGTTGATGGAAGCTTTCGTACAACAAGTCATCATCCTCAACGGTATGCCCCCAGCACTTCAATGTGTTACTTATTTTTTGCGGCAACATCAAACCGCCAAAGGATTCCAGCGACCATTCGTCTTCCAGTAGCTTGCTGTAAAAGCTTAACTGGTCGTTGTATAACGCCGTTCTAATTTGCTTAACAAAATCGGGCCGTTGGAATTCGGATGACTCGTCAGTGCGAGGATTGGCTCTGCGTGCTTTGTCGATAACTGTTTGTAATTGCTCGGCAGGAACAAGAAATGAAATTTGCTCGCCACCTTTTGACACGTTGATGCCCAGCACACGACCACGCGAGTCGATTGCAGGCCCACCGCTCATACCGGAATTGAGTGAGCCGCTAAACAGAATTTTCTGATAGCGCGACTTCTTCACAAGGCCGTTGTAATTGCCTTCAATAATAGTCATTCCAAGGTCTTGCGGATTACCAAGCGAAAATATTCGGTCGCCTTGCTTCGGTGTAGTTGTTCTTAGTTGCAAACTGCGTGTTACTTCGCGTGCCGGAGTCAGCAAGGCGAGATCATGTATTACATCGATAGCGGCTACCGTGGCCTCAATGGTCGCACCCTCATCGTCCACCAGCTCAAGCCTGTAGGTTTCGGGTGCGTGGACCAGCAGAGACACAACATGAAAATTGGTTGCAACGTATCGACCGCCGTCAACTGAAAACCCCGAACCGATACTGGTTTTATCGCCCGATGCCAGGTCTATGGTTCTGACCTGAACCACTCCGCTGCTGTATCGATCAAAAAGACTGCTGGCCGTTTGTGACTGAGCGGTGCTCAAGCCGGGGCTGAGCATTACAATCGCAATAATGAACGTAAGTGTTTGATTTTTAGCGCTTGTTATCATTTATGCAGTATAGACTATCGCCTTTGTTCAGGAAGTGTTCAGTTGTCTCTGGGTAAAGTGTTACTCTGGCTGCAGTATCCCTTCTTTCGCCATCCGGGGGACTGCTATGTCAGTAGACGGTCCCGGGGCGCGGAGTATGAATATGAAGTCTTATCTTCGAAAAACGGTGGTGATGAGTTCCACCCTAATCGCGATGAATTTCGCGCCTGCCTTGTTAGCTGCCAGCTCCGCCGATTGCAGTAGCCCCATTACCGTTGAATCTGGAGATACGCTTAGCGGCATAGCACAACGTTGTGGTACTTCAGTCAGTGCTTTATTGACTAACAATCCACAGGTGGATGAATCAGGTGCGGTTCGAATTGGCGAAAGAATTTATTTGCCGCCACTTGATTCTTTGTACAGTGATTCTCAGCTGGATCTATTGTTAGGGCCTATTGCCTTGCACCCGGATGTACTGCTGAGTGAAATGTTGCCTGCTTCTACCTATCCGCTGGAGATTGTTCAGGCCGCGCGGTGGCGTGAACGGAATCCGAATTCGGAAGTACGCGACGAGCAAGATTGGGCTGACAGCGTTAAAGCGCTCACCAGATATCCAGATGTGTTGGCTCAGATGAACGAGGACATTGAATGGACGCAGCAGTTGGGAGACGCATTTCTTACCCAGCCTGATGCTGTGTTCGAAACGATACAACGCTTGCGCAGACAAGCCGATGCCGCTGGCCATCTTAAAGACAGTAAACAGCAAGACGTAATACGCGAGCGCTCCAGCACTGGTTCTGAAACCATTATCCGCATTGTGCACGCAGATCCCTTGTACGTGCATGTGCCCAGCTACGATCCTGATTATGTTTATTCGCACAATGATCGAACGTCACATCACCACGGGCACAGTCATGCGGGAGTTCATTTCGGGGTTGGTCTTCTGTTAGGAGGGTGGTTACACCACACACTTGATTGGCATCATGGCCATCTGTTTTATCAGCCCTATCACAGTATTGCGTATCAACGGTATTACCGTTATCGGCACTACCGCCCTTATACATCCTACTCACGAAACTATGATCAATACGGTCGTAGCCCGTATCGCGGCTTGCGCTGGAGACACGGCCAGCGTGATTACAACGACTATGGTCGACATGGTCAGGCCAAGCGACATTATTACTCCGGCAGATCGCAGGAACGTTACCGTAATCGCTACAACCGTAACGGCTCATACATCGTAAACCACAGGCTTAGAAATTTCTCAGAGCCGGTAGAGCAGCGTCGTGATCAAAGGCGACAGAACGAGCAGCGTGACAACCGAACAGATCGTTCCGCTGCAATCGGTGGTTCGAACAGGCAAGGGAATGGCGACAGAAACCAGCGCCGCCGCCCGGATATGAATACCCGTGCGTGGAAAGGGGATAGCGCATCCCGAGGGGGTAGAGCTGCCCGCGATGGTGCGCTGTCTCGTCAGCAGCGTCGTGCGACAGACGACACCAGTCGCCAGGTGGCAGCCATAAGTCGTAACGGAACCCGGTCGCCTACAATTGCCAATACTTCGCAGCGTTTCGAGAATACTACGCGTCGTACGGAAATAGTTAACCGTAGCAGTCACGCAAGTAACTCAACCGCTAGATCGTCACGGTCTGCTCAGCGACCTCAAGTTGTGCAGCAAGCCCGCTCACAACAGAGAGTGCGCAATCAACCGTCGCAGGTGCGCCAGCAACGGGTAAGTCCGCCACCGCAGCGCGCAAGTGCGAGCCGAGCGCAGCCAAGAATGCAAAATGCGCCGCCACAACGGCGGCAGGAAAAAACCTCAAGACGTACCAATCAGCGCTAGTGGCGGCTGGCGGCTGCTGTGCCGGCCATTCGACCAAAAAAGGTAGCGTCACCCACTGACATGCCGCTGGCGTAACCTTGTGCTCTGCGTGGCAAGCCCGCCGTTGTGCGGCCGGCAGCATACAAGCCCTGGATTACTTTACCATCTGCTGTGAGTACTTCACCGCTGGGCAGAGTATCCAAACCACCGAGAGTAAACATTGGCACGAAAACACCTCTGCCGGGGGTGCAGTCCAGCGCAGCATAGGGCGCCTCAAGCGGCTTCAACCATTCTTTTGATTTCTTGAATTGAGGATCTTCACCGACAGCGGCGTGCTGGTTATAAAAATTGACTGTATCTGCCAAACTACCTGCGGGTAATTCCAGTTCAGCTTCCAATTCTTCAATTGTATCGCCAGTACCGGCAATGTCCGCTCCCAGGTAATTGCCCTGTTGATAGCTTTCAAAGTCTTCAGCACTGAATATCAGGTAGATGCGCTCGCTGTCCTGGATAAGCGAGTAATACCCTACCCGACCGTGATAACAGTCTTCACTGATATAACGTTGGCCACGATCGTTAACAAAAATCCCGTAGGTTAAACTGGACGGCGGGTAAAACGGCAAAGTGACAAAGCCTTCGTGCATATTGATTGCGGCGGCACCTACCCCCATCCCCATCAAAATCCCACTGCCTGTATCTCCAGGGTTACCAGTGGGTGCATTGCCTTTTAGCAGAAACGGCGCATAACGTTTCAGCATAGCCTCATTCATTACGAAGCCGCCGGCACACAGCACCACACCTTTGCGAGCGCGTACGGCTTTCTCTTTTTTGTCCTGCCGAACAATGACACCAACAACCGCGTCGTTATCGTCGGTCACAAGACGCAGTGCGCGAGTTTCAAAATGCACGTCGATATTTCGATTGCTGACGTTTTCGCTCATGATTTTCATGAACAATGGGCCGCCGTTATCGCCTTCTATATTCAGGTTGTGACCCCTGGGGCAAGGTTTGGCAATATCCCTGAACGGCCAGGATTTCTCGTTACCGGTGAACAGCAGGCAATCATCGGTAAGCGACATAATGGCACGCTCTTTGTATTCGCTGTCCTTGAACGGAACACCTTTGTCCACCAGCCAGTTGAAATGATCAACACTATTATCAACGTACATTCTGATTTTTGGCTCATCGGCTTGAGGGCCCTGGCAAGCCATCAGAAAATTAAACATATCGTCGCTGGTGTCGCTATACCCACAGGCTTGCTGAACACGTGTGCCGCCATTGCCGCCCATATAGATTTCAGCGCTGGACAAGGCGGTTGACCCGCCACTGTCGCTGCTCGCCTCGAACAGCATAACCTCAGCACCGGCATCGCAGGCCTCAATCGCAGCACAGCTGCCGGCGCCGCCGTATCCGATAATGGCAACATCTGTTTCATAATCCCAATTGTCTATGTCGGCGCTGTTCGCGGGGCGTATGGCTGATGCTTGATCCTTACTCACAAAGGTTCTCCAAAATCTTGCTTAGTCACTCGTGCCCAGCATGAATAGTTTGGTAACGCTGGGGCCGAATTGGGTGAGTATAATGCAATGCCCAGTCCGACAATTAGTTGTAAATAATGCTTAATGCCCAGGCTTTGCTGAATCAGGCGCGCACAGACACTGAGTTGACCGACCTCAATGGTGATGAGGTTCTTGACGTGCTGGATAGACTGGTGCATGCGCTCAATGAAGAAGCCATGCTCAATGATATAGGCGTGTATCGAGCGCAAGCCTCAATTACAAATGCTCTGAAGAATCGCCTGAAGATCGAAGCCTATATACGTGACAACCCGGAAGTACTAAACGAAAAAATCGAGCGCCCGATATTTATCGCCGGCTTGCCACGCACTGGCACGACTGCACTTCATCATATGCTGAATGAAGACCCTGCCAACCGTACCATTCGCTTGTGGGAGGGCGCCGATTTGGTGCCACCAGCAGAAACCGCCAGTTATTCCACCGACCCGAGAATAGAGCAATCGCGCCAAGGTGTTCAGCTCACCGAGCAGTTTTTGCCTGGCTTTTTGAAAACCCATCTGCTGGACGCTGAATCACCGGATGAATGCCACATGTTTTTCAATCAAACGCTGGTGTCGGTGGAGTTCACATCAAGTTATAACATTCCCAGTTATACAAGTTGGGTGTACCAGCAAAACTTTGACCCGCTGTACGCCTACCACAAGAAACAGATGCAACTACTGCAGTTTAAAAAGCCGGGGCGTTGGGTGATGAAAACGCCGCTTCATCAATTGGGTGTGCGTGCAATACTGAACAATCATCCAGACGCGATCATAGTACAAACCCATCGCGCACCGATGACCATTGTTGCTTCGGGTTTTAGTTTCAATGAGGTAGTACGCAGTGGCAATTCCGATCATGTCGATCGTAATGTCATTGGCCGTGACTGGATGGAGATGATGCGGATTTACAGTGAAGAGTTTGAATCTGCTCGAGCCGAACTGGAGCCAAGCCACCAGGGCCAGTTTCTTGATGTGTATCACGATGATTTTGTGAAAGACCCTTGGCCGGATTTGGAAAAAATTTACTCGGCCGCAAATACCAGCATTAGCGAGCAAGGTCGTACGCTAATGAACAATTGGCTTGCAAGCAATCCCAAGGGCAGGCATGGCAAGCACGAATATCGCTTGGAAGACTACGGTGTTGCAAGGGCCGATGTGGAAGCGCTTTTTGCCGACTATGTACAGCGATACAAGGTAACTATGAACTAACCGTGCTATAGCAGCTCGTTAAGCAGCAAGCACACGGCCGACTCAATAAATTCAGGAGAAAAAAATGAACGATAAAACCGCAGAGCAAAAAGTGATTGATGGTTCGGCATGGGATGAATTTTGTGATTCTCTAAAAGCGGCCGGGAATATTATTCGAAGTGAGAAGGCGCCGCATGATGTGTTTAATCAGGCCGAAGGTTATCGTTACCTGACGCGGCTGCTGCGTGGTGGGCTGGAGAGTTTTCTGGAGTTCGGTGACTCGGCTTACCCGGTACTGCGTTGCGGTGCTCACGAGACGATTAAGCTGGGTGCGGATAATCCCGACAATCGCTACGAGAGCTGCTCCGTCAATCCTCAATACGATTATCGTTTGTTCGGTACACGCGGAACGGTGGACTACCTGGGCTTTGGTGCTGTGATCAACAAATACGCGTCAGGCGGCACCATGGAAACCACGGGCTATCTTGATGCCAGGGATATGGACATCAACGAAGACGGCTCGTTTGAAGTGGTGATCAGCCAGCGAGAGCACGCTGGCAATTGGCTGCAGATGGGGCCAGAGACTAACTCAATTAACGTCAGGCAAACGTTTCAGGATCGGATTAATGAAAAGCGAGCAGAACTCAAGATAGAGCGCATAGGTGCGGCCGATGAACGACCTTCGCCTCTAACCCCAGAAAAATTAGTACACGCCTTACAGCGTGCCACCATGTTTGTGAATGGTTCCGCGCAACTGTTTGAAAATTGGTCCGAGAGTTTTCTACCGATTGAAAACGAGATGCCGCCGGCGGACCAGGCGTATTGTCAGTCAATAGGGGGTGATCCCAACATATTCTATTTCCATAGCGCATGGAAGTTGGCCGCTGATGAGGTATTTGTGATTGACGCGCCCGTGATACCGGAATGCCAAACCTGGAACTTCCAGCTGAACAACTGGTGGATGGAATCACTGGATTATCGATATCACCAGATTCACGTAAACAAACACACTGCGCACTATAACGAGGACGGCAGTGTTCGCGTTATCGTCTCGCATACTGATCCTGGCTTGCCAAACTGGATAGAAACCTGCGGCCATGAGTGCGGCACTATGTGCTGGCGCTGGATTGGCGCAACAGAGCATCCGCTGTTAAATGCCAGGGTAATGAAGCTGGCTGATCTTTGATCTAAAAGGCTGGTTCAGGCCCGAGCCAGGCTATTGTCATGCGCTTCATTCAAGGCTTGCTGACTGGCTTGCACCTTGCGGAGAATTTCGCGCCCGGCTAACAGCGGCATGGGCTGGTGGCGCTGCTCTACGGCGGCCTTTACCAGATGCCTCGCGTGCTCAAAAAATATACGGTAGCCCTGCAGTAAGGAATGCTCCGGGTCGAACATATTGGTGGGTAGCGAGGCCACACCATTCACTTCAATGACCACAAAATCGCCTTGCTGAAAGGCCTCCACACTCGGCGCTTTCACATCCAGGCGGCCAAAATTAAACCCGGGTTGACTGTCGGCTATTTTACAGATCTCAGCTTCGAGTTCCGGCGTTAACAAATGCGAGTCATTGGTGAATTTGCAGCCCATGGTGTGTGAGCCAATGAACGACAGTTGAACCGACTCACCCTCAGCTGGCACGTAGCTTGTGTCCAGATACTGCAGGAATAGATCCCAATGCGCAGTAAATCGCGGATGGGCTTCGGCAAGCTCTTGAAGTGAGCGCTTACTATCACCAACAACGGCTGGAAACTCTTTTCCGTTAATGCCGGTGATCCTGCCGCGCCCACTATGACGAACAAAGAAAACACCAAACTCAACGTTGTTTGGGGTGAATTGTTGAACGATGTAGTCAGTGCTCAGCGACCCCACAATACTATGAATGTGGTCAGCGCTCGCTATTTTTGTGACACCTTTGCCAACACAACCCATATCCGGTTTTAGAATAACAGGGAAAGCATAGCGGTCCGCAAACACTTCCAATTGTGTGACCTTTTCTTCCTTTGTACTGCTTTCGGCTATCAACGCAGAGGGTAGAAACTTCGTCTGGTCAAACGCCAGCTGGGTGGCGAGCTTGGAACCAATGCCTATTTCACCATGGTCCAGAGCGTAGTTCGCCTTTGCCAGGTTTTGCGGGGCCAGGCCATGCCTGAGGCACAAGCAAGCCAGGTACACGTAGTATGGCGACTCAAATAATCGCGGGTTCCAAAACTCAAAGTGTTTCAATTTGGCATTACTTCCTAGTTTGTAAACTATTGTAAATCGCTGCCTATACTGTTCCTATTTCCTTGCGCGGATTACAGTCCAAGGCAAGGATTAAGCAACGATAAGAGCTTTCTCCGTGGAACTAACTATGCATCACCGTACTCTGCACCACTGTATTGGGGCAGGCTTGCTAGCCGCCGCAATTAGTCTGCCATCCGCTGCCCTGGATAGCACGACTATTTTAAACAGCGTTACTGAACCTGCCACACCGTTCAATTACAGCATTGGCGCAGATGATTATACATTCGGTAATGGGCTCAATATCATTCTTACAGGGGCAACGCTGAACAGTGGCCTTGAGGTATTGGTGTATCAAGATTTCGATGTTCAGGTTCGTGTGATAGACAACACTTTAGTCAGTGGCGTGCGCACAAAGTTCTTCGCAGAATTGAGTACCCCCCCAAGTTTGCTGGATTATCAGGTCTCATACCCTTTTGAGGCAGGCCAGTTTTCCTACGATTCAATTCTCACCGGCCGTTTTCTGAACCGGGGCATTCTTGATGTTTTCAAAAATACAGCAGACACCACCCAGTTTGCAGGCAACATAGAGCGGGTCGACTACGTCACCTCCGACGGATTAACAGTGCCAACCACGGTGGGATTGATAGACCAGGGAGGCCACTTGTTGATTGAGAAACAGGCCAATAACGGAGCGCAGATAGCGGCAATTCTCAGCGTTGATGGTGCGGGCAACCCCGCAAGTTACGGCCCGTTGGTTTCAATAAGTAATGCGGATATGACTGAAGCAGCGGCTGACCAGGAATACGGATTTCTGGCTGAGGGCTCTGTACTGAGTGCGCCTGCACAAGCCTTCAGCGGCCAGAACGCACCGAACGTGGGTTCTTCAACGGAAGCGCCCGGCGGAACCCTGGTTAGCTGGGGTGCAGATCTGGGGCTAGCACCCGGGCAAACGTATTTCGGCATATCAATTTTTCCGGATGATGTCACGGATGCCAGCGACCTGGTGGGCTTAAGTGACTTCCCATTAGACACTGATGACGACGAAGGCTTGCGTTCTGGTGGAGCAGATATCTACGCCGCGTCCGGTGCTGTAATGGCAAGTGCTGCTGCGATTGATGAGTTGAACACCTTGAACGCTACGGACGACGATGGCGATGGGCTGAGCAACGCGGACGAAGCAGTGGCAGGCACAGATCCGAATGACGCCGATAGCGACAATGACGGTCTTAGCGATTTTGATGAGTTGGGTGGTGATGCCTCTTTGGATGCCGGCGAGACCGACCCGCTTGATGCCGACAGTGATGATGATGGTCTGAACGACGGTGATGAGGTCAATGGCAGCGGGCTGCTTACAGGCATTGGACCAACTGATCCGCTTGACGCTGATACAGACGGCGACCTGATTGGTGATGGTGTTGAAGTAGGCGTCTCTGCTCCAGGTGTTTCGGCTGGAATATCAGATGGCAGTGGCATTGCTTTTGCAGGTACCGCGGGTATGTTTGCCGGTGATGCCGACCCGGACAGTACTACCGATCCAACCATGGTTGATAGTGATGCAGACGGGTTGAACGATGGCGTTGAAGATGCTAATCAGGATGGAGCAACCGCAAACGTAATTGGCGCCACAGGCACCATGGGCTCAGGTGAAACAGACCCCAATAACCCTGACACTGATAACGACGGTTTGAGCGATGGCGACGAGACGAATGCGACCGGACCCCTGAATGGTATTGGTACTACCGACCCATTGGATACTGATACAGATGATGGCGGCACCCGGGATGGCACCGAGGTACTGGCCGACTCCACCAACCCGACAGCGGGCAATGGTGCTGACGATACCGGTGCTGATAGTGATGGTGATGGCCTCAGTGATGCTCAGGAAATGACGCTGGGAACAGATCCTAACGATGCCGATACTGATGACGATGGCATAGATGATGGCACTGAAGTGGGCAACGACGGCAGCCTGGACGCAGGTGATAGTGATCCACTGGACGCCGATACGGACGATGATGGTCTCAGTGATGGAGCCGAAGTGTTAGGACTGGATGGCGTGGCCGGTGGCGGTGATGCCACTGACCCTCTGGATCCTGATTCAGATGCCGACGGCTTAAACGATGGTACGGAAGCCGGGGTGACCACACCTGTGCCCGGTGGCACAAGTGCTGGAACAGGTATTGCGTTTACCGGCACCAACACAGGCTCTGCAAACTTTGTAATAGATGCAGACCCTGCAAGTACTACTGACCCCAGCAATGCAGACACCGATGCCGACGGGCTGTTAGATGGTGCTGAAGATGCCAACGGCGACGGAGCAACAGTGAACACAATTGCTGCCACGGGCACTATGGGTAGTGGTGAAACCGATCCACGCAACCCGGACACAGACGGCGATGGCCTGTTGGATGGCCAGGAGGCCAATGCTACGGGGCCGCTTGCACTGCTGGGCGCTACAGATCCGCTTGATACGGATACCGACGACGGCGGAATACAAGACGGTACAGAAGTTCTGGCCAACAGCACCGATCCAACCGCGGGTATGGGCGCGGATGACATAGGTGTTGATTCAGATGACGACGGTATCAGCGACGCTCAGGAAATGGTTCTGGGTACTGATCCCGCCGACCCGGATACAGATAACGACGGTATAGAAGATGGTGACGAGATTGGCCATGATGATTCGCTGGATGCAGGTGATAGTTCGCCGTTGGACGCCGACAGCGACGATGACGGGCTTGCCGATGGTGCGGAACAACTTGGTGGCGATGGGCTGCCTTTCACAGGTGACGAAACCGATGCCCTGAATTCCGACACGGATAATGACGGTCTCTCGGATGGTCTGGAGCAAGGTGTCACTGTTGCTATTCCCGCCGGTAACAGCGACAACAACGCCACGCCATTTACTGGAACAGACCCAATATCTCCCTCGTTTGTGATTGACGCAGATCCCGCGTCAACAACAGACCCAAGTGACCCGGATAGCGACGATGACGGCCTGCAAGATGGCGAGGAAGACGCTAACGGTGATGGTGCCACAGTGAATACTATTGGTGACAGCAATAGTGCAGGTACTGGCGAAACTGATCCCAACAACGCCGACACCGATGGCGATGGTCTGAACGACGGCACAGAGCTTGCTGGCAGTGGCCCGCTAAACGGATTGGGTGCAACGGATCCGCTGGATACCGATACGGACGATGGCAGTGTGGCAGACGGCACAGAAGTGTTAAGCAACGGCACTGATCCGACCGCCGGAAATGCAGCAGACGATGTTGACAATGGGCCTGGACCAGGTCCCGACCCCAATGCAGATTCGGATGCCGATGGTATTCCCGACTCTGTTGAGATGGGCGAAGATACCGATGCGGATGGCATCAACGACGACATGGATACCGACAGCGACAATGACGGTATTCCAGACGCGGTAGAAGCCGGGGCTGATCCTGCCATGCCGGTAGACACGGATGCAGACGGTCTGGCCGACTTCCGCGATACTGACAGCGACAACGACGGATTCAGTGATGCGCTTGAGAGCGAAGACGGTGGCGATTTCAACAACGACGGTATTCCCGATCGCCTGCAGGCAGACACGGATGGCGAGTTAATTACCTCAATAGATGGTGGCGGTGGCGCGGTCGGCCTCGGTTCTTTGCTTGGCCTGCTGGCCCTTTGTTTGCTAGCAGTTGCACCGAGCAGTAAGGCGGCGGGCAAGACCGATTGCGGTCTGGAAAACGAAGACGCCCATACTTTCAGAGACTGTTGGTACGCGGGTATTGGTTATGGCGCATCACACGTTGAGCCAGAGCGTGAATCCAATGGCTGGAGCACTGATGATGATGCATCTGACGGCTGGGAGCTCATGGTTGGCTGGCATTTCAAGCCGCATTGGTTTGCTGAATTGAAATACGCTGACATTGGCGAAGCTGGGCTGGGTAACCGGGTGCCTGCACTTGATAGGGCGTTTCCTGATGCGGCCATTAGTTACCAGGTGCCTTCACTGATGGCGGGTTATTTATTGCGAAATCCTCAGTCGTGGTGGAACGTGTACGCCAAGGCCGGTATCTCGGCTATTAATAATAAAGCGGAAGATGATGGCGGTACGGTGCGCTTTGACGAGGTTACTGACGTACAACTCGCCGTAGGCGTAGGAGCGCAATTTCACTCGCCAGGCTCGCCCTGGTTTATTCGTCTCGATTTAGACCGCTACGATACTGATGCCTGGTACGCTGCAGCATCCATCAACCGTTACTTTGGTGGTGAGCGGCCCAAGCGTCCAGCCTTGATCGCCCCGCCAGAAAGGGGTGAGGTAGCAGCGCCGGCAATTCCGCCGGCCCCTATTCCGCAACCGCGCGAAACCACCTCATCTGCACCGTTAGAACGCATGGCGAAACTGTCTTGCGATCAGTTCAGTGGTGCAGTGCCTGGTGTTAACTTCCCAAGCGGCTCGGCGGCATTGTCTCAGGCAGGGCAAGAGGCATTGCAGCCGTTTGCAGAAGCGCTTAAACGGGCACCCAATGCGGCCGTTGAAATACAGGCGCATACTGATTCTCAGGGTTCAGAAGAATCCAACGATGATTTGTCGAAACGGCGCGCTGAAACCGTACGGCGATACATGGTGTACAGAGGCGTGAATGCCGAACAACTCAGTTCGGCGGGCTATGGTGAATCAAGGCCGATTGCCGGCAACGACACAGCTGAAGGACGCGCCGAGAACAGGCGCGTTGAATTTCGGGTGCTTGATGAGATGGATTGTCAGTGAGCGAAACCAGCCGCTCTGGCGAGCGGCTGATCAGTTAATCAAGCCGTATTCACTGTTTAATACATCCACAATTTCAGCCTTGGGGTTGTCTGACACTTCCAGCTTGCGGCCGATAATCTTCTCGGCCATTTCAACATAGGTGTCAGATACCTTTTGCATAATCTCCAAAGGCAACTCATTGTTTTCAGCCAGCGGTGCGCGCTCCGCCATTCGGTCTTTATTGGTCAGAATATCCGGGTCCGGGAAATGAGCGAGTAAGGCCTGGCGAAATACTTCTTTGGAATTTTCTACCACTTTGCCTTGTTGGTAAGCGTCGGCGTCCCACATTCGCGACGAATCGGGTGTGCCTACTTCGTCCATATAGATCAGCTTTTCGTTGCCGTCGGCGTCATCAACGTAACCAAACTCAAATTTGGTGTCGACAAAAATTTGTCCAACATCGGCAAGACGGTCGCTGATTAAGCTGAAACCATCACTAAGCAGTTTTTCATAAAGTGCAATATCTGCCTGGCTGCTGAACTTGAACGCTTCAAAATTTTTCTCTATATCAGCGCGGGTGATGTTGACGTCATCAATTTCGGGCACACCGGGAATGCCGGTTAGAATGCCCTTGGTTGAAGGGGTGATCAGAAGTTTCGGCATTCGCTGATCTTTTTCCAGATCATCCGGCAATTGAATACCGCAAATTTCGCGCTCACCGCGTTGGTAGCCACGCCACATAGACCCGGTAATGTATTGTCTGGCGATGGCTTCAATCATAACCGGCCGCGCTTTTTGTACAATCCAGACCAGGGGGTGGGGTACATCAAGGATGTGGCTGTCGGCCAGTCCCGCTTCGCGAAAGCTCTCAAACCAGTGGTTTGATATGGCGTTCAGAGCCGCTCCTTTACTGGGAACGCCGGCCATGCCACCTTCAGCCCGCCACATGCATTCAAACGCCGAAATGCGGTCGCTAATCACCATAACCGCCAGTGGCGCATTGGGCGCCACGTTATAACCGCGGTCACGAATTAGTCGTGCGCTATCAGCCTCGTTCAGCCAGTACACGCAGCGAACTTTACCACTGTGCACGGCCGCATCAGTGCGGATAGGGAGATCATTGTTTACGGCGAGTACTTTGTCGGCTTGACCCATTGTTCAGCGTTCCAGAATTCAAGAAAGCAGCGGATTTTACCAGAAAACGTGATAGCCTTGCTGCAAACAAAAAAGAGGTGAAACCAGCCATGTTGAAACAAGGTTCAGCGCGTATTTCTGGCGCCATTATTCTGTCCGTATTTCTATTCGGGCTAGTTGCCTGCGGTAAGACCGAAGCACCCGCCAACGATGTGACGACACCAGCAGTCTCTCAGGAAAAAAAGCAAGTTGCTGCGGTTGATGGCCCCAGATTATTGAATGCCAATGCCGAACCGGGCAGCTGGATGGCTCATGGTCGTACCTATAAGGAGCAGCGTTACTCTCCGCTGGACAAAATTACCACCGAGAATGTTGGTGATCTGGGTTTGGCCTGGTCTTTTGATTTAGGCACCAAACGCGGTGTTGAAGCCACGCCGATTGTTGTAGACGGCGTTATGTACACCACATCAGCCTGGAGCATTGTTCACGCCCTGGACGCGCGCGATGGATCCTTGCTGTGGACTTATGACCCGCAAGTTCCACGAGAAAAAATACGCCATGGTTGCTGTGACGCTGTCAATAGGGGCGTGGCTGTTTGGCAGGGCAAGGTATTCCTGGGTTCATTTGATGGGCGCCTGATTGCGCTGGACGCCAAAGACGGCAAGGTGCTGTGGGATGTGGCAACGGTAGACACCAGTCTTCCATACACCATCACAGGCGCTCCGCGAATTATCAAAGGCAAGGTGCTGATTGGCAATGGCGGCGCAGAATTCGGCGTTCGTGGCTTTATTTCTGCGTATAACGTTGAAGACGGCTCAATGGCGTGGCGCTTTTACACAGTGCCTGGAAACCCCGAAGAAGGCTTTGAAAATGACACCATGAAGATGGCCGCCGAGACCTGGAAAGGCGAATGGTGGAAGGCCGGCGGTGGCGGCACGGTCTGGGATTCCATGGCCTACGACGCTGAGCTGGACATGCTTTACATTGGTGTTGGCAATGGCACGCCCTGGAACCAGGCGATTCGCTCGCCGGGTGGTGGCGATAACTTGTTCCTTTCTTCGATTGTGGCACTTAAGCCTGATACCGGCGATTACGTTTGGCATTATCAAACCACGCCTGGAGAATCCTGGGACTACACCGCTACTCAGCACATTATTCTGGCTGAACTGGAACTTGATGGCAAAAGTCGCAAGGTGTTGATGCAAGCGCCGAAGAATGGATTCTTTTATGTGATTGATAGAGAAACCGGCGAGCTATTGTCGGCCAACAACTTTATAAATCTCACATGGGCCAGCCATGTGGATATGGAAACCGGCCGCCCGGTTGAGCTGCCCGGGGCCAGGTACACTGAAGAGCCGGCGTTGATTTTCCCTTCGTATCTTGGCGGGCACAATTGGCACCCCATGTCGTATAGCCAGCAAACCGGACTGGTGTACATTCCTGTGCTGGATTTCCCCGCTATGTACGGGCACGACGAGCACTACAAATATCGACCGGGTGTGGCAAACCTCGGCACCGATGGAATCATTGGCAGTCTTCCCGATGCGGATGCAGAGCGCAAAGCCATGGGTGCATTGATTCAAGGCCGATTACTGGCATGGGATCCGATCACGCAGAAAGAAGCGTGGAAGGTAGAACACAAAGGCCCCTGGAATGGCGGTATATTGAGTACGGCGGGCGGTCTGGTCTTTCAGGGAACTGCAGATGGCAACGTAGTTGCTTACCGAGACAACAATGGTGAGAAGCTGTGGGACTTCCCGGCGCAAACCGGCGTGGTTGCTCCACCAATGACATACACCATAGACGGTGAGCAATATGTAACGGTAAATGCCGGCTGGGGTGGCGCGTTCGCCTTGGTGTTTGGCGAGTTCGTGCAAGATGGCAGCCTGCCGAACGTCAGTCGGGTACTAACGTTCAAGCTGGGTGCCAAACAGGCATTGCCGCCTGTTAATTGGCAAAGAGTGGTTAACTTCAACCCTCCAGAGCTCACTGCAAACGAAGCCGTCCTGGAGAAAGGTTTTCGCGGCTACCAGGATCTGTGTATGGGTTGTCATGGCCTAAATGCGGTATCGGGATTACTTATTCCAGATTTGCGCGGCTCGGCGTTTTTGCAAGACCAAAACGCGTGGCAGTCTGTGGTGATTGACGGAATTCTTAAAGAACGCGGTATGCCACAACTGGGCGACATTATGGATGCAGAGCAAGCAGAGCATATTCGTCAGTACGTGATACAGCAATCTTGGCGTGGCAAACGCTTGCTCGAAGCTGCGGCAGATTCCTCTGGCGCAGGCCACTAAAAGAGCCTACAACCAGGTAAACGCGTGCAGATTGTTGATGAGCTTAGGGGCGCGATAAAGCGCTATCACCGCAGTTCTGAAGAGGAAGTGCTGGCGCGCCTTATGCCGCTTGCCCAGAGCGACCTCGAGGCCACAGAGCGCATTCAAAGCCGCGCACTGAGCTTGTCCAGGCAGGTGCGCGATATAGCCTCGGGTGAGTCCGGTGTTCAGGCTTTATTGAACGAATATGATCTTAGTTCCGAAGAAGGTATCGTTTTGATGTGCCTGGCTGAGGCGCTTTTACGGGTTCCGGATAACGACACCGCTGACAAATTAATTCAGGATAAAATTCTGAAAGGCGATTGGGCGGCTAACCTTGACTCGCAAGACTCGTTTTTTGTTCATGCCTCAGCTTGGGGCTTATTGTTGACTGGCAAGGTAGTTGGTTTTAATCGAAGTGACGGTAAGCGCAGCCTGCTGGGTTTAGGTAAAGTGGTTGGTCGCCTGGGCGAGCCGGTGATTCGGGTGGCCATGCGCCAGGCAATGCGGATTATGGGTACGCAGTTTGTACTTGGCCAAACTATTGCTGAGGCCTGCGCAAATGCGGCGCCGCAGGAGCGGCGAGGTTACCGCTATAGCTACGACATGTTGGGTGAGGCCAGTCGCACTCAAGCGGCGGCAGATGAGTATCTGCAGTCGTATCAAGATGCGATCAATGAGATAGGTCGATTGTCTGAAAACCGCAACCATCTGCAAGGGCCTGGTATCTCTATCAAATTGTCAGCACTGCACCCCAGATACGATTATGCCAATCGTGATCGGGTACATGCAGAGCTTTTCCCACGTTTAAAACAACTGGTACTGCTGGCGAAAAGCTACGACATTGGTGTGTCGATTGACGCTGAAGAAGCTGATCGCCTGGAGCTGTCGCTGGAACTGATTGAGAGAGTCTATACAGACCCTGAGCTTGGCGATTGGGGCGGATTCGGCGTGGTTGTGCAAGCCTATCAGAAGCGTGCGCTAGACGTGGTGCACTGGCTGGTTGCATTAGCGAGGCAGGAACAACGTGGACTGATGCTGCGGCTGGTGAAAGGCGCTTACTGGGACGCCGAAATAAAACACGCGCAATTGGAAGGTTTGAGTGGTTATCCGGTCTTTACGCGAAAGGCAACAACGGATATTTCCTATCGCGCTTGTGCACGGGTATTGCTTGAAAACCGTGATGTTATCTATCCGCAGTTTGCTACGCACAACGCTAATAGCGTGTCGGCGATATTAGAAATTGCCGGTGACCATGAAGGCTATGAGTTTCAGCGACTGCATGGCATGGGTGACGAGTTGTACGACAGCTTGATGGCAGACATAGCGATTCCCTGTCGGATCTACGCGCCAGTTGGTGAGCACGAGGATTTGCTCGCGTATTTAGTAAGACGCCTGTTGGAAAACGGTGCGAATACTTCTTTCGTTAATAAAATCGTAGACGATTCTGTGCCATTGGAAGCATTGGTTGCCGATCCTGTCGCCAAAGCGCTTGCGTGGTCGCAGGCACAAAATCCAGGCATCGTATTACCGGCGGACATATATGGCGAGGAACGCCGGAACTCAGCGGGTATTGATCTTAGTGATGAGACCGAACATCAACAATTAGCTCATAACGTAGAAAGCTGGGCTGCTGCCGCAGTGAGGGCTGCCTATGAGCACCAGGTGGCAAACAAGGAGCAGCCGGTTTGCAATCCCGCGAATACTACTGAATGCATTGGCTACATTACGCTTGCCGAACAAGAAGATTGTGAACTGGCCTTATCGAGAAGCGAACAAGCACGTGCAGCCTGGTCCGTAACGACTGCTTCTGAACGAGCAAGCATTTTGTGCCGCTTTGCTGACGCTTTGCAGGCTAAAGAGCACGAGTTTATTGCCTTGTGTGCCAAAGAAGCCGGTAAAACCCTAAACGATGGTGTTGGCGAAGTTCGAGAGGCTATCGATTTTTGTCGCTACTATGCGTCACAAGCAGAGTTCATAGCAAAACGACACCCAGAGCTTGAAGCGCTGGGGTCAGTGTTATGCATCAGCCCATGGAATTTCCCACTCGCAATATTTCTCGGCCAGGTCACCGCAGCTTTGGCAACAGGCAACTGTGTTATTGCCAAGCCTGCGGAACAAACAAGTATGGTTGCGTTGAGAGCGACTGCATTGCTAAACGAAAGTGGTCTTCCCGAAGATGTTTTACAGGTAGTCTGTGCACGAGGGGCTGTGGCTGGAGAATTTCTTGTTCCGGATGCTCGCATAAATGCGGTTATGTTCACGGGGTCTACGGCAACTGCACAGCTGATTGCACAAAGGCTCGCCGATCGACCTGGACCACGCGTACCACTGGTGGCCGAAACAGGCGGTCAAAACTGCATGATTGCCGACTCAACAGCGCTCACCGAACAATTGGTGGATGATGTAATCAGTTCCGGATTTCAAAGTGCGGGTCAGCGTTGTTCCGCGCTGAGAGTCTTGTATATTCAGGATGACGCCGCTGATAAAACAATCGACATGATTGCAGGCGCAATGCAACAACTTGGTATTGGCGACCCCAGTGAGTTAAATACTGACGTAGGCCCGGTGATTGACCAGCGTGCTTTGCAATCTCTGCAACGCCATGTTGATTACATGGAAGGCTTGTGCGCAGCTGGCAAAGCCAGGCTGGTGTACGAATGTGAACTGGGGGAGCAGTTCGCAAAAGGTACATTTTTTGCGCCGCGCCTTTACGAAATAGATAGTATTCACTTATTGCGCGGCGAAGTTTTTGGGCCGGTTGTGCATGTTGTGCGCTACCGCAGCAGCGAGTTGGACAAAGTACTTGAAGCCGTAAACAGCACCGGTTTTGGCCTAACTTTCGGCGTGCACTCGCGTATTGATGCGAACTGCGATAAAGCCGCACGCAATATTGATGCGGGCAACATTTACATCAATCGCAATACGATTGGCGCGGTGGTGGGTGTGCAACCGTTTGGCGGGCATGGTTTATCCGGCACCGGACCAAAGGCAGGTGGACCTTCGTATTTGTATCGGCTGCTGGTACAGAAAATAGATGGTTCTGTTGCGTCGCTTGATAACGATCCAGTGCGCAAACTTACGCCCGCGCCTGGGCAGGTGAGCATCAGCAACGAGCGTCTTGCCCAGCAAGACTCGCTTCTCAATAGCCAAAAGCAGTGGTCTGCAAAATCGATGGCTGCGCGATGGGATATTGTGCAGCAGGCATTGCGAGACAGTGACATCAGTGATGCCCATTGGTCTCGCATGAATGAGCTGGTGCAGTTCGCTTTGCTCGAACTGGAAGAGCCGCGTGAAATGAAAGGCCCAACCGGTGAGAAAAACACCTTGTCTCATAATCCAAGAGGGCTAATCTGTTCCATTAGCTCAGAGGGCGGCGAGCTGATGCCGTCTGTTTGTATGGCGCTGATATTGGGCAATGTTGTGTTGGCCGGCATTCCGGCGGGTCAGCAGCCAAGGTCTGCAGAACAGGCTTTGCAGTCTATCACCGAAGATTGTTTCCAGATTTCTGAGTTGAAAAGTGGGGATGATGTGACTGAATTGCTGGCTTTACCAGGAATGAATGGCTTGCTGACCAATGTGGCGGGTGATGAGTTGGCAAATCTCGAACGGCAATTGAGACGCAGGGAGGGCGCATTGCTTGCTCTGGTCAACGAGCCCCTGGGCGAACAGCTGCTCAGACGGCTTGTGCTGGAAAAACATGTCTCAACAGATACCACCGCTTCGGGCGGTAATGCGTCCTTGCTTGCGCTGGGCGAAGACTAGGATTGAGCCAGAAGTATCGAGTACTTACGTAGAGGCTCCTTGCTTACGGCTGTTGTTCAATATCTCCATAACTCAATGTCGAGCTTTTTCCTCTAAATACCCAGTACGTAAACGCGGTGTATGCCGCAATCGCAGGCACACTCAATACCACGCCGTAGGCGATAAACATTAGAGATTCAGTTGCAGCGGCTGCTTCCCATAACGTCAGGCGATCAATAATAATGTAAGGGTAAATACTGTAGGCCAATCCTAAACCTGCCATCAGGCATATCACCAATAAAGCGGTGAAAACAAACCATTCGCGCCCGCCAAATAACCAGTTTGGGTGTCTGAGCATCGCAGCAATTGTGAAAAGTGCAATGGCGCAGCTTAGTGGTATAGGCAGAAGGCCAATAAAATTCTGAACTGTAAACCACTTCTCGGCAATAGACGCCGACACAAGCGGCGTTGCTATTGATACAAGCACCAAACCTGTAGCCATTGGGATCAGCATCACTTGCGCCCAGTTTATTGCTTTGCGGTAAAGCTCACCTTCTGTTTTGATGAGCAGCCATGCGCAACCCAATAAAACATACAAGGCAGGCAGGGTGAGGGCGATAAAAAATGAAAACAGCATGCTCACGGTATCAAACTCAAGAGCGGTAATATAGGCACCCAGCATCCAACCCTGCGCCAGGCTGGCAGTGAGCGAGCCGACAAAAAAACACTGGTTCCATTTTGTTTTATAGCGCTCTCCGGCTTTCACCCGAAATTCAAATGCAACGCCGCGCAATACCAGGCCCAGCAGCATTATCGTGACAGGCAAATACAGGCTGGACAGAATTTCGCCATGTGCATGAGGGAACGCAATCAGTAAAACGCCCACACCCAGCACAATCCAGGTTTCGTTAGCGTCCCAAAACGGCCCGATGCTTGCGATCATCAAGTCTTTCTCTGCATCCGATGCCAAAGGAAACAATAGCCCTATGCCCAGGTCGTAGCCGTCCAGTACAACGTATACCAGCAAAGCCAGACCCATAATAAAAAAGTAGAACACTGGTAAATACTCAGCCATGAGATTCTCCGGTTCGATGCCATTGCGCCTGCATCGCCAGCGACGCTGCCGGTTTGCTGGCCATATAACGAATAGTGCTGATATAAGCGATCAGTAGCACGGCATACACAACTGCGTAGGCCAGCAAGGAGCCAAGCAATGTGCCTTGCCCATGATCAGCCACAATATCGGCCACGCGTAACTGGCCATAAATAATAAACGGTTGCCGCCCCACCTCGGTAACATACCAGCCGGCGAGAGTGGCAATCCAGCCAGAGAATGTCATCCAAGACATCAGTCGTAAGCCCCAACCAGAGGGTTTATTGTTGTTGCGGGTTTGCCAAACAGCCAGCCACGCCGTGAGTATCATCAATACACCAATGCCAACCATCACTCGAAACGCAAAAAATACCGGGGCTACTGGAGGGTGAGCGCCTTCAAACTCATTGAGACCACGAACCTCACCATTAAGATCATGCGTTAGTATCAAACTGCCAAGCTTCGGTACCTCCACACTGTACCTGGTTTCCTTTAGCTTCTCATCGGGCCACCCGAACAAGGTTAAATTAGCCCCGCGTGTGGTTTCCCAAACGGCCTCTAGTGCGGCTACTTTCGCGGGCTGGGTTTTACTGACGTGCAATCCATAGAAATCGCCAATCAAAATTTGCAGTGGTGCAATGACTGCGGCAATGCACACAACAGAACGAAGAATTTTTCGTGTGGCCGGGCCATCCAGACCATTGCGTATTCGCAGCGCGCTAATGCCACAAACGAAAAAGGCGGCGGTTAGAAATGAAGCGTTCATCATGTGAGAGAACATATATGGAAACGTTGGGTTAAAAATTATTTCAAACCAGCTCTCGGGATAAAATTGACCGTTTTCAATGCGATAACCGCTTGGAGTTTGCATCCAGGAATTTAGCGCGAGAATCCAGAACGCCGACAATGTGGTACCAAATGCCACGAAAAAACTGGCGACCAGATGCACGCGATTTGACACCCGATTCTTGCCAAATAGCATAATTCCAAGAAAGCTGGCCTCCAGAAAAAATGCAGTCAACACTTCGTAGCCCAGTAAAGGACCAGCGATATTCCCGGCGCGTTCCATAAAGCCTGGCCAGTTGGTACCGAATTGGAAACTCATGACAATGCCCGAGACCACCCCAAGGGCAAAAGTCAGCGCAAATACCTTCACCCAGAAATGATAGGCGTAAGCCCAGGCCTGATCACCACTGAGGGTATTGCGTACGCGGAAGTAAAACAGCAGCCAGCCCAGGCCTATCGACAAGCTGGGGAATAGAATATGGAAGCTAATGTTCAACGCGAACTGCAGTCGCGACAGTAATAGCGGGTCTAGTTCAGCCATAGGGTGCCTCTATTAGTTCCTCGCGGCTGTCAAAGATATTGGCACGGCACGACCATTCCTACAAATGATGTTAAGGAATCCCTATAATGCTGCATGGTTATATCTGTGAGACTACACGAGTGAGTGAAAATCGATGCATAGACGGCATCAGTGAATGGCTGGTGAAACACACAGATTTTGGCCCTCTGGTTACTGATTTTCAGCAAAGCTTTGACCGGTTGCCACAGCTACCAGCAAGTGTGTTACCGCTGTGCAAAATTCGTATGGCACAATTGCATGGCGTTCAGGTGGACAGCAACACCAGTGCGCTCGATGCAGAGCGTGTAGATGCGGTTGCTCAGTGGCCTGCCAATGAGCAGTTTTCATTGGTCGAGAAAGCCTGTCTGGCGTATACCGAGGTCTACGCCATGGACGTGCATGCAATCACTGATGCGCATTCCGACGCTGTGAAGCTGCATGTCGGGGAGCCGGGTTTGGTTGCACTGGTTCAAGCACTGGGTGTGTTCTATGCACAGACCCGCCTGGCTAAGCTGTGGGGGTTTAGTGAATGTTTGGAGCAGCCGGAGCGCACACAATGACGGCACCCCGCATCACGACTACTCCTGCAAATAAAACAGGCAACGTTGTTCGAGACTCGGCACTTGGCCTGGTGCCTGAAGTCGTAGAGCCTTATTTGAAGCTGAATGCCGCCGTGTGGAAAGATGGCCCTTTAAACCCGGCCGAACTCGAAATGATTCGACTGCGCAATGCTAGGGACGTTGGTTGCGTATTCTGTAAGGCCGTACGATACGACATCGCAACTGATTCGGGTTTAACGGAACAGAAAATAGAACAGATTGATGAGAACTACGCGCTCAGCGATCTGAGCGAGCGGGAAAAACTGATACTCATGTTTTGTGATTGTTATCTACAGTCGCCGGAGCGCATCAGCGAGGCAACAGAAAAACAGCTACGTGAAGAATTTACCGAGGCTGAATTGGCTCACATGTCTGTTGCGCTGTTGTTGTTTAATACTTTCTCGCGCTGTGCTGTTGCTTTCGGTGGCATGCCTGAACACGAATTGCCATTGATACCAATGAGCGTTCCTGAATAACATGACAAGTGTGGCCAATATCAACGCCAGCGACTTTCGACATCTATTCTTAAATAACAAACAATTGATGGACGTTCGTGCACCAGTTGAATTTGCTGCAGGTGCATTTCCGAACGCGATTAATCACCCGATTCTCGATGATACACAACGCCACGACATCGGTTGTGTGTATGCACAGAATGGCCAGCAGGCAGCAATTGCACGCGGCCTGGAAATGGCCACACTAGACGTTCGTGCGCAGCGTATGGATGCCTGGATAAATCACACACGGCTTTATCCGGACGGCTACCTATATTGCTACCGAGGTGGTTTGCGTTCGCGCACTGCCCAGCAATGGCTAAATGAAGCAGGTGTGAGCTACCCGCTGATTGAAGGTGGTTACAAATCACTTAGGCGGTTCTTGCTTGGCGAATTGCAGCGTTTATCAGATGACAGCCCACTGCTGGTTGTTGCGGGCGCTACGGCGGTGGGCAAGACAGATCTACTGCTGGCCTATGGTCACAGTATCGACCTGGAAGGACATGCAAATCACAGAGGCAGCGCGTTTGGTGCAATGCCTGACCCGCAACCGAGTCAGATCGATTTCGAAAACGCGATGATCATCGACTGGATAAAGAAAGACGCCGCGGGGCTTGGGCCCATTCTGATCGAAGCTGAGTCGAAATTGATTGGTCGCCTGAACTTGCCTGCACAATTGCAAGCAGCTATGAATCGGGCGCCTATGGTGCAATTATTGGCGAGTTCAGACCATCGATTGCAACGCCTGCGTCGTGACTACGTTCAGTATTCCCTGGATCATTTTTTGCGGGAGTTGCCTACACCCGACAGCGCCTGGGATAAGGTACAGAAGTCGATACAATCATCGCTTGACCGAATCAGAAAGCGCCTTGGCGGAGCCCGACATCAGCACCTTACCAATCTGCTACCCGAAGCGACACAGTTACTTCGTTATGAACAAGACTGGGGCGGCTTTGACGCAATATTCAGGCAGTTGCTGAGTGATTACTATGACAAAATGTATGACTATCAATTGAGTCAACAGCAGGAAAGAATAGCGTTCACCGGCGAACATCAAGATGTTCTGCGATGGTTGAATGAGTGCGGGAGGGTTAGTGTATAAGGCGCCTTTCTACATACACGACCTGGTGCTGGTTGGCGGCGGGCACGCTCATGTGCTGGCGATAAAAGCATTTGCCATGAATTCGATTGGGAAGGTGCGTATTACTCTGGTGTCTGAGCATGGTGATACGCCCTATTCGGGTATGTTACCAGCTTATATTGCCGGCCATTTTGAGAAAACAGACACGCTGATAGACCTTAATTCCTTATGCAGAGCGGCGGGTATTCGTTTTGTAAAAGGGCGTGTGATAGGCCTCGCGCTGGACAAGCGCGAAATACACATAGAAAACCACGCATCTCTGTCTTATGACTGCCTATCGCTGGACACAGGTTCCTGCCCTTCATTCAATTCTATAGACGGTTATGAGTTCGCAACCGGCGTAAAGCCGATAGCCGAGTTTCATAGACAATGGGCTGAGTTGGAAGAACAGCTGCGTAAACGATCTACCCCGCAGCATATTGCAGTGGTTGGCGCAGGTGTTGGTGGAACAGAGCTTTGTCTGGCGCTGGCGCATAGATTGCGTGATCGTGACAACTGTCATTTGCACCTGTTGTACAACAGTGCGCATGTGATGCCTGACACCCCGGCCAGGGCGGTTAAGTTAGCGGCTAAGCAGCTCGCATTGTTGAACGTACAGCAACACCCAAATTTCACGCTGCGCAAAGTAAGCACTGAGGGGGTTTGGTCAAGTGCTGGTGAATTTCTGGCAATGGATAAGGTGTTCGTAAGTACCGATGCTGTTGCCGCCGGCTGGCCAGCTGAGAGCGGCCTGGCCTGCGACGACAAGGGTTTTATCAAGGTAAACGATTACCTGCAAAGCGTTTCTCACGAAAATGTATTCGCCGCCGGCGACATTGCTTGTTTGATCAATCAGCCGAAGCCAAAAGCAGGTGTTTATGCGGTTAGACAGGCGCCTTTTTTGGCTGAAAACCTAAGGCGGTATTTTTCTGAATACCCGCTTAAGAAAGTTCGCCTTCAATCCGAATTTCTAAGGTTGATTACATTAGGCGATAAATACGCTGTTGCTTGTCGAAATGGTCTGACTTTATCCGGTCGTTGGGTCTGGCGCTGGAAGAGCGCAATAGATTCAGCGTTCATGCGGCAGTTTTCAGAGCTGTCAAATAATGGCGTAATGACTTCAGCTTCACAATTGCCCGATACTGAAAATGCCCAGGAACAAATGCATTGTGCAGGGTGCGGAAGCAAATTGGGGCCTGCCGGTCTGTATGAAAATTTGGCCAAGCTCCCCGCTTCTGACAGCGCAAACTTACATCCGGCATTGCACACCATCGAAGACGCCGCGGTGTGGCAGCCTACAAACGATAGGGTGATGGTGCAAAGTATTGACGGCTTTCGTAGTTTTAGTGAAGATCACTATTTGTTTGCCAAAATCGCCGTTCATCATGCTATGAATGACTTGTACGCAATGGGCGCTACGCCAAAGTATGTGCAGGTATGGGCAAACCTGAAATTTTCGCATTCTCGTTTGCAGCAACGTGACCATCTAAGAATGATGCAAGGTGTTAGTGATGCTCTGCAAATGCATGAAGCTGCACTGGCTGGCGGCCATAGCTCAGAAGGCGTGGAAGACCATCTTGGTGTGGTTGTAAACGGCGAAATGGTTTTACAGAATCGCTGGTCCAAATATGGAGCACATCGCGACGACGTTATCGTTATGAGTAAGTCACTGGGCACAGGGGTTGTGCTTGCCGCAGATATGCAATCACGCGCAAAAGTGAGTGAACTGGATTCAGCGCTAAGTAGTATGTTGACCAGTAATCGGGATTTATGGCAGCGCTTGCAGACAATTTCACCAAGTTCGGTAACCGACATAAGTGGCTTTGGTCTGATCGGGCACTTATTGGAAATGTTGCCGGCAGAAGGTCTGGCTGCTGAGCTGGATGTGGCGGCAATCCCTGCGTTACCGGGTAGCGAGCGTTTGATTGCTGAAGGTGTTCATTCGAGTTTGTTTCCAGAGCTATTGCACTATCTGAACAGCTGTGATATTTCCGAATCTGTATCGAGCGAGCGAAGAGATTTGCTGTTAGACCCACAGACAAATGGAGGTATGTTGATAATATTGTCTCGGGATGCTGAAAAAATTCTGTTGGATGCCGGTGCGAGTATCCAGCGTATCGGCGTGATCATCGAACGCATGGAGAACGAATCCCGTATTCGACTTCAATGAGAGTAGGCCCCGTGGTTTCGTACCCGGCTTTGCACAGAATTAATACAGCCCTCGGCGAGCTTTACTGTGTATTGGGCTACACTAAGAGTGTTGCGCAAATAAAATTAGTACATAAATACAGCAAGGATGCCGTAATCTCATCGCATTAACGCACCTGCCCAGCCATCGTTGGTTTGCATGGCGCCGTTTTATGAAGAGTTGTAGCGGACACGGATGACGCAGAACACATCAACAATTCAAATCTACGTAGGCACCGACCGCTCGCAGCGCATCGGTTTGCAAGTACTGGAATACAGTATTGCAAAGCACACACAACGCCAGTTCAGGCTGCACAGTCTCGAACACGTAACGCTGCCTGAGCCCAAAGACAAACGTCAACTCGCGCGCACCGGCTTTTCTTTCAGTCGATTCGCGATTCCAAAGCTTGCCGACTATCAAGGCAAGGCGATCTACATGGACGCCGACATGCTGGTATTTTCTGATATTGGTGATTTGTGGGACATTCCAATGAATGGCCACAAGATGTTGATTCAAAGTGATGTGATTGCGCAACGCAGGGCTGCCACATTATTCACAATTAGGTCTCGGCCCAAGCAAACTGCGGTTAGCCTGCTTGATTGCGAACGTCTGAACTGGAATGCCGAAACAATTATTGCCGGGCTGGACGGTCAGTACACGTATGAAGAACTGATGAAGGAACTGTGTATCCTCCAGGAGCATGAGCTGGGATACAGCATTCCGCCAGAATGGAACAGTCTTGAGCATTGGAACAGTTCAACCTGCAATCTGCATTACACCGACATGCAAACACAACCCTGGGTTTCTACAGCGAATCAACACGGCCATTTATGGCTAGCAACGCTGCATGAAATGCTGTGTGAGGGAGTGATAAGCCGAGAGAGTATAGAGACTGAGATTCAGCTTGAATACGCACGCCCCTCGTTACTTTTAGAGCTGGATGATATGTCGGAGCCTCAATTCGATCCATTCTCAGAGCAAAACCGAAAAAAATATCAGGCCACGGACCAACAAGCTGGTTACGTTCCGCACAAGCAGCTTATTCAGGCCAATCGAAAACGTGAGCGTTTACAGCGTAGCTATCAAATGTCAATTGCAACAAGCGAAGAGAACGGCGCATTTGAGCGATTCATGCAACGCGTCTATATGCCGCTGAAACAGGTAGCTGCCAACGAGTATCGTGCCAGTCAACGCAAAGCTTCCGTCGCGAAACATACTGCAAAAAAATCGCCTCTGAAAATGTTGCTGATTGCCAACTCACCAACAATGCCTACCTTGCAACTGGCATTCACCCATCCTTTGCGTGACATGGTTGATGCGGGTGAGATCGACTGCGAGGTGCTGACAGAGACAGACATCGGCGCTGTGGGCAGGGTTAGAGGTGCGGGCAAGCTGGTGTTTAAGACTTACGCAGACAGAGTGTTGTCACGGTTTCAGCCGGATGTCGTTATTTTTTGTCGATACACAGGAATGCACGCTCAAGGCATTTTACAGAGAGCGCAGCTGCTCGGCGCCCGTGTAGTCTGCTGCCTCGATGACAATTTACTGGACGTGCCGGTTGATATTGGGCTGGAAAAACACAAATACTATTCCGATCCGGTTCGCCAAGAGCGCTTGCGCTATCAGCTGCGTGAAGCAGATTTGATTTACTCAGCTACTGCGACCTTGAGTGAAAGCTTGAAAAGCCTGGGTTTCAGTACACCTGTGTATACGGCACAAAGATTGTGCCCAGGCCAGGTAATGCAACACCATGGTCAAACAAATCCCTCGCGCTTCGGTTACATGGGCTTCGGGCATGAGCAGGATCTAGCGCTGGCACTTGATGGAATTGTAGCCGTACTTGAGCAACGACCTGACACAGAGTTTGAGTTACTGGGCACGATTCCAAAGCCACCGCAGCTGGACAGATTTGGCGAACGGGTAAAGGTAATTCCGCCAGACTGGAATTATGATCAATTTTTATCCATCCTGGCGAGTAGGCGTTGGTCTGTTGGTCTTTGCCCGTTGAGCAATATTCGCTTCAACCGGCATAAATCAAGCACCAAGTGGCTGGAATACAGCGCGGTTGGCGCCAGCGTAGTGGCTAGTAATCATTCAGTTTACCGTGAAGTGATTGGCAGAAATCGCGGCTCACTGGTCGCTACTCCGGATGACTGGCGTGCGAGTTTGCTGGCGGTGCTGGATAACGAAACCATGCGAATGGATACGGTTCAAGCCGCGCAGAAATACATGTTGGCTAACTACTCGAACTCGGATTTTCTTGATAGCTTTAGTGGCATGCTGAATGCCGCCGGAGTCACCTTTAGTGCAAGCCAAAGCGCGGTCACATAGCATGCCGCGTGACTCTTCACGGCGCTAGCTCACACTGTGCAAAAAACAATCTTCTATTTGCTTAATAATTAACCGCTGTCTCGTCAATTCTGTGACGCCCGTCAGATACCTGACATAAACCACTTAACACATTGACTGCTAACTAGCCATTCAAGGTGCTTTTTCTACGCTTATTGAGTACGTCCGGGCAGTTTTTGCGAGGGCGTGTGTGCCTGACACCTAAAAAAGAGAGCAAAAGCAAAGATGGTTCAGAAAGTAGCTAGTATCCATGTCAGTCTTGCCCAAACAGACAGCACAGATTCTGTAGTGGTTGGGCCGAAGGCAAAAATCAATATCAGTGATGTGTCTCTTGATGACGCCAAGATTGATATTGTTGATTCGGATATTATCGTTACCAATGAAACCAATAATGCCAAGGTCGTTTTTAATAGCTTGGCACTGCTGTTATTTGAAGAAGACGAATCGCCAGAGATCTATTTTGACGATGAGTTAATAGAAACCCATATCCTGCTTTCAAAGATTGGCGAGGTGGGTAACTTAAGTGTGCAAGACTTCATCGCTATCTCGAGCATTATGCGCGAGACTTTTGAGTCTTTGGAAAAGGCGGAATCGGATTCAGAAGCCAAAGCTGAAGCAGCTGCCGAAGCCGAAGCTGAAGCACAGCAGCAGCAAGAAGTATTAGTTGTTTTGCAGCAGGTTGTACAAGCCCAACAGGAGCAGTCACAAAGCCAGTCTGAAAATAAATTTGAATACGAAGAAGATGGTAATCAAACTCGCCGGTCAATTGACGACGAGGGCACGTTCGTCGAAGAGGCCAAAGCGGTTTCGCAAGACTCCAGCAGCGCCATCAGCTTCGCCAGCAGTGAAGCGCCACCCGAACCCGAGGTTATCGCGCTATTTGACTTGAATCTCCTGCAGTTGGCGAGATCAGAAACGACCACATTGGTTGGCAGCGACGAAGTCCGCCTGATACAAGGTGGCGGTGGTTCGGAAGCCTCAGCATTTGATCCTTCCAACGAATCGCAGTTTTCGACGGAAGTGCTGAATTTTTCCACCGCCACTGAAGACCTAATCGTAGAAGCCGACCACAGTGACTTCTTTGGCAATACCCTGATGTCCAGGGTGATTGAGGTATCGCCGAAGTTCCCGGTAGGTTTTGAAATCAACAAAATTGAATTAACCGGCCTGCCAGACAGTTTTGTCATAGAAGGTGGTACCAAGAGCGGCAATACCTGGTCCATAGAGGACTTTGAAACCGATGATCGTGGTGCGGTGAAGCTGAATCTCAGTTACCCCGTGCCGTCTGATGACGAGTTCACTCTTCAGTTCAAAGTAACCTCAAAGTTCAATGAAGAAACCACCGATGGGGATGGTGTACCACTGGCCCCACCACCGGAACCAACCTTGGTCTCTCAGGATGAGCAGCTGATTTCGGTTCGCAATGTGTTTGGTCCGCAGGATCTGAATTTCATCAACCAGAGCGGTGATGAGGTTTGGGTGTTGGCCAACAATCCTAACGGCAACCGGGTATTTACCGGATCCGGTAATGACACCATAGATGGGTCGGTAGCTGACGACGTAGTTAATGCCGGTGCTGGCGACGATGTCATTCGTGGCAATCGCGGTGACGACTTTATCGATGGTGCGGAAGGCGACGATTTACTGCAAGGCGGTGAGGGCGATGACACGCTGGTTGGTGGTTCCGGTAGTGATACGGTGGATTACTCCGACCTCAGCGTGGAGATTGACGCTGATCTCTCTCTGCTGATTCAGGATTTCGCCGAGATCAACGTGGACCGTAATGGCCCTGAGTTTCAGGTGGACCGGGTTCGTGAGATTGAGAATATTCGGGCTGGTACGGCTGACGACCGGTTGATCGGCAACAACGCGAATAACACGCTGGATGGTGGGGCTGGCAATGACTTGCTGGCCGGTCGCGGTGGTAATGACCTGTTGATTGGTGGCAGTGGCACCGATACAGCGGATTACTCCGGGGAAACCAAGGCAATCGATGCCGATCTCACTTTGGCGGCAGACAACGTAACAGTCGATGAATCCAATATCGACACTCTGCAAGGGGTGGAGAACATTGTTGGCACAGACTTCGACGACCGCATTCATGGCTCTGATGACGACAACGCCATATTCGGCGGCGCAGGCAATGATCGACTGTCCGGTGGCCGCGGCAATGATGAGCTGGATGGCGGTGATGGGGAACGCGATGTCATTGATTTCAGCCGCGCGGCCCAGGCGGTCAGCATAGACTTGTCGGAAGTTGCCGACAATCAGGGCTTCACGACTGCTGTGATGGGCTCCGAGGTGGATCGGCTGCGCAACATAGAAGACGTTAGTGGTTCTGAGTTCGGCGACACAATCACCGGCGATGATAATGATCAGATTCTATTCGGTGCCGGAGGCGACGACACTATCTCTGGTGGTGGCGGTGTCGATACGCTGGATGGCGGCGACGGTGATGACGCTATTAATGGCGACGCCGGCGATGATCTGATCCTTGCCAGCGAAGGGTCGGACACGGTCGATGGCGGCGCCGACAGCGACACTATTGATTACTCTGTTCTGGAAAGCGCCAATTTCATCAGTACAACCTTGGCGGGTGCGCAGGATGCAAGCGTTATCGTGGACGGCAGCGCCAACGACACCTTGCGTAATGTGGAAAATATTATCGGCACTGACGGTAATGATTCCATTACTGGCGATGCGTCTGACAACCGCTTTGAAGGCGGTGCCGGGGATGATGTGCTGGCTGGTCGCGGCGGTAATGACATTCTGATTGGCGGTGAAGGCCGCGACTCAGCTGACTACAGTCAGGCCGCGTCCGCCGTAGATCTGGATTTGTCCACCGGAGTGGTGAATAACGACGGTGACGGTGGCAGCGACATACTCGAAGGCATTGAAGACCTGACCGGCTCAGCATTTGATGACCGGATCGCAGGTGATGAAAATGCCAACATCCTGACCGGTGGTGACGGCGACGATTTTCTATCCGGCCGTGCCGGCAACGATACGCTGATTGGTGGCGCCGGATCGGATACCGCGGACTATGCGCTGGCGGCCAACTCTGTAGACATCGATCTGTCGGTTGGCAATTCCGCCGATGGTGACGGTGGTCTGGACACTTTCGACAGCATCGAGAACGTCACGGGTTCCACATTCAACGACACCTTGCGCGGTGACGACAACGACAACATTCTACGTGGTATTGCCGGTGACGATACGCTGATTGGTGGTGCCGGCGATGACTTACTGGAGGGCGGGCAAGGCCTGGATACTCTGGTGGCCAGCAGCGGTGCAAATACCTACGATGGTGGTGCCGCCATCGATACCTTGGACTATTCGCAGTTTGCCGGTGCGACCAGCATCGATGTCACGCTGAATGGCAGCTTTGACGTAGTTGCTCAGGTAACAGGCGACCAGGACGATATTGTTCGCAACGTTGAAAACGTGATCGGTACCGATGGCGATGATGCGATAGGCGGCGACTTCCTGGCAAACCAGCTACGTGGTGGCGCTGGTGATGACCTGATTCGCGGTGGGGCCGGGTCCGATGCGCTGGACGGCGGAAGCGGCAACGACGAGTTGCGTTTTGATGATCTGGTGTCCTTGGGCATTACTTTGGACCTGATTAATGGCACTGCCTCTTATGCAGTAGACAGCAGCATCGACTCCTTCATTAACTTCGAAAGTTATGCGGGCACGAACCAAGCTGATGTCATTATCAGCAGCGCGGCGGCGGATACCATCGATGGTCTGCTTGGTGATGACCAGTTTGTCGCCAGTGCTGGCAGCGATCTGTTCATTGGCGGGGGTGGCCAGGACACCGTTGACTACTCCACGCTGGTTGGAATTAATTTCATCAACGTAGTGATGAACAGTGTCGGCGACGCGACAGTAACTGTGGACGGCGGCGATGACGACACCATGCGGCTGATCGAAAATGTAATCGGTTCAGCTGGCGATGATGTTATCACTGGTGACGATGCTGACAATATATTGGAAGGTGCGGCTGGTGATGACTTATTGGAAGGCGCCGGCGGCGACGACACACTGCGCGGTGGTGCAGGTAGTGACCTCCTGATCAGCGGTGCGGGAGACGATAACTTCGATGGCGGCGCCGGGGTTGATACAGTGGATTACTCCGGTGCAAGTACCGGAGTGCTCATCGATATGGCGCAAAACGCGGCAATCAATGACGGCGATGGCGGTTCGGATGTTCTCAACAATATCGAAAACGTTATAGGTACAGCCAATAATGACAACATCACAGGTGATGCCCAGGGCAATGCGCTAAGCGGTTTAGCCGGTGATGATGTGATCCGAGGTGGCGGCGGTGCCGATAACCTGGACGGTGGCGCCGGCTTTGATGAAGTTCGTTTTGACGATTTAACCGGTGCGGGAATAACACTGGATATTGGCGCAGGCACTGCATTTTTCGCCGGTGACGCAACCACTGATACTTTAAGTGGCTTTGAAATCTACTACGCGACAAACCAGGGCGATAGTTTGATCGGCTCAGCGGCGGCCGACAGCGTTTTTGCCTTGGGCGGCAATGACAGATTTGTAGCCAGTCAGGGTGTGGATACGCTGGACGGCGGAGACGGCCTGGACACTATCGACTACTCTACGCTGGCAGGCGCTACTTCTGTCAGCGTAACACTGAACGGCGAAAATGACGTTGTAGTCAGCGTTGCCGGCAGCGACAACGACACCATTCGAAATGTTGAGAATATTACCGGAACGGCGGGCGACGACAACATTATCGGTGATGCGGTCAGCAATACCCTGATAGGCGGAGACGGCGACGACGTTATCAGCGGCGGAGGTGGCAGCGACACCCTAATTGGCGGTGACGGCACAGATGACCTGCGTTTTGACAACCTGAGCGGCGTTGGCATCACCCTGAATTTAAACGGTTCAGGCGGCACCGCAAGTTATACCGGTGACAACAGCACCGACACATTCTCCGAATTTGAACGCTACTTCACTACGAATCAAGATGACCTGATCAACTCGTCATCGGCTAATGACCTGGTGTTTGCGTTGAGCGGTAATGATGTGTTCAACACCAGTGCAGGGAACGACGAATTTGACGGCGGGATTGGGCTGGATACGGTTGACTATTCAGCTCTGACAGGTGTGACCTCTATCTCAGTAAGTCTGGATCTGGGCAATGCGGCCGTTGTGACGGTTGTCGGTGGAGACGACGATACTCTGCGCAATATTGAAAACGTGGTTGGCACCAGCGGTGATGACACCATCGTCGGCGACGATGCCGACAATGAGCTGCGCGGCCTCAGTGGCAATGATGTATTGGAAGGCGGCGACGGCAGCGACGATTTGCTCGGCGGCTTGGGTGACGACACCCTGCGCGGAAATATTGGCAACGATTTGTTGGACGGTGGGACTGGTTTGGATACAGCTGATTACTCATCAGCGTCTTCCGGTATCTCGCTGGATCTGTCCAGTGAACAGGCTAGCAATGACGGCGACGGCGGAACCGATACGCTTCGTGGAATAGAGAACATCACTGGTTCTTCCCAATCTGACAATATTCGTGGCGACACTGGCGCCAACGTGATTCGCGGCGAAGATGGCGACGACGTCATCTACGGTGGCGCCGGCTCAGACCAACTGTTTGGCGGCAATGAGACCGGAG
>CAYGSL010000010.1:4262-55429 GCA_964352475.1 uncultured Pseudomonadales bacterium | reverse complement strand
GTCATCTACGGTGGCGCCGGCTCAGACCAACTGTTTGGCGGCAATGAGACCGGAGCTGACCAATTACGATTTGACGACTTGACTGATGCTGGCGTTACTCTAGACCTGGAAAACAGCCAGGCCACGTACGGGTTCGATGGCTCGGTTGATACCTTCTCCGAGTTTGAAGAATTCTTTACTACTGAACAGGCCGATACTGTCAGTGGTTCGACCGGTGCGGATGTAGTGTCCACGTTGGGGGGCGATGACATCGTCAATGCTTCCCTGGGCGCCGACAATCTGGACGGTGGGGCAGACAGCGATACCATCGATTACTCGGGTCTGGGTGGTGTCAACTTCATTGACGTTGTGCTCAATGGCAGCAGCAACGCAACAGTCGTCGTCGACGGAGGGGACAACGACACCATACGCAATTTCGAAAACGTGATCGGAACGGTGGGAGACGATCGCATGACCGGCGACGGCGGCGACAATGCGCTGACCGGATCGGCCGGCGATGATACCTTTTTTGCCAGCTCAGGAAACGACACACTGGATGGCGGTGCGGATGTCGATACAGCCGATTACAGTGGTCTGATCGGGGTTAATTTCATAAACGTCGCATTAAATGGCGCGACCGGTGCCGTAGTTGTGGTTAACGGTGGCGACAACGACGTATTGTTTAACATCGAGAATGTTGTTGGTACCGCGGGAGATGACACCCTGACCGGTGACGGACAAGACAACCAGCTCAGTGGCCGTGGCGGAGACGATATTCTCAATGGCGCCGGAGGTGACGATACGCTTCTTGGCGAAGCGGGTGCAGACACCTTGCTTGGCAGTGAAGGTTCCGACGTGATGGATGGTGGCGCCGGCAATGATACCCTGGATTATTCCGGGCTGGCCTCCGCAACATCTATCGATGTGACGCTGGATGGCGGCAATGACGCCACAGTGACAGTAGCTGGCAGTGATAACGACACGGCGCGCAATATCGAAAATGTTATTGGTACATCGGGCAACGATTTCATCGGTGGCGATGCAGCCATCAACGTATTGTTCGGCTTAGGCGGCGACGATGTGTTCGGTGCCAGCTCTGGAACCGATACTATTGACGGTGGACTTGGCGTTGATGAAATAGACTATTCAACCCTTGCGACGGCTAACTTTGTCAACGTAACACTGAATGACGCGGCAGACGCGATCGTTGTAATAAACGGCGACGGCAACGACACCTTACGCAGCATTGAAAATGTCACTGGTACCGCGGGTGACGATACTCTGATTGGTGATAGCCAGGATAACCGTCTCAGCGGTTTGGCGGGCGATGATGTGCTGGCAGGTAGGGGTGGCAACGATACCCTGATAGGCGGTGCAGATACCGATACTGTGGATTACAGTGCGGCCAGTGGAAACGTTAATGTCAGCCTGCTGAACAATACCGCTACTGACGATGGTGACGGTGGCGTGGACACGCTGCAAACCATTGAGAATGTGATCGGTTCGGATAACGACGATGTTATTGAAGGTGACAACAACGCTAACCTGCTGGAAGGCGGTCTGGGCGAAGACTTGTTTCTGGGTAGCCTGGGTGCCGACACGATTGATGGCGGGCTTGGAGACAATGATGTTGTTGATTACAGCAATAATGGGGCGGCCAACTCGATCGATGTCACGCTGAACAGCAGCAGTGATGCGACAGTGTTTGTCACCGGCGCGGATGATCAAACAGTTCGTAATGTTGAGCATGTGACTGGCTCGCAGGGCAATGATCGTATTGAAGGCGATAACCGCAACAATAATCTCCGTGGTGATGCGGGTGATGACTTCCTGAGTGGACGTTCAGGCAACGACATTTTGACCGGTGGAGCGGGCATAGACACTGCGGATTATTCTACTGCTGCCAGTAGCATCACAGTAAACCTGGGCGCCAGTCAGGCTGCAGTCGATGGCGATGGCGGCCAAGATCAGTTGTTCGAGATTGAAAATATCCGCGGCTCCAACTTCAATGACACCATAACCGGTAATACCGGCGACAACCTTCTGGAAGGAGGGATTGGCAACGATCTGTTCAACGCCAGCGGCGGAGCCGACGTCGTGGACGGCGGTGCCAACACCGATACTCTGGACTATTCAACGCTGGCCTCGGCAACGGCAATTAATGTGGACCTGGACGGCGCCAATACGGTGTTGGTGCAGATCACTGGCGGGCCAGATAATCAGGTGCGAAATATTGAGAATATTATTGGCACCATTGGTGATGACACTATTGGTGGCGACGGATCTCTGAACGTACTGGAAGGCAATGCGGGCAATGATACCTTTCTCGCCAGCTCAAACACCGACGTGCTGGACGGCGGCCTGGGCGACGACACGGTTGACTATTCCGGACTGGTAACGGCCAACTTTATTGACGTCACCCTGAATGGAACGACCGACGCTGTTGTTGTTGTGAATGGCGATGGTAACGATACGATTCGCAGTATCGAGAATGTCATAGGCACCGACGGGGATGACACCCTGATAGGAGACGCACTGGACAATACCTTAAGCGGTCGTGCCGGGGACGACGTGCTGTCCGGGCGCGGCGGCAACGACACATTGATTGGTGGCGCAGACACCGACACGGTTGACTACAGCAGCGCCACGACCGGTGTTGATGTCAATCTGCAGGGCAATATCGCGACAGATGATGGTGAAGGTGGTGCCGATACACTGCAGGAAATAGAAAATGTTGTTGGTTCCGCAAACAACGACATCATTCAAGGTGATGCCAATGCCAACGTGCTTGAAGGGCGTGATGGCGATGACGTGTTTAATGCGTCGTTGGGTGCAGACATAGTTGATGGTGGCACGGGATCCGGCGATAGGGTGGACTTCTCAGGCTTCGCCGCCAGTAACTCGGTTGACGTCACCTTGAACGGCAGTATTGATGCGATCGCCAACGTAAGCAACGCCGACAACCAGACATTGCGCGGCATCGAACACGTGACCGGTTCACAAGGCGACGACACGATTGTCGGCGACAGCAATAACAATGAAATCAGCGGTGACGCGGGTGACGACACGCTCAGTGGGCGCGCCGGGAACGACATTATCACTGGTGGTGCGGGTACTGATACTGCGGACTACTCCCTGTCAGCTGGTGCCATTACCGTCAACCTGGCCAGTAATCAGGCCAGCGCGGATGGCGACGGCTCATCTGACCAGCTGTTTGAAATAGAGAACATTCGCGGTTCCAACTTTGATGACACCATCACAGGGGATGGCAGTAACAACCTGCTGGAAGGCCGTGGTGGCGAAGATGCATTTACCGCCAGCAGTGGTGCTGATGTTATTGATGGCGGCGGCAATTCCGATACGCTGGACTACTCCAGCCTGGTTGGTGCGACCGCTATCAACGTTGATCTGGATGGTGCCAATACGGTGACGGTCAGCATTACTGGTGATGACGATGACAGCGTACGGAATGTAGAGAATATTATTGGTACGACCGGTGACGACACCATTGGCGGTGACGCATCGATCAACCTGTTAGAGGGTCGAGCCGGGGATGACACTTTCCTCGCGAGCGACAACACCGATACTCTGGATGGTGGCCTGGGCGAGGATACGGCTGATTATTCCGGACTGGTGAGCGCCAATTTCATCAATGTTACGTTGAACAGCACTTCGGATGCGGTTGTCGTCGTCAATGGCGGTGGTAACGATACGATTCGCAACATCGAGAACATCACTGGAACCACGGGTAACGATACTTTAGTTGGTGACGGTCTTGATAATGAGCTGCGTGGCGCGGCCGGTGACGATGTGCTGTCTGGGCGCGGCGGCAACGATTTGCTGGATGGTGGTGCGGATAACGATACCGTGGACTACTCAGCGGCGACCACAGCGATTGATGTCAGCCTGGCATCCAACATCGCCAGCAACGACGGCGATGGCGGCGTTGATACCTTACAAGGTATAGAAAACGTTATCGGCTCGGCAAATGACGACGCCATAGAAGGGGATGGTGGCGCCAACGTACTGGAAGGTCGCGATGGCGACGACAGCTTTGGCGGCACTCTGGGTGCAGATCTGATTGATGGCGGTGTTGGCAACAGCGACGGCGTAGACTATTCAGCACTTGCTGCGACCAATGCGATCAATGTCACACTGGCTGGTAGCAGTGATGCGATAGTGAGCGTCAATAATGCTGACGACCAGACTTTGCGTGGTATTGAAAACGTAACCGGATCGCAAGGCGATGATGTCATCTTTGGTGATGGCAACGACAATGAGATTGGTGGTTCTGACGGCGACGATACCCTGGCGGGGCGCGCTGGAAACGACATACTCCGTGGTGGCGCTGGTTCGGACACGGCCGACTACAGCGGTGCGGCCGGTAACGTCACCGTTAGCTTGGCCAGCAACCAGGCCAGCGCTGATGGCGATGGTGCTTCCGACCAACTGTTCGATATCGAGAACATTCGCGGTTCCAACTTTAATGACACCATCAGCGGTAACAGCAGCGCCAACTTGCTGGAAGGCAACGCGGGCGACGATCTGATAAACGCCAGTGCTGGCACAGACATTCTGGATGGTGGCGCTAACAACGATACTCTGGACTACTCCAGCCTGGCGGGTGCGACCGCTATTAATGTTGATCTGGATGGCGCCAACACGGTTACTGTAACGGTGACCGGTGGTGACAATGACCAGGTACGTAATATAGAAAATGTGATCGGCACCGACGGTGACGATACTATCGGTGGCGACGCCTCCATAAACCTGCTGCAAGGCCGCTCTGGAGATGACATCTTCCTGGCCAGTGCCGGTACCGACACATTGGACGGTGGACTGGGCTCGGATACGGCGGATTACTCCGGCTTGGTTGGCGCAAATTTCATCAACGTTACGCTGGCCACCACTTCCGATGCCATCGTCGTGGTTAACGGTGGTAACAACGATACGATTCGCAATATTGAAAATGTGACTGGTACCAGCGGTGATGACACGCTGGTGGGTGATGGTCTGGACAATGAGCTGCGCGGTGCAGCCGGTAATGATGAGTTATCCGGTCGGGGCGGCAATGATTTGCTGGACGGTGGCGCTGGTATTGACACCGTTAACTACAGTGCAGCAACCACTGGCGTAGACGTCAGCCTGGCGGCGAACACGGCGGCGGATGATGGTGACGGCGGCGTCGACACCTTACAGGAAATAGAAAACATCATCGGTTCCAGCAATGATGATGTAATAGAAGGAGATGCCAACGCCAATGTTCTGCAAGGGCAGGACGGAGACGACCAATTTAATGCGTCGCTTGGAGCGGATATTGTCGACGGAGGTTTAGGGGACAGTGACGAAGCTAACTTCTCGACTTTTGCCGCTGCCAATGCCATTGATGTAACGCTGGCTGGCAGCCTTGATGCGACGGTTATCGTCAACAATGCCGATAATCAGACCATTCGAGGCATCGAAGACATAACCGGCTCACAAGGCGATGACCGTATTGTGGGTGACGGCAATGATAATGAATTGAGCGGTGACGCGGGCGATGATGTACTCAGTGGTCGAGCAGGCGCCGATATTCTGACCGGCGGTGCCGGGGTTGATACCGCTGACTACTCGGGTGCGGCAAGCAGTGTAAATGTTAGCTTAGCCAGCAACCAGGCCACCACCGACGGTGATGGCTCATCGGATCAGCTGTTTGAAATTGAAAATGTTCACGGCTCGGCGTTCAACGACACTTTAGCCGGTGACGGCAGTGATAATGAGCTGTTGGGCAACGCGGGCAATGACATACTGACTGCCAGCGCGGGCTCCGACGTGCTGGACGGTGGTGCCAATACAGACACCTTGGATTATTCGTCGCTCAGCGGTGTAACCGGCATCAGTGTTGATCTGGACGACGGCAACGACGTAACTGTAACCGTCACGGGTGGTGACGACGACATTGCGCGAAATATTGAAAACGTTATTGGCACGGATGGCAACGATGTCATCGGCGGCGACAACTCTGTCAATATTCTGCAGGGCCAAGACGGCGACGATCAATTTATTGCCAGCTCCAATACCGACACCATCGATGGTGGTGTGGGCATTGATAGCATCGACTACTCAAGCCTGGCGACGGCGAATTTTGTCAATGTGACTTTGGCCGGTGCGGCCAACTCAACAGCGGTCGTTAATGGTGATGGTAACGATACCCTGCGCAACATAGAAAACGTGACCGGTACCTCTGGAAACGACACCCTAACGGGTGACGCGCTGAACAATGTGCTGCGTGGTCTGGCAGGCAATGATTTGCTGGCAGGTCGTGGTGGCAATGACACCTTGGACGGTGGAGCCGACATCGATACCGTTGATTACAGCGGTGCGGTATCCGGGGTCAATGTCAACCTGGCGGGTAACACCGCCAGCAACGATGGTGACGGCGGCGTTGACACCTTGTTAGGGTTCGAGAACGTTCTCGGCTCGGCCAACGATGACACCATCCAGGGCGATGCTGCGGCGAACGTCTTGCAAGGCGGCCAGGGTGATGACGCCTTTATTGCCAGCGTGGGCGCTGATGATGTGCAGGGTGGCCTGGGTACCGACGACAGCATTGACTACAGCGGCTTCGCAGCGGCTAATTTCATTGACGTTACTCTGAACGGCTCAACCAGCACGACTGTCAGCATTAATGGTACCGACAATCATACAATTAGCGGCGTAGAAAATATCACGGGCTCGCAAGGTAACGATCGCATCGAAGGCGATGGTAACGATAATGACATCAGTGGTGACGATGGCGCTGATGTGCTGAGTGGCCGCGCCGGCAATGATATTTTAACCGGTGGAGACGGCATAGACACAGCGGATTACTCTACCGCGTCCAGCACCGTAGTGGTTGATCTTTCCTCCAATCAGGCTTCCGTAGACGGGGATGGTGGTTCGGATCAGTTGTTTGAGATTGAAAACATCACAGGTTCGGATTTTGCAGACACCTTAACCGGTGACGGCAATGACAATATCATCGAGGGCGGAAATTCAGCGGACACACTGCGCGGACGTGGCGGTGCCGATACCCTGGATGGCGGCATAGGCCAGGACATCGCTGACTACTCGCAGGCAGGCGCAGGGGTTACGGCGGACCTGAACAGTAACAGCGCCAGTGATGACGGGGATGGCGGCAGTGATACCTTTGTCAGCATCGAACACCTGACCGGCTCGGCGTTTGCGGATGATCTAGGTGGAGACGCCAACGCCAATACCTTGCTTGGTGGTGATTCTGATGACGTATTACGTGGCAGAGGTGGCAGCGATACTCTGGATGGCGGAACCGGTACCGGAGACGTTGCCGACTACACAGGTGCTGCTAATGCTATTGTGGTCAATCTGAGCCTGAATGCCGCGGCCAACGACGGTGACGGCGACTCCGATGTTTTGCAGAACATAGAGAACATCTGGGGTTCTGCAAATAATGACCGCATCGAAGGCGACAACAACGGTAACGTTTTGGAAGGCCGCGCTGGCGACGACATACTGATCGGTAGCGGTGGCTCGGACACGCTGGACGGCGGCGCAGATTTTGACACAGCCGATTACTCGGCTGCCGGTAGCGGGGTCACCATCGATCTTTCAAGCGGCGTTGTAGGTGATGACGGCTCTGGTGGCGTGGATACCTTGATCAGTATTGAAGGTCTCATAGGTTCCGGCAGCGACGATACGCTAATCGGCGACGAATTTGATAATCGGCTCGACGGTGGTGGCGGCAATGACACGATTCGTGGCATGGAAGGCGACGATGAGATCATCGGTGGAATTGGTAACGATACTGTTAGTTATGCCAATTCCGACAATGCGATCGACGTTGACCTGCAAAACAATATAGCCAATGACGACGGTTTTGGTGATACCGACACTTTGAGCTCCATAGAAAATGTGATCGGCTCAGACCATGACGACTTTATCGTTGGCAGTGTTGGCGACAACCAGCTGGATGGAGCGGCAGGTGACGATGTGCTGCGCGGCGGTGCAGGTGATGACACGATTATCGGTGGTGCGGGTAACAATACTGCCGATTATATTACCGCAGGCTCCGGCGTAACCGTTGACCTGACCAATAATCTGACCAGTAACGACGGTGATGGTGGCACGGATACCTTAAGCCAGATTCAAAATGTAATCGGGTCTATTTTTGACGACACCTTGACTGGCGACGCTGATGACAACGTGCTCGAAGGTCGGAATCGCGACGACGTTCTGCGCGGACGTGGTGGAGACGATACGCTGGACGGCGGTGTCGGCACTGACACTGCTGATTATTCACTCGCTGCGGCGGGTGTTACCGCTGACATCGCGGCCAACAGCGCAAGCGATGACGGCGATGGCGGCAGCGACACTTACATCAGCATTGAAAACGTCAGTGGCTCCAGCGCAGCGGACGATCTTTCCGGTGACGGTGCAGCCAATACGCTGTTTGGTGACGATGGCGATGACATCCTTCGCGGCCGTGGTGGTGCTGATACAATTGATGGAGGCAATAATGTCGATACGGTCGACTACTCCGGAGCAGCGGCTGGCATTAATGTAAACCTGCAGAATAATGTTGCGGCCAACGATGGCGACGGTGCATCTGATACCCTGAACAATATCGAAAACGTTATAGGCAGTGATCAGAATGACATTATTGTCGGCAGTACTGCCGCCAACGTACTGAGTGGTGGTTTACTGAATGACACTCTGTCCGGCTTGGCGGGCGCGGATACCTTGGATGGCGGCGGTGGTATTGACACCGCTAATTACAGCCAGGCTGCTGCGGGGATTACGGTTGATCTAGCCGCTAATCAGGCCAGCAATGACGGTGACGGCAGCGTAGATACGCTGACCAGTATTGAAAATATCGTTGGTTCCGATTTTGCTGATGACATCAGCGGTGATGGCAATGTTAACTTGCTGCAAGGCGGTGATGAGGACGATATTTTCCGCGGCAGCACCAATGATGACATTATTGAAGGTGGCTTCGGGTCCGACACCGCCGATTATTCTGGCATGGCCGGCTCGCCAAGTATCGATGTCACTTTGCGTGGCGGGGTGGACGCTACCGTAATCGTTTCTGGCGGGAACGGTACAGATACGCTGCGCAGCGTGGAGAACATTGTCGCCACCGCAGGTGACGATACCTTACGCGGCGATGGCAACGACAATACCTTAAGTGGCGGCGACGGTGATGACGTTATCTGGGGCGGAGGCGGCAGCGATACGCTGGATGGCGGTGGTCATAACACTGGAGATCAGTTGCGTTTTGATGACCTGACCGGGGTCGGCGTAGATCTTAATCTGACCAACAGCACGGCCTACTACAGTGCAGACAGCAGCACCGACAACTTCATCAATTTTGAAGAGTACTACCTGACCAATCAGGGCGATACGATTATCGGTTCAACAGGTGTAGACGTTGTGTTTAGCCTGGGTGGTGGCGATACCTTCCAGGCCAGCGCCGGTAGCGATGACTTTGACGGAGGCACAGATTCCGACACCATTGACTACTCCACGCTGGGTGGTGTGAACTTTATCAATGTGACGCTGGATGGTGCGAACGCAGCCACTGTGACTGTCAACGGTGGCGACGACGATACAATTCGCAACATCGAGAACGTGATCGGCACCTCTGGTGTAGACACGATTACCGGTGATGGCGAAAGCAATACGATCCAGGGTCAGGGCGGCGACGACATCATTAGTGGTGGCGCCGGCAATGATTTTCTGGAAGGCAATGCAGGCAACGATATCTTTTTCGGCAGCGCCGGGCAGAACACCTTTGACGGTGGTAGTGACACCGACACAATTGACTACTCTTTGCAGGCCGGCATTGCGTCTGTAGCTGTTCAATTGAACGGCTCTGGAAGCTCGGCAGTCATCGTAGCCGGTGGCGACAATGACCTGGCACTGAACATCGAAAACGTGATCGGCACCGATGGTGACGATACCTTGATTGGTGACGGGTCAGACAACGAGTTTCAGGGCGGCGCGGGCGACGATCTCCTGTCCGGTCGATCCGGTGCTGATCTACTGATTGGTGGCGCCGATAACGACACCGTGGACTACTCCGGTGAAGTAGGCATCAACTTCATTGAACTTACTTTGAATGGTGGCAGTGACGTCACCGTGACGGTTGACGGCGGTGCGGACGACACCATACGCGAAATTGAAAACGTTATCGGAACCGCAGGTGCCGACATCATCCGTGGCGACGGTTTGGTGAACGTTCTTGAAGGTGAAGATGGTAATGACACCCTGGTGGGTGGTGCCGGTGCTGATGTGTTAGACGGCGGCGACGACATTGACACCGTTGATTACTCGCAGGAAGTAGGCATCAACTTTATTGATGTGCAGCTGAACGGCGGTAGCGATGCCACGGTCATTGTTGACGGCGCAGATAACGACACCATTCGGGCGATTGAAAACGTGATCGGTACCGCCGGCAATGACACCATCAGCGGTGACAGCCAGGCAAACAACATCGATGGCCAGGGTGGAGACGATGTGATTCGCGGTGGGGGCAGTAACGATACCTTAGACGGCGGTACAGGCACCAACACCCTGAGTTACACCGATTCCGGCTTGGGCATCACTACCGACATGAATGTGCTAAGCGGTGGATTTTTCTCAGTAACCGTGGGCAGCGATACCGATTTGGCCGCTAATTTCCGCGATGTAATCGGATCCTCTGGAGCCGACAATATCACCGGTGACGCGCAGGATAACGTCATCGAGGGCCGGGTAGGTACCGACATTCTCGATGGTGGCGCAGGCAACGATACGCTGCGCGGTGGAAGTGAGTCAGACACTCTGCGCGGCGGAGCTGGCGACGACATACTCGATGGCGGTGACACTGGCGATACACTGGACGGCGGTATCGGAGACGATACCTATCTTGGCGGAGCTGGCTGGGATCAACTGATCGCTAGTGACGGCGCCGACATAATTGACGGTGGCAGTGACACTGATACCCTGAATTACTCCAGCCAGGGCAGCGCAAATTTCATCAGCGTGACTTTAAACGGTGGTACTGATGCAACGGTAACGGTTGATGGCGACCAGAATGACACCGTGCGCAATGTAGAGCGTATAGTCGGTACTGCCGGCAATGACACCATTCATGGTGACGGCTCGAACAACTATTTCTGGGGTGGTGCCGGCGATGACACCATGAGCGGTGGCAGTAACGCTGACAACCGCCTATGGGGTGAGGCTGGGGACGACTTGTTCCTGGGCAGTGCCGGCACCAACCGCTTTGACGGTGGTGCGGATACCGACACCGTAGATTATTCTGCCCAGGCGGGGATTAACTTTATCAATGTCACTCTGGACGGTTCCGGGTCGGCCAGCGTCACGGTTGATGGCGCCAACAACGACATTGTTCTCAATATCGAGAACGTTGTCGCAACCGCCGGCAACGACACTGTGCATGGTGACGACAGCGCCAATGTGATTACCACCTTGGGTGGCGACGATGAACTGTCTGGCGGGGCGGGTGTTGATATTCTGGATGGTGGCGCTGATTCCGATACTGCCAATTATGAAGAGGCGGCGGCCGGCATTGTAGTTGACTTGTCCGCTGACGCGGCAACTGATGATGGTGACGGCGCGACTGATACTTTAACCAGCATAGAAAATATTATCGGCTCGGACTTTGATGACACCATCACCGGTGGCATTGAAGCTAACGACCTTGATGGGGGAGAGGGAAGCGATTATTTCTTCTCCAGTGCCGGCATAGATGTTATCGAAGGCGATAACGGCTCAGATACTCTGGATTATTCTCTACAGGCCGGCGTGACTTCGATTTCAGTCAATCTGAATTCGGGTATACAAACCACGGTCACGGTCAACGGCAGTGATAATGACCTGGTCCGCAATATTGAGAACATTGTCGGTACTACAGGCAATGATGTTATTCGCGGCGATGGCAATGCCAATACCTTTACCGCTGGTGCAGGCGACGATATCTTGCGCGGCGAAGGCGGCGATGACGTGCTCGACGGCGGCGCCGGCATCAATACCCTGGAATACAACGACCGTGTCGATCGCGTGGTAACCAATATGGGCGCGTTGACCGGTGGTGCATTCACCGTCAATGTAGGTGGTTCGGAGACCGACACGGCATCCAACATTCGCGATATTATTGGTAGTCAGGGCAATGACGATATTACCGGTGATGCTCAGGACAACACTCTGCGGGGTGATCTTGGTTCTGATACTCTGCGCGGCGGTGATGGTAATGATCTTCTCCAAGGAGAGGGTGATAACGATACACTGGAAGGTGGCGCCGGGGATGATACCCTGGAAGGCGGCTCCGGCAACTGGGATACACTTCGCGGTGGGGCTGGTATTGACACCATGGACGGAGGCAGTGGATCGCGCGATGCGGTGGACTATCGCTTCGAGTCCGGTATTAATTTTATCGATATTGACCTGAACGGTGGCAGCGTGTCGACCGTGACGGTTGATGGCGGTGACAACGATACCATCGTCAATATCGAACGCGTTTTTGCTACAGAAGGCAACGATATTATTCGCGGCCACACCCAACAAAATTTCTTCTATGGTCAAGGGGGTGATGATACGTTCTTCGCCGCGGGTGGTGATGACGAGATTTACGGCGGCGGCGGCAACGACACGCTGGATTACAGTGACCTGAGTTCCGGCTTGAGCGTCGATATGACGGCTGTTGCGGGTGGCTTGTTCACTTTGGATATTGGTGGCGGTGCCGAAGGCGATCGGGCCAACAGTATCGAGATTCTGCGCACCACCACAGGTGGTGATACGGTCGAGACTGATGGCAACATAATTCTGCTGGAAACGCTAGATGGTAACGATGTTGTCGATCTGAATGCCGATAATGCTACGGTCAATTCTGGGGACGGTGCGGATGACGTCGATTTGTTCGGTGCCAATGCTACTGTCGACGCAGGCAGCGGGGCCGATCTCGTTCGCGCGTATGGCGGTGGAGCCAACATCACTCTTGGAACCGACAACGATACACTCTGGTCATACTCCAGCGGTAACACCGCCAGTGGTAATGACGGAGCCGATTTTTTCGGTAACTGGGGTGTGTACGGTAATACCCTGGAAGGCAATGCGGGCGATGATACTTTTGAATCTCGCGGTGGTGGCAACGTGTTTGATGGTGGTGCCGATACCGACACCATTCGTTACAATAATACCGGTGCCGGGATCACGGTAAACCTGAACGAGTCCGGTGACACAACGATTGTTGTGAACGGCCAGACCAACGACACCATTCGCAATGTAGAAAACATCCAGGGCTCGGATGGAGCTGACAGCATTGAAGGCAACAGCTTGGCCAATGTGCTCAATGGCGGTAGTGGAGATGATATCATCATTGCTGGCACCGGTCTGGACACCTACATTGGCAGCACAGGCAGCGACTCTCTGGATTACTCCGGATTTGCTGCGGGGAATTTTATCGATGTCACGCTTAATGGTGGCGGCAATGTAACGGTTACCGTCAACGGTGGGGATAACCACACCATTAACAGCATCGAGAATATTATTGGTTCGCAGGGCGACGATACCATTGGTGGTGACTCGGCGATTAATGATATTGATGCCGGTGCCGGTGATGATACTATCTTCGGAAGTACCGGCAGCGACATTTTGGACGGTGGCGCGGGCACTGGCGATGTGCTGGATTACCAGTCACTCGGTACCGGTATAGAGCTCAACCTCTCGGGCGGTTTTTCAACGGTTGGTGGCAGTTTCACTGACTTGTTCAGCAATATCGAATCTTTCATTCTGACTGATCAAGCCGACGTGATTCGAGGATCTGCTAACGATGACGTAGTCGACAGTTTGGATGGTGACGACGCCTTCGACGCCAGCCATGGCAATGATGTATTGGACGCTGGAACCGGCACCGACACCCTGGACTACTCGGTACTTGGCGGTATTACCGGAGTCAGCCTGACCTTAAATGGCGCGTCAGCCATTGTTGTAAGCGTTAGTGCTGGAGACAATGACACGATTAGCGGCTTCGAGAACATCATCGGAAGTGTTGACGACGATACGATTATCGGTGATGGGTTGGTGAATGTGCTCGACGGAGACAGTGGCGATGACGTCATTGACGGTGCGGGTGGCGCTGATACATTGCTTGGCGGCGCTGGCAACGATACCTTCATTGCCGGCGCAGGCAGCGACACCATCACCGGTGGTGCCGACAGCGATACGGTTGATTATTCCGGACTGGGCGCTAACTTCATCAATGTTACCTTGAATGGTGCTTCTTCGGTGACGGTAACCGTCGACGGTGGCGATAACGACACAATCAGCGAGATCGAAAATATCACTGGTACTGGTGGCGTAGACACCATTACAGGGGATGGTAACGACAATACCCTGCTCGGCATGGGCGGGGCAGATACCATCAACTCCGGTGATGGCGCCGATATCCTGGATGGCGGTGCAGGGGGCGACAACCTGAATGCCGGTACTGGCGCAGACACAATATTAGGTAGCAGTGGTGCCGACATAATTGACGGCGGTGCTGGCAACGACTCCATTGACTACAGCGTTCATCCTGGCGCCGGTGCTATATCAGTAACACTTAATGGGGCTACGTCCACAACGGTGACAATCAGCGGCGATTCAAACGACAGTATCCAGAACATAGAAAACGTAACAGGTACGGGTGGCGATGACACCATACACGGTGACGGAGAAAACAACACATTGGTCGGAGGGCTGGGCAATGACACAATGTCTGGCCGCGCCGGTACCGACATTCTGGACGGCGGCCTGGATGTAGACACCGCAGACTACTCTACGGCGGCAGGGGGTGTTACCGCAAACCTGGGCAGTGGGGTAGTCAGTGATGACGGTGATGGCAGCAGCGATACCCTGGTGTCGATTGAGAACTTCATTGGTTCAGCCAGTGCTGACACTGTGAGCGGTAGTGGCGCCGGCAACGCAATAAACACCGGTGGTGGTGATGACAATATCACCGCCAGCGCTGGTGCCGACAACTACGACGGTGGCGCCGATACCGACAGCCTCGATTACTCCGGGCTTGCCGGGGGAACATCAATCTCGGTCAGCTTGAATGGCAGCAGCTCAGTGTTTGTTACCGTCAATGGGGGTACCGATGACACGGTACGCAACATTGAGAACATAACCGGCTCAAGTGGTGATGATACCTTGCACGGCGATGCTCTGCAGAATGCTCTGCTTGGCGGTGATGGGGCGGATACCATCTCCGGTGGATCGGGTGCTGATACCCTGGATGGTGGCAACAATCTTGATACATTGGACTATTCGGCTGCCGCGGCCGGTGTGGATGTGAATCTCGACACCAATACAGTACTGGATGATGGCTTCGGTTTTAGCGATACCATTAGTAACTTCGAGTTCCTGTTGGGTTCCAATTTTGCTGACACTCTGACTGGAGACACCGGCGGGAATATCATCGTCGGCAACGATGGGATTGACACGATTAATGGTCTGGCGGGCAATGACATAATCCTCGGTGGAGCCGGTAATGACATTATCGACGGTGGAGCGGATACAGATACGATTAGCTATGGCAGTGCGGCTTTCGGAGTTACCGTCAATCTGTCGTCCAACAGCGCCAGCAATGATGGTGATGGCGGCAGCGATACGCTGAACAATATAGAAAATGTGATCGGTAGTGATCAGAACGATACAATTACTGGAGACGGGTTTAGCAATACACTGGATGGCGGTAATGGCAATGATACGCTGGCCGGCCGTGGTGGGCTTGATGTATTGAATGGCGGCGCGGGCATCAATACTGTGACGTATGTGAATGCGGCCGGCTCAGTAACCGCCGACCTTCTCGCAGGCGGAGCCAGCAATGACGGCGATTCGTCTACAGACACCTATTCCAGCATCAATAATCTGACGGGTTCCGGCAACGCAGACACGCTCAGTGGAGATAACAACGCAAACACCATTAATGGTGGGCTTGGTAATGATGTACTGGTTGGCCGCGGAGGTGTTGATGACCTGCAAGGTGGCGGTGGGGACGACACCCTCAGCTATGCTGGAGCGGCCTCAGGGGTTAGCGTGAATATGATTGGCGGTGTCACTACCGACGATGGAGACGGCTCCAATGATACCTTCAGTGACATTGACCACGTAACCGGTTCGAACGGCGACGACACAATTATTGGTGATGGCGGTGGCAACCGGCTCACTGGTGGCAACGGCCAGGACAACCTTACAGGCAATGGCGGAAACGATGTTCTGGTTGGCGGTGCGGCAACTGATATTTTGAACGGCGGTGATGGCAATGACGTAATCGACGGTGGCGACGGAATAGATAGCATTATTGGTGGTGCCGGTAATGACATCATTGATGGCGGCGCCGACGATGATGTGATCGATTACAGCCTTGCAGCGAACGGGATTGTTGTTGATTTATCTGCTGCATTGGCGTCGAACCGGGCGCTGAATGATGGCGACGGTGGTCAGGATACTTTGAGCAATATCGAGAACGTTGTTGGAAGTGACAACAATGACACGATCACTGGTGACAACAACGCCAACTTCATAGACGGCGGCCTGGGTGATGATACGATCAACTTCAGTGCCGGATTTGATTTCCTTGATGGCGGCCAGAACAACGACACACTGGATTATTCCAGTTCAGGTGCGATCACCGGTGGTTCTCTAAGCGCAGGAGCGGTTGACGGTGCGGGTGGTACTGTGAATGTTGGCGCCAATTCAGCGAGCGTTGATAATTTCGAGAACTTTGTGCTCTCTGCAAGTAACGACACACTGAACTTCGACATGGACGCAATCGGCGCGCTAAATTCGGTGGACGCCAATGGCGGCACGGCAGACAGAATGGTTATCACCGACAGTCTGACGGGTGACGATCTTACCGATGCTGGAATTGATGGCGTTGACCTCGCAAGTCTGTTTACTGACGTGGAAGAGCTGGATTTCACCGGCACAGGATTAAATGGTGTAGATACCTTTGATATTGGTAACAGCGAAATCAGTTCGATAACCGGTAATGGTAATAGCCTCTCCATTGATATTAATTCGGCCACTATGGATCTAACGGATTTCAATGCGCTGGATCAGGGCGGTGCCACAGTGAGTGGCGACTCTACGGTAGGAAACACCCGAACGATAGACTGGGACAATGGTGTCACTTTAATAATCAACCAGATCTAAAGAGACATCCGCATTTGATTGCGACCATCATTCCCCTGGGAAGGTAAACCCCGCTCAATTTGCGTAGCAGCTTGAACGGGGTTTGCACTATTAGAAAAATAAAAGCAGCGAGTGAACATAAAAATGTTGAGAACTGGTCTGCCGCCCTCGATGCGGTCACGCGGATTTACGCTTGCGGAAATTCTGGCATTACTGTTTTTTCTAAGTAGCATATTTTTTGTACTAGGAGTGTCTGACTCCAGTCTGGCCCGTTCCGTGGCCACGGGGCAGCTAAATTCCAAAGCCCATCATATCGCTCAGAAATTGGCGAGTAGAATCCGTTCTAATGTGGCTGGGCTCGAACAAGGCGCCTATTACGTTAATGGGCTACCCGCTCACTCGTTCATAAATTGCAGCGATAATGTGTGCACTGCAACAGAGCTAGCAGTTAGTGATCTTGCAGAGATTTTTCAGCTAGCGCAAACCAATTTACCGTCGGCTGAGCTTCAAGTTCAGAAAGTATTTGGAAAAGTTATTCAGATCCGAATGTTATGGGATACTGCTCAAAACAAGATCAATGGCTCTGGTTGTCAGAGTTCCAAGGCAATAGTGATGAGCTGCGCTATTGTCAATGTGGACGTTGAGGGGTTTAGCCTTAACTAATAAAGTTTCTCGGTTAGCTGCGTTACAAGCAAATTTTGATGATTAACTGATCAGCTTGTTAGTGTGACGCGGCGCAACAAAATCGGCGAATTTGCCGTTCGTCGTCTACCCTTAAAGGATAATAATGCATTAATCCCGAGGGTAATTCATGTCGCTGACTCTGGTCGATAACAATGATGATGTGGCGCAACGAAAGGTTGATGATCCCTTAGCCAAATGTCTACAAATCGTACTGGTCTTTTTTGGAATCAATGCTGATATTGAAGGGCTGAAGGTTCAGCTCTCCAGAGAGCCAGGACCACTCACCCTGGACGATTTGGAAGCACTTGGCGACAGGCTTCAATTCACTACAAGAACCGACTCCCTGGAGTTGGATGATATCCCCGCTGCACCCACTCCAGTCATTCTGCTGGCTAACGACGGCAGCCCAAGAGTGTACCTGCCCAGAGAGGGTCAGGAAGGCAGAATGTATATTCCGGGTACCGGGTTTCAGCGAGCAGATCTGCAGGGCTTGAGTGAGAGCTATTCCGGGAAAGCGCTGAGTATACGACCCAATCAGGAACAAGTTGCCGCGGCAACCGATCACATGAGTGAGCGGCCGCCAATCGACTGGTTCTGGCAGCCGCTGTTTGGGCACTTGTCGAGCTTCGGTGAAGTTTTGCTGTGTTCCCTATTTATTAACCTGTTTGTAGTCGCTCTGCCGCTGTTCACGCTAAACGTCTATGACTCAGTAATTCCTAACTTCGCTGAAGCTACCTTGTTCGTATTGGCAACCGGTGTGGCGATTGCCCTGCTATTCGATTTCCTTCTTAAAACCATGCGTTCCTACATTCTGGAGCGCGTTGCCGCAAAAGTAGGTACCGGATTTGATGGCACCTTGATGCAGCGGCTGATGATGGTTAATACCGAACAAATGCGTTTGTCAGTGGGCGAGAGAAGTAATTTATTCCGCGAATTACAAGGTATTCGAGAGTTCTACGCTTCACGCTTTGTGCCAACCCTGGTAGACCTGCCATTTTTTGCCTTGTTTCTGTTCATCATATACATGATCTCGCCGCCACTCACGCTGGTGCCGATTATGGGTGCGATAGCAATCATTGTTTTCAATGTGGCGATACAAGTACCGATCAACCGCAGTACGGCAGATCATTTCTCGTCGATGCAAAAAAAGTCAACCTTGATGATTGAGTCACTGGCGGGCATGCAACATTTCAAGGTATTTAATGCCGTGGGTGACCGCTTGTTCAAGTGGAACTACGCGTCAATGCGTGCTGCTGAAACCACCCGCAAAAACCAGTTTCTGTTTTCTGCTGTACAAAACCTGTCGGTCACGATAATGCACATGGTGCATGTATTTATCGTTGTGTTTGGTGTCTATCAGATTCAATCAGGCAAGCTTACGATTGGTGGACTTATCGCTTGTACCATTCTATCCGGGCGTGCTATAGCACCGATCATGAATCTGGCTGGTGTTGTTAGTCGCTGGAAGCAAAGCAGAGATGTGTTAAGAACAATTGACGCTTTGTTCAGGTTACCCAATGAAACCGAGGCGCCCTGCCAGCGTTCACCTAAAGGACCATTGAAAGGCGATATTCAGCTTGAGAACGTTCGCTATCAATACCCCCAGCAAATGCGTCCGGCACTGCGTGATATATCAATGGTAATCAAACCTGGCGAAAAGATTGGATTGATAGGACCTTCCGGGGCAGGCAAAAGTACGCTGGCGTCCGTGCTGACGGGCCTTCTGAATGATTTTGAGGGAAACATCTATTTCGGAAACTATGGGCTCAAAGCAATATCACCCGCTGAATTGCGTCGCACGGTTGCGGTGGTTCCGCAATTTCCGTTCTTCGTATCAGGCACCATTCGCGACAATATACTTCTGGGCCGAGCAGATGTTAGCGAAGCGGCACTAAAGTACGCAGCCAGAATTTCAGGTGTGGAAGAAATCATTAAGCACTGTGGTCATGGTCTTGAAACCGAAGTGGGTGAAGGTGGCTCGCAGCTTTCAGGCGGGCAACGCCAAGCTATTTCTATAGCGCGAGCAATATTGCGAAACCCTCGCGTACTCATATTCGATGAGCCAACGACTGGTCTGGATTCGGTGCTTGAGAATCATTTCAAACTGCAGATGGCGGAATATTTAAAGAATCGCACCTTAATTATGGTCACGCACAGAACATCACTGCTGTCTTTGGTGGATAGGTTGATTCTGTTGGACAACGGAAAGATGATTGCTGATGGGCCCACAGAGACTGTATTGCAAAAATTGGGGGCGCAAGCATGAGCTGGTTAAGCAATTTGAAAGAATCTGTTAACTCAGTTGTTGAGCGTGCTGAGGAAATAAAGGCAGCAAACCCGGAACGCAGCAACGCTTTCGAAATAGCCGATGATTTCTGGAACTATCGCCCGGTGTTACTGGCTTTAGTAACACTGCTTGTCGCGTTTCTGTTGTGGTCAGGTTTCTCTGAAATAGACCAGCACGTTACCGCCAGCGGGCGAATAATACCCTCGGGGAATGCACGTATTGTGCAGCATCTGGAAGGGGGTATTGTAGAAACGATTCTGGTTAAAGAAGGTCAAAAAGTGACTGCCGGGGAAACCCTGTTTCTCGTTGCCAACACGCGCGCCAAAACTCAGCTTAAGGAAGCAGCGATTGAAGCTCAGGCGCTAAAGGCGCGAAAATTGAGAATTGAAGCGGAGCAAAACGGAGCTGAACAGCTTGAACTGCCAGCGTCTTTTGTAGCGGAAAATTCAGATCTTGCCAGACGGGAAATGTCTTTGTTCGACGCCAACAGGCAGTCTTTTCTAGAAACGGTAAAAGGCATTGAAGAACGACAAAACCAGAAAGCATTTGAGCTGGATGCTTTGCAAGCCGAGGTTCTGAACATTCGCCAGGAATTAGACGTGACCAAGCGGCAATTGGCTATTCGAAAGAAGCTGCTTGATGCTGGCGCCATCTCAGAGAGTTTGTATCTGACCAACAAGAGCCAATCTCGAAAACTTATCACTCAACTAGAAAGTGCCAAAAACAGAGTGCCCATTATTGAGGCCGAAAAAACCGAACTCGTGAGTTTGCTCGAAGAGGTTAAGCAGAAACATCACGCCGAAATGGCCGAGCAGTTAAATGCAGCGAGATTTCAAATAGAAACTCTCAATGAGCGAATCGCTGCTCTGCAGGATCAAGTAACACGCTCTTCAATTAACTCGCCAATTGATGGCACGGTTAACAAACTGCATATACATACGGTAGGTGGTGTTAGTCAGCCCGGTGCACCATTGGCGGAGATTATTCCGATGAATGAAACGCTGGTGGTAGAAGGGCAGATCGCAACAACTGACCGTGGCAAGGTTTGGCCAGAGCTGCCTGCGTTAACGAAAATCAGTGCCTATGATTACACCATCTATGGCGGCATAGATGGCGAATTGATTTACATAAGCCCCGACAGTTTCGTTGACAAACAGAACAGGGAACACTTCAAGGTCAGGGTCGCATTGAACAGTGATCGTCTGGGCGATGATCAGCAGGTCAGGCCAGGCATGACCGCAGAAGTGAGTATTCTAACCGGTCAAATTTCGATACTTAGGGCCCTGTTAAAACCACTGATTAACATTAGAAGTCAGGCTTTGCGTGAGACTTGATCAATCTGATTACAGTTTGCTCAAAAAATTAAAAAACAAAAAAACGAAGTAGCTAAGTTGATTAGATAAAGACTGGATCATTAACTAGTCTTATGAAAGTCGTCACAAAAAACAAAAAAAAGAAGGCAACATGATTCTTTATACCAGCGAATTAGCGTATCAGGAAACGGTTCATGAATAAGCTCAAGCGCATGCTCGCGCAAATTTTGCCGTCTCCTGCAGAGCCAGACAAATGCAGTGGCACTGTTGATGGAAATATCTTTGCCTATGTAACTCCGGGAATAATTATCACCACCATCAGTGTGCTGGCGATTATTGGCGTAAATATTGATCAGCTTCGCGTAAACTTCGAAACAAACGTTGTGCTCAACAGCGTGATTATTCTTATATTCGTCATCGCTGTGGCTATGTCTGTATGGTTTCAATACCGTCTGTGGCAGACCTCACGTTTCATGCATCAATTGGATGAAGCCGCGCGGGAAGGTGAGTGTTCACAACAGCTTCACGCTGAGTTGATGACAACGCTTAAGGGCCCGGCGCGGGTTCTAGACACCAAAAACATGGCGGGATTGCTGACCAATCTCACTGTCTATGGCCACCTGAATATTACCGACAATGATGCGCGCCTGATCAAGTCAAAGCTGGGGTTCAGGGTTGGTAAAACCCGTTCAAGAACTGCGTTCTTATCTGGCTTGCTGGTTATGCTGGGCTTGTTAGGTACGTTCTGGGGATTGCTGTTAACCATCGACGCTGTTGGTGAAGCCATGGGTAGCATGGCGAGTATCACCGGTGATAGTTCCGACGGTATGTCTGACTTTATTGCAGGCATTGCTGCGCCTTTGAAAGGCATGGGTGTTGCTTTCAGTTCGTCTTTGTTCGGATTGTCTGGTTCGCTCCTCACTGGCTTCTTCAGCTATTTATGTGGCACCTCGCAAGACAAGTTTATAGAAACCGCAAGTCGTTGGATCGACGAACGCATTCCGGCACCTAGTGAGAAGATGAAGAAGGGTGCGGCTAATCCTAAGGTTGCAGGTTCTGATGAATTGAAAGCCTGGCTGGTTGGCTTTGTACAAACATCGCAAATGACGCAACGCAAGATGGGCCAGCTGATGGAGGTCATGAACGAGGCGTCTGAGGCAAGTCTGCTCACCGCCAAAAATACTCAGGAAATGCTTGAACAGCAATCTTCTATGGCTGAAACGCTGGCCGGTTTGAACGGCAGCTTGCAAGTTATTCAAGAACAGAACACGCAGATCAGTAAGGTGGTCAGCGAAGAAAACGCGAAAGAGTTACTGGCCGGTAGTGAACGCATTGCTGACAAGCTAGAAGCAATGAACTCTGCGTTAGTAACCATCGATGAATCGAATCAGCATGTTGCCGTACGCATAGGTGAAGTTGCCAAAGGTATTAGCGAAGACATGCCAGAGCGTTTCGAACAGGCGTACAACACCTTTGGTGTCATGATTGAGCATATAGATAACAACGTTACCGCGATATCTGAGCGTGAAGATATAACAGATGAGCGTTTGCGCGAATCTATAGAACCCGTCTCACAGGCTTTGCAGACAATTGATGAAAGTATGCGGGTGGCTGCGGGCACAGTAGGCGACCGCTTGGAAGAACTGCTCAATGAAGTAAGGCAAAATTCGGTTTCCGAAGAATTAAGCTCGCTACTCAACAGTATTGTTGATGGCCTGCATAGCAATCAGAGTGTAGAGAAACAGGTATTTGACCAGCTAAAAACTGTCGCCGATCAGCAAGTTAATCTGCTTGAAGGAGTACAGGAGAGAGCGCAACTGCGTGCGTCTTTGGATCAGCTTATCAAGTTGGTTGGAAGAAGCCCGGTACAGAACCGCGAGGCAACTGCTCAGATCGCCGACGTTCGTGAGCAAGCGTTTGAGCGGCGGTCCAGTAATGATACCAATGAAGCGGGTCTCGGTCGGCGAGACAGTGATTCAGAATCTGGCGTGGCGTAGATAACTATGAGTTCGGAAGATGGGGCTGATCTAGCGGCGAATTCCTGGCCCGGGTTTGTTGATATTTTGTCAGCCGTTGTGATTATGTTTGTGTTCTTTGTGCTGGTAACGGCATCGGCGCTTTACTTCCACGTGATTACCTATACGAGCAAAGTGAATGCCGAAGGCGAAGTTCAAGTGGACGTAGACGAAATTCCTATTGAACAAATCGTAGATCGACTCAAAGAGGAGAACTCCACCTTAAAAACGCAGCTAGCCGGTTTACTTGAAGAAATACGGCAAACCGAAGCTCAGTTTCGAGAGTCCGGCAGCGAGCAGGATGTCGATTTTGAAGAAGAAGGCAGTTCATTGGTTATTTTCTATGGTCAGGATTCGATAACGCTTACCGAAGAAACTCGACAAGTGATCAAGGAATTTATTGCTAATAACGTTAGTAAGCACGGCGCAGATGATCTTGAGCTGGTGATGTCTGCAAGCAAGAACAAGCGCTCACCCATTGAAACAATTAGTCGAAAAGTAGCGATAGCCCGACTAATGAACGTGCGTAATGAGTTTCTGGAAACAGAACTTGATAAAGACGCGATATTTGTGAAAGTAGAAGATCCGACAGAGATTAAGGGGCAATATGACTGGGCTAAGCTGCAGTTCCGCAAAGCGAGCAAGTAGGTTTTCAACCGCGATTGTTGCCGCTGTCTGCTTGAATGCGGTAAACGCGCCTGAGGCAGCAGCGCAAGAAGCGCTTGGTATCGTGCCTGTCGCTGAGAGCGATCTACTGGTAGCCGACTACGTCAATAAAATTCCTGCAGATGGCAGCACAGTGGCTCCGGTAATGGGCTTTGAGGAAATTATTGAACTGGCGCTGGCGAACAATCCAGATATTAATATGGCGTTGGCCAGGGAAGAGCAAGCTGAGTATCTTGTTAAACAGGGTAAAGCTTACAAGTATGGTGAAGCCGATCTGGTTGGCCAATGGGGTCCGGAATACAATGACCCTTCTGCCAATACAGATCGAATTGTGGATACCACGCCTGGTCGTAACGTTACCTTGCGCATCACCAAGCTACTTTATGATGGTGGCGTAGCGAAATCAGAATTGCGCCGCCGACAAGAGGTCAAACGCTCCACCATGCTGGAGACCAGAATAATCACTGAAGATGTACTCAATGACGCGGTTGAATTCTATTCTTCGGTTCTTCAGTTTCAGCTTGCCCGTCGTGAAGCGGAAAGCTTTATAACAGAAATGCAGGCGCTAACTAAAAAGCTAAGCCTGATGCACGATGCCGGTGCTGCAAGTAAAGTTGAACTGGATTTCGCACGTGCCAGGTTGGCCTCGGCACGAGCAGAGACTGGTAATACCATAGCCTCACTGAACGACGCCTTGAGTAACCTCGAGTTTTTAACTGGTGATCTACCTCCGTTTTTGGCCATGGCACCATTTGACGTAGCTGATCTTGATCTTCCACGGTTGGAAGCGTATCTGGAAGACGGCTACAAAGACAACAGTGAGTTATTGTTGAACCGTACCAATCGCAATGCCGAAAACTACCGAGTACGTGCAGAACGCGGCAAGTTTCGGCCACAGTTTAATTTGGAATTGCGTTCTAACGTGATTGCGGATGAAGGCGGCCATGGTGACTCCAGAGGTAATTACGAAGCGAAACTGAATCTTAACTATCTGTTGTGGGACGGCTTCAGTCGCCGCAACGGAGTTAACCGCGCAGAAGCAAGGTTGCGCGAACTGCAGTATGAAGAAAGCCGCCTGTTAAAAGAACTGGACCGCCGTATCAAGCTGTCATTCAATCAGATCAATGCGCAGCAAATTACCCTGAGTGCAACACTGGATGAGATTGCTTCCAATAAGGAATTGCAGCGATTGAACAGGAAGAACCTTGAGCTAGGCGAAATCAACATTATCGAACTGATTGATGTGGAAGAGCGCTTATTCAACGCCCAGGCTGACGCGCATCGAATTAGAAGTGAGATTTACCGCAGCTATTTCGAACTGCTGCTAGACTCGGGTAGGGTGACTGAGCTGATCAACGCAAGCCAGGGTAATTTTGTTACCGCTCCTGGCGAGCCTGCTGCGCAATAGCTTACTCTCGCGACGGTTAATACCGGATCTGGATGCTGGGAAGTTCGTCGGGTCCGGTATAGACGCTAAAGACTTCTCCACATTCAAGCCATTCGCCATCTATTCTATGCGTGCCAGGCAAATCAATGTCAGAACTGTTACAGCCACCCACATGAACTAAACCGTGCCCGTCATGTTGCGTTGCGCGTTCGAGTTGCTTGCCATAAAGATGCGGGTCTTTATCAAGCAGTTGAATAAGCTCAATTTCCAATACCCCTGCATTAATCAGGCAGCGTCTGGCCCGAACATCTGCTGAGCTTGATGCAGCTGGAGTTACTGCTTTCTCAGAGTAGTGAAGAGTGTCGTCAGTGATGTCGATAATCTGTTGTTCAAAACTGTTGGCGTAAAACGCTGCCGCTGACTCCATGTCGGTGGTCACCAGGGTCGCCCTATCCAGCAAAAGCTTTGCATTCCTGCTTTGTTCCGTTTTGCCAATGGTAGAGCCGTGCTCGTCAGTGGACTGTGCACCGGGCAGCCCCTGTTCCCCACGCTCAAGTAATTCAATCAATGCCGGACCCTGAGGCACATCGATAAACGAGAAGGTAATCTCGCCGTATTGATTGCGATCGTTCAGAACAGCGCCCAGAGCATTGACGTGCGCCAGCGCATCATCAGTGGACTGGCAAAGTACGCCGAGGTGCTGCAAGCCGGTGCCCATCCGCGACTGGTATTGCTGTATGGCATCCTGGCCGCTGTGTACGTGGATTAGCTCTACTTGGGCGCGGCCTGCCATACCAAGAGCTACTTCGGTAAGCTTGTCACCCTGCCAATCGCGATACTGCGCGTTAGGGCTTGGAATTTTGAAATGCTGAAACGGCCCCCACCCAAGATGCTCGCTGCAAAACTTTACGGCGGCCGCTACATCGTTAACAACGAAGCAGGCCTGGTAGGCTATCAGTGGCTTGTCCATCGCTCACATTGTACACTTGCCGATCTTCCAACCCTATGAATTGATGATGTTTTACTTGCCCGAGATAGCCTCTCGAGCGATGATGGTAGAGATAAGCACGCGGAGATGACTATGGATATTATGAAAATGGGCGCTGAGATTTTAAGCCAGAAATTACAGGGTGGTGGAGCCTCAGCCGACACTGATGCCGTAAAGTCTGCACTGGAAGGTGTACTTGGCGGAGACGGCGGCGGTCTTGATTTCGGCAGTATTATCAGTGGTCTTCAAGAGGGTGGGCTTGCCGACGTGGTTGGCTCATGGTTGGGCGACGGTGCGAATGAAGGTATCTCCACAAGCCAGCTTCAAGACCTGCTGGGTGGCGACAAAATAGGCCAGCTTGCATCGGCGTTGAACAGTGATGAAGGTTCAGTGCTCTCTGGGCTGCAGGAAGCATTGCCTCAGATGGTTGATAAATCCAGCAGTGGAGGTAGCTTGCTGGATTCCGTGGGTGGGCTTGGCGCTGTTGCTGGGTTAGCCAAGGGCTTGTTCAAGTAACAAGGTTTACTGCTGCTGTGTTGGCGGTTCTCGCCAACACAGGCCAGGCAATTTTTTAGGGGTCCAGAAGTGATTGCCAGGTGCTCTCACCATTGAGCATCGCACTCACCCAATCGTGAACCGTAACACCTCCTGCCGTTTGAAAAACATCGCGCTGCAGGAAGGTGTGCGATGCGCCATTTGAAATAAAACTTCGTACCCGATCAGGATGGCGTGCTTCAACTTGCTGCAGAGCAGGAACCATATGCGCTTCAAAATCCGCTCCCGGTATCATCAAGAAGAAAGCACTGATCACTATGTCTTGTTTAGTGCTTAGCAACGCAAGATTGAAGTTGCTGTCTTGATTTAGCTGCCAGTCAAAATACTCCACCAGGTTGCCTGCATCAAAACAACCAGGGCAAATACTGGGTGGAAAGAACTCACCGCTTCGCCAATCCTCAATGAGTACGGTTTGCGAAGTGGGATCGTTTGCGCGCCCCACACCTACACCGGAGTCATTCAAGACGTCGATTGGCGTATCTGGGTACAGAGAGCGTACCAGAGGCAATGCGAAGATGGTTCCGAACCCGCCACCACTATTTCCAGCCAGTACAATTCGGCTGGGCGCTGGAAACTCGCGAACTGCGACATCAAGCCCCGCAGACAGATTGCGCAAGCCGCGATGTATTTCTGGAATGCCATCGTTTGTATAGTCTCTTTGCGCATCACCAGAAAATAAGGAGCCGTCGCAGTATGGCAGGTAAGTAACATTCCAGCTGCGCATTGGGTTGACATCAAGCGTTGGGTCGAGAATGCCGTCCGTTGGCATACCCGGAACGGCTACTTCATTGGCTGCACAAAGTTCAGACCAGCATGCACCACCGCCCTCAAGAAATATCAGCAACTCGGAAGCACCCGCATCACGCGTGGCCATGGTGTACTCGGTACCACGCAAACATTGCGGGCCTTCACCACCACCAAAACGGTGATTGGTTACGCCGTCGGTAGTAAGCGATTCCATGGGCGTAAACGAACCCAGATAGCGGTCGATTCCCTGTGACAATATTTCATTAAAAGGGCGCTCCTGAAATAACGGCTGCTCGTCAGAATTGCTGGAACACGCAGCTAAAAAAGCCAGAAGTAAACAAACAGCTGCAAGTTGCAGTCTTTTCATGGGGTACACCACTTATCCGCCAAAAATTAAATCGAATGCTTGCTTGGAGTCCCAATACTCCTGCATGCGCTGTACTTTGCCATCTTGCAGTTTCACCAGGAACAAATAGTCGTTGATGTATTCGGTGCCTTTTTTGGTTTTGCACTGCATGGTAAATTGATAGATGACGTGATCATTTTCTGCATCAAGCAACTGTTGATGCGGGTACTCAACGGTTTCGGGCAAGTAGCCGTTATCCACCTGCTTGCCGCTGTTGGCAACATTGAGTACGGCTTCGAATCCCGTGTGGTAAATACTCTCTTCGTTACCGGGAATGGGCATGGATCGCGTTGTGACCCAGGTGACATCCTCTGTACACACACTTCTCGCTTTTTCCGGGTCGGTCCAGAGCGTGGAAAACAGGATTTCTACGGCTTCTTTATTGGTCATATCAGTCCTCAAAGGTATTCCAGCTCAGCACGGTTTCCAGCGGTTCTCGATGTGCTGGTTTAAACTCAGTGCCCAGTGTATACGCGATTGGGAAAAGACCCACCTGCGTATAACGGTCGTAAGGTATGGACAGAAGATCAGCCATGGCCTGTTCGCGCCAAAGATGGCCGGTGGTCCATGCGCTGCCCAATCCGCGTGATCGTAAAGCCAGCATAAAGCTCCAAACGGCCTGAATAATCGAACCCCACATACCCGCTTGCCAAAATACCGCGCCCGGGTGGCCGGCTGCCTGATCCGCTCGGCCAGAGATTAATGGCAGTAATACCGCGGGAAGCCTGTGAAAATTATCTCGTAGATGCTGCGTAGACGTTTCGATTCGCTCAGCACCGGGTACCTGCGCACCAACATAGCCTTCGTCACCAAAGGTAGCGATGAAATCATCCAGGCCGCCATTGTAAATATCGGCAATTTGCGCGATTACTGCCGGATCATCAATGACTATCCAGCGCCAGCTATTCAGGTTGCCGCCGTTGGGCGCCTGCACCGCCAGCTCCAAACACTCTTCTATGAGGTCTCTGCTGACGGCTCTGTCATAATCCAGGCGCTTGCGAACGGCGCGCGTGGTTCTCAGCAAATCGTCGTTGCTAAGTTGAAGCGAGCCCTCGATCATTATTATTTCTCTGTTCTGAATCGTTTAATTCGTTGTTGCGTTGCCGGGTGGCTGGACAAGTAATCCAGAATGCTCGAATCCTGATCATCCTCTTTCGCTGCAGATTTACCCTCTGCACCCAGTTTTTCCATGATATCAGCAAATGCATTGGTATCCATACCGCGTGCTTGCATGATTTCCAGTGCATAGGTATCTGCAGCCGTTTCCAGGCCCTGCGAATAGCTTGCTTGCGCAATCCAGGCGGGTAACAGCAATACTGTTGAACTGGCGGTGCTGACGTCTCCGGTAATAAGCAGAATCAAAACCGATAAACTGGTTTGGCGCACCAGCATTTGTATGGAATGGCGTTGTTCAACATGGGCAATTTCATGCAGCAGAATGCTGACCAATTGCTCGTCATTGTCAGCAAGCTCGACCAGCTCGTCAGTGAGGATAACGGTACCATCAGGAAGAGCCAGCGCATTAGGCATGCCGCGGGCGGAGCGAAACAACAGTCTGAACTGACGTTTGCCCGAGACTGAATCTGGCAGAAGATCTGCGAAGCGTTGCCGTAGTGTTTGTTGCCGGGCGTCATCGACCTTACTGGTTTGAAAGAAAACGTCATCCATTGATTCCAGCGTTTGTCGACCCAGATGTTGATCAAAGGATTCCGGAATCATTGCCGCAATGGGTTTGCTCAGTGCCGGTATACCAAAGCGAACAAACGCGATACTGCCCACACTGATCACCAGGATCGCAACAACGACCAGTTTCATATTGCGCTCTAGCCGGTCGGCCAAACCATGGCTTGACGGGTGCCAAAGATCACATAGCTGATCCACCGCGTCATTATCAAGCGTTTCGAATCGGAAACCATTGCCCAGAGTGAGGTAGCGCGCGGAGTTTCCTACGCGTGACGAAACCTCCACATCGACAAACGCAAGTTCGGCGAAGTGAGCTTCGGCACAGAACACATTACCCTGATTATCAACTACCAGATCTACTATGGTGCGGCCTGACGTTTGCCCGTCATACAAATAGCCACTTATTGGTCTGTGATTGTCGGTTCCGGGGTCAGAGTCCAAGATCAAAGTCCATAAAGTCGCTAATCTCTGCACCTTCGGCGTCTACTTCAGACGCAGCCCGCGCTTGAAACTCGTCAAAATTATTGGCATACAAGGTCATTGTGCTTGCTCTGTATCTGGCCACTCGAATTTTCGCCCAGGGTATCATCAAGCCGAGTGAGATAATAATCGCCACCGTATTGCTAATATACAGCCATGCCATTGTGCTGACTTTTAATTCACTGAGAAAACCAATGTCTTCCAATTCTATGTTGCTGTACACAACGTTCGCACGCTGCGTTTGAATATACGACTGAACAAGCAAGAATGCCAATACACCACTTATACCGCCGGCCATTCCTGCAGTATTTGCATCACCCATTCCCAACGCGGTAAATGCGCCAATCAACAAGGCTAAAATCGCGACGGCTGCCACAAACAGCAGGGCCGCGATGATGTATATCGAGTAAAATTCTGCAACCGTTGCGAGAAAGCGAAAATGCGTGCGTCCATAACGAGTATGGTCAGCAACAAACTTATAGTAAAAGCGCAGCCATAAGGGAAACAAACACCAGAATATCAACATCAGCCCACCAAACACCCACAAAAATTGCATGCCCATTTTTTCTAATTCAGCGGCCTGCTCTGGTGTCATTCCCTCACTTTCCTCGTCAGCTTCTGCACTTGGCTCAGTGCTCTCTGCTTCGTCTTCAGCAAAGTTAAGGTCTGATTGAGCCGGTTGCTCATAGGTTCCGGTATCTGGATCAAGGCCCATCTCCGTCAGGCCGCTCTGAAAGCTGGCGGTTATTGCAATCATGGCCAAACCAAGCAACATCGGCAGGCCGAAAAGCATGTAGGCCGTTTTAAAGTTCGGGACGAAACCGAAAGGAATATTGCGCCAACTCGTATACCGCATGCGAAATCGCAGAGCCAGAACAATCATTGCCGGCATAATAACCATCAATAGCGCAAACGCGATAATGCTGGCGCTTGTTGATACAAGCCCCGCGCTTTGGTATGCAATAAGTATTGCAACAGCGATGATGCGACCGCGCAGTATTTTTATTGGATCGGCCGTGTATTCAAACGCTGAGCCATCCAGAATCGTGTTGCCATAAAAGTAGCGATGGTTTCGTACTTTTGCCCAGGCAGAATAAATGCCAAGAGTAACAATAGTAAGGAGAATATTGACTATCCATATTCTGAAGTACTCGCCGGTTTTACCGGTGAATTCAAAAGGGTAATCTTTTCGAATATTTTGCGATGGCGTAATCGTATCGACGTCTTTGGCTTCACCTGTTTGCATCATATTATTCTCCAGGGTCGTTCGCTTACAGCATAGCTTAGTCGTCAGACATTAGGAAGGGTGGCTAACCGTACTTGTTAAGCAGTCACAAAAACTAACCGGTGATTGAAGGCTTGATTTCAATACTCGTTGAAAACGTCTTTCCAGGTGGCAGTGACTGAATAGACGATTTTTGAGCAAACTCTCTGTTGGCATTGCTGAAATCTGCGTGCCCCCACCAGGGTTCAATACAGACGAATTCTGCACCGGGTTTTGCCCAAATGCCAATATGTGGTGCGCCGCCGGTTGCGACGCTTAGACGTGTTCCCTGGCTACGGTGCAACAAGCTGATATGTGACGAGTTGATGTTTTTAAAAACCAGAGCGTCATTATCAAAAATGGTTTCTGAGAGCTCAATCTGACGGTTGCCAAGTGTGTACTTCGTAGCACCGGGATCAAGTAATCCTTCCGGAGTGACTGAATACAGTTCCAGGTCTTCCAGTTGATCGAATTGAATCGAGTAGTCGGACAAGGAGCTATTTTCCAGCGGCAAATGGAACGCCGGATGAGAGCCCAGGTTGAATAGAAGTTCACTTTCGTCCTTGTTGCGTACCTCGTAATGAATTTTCAGGTGATCTGCCAACAGTTGGAAAGAAACCTGTAGTTCAAAATGCCACGGATAACACTTCAGAGTGTCAGCATTGGATTGCAGCAAATACCTGGCCAAGCTTTCTCGATGTTCAAGCAATTGAAACTGTTGGTGCCTGGCAAAGCCATGCTTGGCAAGCATGATAGGCCTACTATTGTGCTGTGAAGGTGAGTGTCTAAGTGCGCCTACAATTGGAAATAGAATGGGCGCTCTACCGCTCCAGACGCTTGGATTACCTTGCCAGATAAATTCTTCGCTATTGGCTTTGAGTAACAGGGACTGAAGCTCGGCGCCGAGTGGGCTGACGCTGCTGATAAGGTGCTCTGATTCAATTATTTGCAATAGAGTACCTTGTGCTTGAAGTGCTACTCATTCCCTGCTTTCAAATAGTGTTCAGCGTTAATCGCAGCGATCAGCTCGGTAAGCGTTTCAGTGGCTTGATCATTAGACACCTGACAGGTTCCTGCTGCGTGATGACCACCGCCGCCGTACTGTAGCATAAGCTCACCAACGTTCGTCTCGCAACCACGGTCAAAAATTGATTTGCCTGTGGCAAACACCGTATTTTGTTGCTTCAATCCCCAGATGATATGAATCGAAATATCACATTGCGGGTACATGGCGTAAATCATAAAACGATTGCCAGCGTAAATGATGGGCTCATCGCGCAAATCCAAAACAACCAGGTTACCGTGCACTGAAGCGCAACGCTGCAGTTGGGCCTTAAATTTTTCTTCGTGCTCGAAATACAGGTCTACGCGTTCTTTTACGTCTGGTAGCTTGATAATCTCTTCTATCGACGTGTCTTTGCAATAATCGATCAGATCCATCATCAAGTTATAGTTGGATATTCTGAATTCTCTGAAGCGGCCAAGACCGGTGCGTGAATCCATCAGAAAATTCAGCAGTTCCCAATTGCGTGGCTCAAGCACTTCTCGCTGCGTGTATTGGGCAGAATCTGCCTTGTCCACGGCTTCCATCATTTCTTCCCATTCTCTGGGGAAAGTGTCGAAGCCGCCGTAGAAGTTGAACACTACACGTGCAGCAGAGGGCGTATCTGCCTCGATAATATAGTTTTCATATTGACCGGGGTAACGTATTAGCTCACTGGCGTGATGATCAAAACAAAGATGTGCGTCAGGAACATAGGGCAGGTTGGTTGTGATGTCGTTGTTGGTTATCTCAACCTTGCCATCTTGCATGTCTTTTGGATGGACGAATTTAATCTCTTCGATCATATCCAAATGCTTAAGCAGTACCCCGCAGACCAATCCATCAAAGTCACTGCGTGTTACCAATCGATACTTGGCTGCCATGTTATTGTCCTCTCCCTGACGATAATTGCTCACTCTCTGGAGCATAACGGTGAACCGCTCTTTAAAAATTAGCAAACGTGTCGCAATCAGTCCAAAACCAGATCACAAAAACGCTACAAAATTGAGCCAATTGAGCCTGCCTCCAAGCGCCCTCAAAAACACCCCAGCCTATGTCGCCAGAGCTAGGCTGCGGCGCTGCTGTCCCGGCCATTATTTAAGCCCAGAACCACAGTCAGCGGAGTATTCTCATCATTGCTGGCATTTTGAGAGAATGACTGCTTGTCTTCCTTCCGGGTTGACGCAATCACCCTCTTGGTATCGCTTGCTTGCTGAACTATTTGTTTACCCTGCATGGCTAAGCGGGAAGCGAGTTCCTGTGATTCCTCACGGTGTTGAGTCAGTGAATCAATCGTCTTGGCCTGTTGCTGCGTCAAACGTTCATTTTCAGTCAATTTGCTTTCCAGTTGCTCAATCGCTGCGCGTAATTTCGTCAGTTCCTGGCCTCGTTCGTCATTCTGCGTAGATCGCAGTGTTAGCCACTGCTGCAAGTGATTGGAAAACAGCGTGCGCGCGTGCTGGCTTTGCTTGTTTAGCAGCACCAGCAGGCTTGCCGATAGAAAACCTACCATCAGCGGACTCATAATTGCAGCATTTAAGTCGCTGCCTGATGCGCCCTCGGTAATGAAAGACCAGGCGCCCATAGACATAGCGATAAGCGGAACAATCAACATGCCAGCATCCGTGTAACGCTCAGCACTGAGACTGGCTTTTTCGGCACGAGTTCGCATTTGCATGACCGCATCGGCGCTGAGACGGAAATCACCGCGAGATTGAATGCTGTGAATAACAACGCGCACTGCTTTGACATCCAGTATTTGCCTAAGCTTCTGCGCATCGGTAATCAGTTGCAGCAATTCGGCGCGGCTGGGCCGACCTAACTCAACGGTTCCATCCAGGGTGTCCATCAAGTCACTCGCTCTGTACAGATTCCAGGTGGTTCGCACGCAATAGCCGATCAAACCGCAACTGATGGCTATCAGCACCAGGTTAAGCGTCAGATTGCTGGCAATCCAATCGGCAATGAGTAAGTAGGTGATGGCACTAATGGCCACGCATGCCGCCAGAAAGACAGATGTTCCGCTGTAATCGGGCAGTGGCGCAAGCGCTCTGTTGGCAGGAGCATATTCAGTCATTGGTCGTGCAGAAATTTGTTGTTCGTTAAAAAAAGCCTAGTTCAAAAAACGAGCAGAAATCGGACGCTGTTCAAACTTCCAGCAGCTGCCAGAACCGCTTATCTTTTTAGCAATGCCCAGGTCGCGAAAGCGCCGCTACCGGGTGCAAGATATTGCGCTGACAGCTACAGCGCTGTTATGGTTGCGCCCCTGTACACAGAGCAATCAATTATTGGGTGGTAGTGAGTATGTTGGAAAAGCGCGAGTTTTATATTAATGGCCAATGGGTGTCTCCCGCAGAGGCCAATGATCTGAATGTCATTAACCCGTCTACTGAGGAAGTCTGTGCCGTTATCTCCCTGGGCGGGCAAGCCGATACAGATGCCGCGGTAGCAGCAGCGCAAGCAGCGTTTGACGGCTGGAGCCAGACACCGCTGGACGACCGATTGGGCTTACTGCAACGCCTTGCGGAAATATACATGGCCAGAATGGATGAAATGGGAGCCGCTATTTCTCTTGAAATGGGAGCGCCCATCGATATGGCCAAGGCAGCTCAGGCAGGTTCGGGTGCCGGACACATCAAGAATTTTATCCGAGCGCTCAAGGCATTCGAATTTGAACGCCCACTGGGAGCGCATGCTCCCGATACCAAGCTGGTGTATGAGCCGATTGGGGTTTGTGGTTTGATCACACCGTGGAACTGGCCGATGAATCAGGTCACTCTAAAAGTCATTCCGGCCATTGGTGCCGGCAATACCATGGTTCTCAAGCCTTCCGAGATAGCACCATTGTCATCAATGTTGTTTGCAGAAATGGTTGATGAGGCCGGGTTCCCGGCGGGCGTGTTTAACCTCGTTAATGGTGATGGCGTGGGTGTGGGGTCACAATTGTCTGCGCACGCTGATATTGATATGATTTCCTTCACGGGGTCAACCCGGGCTGGCACGGCTATCAGCAAAAATGCTGCGGATACAGTCAAGCGTGTTGCGCTGGAACTTGGTGGCAAAGGCGCCAACATTATATTTGCCGATGCTGACGAAAAAGCAGTGGCGCGTGGTGTCAGGCATTGTTTTAACAATTCCGGTCAATCTTGTAACGCACCAACCCGAATGCTGGTAGAGCGATCTATCTATGAGCGTGCGGTGGATGAAGCGCGCGCTGCAGCTGAAAAAACGAGTGTAGCGAATGCCGCGGATGAAGGGCGTCATATCGGACCGGTAGTGTCTGAGGTTCATTTCAATAAAATTCAGGGCCTTATTGATAAAGGTATGTCAGAAGGTGCCGAATTGGTGAGTGGCGGGCCGGGTCGACCAGAAGGTCTTGAGCAGGGTTATTACGTGAAGCCCACTGTATTTGCCAACGTGAATAACGATATGACAATTGCGCGCGAGGAGATTTTTGGGCCGGTTCTATCGATCATCCCGTTTGACAGCGAAGAAGAAGCCATTGCCATTGCCAATGACACCGCTTATGGGCTGACCAATTATGTGCAAACCCAGGACAGCGAGCGCGCAGCGCGTGTTGCCCGCCGACTGCGCTCCGGCATGGTGGAGGTCAATGGCCAGGCGTTGGGCGCTGGCGCGCCTTTCGGCGGCTATAAGCAATCGGGTAATGGCCGCGAAGGTGGTGCGCTTGGTCTGGAAGATTTCCTGGAAGTGAAAGCGGTTAGTGGTATCTCTGGCTAAAGTAGATCTTTAGCTATTTAACCAGCGACTCAATACGCGCAAGCAACTCTGAGTTGATTGCGCGTGGCGCCGAAGACAATCTGTTTTTGTGCCGGCGCTCCCCGGGCATTCTTACACCGTCAATGGCATCAAGACGCTGGAAGAATGTTTCTGCGTGCTCCGCCCAACCTTCACCGGCGAGCAAGTCTGGCGAAATAGCCAGAATGAACTCTCCTCCCTGGGGTGGGCCGCCATCGGCGAGATCAGTTTCGCCTGCTTCGAAACTGAACTGCTCATTGATCGCAGCCGAGGCCAGTAATTCAACCATTATGGCGATCGCTGAGCCCTTATAACCACCAAATGGCAGCAGCATGCCTTTTACGATTTCAGCGGGGTCCGTTGTTTCCTGACCATTGGCATCAAGCCCTACGCCAGGCGCAACCTGTTTGCCGTCACGCGCCGCAATCTGCACTTCACCCAGAGCCATTGCCGCTGTGGCCATGTCATACACAAACGGACTTGCCCCGGGCCGTGGCCAGGCAAATGAAATAGGGTTAGTGCCAAGCAATCGTTCATTGCCTCCGGCAGGGGCGACCACTGGTTTGTAGCACACGCAGGCCAGCCCTATTAGATTCCGCTCGGCGAGCGCTTCGGTCTCGGGCCAGAGAGCTGCGAAATGATGGGCATGTGTTATGCCCATCACGCCTACGCCCACGGTGCTGGCGGCTTCGGCCAAGGCAGGTATTCCGCGCTCGATTGCCAATGGTGCAAAGCCGCTGTCGCCGTGAACATTAATCACTGCCGCAGTTTTATTGGTGACTACGGGGGATGCATCACCTTTCACTTTGCCGCTGCGCAATGATGCGATATAGCCAGGCACGCGAAATAAACCGTGCGAATGCGAGCCGTCGCGTTCGGCGGTTACCACTGTTTTTACCAGTGCTCGCGTATTGTGCTCATCGCAACCATTGGACTCAAACACGCGTGTGGCAAGTTGCTCAATCTGTTGCAGAGACATTTCTGTGGTGGCCATATTCTTATTTCCTCTATGCAGCCCTAAGATGTTGTATTCTTGGGGCTGAACGGATGCCACGTCAACCACGAATTACAATTACTCGGCGGGAGGGATGATTCTACATGGCAAATCAAAAGCAATTATTGAAGTCCATTGAGCAGTCGGAAGATGGACCACAGATTGCCGCAATTTTCGATTTTGATGGCACCTTGATTGCTGGTTACTCAGCGACGGTCTTTATTCGCGAGCAGATTCGTCGCGGCGATATAACGCCGTCGCAATTCCTGGAGCTGATGAACGCAATGTCGGGATTTGGACTGGGTCGACTCGGCTTTTCGGCGATGATGATGGTCACAGCGCAGTTCATGCGCGGTGTGTCGGAAGAGTCGTATCGTGAGATGGGCGATAAACTCTACGTATCGCAAATTGCGCGGCTGATTTATCCGGAATCCAGGGCACTGGTAGACGCGCATATGAAGAAAGGCCATACGGTGGCCGTTATTTCTTCAGCTACACCTTATCAGGTGGAGCCGGCTGCTCATGATCTTGGTATTGAGCATGTGTTATGTACTTATCTGGAAGTAGAAAACGGTGAATTCACTGGGCAGGTGGTTAGGCCTACCTGCTTTGGCGAAGGTAAAGTACATGCTGCGGAGCGTTTGGCTGAGCAGGTAAATGCTGATCTTGATGAGAGCTTTTTCTATTCAGACAGCACCGATGATTTGGAACTGCTGGAACGTATCGGGAATCCGCGTGCCCTGAATCCAAGCAGCAAACTGGAGCGTCATGCACGCAAGAAACGCTGGCCTGTGGTGCACTACGGCAGCCGCGGTCGTCCAACTATGATGCAGTTCGCGCGTTCTATTGCGGCAACAAGCAGTCTGGTGACATCCTTCGTTGCTGGCTTGCCCTTGTATGCACTAACCGGCTCGATGCGCGATGCGAGGAATTTTTCTTTCTCGCTGTTTGCCGACACCGCCAGTGCCTTGATAGGCCTGGAGCTAAACGTTATTGGTGAAGAACACCTATGGTCAAGCAGACCTGCCGTATTTATTTTTAACCACCAAAGCAAGGCCGACGTTGTCATCATGGCAAAGCTTATCAGGCGTGATATTGCGGGCGTTGGAAAAAAGGAAATTCGAAAAATCCCTGTGATAGGCCAGGTGATGGAAGCCGGTGGTGTAGTGCTCATTGATAGGGAAAACGCCAGCAGTGCCATTGAAGCCATGCAACCATTGGTTGACGTGATGGTTAATGAAGGGAAAAGCGTTGTGTTGGCACCAGAAGGTACGCGTACCATTTCGCCCAAATTGAACCCATTTAAAAAAGGGGCTTTTCACCTGGCGATGCAGGCAGGCGTGCCGATAGTGCCGATCGTAATCCGTAATGCCGGTGATGTTGCACCGAAAGGTGATTTCGTTTTTCGACCGGCAACGGTTGATGTGGAAGTGCTACCGCCTGTGGACACAAGTACCTGGAGTAGGGCGACATTGAATGATCACGTGCGTGATGTTCGCAATATGTTTCTGGAGGCAATGGGTCAGCCTGCAGAATCTGCAGGTACAAAAAAAGCGGCTGGTAATAAATCGACTAGCAAAAAGACGGGCGCCAAAAAATCTACTACCAAAAAAGCAGCTACTAAAAAATCCAGTAGCAAGAAAGCAGCTGAAAAAAATACCAGCGCCAAGAAAACCAGCACTAAGAAAACCAGTGCCAAAAAAGTCAGTAGTGCTTCTACAAAAAGGCGTGCTGTCAGACCTAAACCAAAAGCCGGTGCCTGATAAACCTTCGAGATTTACCTATGCACACCAGTATACTCAATCGAAGCAGCCCTTGGCCCGAAGCGAGTGACAGCGAGCGCGTTTTCATTCTCGACGTTACGAATAGTGTTGAGCAAGAGGTGCTGACCGAATGGATTAATCACCATCGCCCTGAAAACCAACCGCCGCCGCGGATAGTGCCTATTAACTTGAGTGATGACACGCGCGGCATTGATGCCCAGCCCCTGCTAGCGGCGCTGAATCTAGCGGAAACAACCTTGTTAGTGCCATTACGGATTGCCTGGCGGCGCGCGCCACAAGAACTGAACTCCAGACCCAGAGTTCGGGATTTGTTGTTAGGTGATCCTCGCAGGCCAAAGCCGGCAAAAGCCCGGAAGCTGTCAGTAGAGGAGCCGGAACGCGTGTATTTGTTGGCGGGGTTGTCAGCTACTCTCGTTGATCTTCAACAACGGTTTCTAGAGCAGAATATACAACCTGATTCTGAGCATGAACTTGCTTTGGCTGGTTTTATCGCACGTCAAGCCGCGCTGGCACTTGACATCAGTGAGCGCAAGTTACGAGGAGGGCGCTATAAAGTACCGCGCCATGTTGCCGAAGTGTTGCGTAACAGCCCGGCGTTTCTGCGTGATGTTGAAAGCCTTGCGCAACAAAGTGGAAAAAGCAGGCAAGATTTGCTGGTCGAAGCCGATGGATACATGAAAGAAATGATCACCCAGCCGCGCACGTTTTGGCTGGATATCTACGCTAAATTCAATAATTTTTTGCTAGGGCTCGGCTACGAAGACAAGGTAGTTTACGACGCCGAATCGATAGAAAAAATGCGCGGCATGGTACGCGACCACCCTGCAATATTACTGTGGACGCACAAGACCTACCTGGACGGCGCTGTCGTTCCAAAAGTCATGTACGACAATGATTTTCCAACACCGCACATGTTTGGCGGGGCAAACATGAGTTTCGCTGGCCTTGGTGCTTTGTTGCGCCGTTCCGGCGCTATTTTTATTCGCCGAAGCTTTCAGGACAATGAGTTGTACAAGCTGACGTTACGTCACTACATCGGTTTATTGATGGACAAGCGTTTCCCTATGAACTGGTCTTTCGAGGGAACCCGCTCGCGGCTAGGCAAGTTGATGCCGCCGCGCTATGGCTTGCTGAAATATGTGCTGGAAGCTTGTCACGCAAGTGATGCGCGAAACATTCACATTATTCCAGTTTCAATATCGTACGATTTGATTCGCGATGTGGAAGAGTACGCGACCGAACAAATGGGCAGGCAGAAATCTGCCGAGTCGCTTTCGTGGTTTATTGGTTATATTCGCAGTCTGGCAAAGCCGATGGGCAAGGTCTATATGGATATTGGCGAGCCCGTTGTGCTTGCACGTGCACCGGATCCAGATGACAGGCTTGCGCTTGCAAAGATTGCGTTTCAGGTAGCGGTGCAAGCAAACAACGTGACGCCATTGACGTTTCCCTCCTTGGTTACCACCAGCTTGTTGGCGAAAGCGCCACGCGCTCAGACAGAGCAACAGGTGATCCAGGATTTAAGAGAGTTACTGAATTACTCGGCGCAACGTGGGCTAAGAATTTCCGCAGATTTTAACCTAGACTACGCCCATCATATGGATGGCCTGCTGGGCATAATGATTGATGAAGGCATTGTGACCCGCTATGACCAGGGCCCAGATATCGTTTATGGTATAGCACCGGACCAGCATGCAGTAGCCAGCTATTATCGCAACACAGTTATTCATTTCTTCGTTAATAAAGCGCTAATTGAGCTGGCGCTACTGAAAGCCAGTGACGCAACTGAAGATGATGCCAGTGATGTTTTTTGGCAGGAAGTTGAAAACCTGCGTGACCTGTTCAAGTTTGAGTTTTTCTATGCGCCCAGTGAGGAGTTTCGACAAGAAATAATCACTGAGCTAAATCTGTGTGACCCTGATTGGGAAGCGAAACTGGGTAAAGGGTCTGAACAAATTTTGCAGATGTTGAGTGCCATGACCCCTTTGCTTGCACACGCCACTTTGCAAAGTTATGTTGAAGCATATTCTGTGGTTGCGGATATGTTAACGCGCTTGTCCGTTAGCGAGACCCTGGAAGAAAAAGTCTGTATCGAGCAAGCGCTTAAATTTGGCCGCCAGGCGTACTTGCAACGCCGAATTAACAGCGAAGCGTCGATAGGCAAACTCTTGTTCAAAAACGCGCACCAGCTAATGCAACATAGAGGGCTGCTGGAGCCAAACAGCGAAAACCTAGAAGAGCGTAGAAAAGCGATGGCAAGGGAGCTTAGGCAAAATGTGTTGCGACTTGACCGATTGAAAGCGATAGAGCTAAGTCGTGGGGAACAGATTTGAACGCGGTAACTGTGAGCTCCAATACATTAGCAAACGCCAAGTACGGAGATCTGTATTGCCAGCGTTGGCAGCCTCAGGGTGACAAACGTGCTGTCGTTTTGTTGGTGCATGGAATGGGCGAGCATTGTCAGCGCTATGAAGTGCTGGCCAGTACATTGGCAAAGCAAGGCGTTGCGGTCTGCTCTTTCGACTTGCCTGGGCATGGGCAATCGCCCGGTACTCCAGGGTACGTTGAACATTTTTCTGATCATGTAGACGCGGTTTTGGCGTATCGCGAGCAACTCAGTGAATATTGCGAAGCTATGCCCGTGTTCTTGCTGGGTCACAGTATGGGTGGCTTAATCAGTGTGCTCACGCTATTGCGCGCACAAGATCAATTCAAGGGCTGCATTTTATCTGGCTCTGCGATAATGAGCCCTTTGCAGCCAGGTGCGCTGCAGATGCTAACTATAAAGCTGTTGTCTGTGTTGGCGCCGAAATCCGGTGTTCTGCAATTGGATGCCAGTGGCGTATCTCGTGATCCGGCGGTGGTTGAAGATTACATTAATGATCCTCTGGTACACCACGGCAAAGCCTCTGCGCGGCTTGTTAAAGAGTTGTTTGATTCAATGCAGGCTGCTCAAGACGGCGGGCAGTCGATTACTATTTCGATGCTAATCATGCACGGTGGTGCAGATTCTATGGCAGCCGCAGACGGGTCCAGGTTGTTGCATGATCGCCTGGCATCCAAGGATAAAACGCTTATTGTGTATGACGACTTGTTTCACGAAATATTTAACGAGCCAGAAGGGCCCGATATTCATACCACAGTTGTTGATTGGGTGAACGCTCGAATACAATGAGTGATGCCTATGTAGAGCCGGTCGATGCGGCAACACTAATATTACTTCGTGGCGATGAAGTGTTAATGGGGCTTCGCAACCGAAAACACATATTCATGCCGAATATGTATGTGTTTCCAGGCGGACGCTGTGACGACGACGATGAACAGCTGGATCTTGCAAACACACTATCGCCGCTGCAGGTTGAGCGCTTGTCCGTCTCAGCAAGTGCGGAACGTGCAAACGTATTAGGTTTAACCGCGATTCGCGAAACCTTCGAGGAGACCGGCCTTATTGTGGGTCACCATGGTTCAGGTGCAAAATGCGATGTGCCAGGGTGGCGAGAGTTTTACGATCTGGGTTTTGTGCCGGCGTTAGACTGCCTTGAGTATTTTGCGCGGGCAATCACCCCAGAAGGCTCGCCCCGTCGTTTCGATGCGCGCTTTTTTATTACAGACGCATCGCGCGCTAAGGGAAACTTGCAAGGCAACGGAGAGCTGCTCGATTTGCAGTGGATAAAACTTGAAAAAACCAGCGAATTAGAACTTCCAACAGTGACTTCACTAGTGCTTGAGTTGCTCAAGCGCAAAGCACAAGGAAACCCTCATGAAGCCCTGCAAGTGGCGCAGGATTTCGAAGCGCGTCATGGCCGTGAGGTGTTTGAGTATCACATTTAGGGAGGTAAGGAATGCTGTCTCTAAAGTAGCCGGTCTATCATACTGGCTGACTTGCCCAACACACGCTTCTTCCATTGAGCTGCATCAGAATCGCAGTAATATTGCTCCTCCAGGGCGTACACTTTGGCCGCCAGCGCATACGTCAGCCAGCGAATTGGTTCAGGTTCCCATCGCCTCAGCGACTTTGCCAAAGGGGCTGCAGATACCCACGGCATTTCAGTTCTGATCGACGTTTTTCCAAGAATCAGTTCGGCCAAGGTGCGGCCAAACAGATTTGATGCGCCAACACCTTCGCCTCCGTAGCCGCCTGCGGTAGCAAGATTGCTGGATTTGTCATACACAACGTGCGGCGAGAATTTCCTGCTCATGCCAAATGTACCGGCCCACGAGTACTCTATGTTGGTGTTGTCGAGAACGGGGAAAAAATCATGCATCAGACGCTCGCACAATTGAAAGCCGGGGTCAGTCGCTGGCAACATTCTGTCGGCAAATGGCTGGCCGCCGAATTCGTATACGCCACGGGCGCCAAATATCAAACGATGGTCAGCTGAGCGTTGTACGTAAGTTTGCAGGCGGCTAAAGTCGCAAAAAGTTTGCCTGGATTGAAACCCAATTTCTTGCCAAGTTGATTCGCTCAAAGGCTGGGTTGCAATAATTTTGCTCTGCAAAGGAATGATGTATGGCTTAAGCGCGTTATTGCCGAACGCAAACCCCTCGGTGGCCAGCACGCAAACTTCCGCCTTAACCGAACCTTTTTCCGTGCGAATAAGCGAGAAGTCATCCGCTTTATTTTCCAGCAATGCGGGGCTTTGTTCGAAAAGGCGAACACCCAGTTTCTCAACAGCGCTGGCCAAGCCTCGGCCTAACTTTGCTGGCTGTATAGCGGCGATATGTTTGCAGTAAACGGCACCAAAGGTGTCCTTAATATTGATTTGCTCGCGCGTTTCAGCTGGATTAAGCCAGTAAAAATCGTTGTCACTGTGGCCGGCCTCACGTCTTTGCTTAAGATAGTGTTCGGCCCATTGCGTTTGTTCTGGAAAACGGGCAGCCGCGTAAACAGCACCACCTTTGGCCAGGTCGCAATTGATATCTTCTAATGCGCTTACCCGTGCGACCTCATCGATAAGCCCATGCACTTCCTGAAATATCGCACGACGTTGTAGCTTGGGAAGGTGCGCGACTTGAGCTTCAAGGTCTTCGACCATACCCATTAACCAACCACCGTTTCGACCGGATGCGCCATAGGCAGCAATACGCGCTTCCAGAATAACAACGTTGAGCTCGGGCTGGTTTTGCTTGAGGTAATAAGCTGTCCACAATCCGGTAAAGCCAGCACCTATGATAGCGATGTCGGCAGTAATGTCTTCCGTCAGCTCCGGGCGTGGTGAGCAGTTCTCTTCAAGCTGGCTGAACCAGAAGCTGATATCGTTCTTGCTATTCATAACCGCATTGTCGCTGAAAACGTACTTCCTTGTACACAAAGTCCTTTAGGGAACCTCTGATTAAGTCTATGGCGCTTCTGGCTTTCAGGCGAATGCAGCATCGAGACGCGTGTTTGAAGGCGCACTGGTGGTGCGTCGAGAACGCGCAACGAAGAGGCTGCATTCGCCTGAAACCCCCGAAGGGCGCGACCTGCAGCACGCATCTGCTTCGTTGTGCGCCTCGTCAAGGACAACCAGCCTTGACCTTCGGCACACGCCTCGCAGCTGCATGCTGCAGGTCACGCAGAAGCATCATAGACTTAATCAGAGGTTCCCTAGATTCATAGTTGGTTTAAACTTTTGTTTAACAGTGCGCGAGTCTTTCGTTTATCTTCTGCTCGCTTTGCACCGCGTGATTTTTCGTGCACACCACTTTTCCGCATTAACGGATTACAGGCGTGACGATTCCTCAGTTTTGGTTTATTCATAATTCCTCCTTATAAAACCAGTTTGTGCCACCGGGGTTTCTTAATGCACTTCAATCGTCGCCTTGCTCGCTTGTCATTGTACAAAACCCCCGGACCTTCTTCGTCTTTCTCGAAACAAAAGCGCCTTGGCAGCTCGGTATACATCGACACCGGTGGCTTGCGGCCGTGATATTCTACTCAACAGGTAAAACGCGTAAGGATCTTTGAAATAGTGATACAAAGTTCGCTCCTGCGGTAGGCAGTCAATTATTTCATGAACTAATCCAGTATCCATGTTGATACTCCAAAACCAAAAACCCCTGGATAGCATTGCTAGCCAGGGGTTTACGATTCCGGCGTGCAAGGCATTACTGCCCTGCAAGAAAACTTGTTAGAGCAGACTGATTAGCGCAGTGTTTCCATTGCGCCTTGCTGGTAAATTTAAAAATATTCTCGTCACACTTTTCTCACGCATAACATTGTGTAAATTGTTTGCCCAGTTATTCTGGGCCGGCAATTCTAACGCCAAATTTCAATTCGTCAACCGCTGAGTAAAAATATTCTGACAAGCTGTCGTTCTGGCTGGCAGATTCGCTGATTCATCGCGGCTCTCTTATTCGTTCAATTAACGACGCAGAGCTGACATAATATGTGCACTGAGCGATGCTTTATTGCATTGCCTTATCAGCTTACGGGAGAACAGCGCAAATGAACGTAAATGAATTTGGAGACATTGACTACTCAGTTGATGAATCAGGTGTGGCGACCTTAACGTTTAACAGGCCAGAACTAAAGAATGCGCTTAGTGCCGTTACCTTTCTTGAAATATTCTACGCGGTAGAGCATTTTCAATCCGACGACGATGCGCACGTGATGATAATGACAGGTGCAGCAGATGCCGAATCAAACACGCCGGAGAAAGAGGCGTTCAGTAGTGGCGGTTACTTCAGCCCGGATGCTCTGGAAGGTTTGCCGCAAGAAGTACTTGATGACCTTGATCTTAACGATATTGCACAAAAGCGCACAACTATGAAGTTTCTTCGCTGCGACAAGCCGGTGCTTGCGGCTGTTAACGGCTTGGCGATTGGCGGCGGCTTCACGCTCTGTTTAGCCGCCGCTGATCAAATCTATATGTCGGAGCACGCCTGGATACAGCTGCCTTTTGCGAAACTGGGCATTGCGGCAGAATTATCGTCGACGTTTCTTCTGCCACGCCTGCTCGGCTTTCAAAAAGCCAAAGAGCTGCTGTTCTTCCCCGAGAGAATCTCAGCAGAGCAAGCGGTGGAACTTGGTATTGCGAATAAAGTATTACCCCATGGTGAGCTGCTTGAGTTTACCAGAAGCAAGGCATTGCAGCTGGTCCCACCCGCAGGGCCCAGTTTGTCCATAAGAGAAATGAAGCGCATTATGCATGCGCCCCATTTGGCTATGTTTGAGCAAGCCCTTGACCTTGAGAATGAAGCGCTTGGCCGCCTGTTTCCCTCTGAAGATTTCGCCGAGGCACTCACAGCACGACTTGAGCGGCGTGAAGCCGTTTTTAAAGGGAGCTGACCAACAGCTGTTACTGATCAGGAATCATGTCGTTTTCTTCCAGCACCTTCCTGGCAACCCTGAAACACTCCAGCGCCTGCGGTACGCCACAATAGATGCCAATTACATGCACAGTGGCACGAATTTCTTCGAATGTGCAGCCGTTGGTAATGGCACCACGACAATGCAATTCCCATTCGTGCATTTTGCCCAGCGCGCCTATCATTGAAAGGTTCATCAGGCTGCGAGTTTTGACGTCAATTGCTTCGTCGCCCCAGCCAAACCCCCAACACCAGCCGGTCATGGCTTCCTGGAATTCTCGCGTTAGTGCATCAGCTGCCGCCAGGTTGTTTTCTACGTACTCGGCCCCCAGTGTTGCCTTGCGCTTTGTGAGGCCTTGGTCAAAATAACTTTCGTTCATTGTGTTTCCTTTTTATATTGGAAGTCGCCAAAGCCTTGCTGGCTTGTAAGGCGCGTGCGCTAAGATAGCAAGGAAGTAGTGATTCTGAAACCTCCTGCAGATTTAAGATCGGGGCAATATGAGTGAGTTAAAACATCCGGAATCCATAGGCGACGTTGTCGAGAACGGCTTATGCATAGGCTGCGGTCTGTGCGAAGCGCTGGCGCCTGATCGTTGGAAAATGGCTATCAACGAATATGGCCGTTTGCGGCCTGGCGCACTAGTAAGCGAAGAACGCAGCCTGGACAAGGATATTCTCGCTGCCTGCCCCGGAGTACAGGCAGGTGCGTATGCGGATGGTTCGAGATCCGACGATCTTTGGGGTAGCTATAGTCATATGGGTGAAGCCTGGGCGGGAAACCCGGATATTAGATACCGAGCGGCCAGCGGCGGGGTATTGACCGCCCTAGGTGTGCATTTGCTGAAGTCTGGCAAGGCCAAATTCATTTTGCATTGCGAAGCAGATCCTCAACAGGCAATGCGCACCCGCTGGTGCATCAGTGAGACGCCAGAGCAAGTGGTTGCCCGTGCGGGCTCGCGCTACGGACCTTCCGACACCCTGGCTGGGTTAGAGGTCGCATTAGCGAGGCAGCAAGCATTTGCAATTATCGCCAAACCCTGTGATGCCGGCGCCGTAAGAGCACGGGCCGCTCAGGATCCGCGCATCGATAGCAGTATGGTTGCCCTTCTGGTAATGGTGTGCGGTGGTGCCTCTGATCTGGGCAAGTCCCAGAGCTTGCTGAATGAATACGGGCTTAATGAAAGTAATCTTAAGTTGTTTCGCTATCGCGGTTTCGGCAACCCTGGAATGACCCGGGTTGAGACTAATGACGGCCGTGTTTTTGAGAAAACCTATTTGGAGTTATGGGAAGACGAGGGCAGTTGGAGAATACAGCCACGCTGCAAAATTTGCCCTGATGCTAACGGTGAGGCCGCTGATATAGCCGCCGCCGATATTTGGCCTGGTGGCACGCCGGTTGGAGAAGATGAAGGCTTCAATGGTGTAATTGCCAGAACTCAAGTGGGGCAAGCACTCTATGAAGCGGCCGTTATTTCTGGAGATTTGGTGGCAGGGAAACAACACACTCCCAGAGACTACGACCATTTTCAACCACATCAGGTCAGTAAAAAACGCGCCTTGGCCGCTAGGTTGCGAGGGCTTGGCGACGCCGGTCGTCTAGTCTACAAACACGGAGGTTTACGATTGGACTCTCTGGATGCAGGAGACCTGGCTGAACAAGCGGGTGCAAAGAAGCGGGCGCTGGCAGGTCGATTCGATGACTCAATGCCAAATTCCGATTCAGAGTGAGCTGAATCTGCTTACAGTGTTAGCTAATCGACACCATGTTAGAGTAACTGCTACGATCACGGAGGCCTTATGAACCAGATTGAAGAAAAGAAACCGTTTTACCTGAAAGACAATTTCGCCCCCATCTTTGAGGAGCGCACAGATACCAATCTAGAAGTGCTTGGCCAGATTCCGGCTTATCTGAATGGGCGTTTGTTACGTAACGGACCCAATCCGCAAACGGGTTGGTCAGACCACTGGTTTTTCGGCAATGGCATGATCCATGGCGTTGAGCTAGTCGAAGGCAAAGCAAACTGGTATCGCAATAGATACGTAAAAACCTCACTGTATGCTGCACCCGACAGTGATCCAATCGAGGCACTGATGGAGCTTGATAAGTCTGCCGCGAATACACATGTGATTCATCATGCCGGGAAAATACTCGCCCTTGAAGAAGCGCATTTGCCATGGGAGGTGGCCACAGATCTGGAGACCGTGGGTATCTATGATTTTGACAGCAAGCTTGCTACACCAATGACGGCACACCCCAAGGTGTGTTCGCAAACAGGCGAGATGATGTTCTTTGCCTATGGCTTGTTCCCGCCTTATCTCACGTATCACCGGGTGTCCGCTTCGGGAGAGTTAATTCAAACCGAAGAAATTACAGTGCCCAGCGGTACCATGATGCACGACTTTAATATCACGGAGAACTACGTGATATGGATGGATTTACCGGCCGTATGGGATATTGAGAACGCGGGTCAGGGCCTGCCGCTGAAATTCGACCCTTCCTACGGTGCGCGACTCGGTGTTATGCCTAGATCAGGCAATGATCACGATGTAACCTGGTATGACATTGATCCATGCTATGTCTATCACCCGCTGAATGCCTATGAAGAAGGCGAGACCGTTGTTATTGATGTCTGTCGCAAAGCCGACATGGACGCGGCTGCTTTACTTCACCGCTGGGTGATTGATCAAGCAGCGGGTTCTGTTACCGAGACTGCAATTGATGATCGCTCTATAGAATTTCCACGCGTCTGCGAAACTCGTGTAGGTATAAAACATCATTATGGTTACGCAGCAGGTCTTGCAGGTCTTGTACCCTATGCAGAACGCTACATAAAATATGATTTCAACACCATGAGCTCAGTGGTGGCCGAGCTGGGTGAGGGCCGCGAGGGCAGTGAGGCGGTATTTGTAAAAAATCCGACTGGCAATGCTGAAGACGATGGCTGTTTGCTTGCCTATGTTCACGACAATGCTACAGAGAGGTCTGAGATTATTATTCTGGACGCGCTTACTATGAACCCTGAACCGCTTGCCCGAATAATGTTGCCAACGCGAGTACCAATGGGCTTTCACGGCAGCTGGGTGCCATTTTAGGCAACTTCCTGGCCCGTCTGATGCAGGCAAAAAAAAAGCCTTAGCCCATGCTCTTCTGCACTGGCTAAGGCCTGATGTTTCGCCGCTAATCGCAGACGTTTCTGTTTCGGAAACCTCTTCCTAACAATTAAGCGATTGCTTAACCGCCGAAGTTGTAAATCAAGTCGATGCCGTAGCTGCGTTTTTCCTTAAACGAATCTACCGCGAAGCCCAGCGTTCCAAAGTCGATACCCCATTCGCGATAATCTTCATCGGTCAGGTTACGACCCCAGGCTGCAACCACCAGATTGCCACCCAGAACTTCAAGCTCAGACAAGCTTACACGTGCGTGAACCAGTGTTTGGTCGTCGGTGCTATCAAACAGGTTGAGCTGTGGGTGGAATACCATCTCGTCGCGATAAGTCACTTCAGCTCTCAGATTAAGGTTACCGAATGAGATGCCTGGAACGTCATACGATGCGATAAACGACATATTGTTTTCTGGTGATCTGCCAACCGTAGCAAAGTCAGAAATGTCTTCGTTGCCGGTAACCGGGTCAGCATTGGCGCTTGGGTTAGGCAAACCAGTCGCTGGGTCTATGCGCTGTGTGATGAACTCAGTGTACTCGGCATCGGTGTAGCCGTAGTTGAACATCAGGCGCAGACCTTCGGTAACTTGCGCGGTCAGTTCCAGCTCAAGACCTTGTATGTCCAGCGCACCTGCGTTCAGCGTCACTGATGACGCGCCACCTTCGCCAGCTCGGAAGCTGTTTACTTGCGCGTCTTCATAATCCATGAAGAAGATCGCGCCGTTCAGGCGTATACGACTGTCTGCCCATTCAGACTTGATACCAATTTCATAGTTGGTCACTGTCTCTTCGTCAAAGCCAAGCTGAAAGTCTGCGAGGCTGGTTGATCTAGCGCCAAAGCCGCCAGAACGGTAACCATTGGCTACCGTAACGTAGGTCATAACATCGTCATTCCAGGCGTAGTTCAGTGTTATACCACCGCTGACATTGCTCCAGTCGTCTTCGGCTGTATTGAAGGTGATGTTGCCCATGGCATCAGTCACTCTTGAATTGCGCAGATAGGCGTACTTCTCGTCCTCTGTGTAGCGCAAGCCAACCGTAAGATCTAATGCGTCAGACAGTGCGTAGGTAAATTGACCATACAGCGCGATGGAATCGTTTTCAGAACCATACTCAAATACTGGCGTGCTCAGTTGCACGTCTTTGCCGAAGCAAGGAGCCGGGCTTACAAAGTCACCACAGAGAAAACCCTGTGTGCCAGCGGGCAGAGAACCAAACGCAAAGATGGCCGGCAGAATGAACGATTGTGGGTTGACCTCATTACTTTCTTCTTCGAAGTAGTAAATACCTGTTGCGAATTGAAGTTTGCCATCCATTGCATTGCCAAGGAACTGCAATTCATGAGTGGTTTGCTCATTGTCGCTTTGGCGTTCTGCCAGAAAAACAGACCTAAGTTCGCCAGCGGGCACAAACTGGCCAGCGCGAGCGGAGGTAGGGTCTTCCAATACAGTAGCGCCATCAGACGCAAAGGAACCGAAGTCGGTACCGGTTGTACCGCTGTCCCATTC
>CAYGSL010000010.1:0-4162 GCA_964352475.1 uncultured Pseudomonadales bacterium | reverse complement strand
CCGTCGATGTACACCCCAACGGTGTTTTCAACCAGCAATGATGTTTCACCACTACCAATACCGCGAATGCTGTAGCCATAGTTATCCAGTGAGGATGGCTGGCGGTCAATCGTCAGGTTCGCTGTGTATTCAGCAACCTGACCCGCTTCAAAAGCGCCAATGGCCTGTAATTCTTCCTGGCCAAAAGCCGCTACAGAAATAGGGGTGTCCTGAAGCGATTCAACGCGCTTTTGTGAGGTGACAATAATCTCTTCCAGCGCCAAGGTTTCCTGGGCATTGGCCGTAGATGCGGTGACAGCGCACAGTGCGCAGGCCATTAATGAAGGTTGAAAACGCATGGTTCAGTACTCCTCAGATTATCTCTTTGTATTGTGAGTAAACGAAAAAACTGATATTACCATCAATTATTTGCGGCTAATACGCGTTTAACCGCTGTAATGCTTGCGGTTTGGTAAGCCAATTTTTGGTTTGCAAAATGTTCACTGATTGAGCGCTAGTTAGCATATTCGCCAAAGCGTTCCGATATTGAGTGGAGTTCTCTCGGACCGCAGGTGCAGATCTCGCCGCGCGAGGGTGCGAGAGAGGGTCTTATCCGTTGGCTGAGAGTATTCAGCTGTCGAGCTGAGTTATGTACTCAGCTCGACAGTGATTCAAGTTTAACGATTCCAGCTGAAAGTCACACCATAGGAGCGTGGCATTGCTGGTGTTGCAAACCCACTGCCTTGCACTGGGAAGTTATGCAGGAAGTAATCTTCGTCGAAAGCATTCTTCATCCACAGAGTTACCTGGTACTGGTCTTCAGGTGACAAGTAAGAAATGCGGAAGTCCGTCACATCGTATTCGGGTACTTTCGCTATCTCCAGCTCGTCCGGGTCCTGCACAGTTTCGTCCTTGTACCTATGGTCAACCTGGTAACGCATTGCACCGCCGTTACCCAATTCTTGCTCGTAACGCACCAGAATGTTGTAGGCACTTTCGGGTGCATTTCGCAGTGAATTGCCTGTTCGGTCAGGCGCAGCACCTCCAGCAGTACTCGGCGCTCGAAAACCTGCTGGAATAAAGAAATCCGAGAATTCAGTGTCCAACGCGGTGTAGGAGCCCTGAATGATCAAGTTATCTATTGGCGCGAAGGTGAACTCTATCTCCACGCCATTGATCTCAGCGTCTGCCGCGTTCTGAGTAATCAGGTTACCAGGGTCATTGGGGTCGGCGTCCAGAGGAACCAGCAACTGCAAAATTTGCAAGTCGGTGTAGTCGGTCTGGAAAGCAGCAATATTCAAGCGAAAGCGGTTATCAAACCATTCAGTTTTGGCGCCCAGTTCGTAAAGAATTGCTTCTTCGGGGTCGAAACCAGTGCTTGCGATTTCGACATTGCCGCCACCGCCAGGAAAGCCGCCCGATTTAAAGCCTTCCGAATAGGTGAAGTAAACGAAGGCGTCATCGGTAAATTGATAGTCAATGGTGACCTTAGGAGTAAACTCGCTCCAGTCTTCACTCAGATTGAGCGTGTAATCTCTTGCACCCGCTAATGGTGTTGGTGTGCCAATTGAGAGGTAGTCTTTTTCTTCCCAGGTTTGCCGTCCGCCAACGGATAGGCTGAGGCGATCAGTAATTGCATAGGAAAACTGACCAAAAATTGCATAGCTGTCAGTAGTGTTATCTCCGAAACCGCCACCATCCCCGATGGGAACAAACGGAATGGAACCACCAGCGCCATCCGATCCGAATACGCCAATCGGGCTGGTTTCATTCCGCACAGTTTGCTCTTGTAGATAGTACAAACCGGCAACCCACTGCAACTTACCGTCGCCAGTAGAGGTAAACCTGAACTCCTGCGTGTAAGTATCCGAATCATCGGTATACGGATTCGAACCGCCCAATAATGGCGCGCCGCCGTTAGACAGTAGCAGATTGGTCTGGCCAGGGGTTCCAAAGATCAGATTGGAAATCTTGGACTCTACTTTTCTAAACGAGCTCAAGGAGGTAAATGTGAACGCGGGAAAATCATAATCAATTCGCGCTGTTACTCCGGAAATATCGATTTTTGAGAATCCCGCATCTTCCGCAACGTTGGTGTGTATTTCGTCATCATAGTTGGCGATAAGCTGCGATTCAGCTGTGTGCCAAATGCTGGAGCCATCCGCAGCACCAATAAAATGCCGGCCTGGCCCTGCTTGATCCATGCGAGAGAAATTGGCGGATACATTTATTTCCAGCTCACTACTGGGTGTAAATCGAAGATGGCCGCGCACAGAGTCAGTGTTCAGATCAGACTGTTGTACATCGTCCAGATCAAATACAGTGGCTGGATCAAAGAACTGCGGGTAATCAGCTGCTCGCGACTCAACATAGCCATCGCGTCGCCGGCTGGAAAACGATACTTTGCCAAACACGTTGTCGGCCAATTCGCCGCTGACCAGGCCACGGAAATTCATCGCCTGAAAATTACCAATGCCTGCCTCAAACTTCATTACCGCTTCTTCGCTTGGCTTGGTGGTGATCATACTCACTGCGCCACCAACAACGTTTTTCCCAAACAGTGTTCCTTGCGGCCCCCGGAGTACTTCCACACGTTCCAGGTCAAACAAGTCCACATCCATGCCGGCTGATCGTCCGATATAGACCTCATCAACGAATACAATGACTGACTGGTCGCCCGCAGGGCTGTCTTCGTTTGAGCCAATGCCGCGAATGTACAGCTGTGGCTGGCCAGCGTTGAATGAGCCCATGGTGAAGCCAGGCGTTCGCTCTGTAACGCCTTTGATATCGGTGATGCCCATGTTGCTCAATTCTTCACCGCTTATGGCGGTAACAGCCAATGGCAAACTTTGCAGTGGTTCCGCTCGTTTCTGGGTGGTAACGATCACCTCTTCCAAGACAGCGTTTGCGTGGGACGCCATGCCCAAGGCGATGGCAGACAGCGCAGCGGGGACTCCGCAGGTATTCACAATTCGACTTATTTTCATACTGTTACCCCGTGAAATATAGGTTTTGCATTAACTTAATAACGCAAGCTATCACATGCTTGTGGGCTGGGAAAGTCTATTTATGATATTCACTCTATTGGAAGGTAAAAAATCGCAGATTTCGCTGCTGCTTAGACAAGTCTATTCTTAATGTGCGCGAGCTCTGGATAACACGCCTTTTGGTTCTGCCCTTAAGTATTTGATGTCTTCTCTAGTTATTAGATGTACCATGAATGCAATCAGGAACTACGTTCCGATCCTCTCCCGAGCGACTTCGCTCGCTAGTTCATCGGCTTTCTATTCTTAATTCCTCTTGCTCACGGCGAGAGCTTATCACCTGCACGAATGGTTTTTTCAAAGGCTTTCGTATGTACCCTGCAAACAATTTATAGGAAAAAAGGCCATGACTGACGAAGAAAAAAAATTGATGGTTGAATACGGGATCACATCCGAACCCAAGACAACATTCCATTTCAAGGGTCATCGGTATGATCGATTGCAAGACGCCGTCAATTACGCGAAAAAGCTGGGCGAATCTTCGCAGCCATCGGTAAGTGGCAGCTCGAAATGAAAAAAAAGAGCCTTGCGTTCGTCATTGCAGCCTTCCTAACTTGTTCCATCACATTCGAAGTGCATGCGGATGATCAAGGCGTTCCGGAAAACGCTACCTCCAGATCGTATAGTGACAGCTGGACTTGTAACAAAGGCTATCTGGAAGCAAACGGAGCGTGCGTGGAAATTGTAGTTCCCGATAATGCCTATGTGGACGAAACCGCGTATGGCCGTGGCTGGTCGTGTAATTGGGGATATGAAGAGTACGATAGCCGATGTAAATTGCTTGTGTTACCGAATAACGCCTATTCCTATTATGGAGATAGCTGGCGCTGTGAACGCGGTTTTAAAAAGATCCAAGATGAATGCGTAGCGATTCAAGTGCCTGAGAATGGGTATTTAGCCGATTCCAATTGGGAGTGCGAGCGTGGATATATGGCTTCTGGGCAAGCCTGTATCGAATTAAAGGTTCCAGCGAATGGATATCTATCAGCTAATTCGCGCGCTGGCTGGAAATGCGATCGAGGTTTCAAAGTAAAGAATCAAGAGTGTGTTGTTGTCGTCATACCCGAGAACGCGCATCTCAACGCCCACGGTAGCGATTGGAAGTGTAATCCGCCTTATCGGAAAACGTACAACGGCTG
>CAYGSL010000009.1:75981-104890 GCA_964352475.1 uncultured Pseudomonadales bacterium | reverse complement strand
GATGGCGGTCGATAACGCGAAACTGCTGGAGCTTGGCGTGAACGGTCAGGGCATCGATTAGACTCTCGGCATCAACTTCAGGTTCTGCAATGCTGTCTGATTCAGGGTTAATCGCGTTCTCTATCTGATTCGTAGCATCAATTGCGCTATCTTCCACACTGCTAGTCTTGTCTGCAACGCTGGCAGGGCGATTTGACTGTCTGGCTGCTTGCTCGTCACCATCCCAAAATATGAACAGCATAATTAAAGCAATCAACACGGCAATAATTAGAGTGTGCAGCCAGGGTAGGCGGCGGCGCTCACTCGCCTCTTTACCTTTCAAGCTGGCAATGCGTGTTTTGTGCCGCAACTTCTGCTCGGCAATACGTCCAATTCGCGCCGGTATACCAAGGCTTTGATTGAGAATGCTCTCGATGTCAGCATTGGTAAACGGAAATTCACCATCATAACCCGCTGTACCAAGCCGGTATTTCAGATACGCCTCAATGCCGGGTTGATCCAATGGCTGGATTGCCAGCTGCTGAATATCGCTTCGATCAAGCTCTGGGCGGAGAAAGCCATTGCCATCAGTTGTCGCAAAAAATAAAACTCGCACGTCCGAGGAATCTTCCTCCGCAAGTTCTCGCAAAGCATTCAGCGTTTTGTCTATCAACTCATGCGCGTCGTCGACCAACAGCAACACCGACGTTTTCGGTTTTTCGCTCTGGGTAAGTGCAATAACTATTTGCTGTCGAAACGCGGCAGGTATGTAATTAACGTCGCTCATGGTGAGCGCATGGGCAATTTCCGCGAAAATCTGTTCGCGGGTGGTCATGAAACCGGCCTGCAGTTTCAGCACCAGCGTTTCATTATCCATGCTGTTTGCCACAGCATTTAACAAGCTGGTCTTGCCAACACCTTCGGCGCCGTAGAACACCACCGGTTGACGACTGAATTGGGCGATGTGTACAGCGGTTTGCAAAAGCTCGCCCCTGTCACCGCCCGGAAAATACAGCCCGTCTATGCCGTCGTCTGCAAATGGATCGCACTCAAGATCGTAAGCGCGCCAATAATCGAGGTTGTCTTGTTCAGGGTCCAGTTCGATGCCCATCGCGCTCAGAACACTGTTGCCAGTGTTTCCTCCAATAACATCTGCGAAAAGTTGCTTTCTACCTTAGCCGCTCCAATCGATTCCAGCAGCACTAGGCGCAGACTACCTGCTGTTACTTTTTTATCAAGTAACATTGCTGATTTTATGTCATCCAGAGCCAGTTTTTCCGGCGGGCGGATCGGCAGATTGCAGGCTAACAACAAGGCCTTTATGCGCTGTACGTCTGCCGCTTGTAAGTCGCCGGCCAGGCATGACATATGCGCGGCCAATACCATGCCAATAGCCACTGCCTCACCGTGCAATATGCCGCGGTATTGCATCACCGTTTCTATCGCATGGCCAAAAGTGTGGCCCAAATTCAGCAAAGCCCTGACATTCTGCTCGGTCTCATCGCGAGCGACAATGTCGGCCTTGATCCGACAAGATCGCTCAACCGCATACACAAGGGCATCACTATCAAGATCCATTAACAGCTCGGCATTGGCTTCAAGCCAGTTGAAAAACTCCACATCAGCCAACAAACCGTACTTGATAACCTCAGCCAGGCCTGCGGCAAACTCCCGTGGCGGCAAAGTGTTTAGCGCATCAATATCCGCTATCACCGCTTGAGGCTGGTAAAAAGCGCCGATCATATTTTTACCCAGCGGGTGATTTACCGCGGTTTTTCCACCCACCGATGAGTCCACCTGGGACAATAAAGTGGTTGGAATCTGAATAAACGCAACACCTCGTTGGTAACAGGCCGCGGCAAAACCGGTCATGTCTCCAACCACACCGCCGCCCAGGGCAATCAGTGTTGTTTTACGGCTGTGCCGGTTTTCCAGCAGTGAATCGAAAATGCTATTCAAGGTTTGCAGCGATTTATGCTGCTCGCCATCGGGCAATTCGCAAACAGTGACTTTATCGCAGACAGTAGAGGCCAGTATCTGCTCCAGATAGAGAGGCGCAATGGTTTCATTGGTAACAATCAAAACCTCGCTACCCACAATGTGCTTTGACAGTAAGTTTGATTGTTGTAAAGCCGCCGAACCAATGTAAATCGGATAGCTACGATCGCCCAGCTCTACGCGAAGTTCTTTCATTGGGTGTATGTTGTTACGCTAAACCACTAATCGGCCATGATAACTCGGCCGGAGGGTTTGTGTCAGGAAGCGTCGACGGCGTTAACGATTTCTACAGCTACTTTTTTGGCCGTACGTCTGTCGGTACTTACGATGAGGTCTGCCAGATCCCGATACAGGGGCTCGCGCTCAAGCATCAAGGCCTCGATCACTTCTCTGGGTTCGTCCACCTGTAATAGTGGCCGCTTTCGATCGCGTGCAGTGCGCTCCACTTGCTGCTCTATTGTGGTGTAGAGATACACCACAAATCCGCTGCCCTGCAAAATTTGACGATTACGATCCTGAGTAACTATGCCACCGCCAGTCGCTATGACGCATTTGGACTGAGTAGATAACTCTTCAAGAACCTGCGTTTCCCTGACCCGAAAGCCTTGTTCGCCTTCGACATCGAATATCCATGGAATATCAGCGCCGCAGCGGCGTTCAATTTCGGCATCGGTGTCGACAAAATCGAGCTTTAGCTCGGTTGCCAGTTGGCGACCGATGGTCGATTTACCGGCCCCCATGGGGCCGATCAAATAGATTCTTTGCGGCTTCATTCAGCGCGCCAGGCACTCATTACCACTGCGGTCTGACAGAACTTAGTCAACCAGAGTATCTGCGAGAATTCGCGGCGTAATGAAGATAAGCGTTTCTGTTTTCAGCCGACGATCATTCGACCGTCGGAACAGTCGACCCAGATACGGTATGTCACCAAGGAACGGTGTTTTCACTTCGGAACGTACGTCTTCAGTTCGATACACACCGCCCAATACAACAGTCTCGCCGTTGCCTACCAATACTTCAGTCACTAACTCAGTCACGTCAATCAGTGGTATCTGAGAGTTGTTTTCACCGGCAATAAAGCCACCAACAGAGTCCTGATTAATCACCAGACGCATTAAAATGCGATCGTCCGGCGTGATGTTTGGTGTTACGTCCAGTTTCAAAACAGCGTCTTTGAACTTAACTGTCGTTCGACCACTTGATGACGACTCCAGAAACGGTACTTCTGTACCTGACTTAATAGTCGCTTGCTGTTTGTCACCAGTAATTACTTTTGGTTGCGATACCACTTCACCGTGACCCGCTGATTCAAAAGCGGATAACTCAAGATCAAGCAAGAAGCCGTCGCCGCTAAAACCAATCGCTACTGATGAGGTTCCAATTTCCGTGACACCCAGGTCAACATTCAGAGCATCCGGGAAGGTGATAACCGCTGGATTGTTCTCAACAACCGAGTTGTTAACCTCAGTTGTTGTGCTTGAACTACCGCCAAAAGTGAAGAAGTCATCGTTGGCATTGTCAGGGAAGCCGTTGACGAAACCGCCGCCACCCCAGCGAATACCCAGTTGCTCGGAGTGATCAGAGTCAGCCACAACAATACGCGCTTCAATTAACACCTGACGCACAGGTACATCAATTAATTTAATCAGTCTTCTGAATTCATCCAGCTTGGCCGCTGTTTCAGTGACCAGCAAAGAGTTGGTTCGCTCGTCAACTATGACTCGCCCCCGCGCCGAAAGCATACTTCCCGTCGCTGTACCGTCATTTTCTTCGTCTTCTTCTGGATCAAATAACTTAAACAGCTCTGCCGCATTGGCGTAGCGAATGCGAATGAACTCAGTCTGCAGAGGCGCCAATTCCTCCAGCTGCTTGGTTGTTTCAATTTGCTGGCGTTCTCGCTCAGCAATTTCTGCCGCGGGTGCCACCATCAATACGTTGCCGGTTTGACGCTTGTCTAAACCCTTAGTCTTCAGCACCAGATCCAATGCCTGGTCCCAGGGTACGTTCTGCAAGCGCAAGGTTATCTTGCCCTCAACCGTGTCGCTGGCCACAAGGTTCAAGTCCGTAAAATCTGCAATTAGCTGCAGGACTGAACGAACATCGATATCCTGAAAATTCAACGACAGCTTTTCACCAACAAACTGGAATTCACGCTCTTTTGCAGCAACCTCATCATCACTGAGTGGCTTGACACTCAACACATACTCGTTATCTACCTGATAAGCCAGATAGTCATACTGACCAGTCGCAGATACTGCAATTTGCGCGCGACCCGCAGCTGTAGATGCAACCATTGAACGCACGGGTGTTGCAAAATCACTAACGTCATACTTGTGGCGCAACTCGAAAGGCATGCCGGTATCATCGAAAAGCACGCGTATTTTGCTGCCCTCTCGAGTGATATCTATATTAGTCTTGGGATTACTAAGCCTTACAATCAGCTTGCCCTCACCTTCTTCGCCACGCTGAAAATCAATGGCTTCAATATTGTTTTCTGCAGTAGAACCCGGTGAAAAATCGAGGTTAGACTTTGTGTCTTTGAGATAGCTTTTGGCACCAACACCACCAACTTCCACGAAAAGGCTGCTGCCTTCAATTCGTGTTTCGTAATTGGTCAGCTCGGTTAAGTTCAGAATTACGCGTGTTCGGCCATTAGCGTCAAGTACCAATGCGCTTTTGGCAGTGCCAATATCCAGGGCATGCTTTTTCTTTTCCAAGGCACTGGATACACCGTCCAGATCCAACGCTATTCTGGCTGGTTGCTCAATCGTGTAACCCTGTGGCTCCGGTGGTGTTCCGTCAAAGTCCATTCGTACTTCAAGCTTGCCGCCAGGTAGCGAACTGAATTCAATATTTTGCATACTAACCGCACTGGCGAGCTGTGCGCCGAATGCAAGTAAGCTCACAAGCAACAGACGTACAGCGCCAACGCGTGAGGCAACAGAGGGCCCGGGCATACTACCCGTGAATCTACTAAGCCGCATAGTGTCCATTGAAATCTCCACCATTATTAACCATCGCCTACTTCAGGTTCTCGTAATTTGATTGTTCTAGGTCGTTCTATCCAGGAGCTTTCCCCGCTGGATACTATTTCGATGACAGATACCTGGGATTCAGATACCTCAACGATTCGACCGTGATTGCGGCCCATAAAATTACCTACGGTAACTCTATGCACCAGACCGTTCTGATCATCCATCAATACCCAGAGCTGACCGCGCTGTTCAAGCGAACCAACCATTTGCAGCCCTTCGAGATTAAAACGTTCAAGGTATTCTTTAGTTCGATTTTCATCCGGCCTAACATCACTGCTTGGGCCGTTCATGCTTAGCAGCTCTTTCACATCGACCGGAATATCAAACGGTGCGCGCATTGCTGTAGCAGAGTAAGTAAACGCTTGATAAGGGCGAAACGCAGGGATAGGGTCGATCGAGCCTCTGGTTGCTGCTTCCTGCTTGGATTGCGCCATGTAATTGTCCAGGTCTGCGTACTGCCCACCGGAACCACAAGCTTGCAACATAGCCAATAAAACAACGCTACCTAATATTCTGTATGAACGAATTAAGGAATGGCTCATGATCCAGCCCCCTCGTCCGCTTCAAAATCCTCATCTTTGTAGCGATAGGTTTTCGCCGTGATCGTCAAAATCAAAGTGCCGTCAGTATCTTCGCCACGCTCAATATTGAAATCATGCAGAGTCACAATTCGCGGCAAGCCGGCTACACCACTCACGAAAGAACCCAGATCGTGATAGGTTCCTTTGACGATGATCTCTATGGGTAACTCAACATAAAATTCGGCGGCTTGCTCTTCTTTTAGATCGATGCTCAACACTTCCAAACCAGTTGAAACCGCCTTGTTGTCCAGATCCTCGAGCAATCCGGGTACGTCAGTTTCGCTAGGCAATTGTCTGACCAAAGCACCAAACGTCTCTTCCATCTCGTTCATTTGATCACGATAGGAATCGAGGTTGGCTGCTTTATCGGCTTTATCTGCGAAGTCGCTTTTCAGCTTGACCTCTTTCGCCTGTTCGCTCTCCAGATTTAGGTTCAAATCACTTATGTAGAGCTTGTAACCAACAAAACCCATCAGCAGGAATACCAAAGCCCAGATCACCACCTTGACTGCATGCGGCCAACTGCCGATGTTTTCAAAGTCGAGATCGCTGAGATCGAAATCCTGAAGCGACTGTATGGAATCCTGCAGCGCCATTATTTGCTGCCCTCCGCGTCTGCCTGATCATCATCGCTGACGGTATCGGGCGTCTCTATATTGACGGTGAGCTCAAAATCATTGCCTTGCTCGCCGTAATTCGGGTTGTTTTTCACACCCGTCAAATTTGGATTCGTGAACCAGTCAGAACCATCCAGACGGCGCATTAAGCTCGAAACTCGATTACTGGATTCAGCAACACCTTCTACCCGAATTGAATTCGCAGACCTCTGCAAATGCGTGTAGTACAAACCATCAGGGACGGTTCGCGCCATCTCATCAAACACCCGCACAATAATCGGGCGGTTGCCTTGCAGCGCCTGAATAATCTTCATGCGGTCAAGCAGGTCTTCTCTACGCTGCTCTAACTCGCTAATCTCAGATACTTGTTTTGTCAATTCACTAATGCTTTGGCTTAAATAAGCATTCCGTGATTGTTGGTCTTCAATATTCAGTTTTACAAAGTAGCCGTAAAGGAATACCAGCAGAACAGCAGCAACTGCGACGGTAGCCAGTATCGTCAAAAACTCTTTCTTAAGCTCTTCGCGCCGTTCTTCACGCCATGGCAGTAGGTTAATTTGAGCCATTAATCGAAACTCCTCATCGCCAGACCGCAGGCAATCATCATTGCCGGAGCATCGTTACCAAGAGCCACCGCATTAACCCGCGACGCCACGCTCATATTGGCAAAAGGATTCGCTGTCAATGTAGGCATACCCAATTTCTGCTCAACCAGGTCCGCCAGGTCAGGCATTGCAGCAACACCCCCGGCAAGCACTACATAGTCGACTTCATTAAACTGGCTGGATGAGAAAAAGAACTGTAGGGAACGAGTAACTTGCTGAACGACCGCTTCTTTAAACGGATACAGCACTTCCGATTCATAGTCTTCAGGCAAGCCGCCCTGCTTTTTCGCAAGACCGGCTTCTTCGTAGGTTAAACCGAAACGCCTTTGAATTTCTTCTGTTAGCTGCTTTCCGCCAAACAGCTGCTCGCGCGTGTAGACGGTATTGCCGCCAACCAACACACTGAGAGTGGTCATTGTCGCGCCCACATCAACCACTGCAATGACGCTGTCTTCATCGCTGTCCAGTTGGTCGTGAATTAGCTCGAAAGCGCGCTCCATAGCGTATGCTTCAACGTCAACAACCTTGGCTGTAATGCCCGCCAACTCGATCGACTCAACTCTTAGATCAACGTTTTCTTTACGGCAGGCTGCCAGCAACACATCCACCAATTCAGGGTCGCGCTCTGACTCGCCTTGCACTTCAAAATCGATCGCCACTTCGTCCAGTGGATAGGGTATATATTGATCAGCCTCAATGGCTATTTGGCTCTCCATTTGATCGTCGTTGAGAGCCGCGTCCATCTCGATGGTTTTGGTAATAACAGCAGAACCGGAAACAGCCACCGCAGCGTGCCTTAATTTGGCTTTTGACTGCGCCAATACTTTATTGATGGCGTCACTGACACCTTCAACATCATTGATGTTTTTTTCAACAACTGCATTCTGGGGTAAGGAGCAAACCGCGTAGCTTTCCACACGATAGCGACCGCCATTGCGACTTAATTCAAGCAGTTTGACCGACGATGAGCTTATATCCAGCCCAAGAACGTTCTGTGTTTTTTTCTCAAATAGTCCAAACACGCTGGATGTCCAAGTTTGATTCAGTGGTGACGCCGCAAAGATTTGGCATCAGAAACAAAAAACGAAATAGTAATTACAACCATAGCCCAGTTAGATAAAAAGTCGATAGAGTAAATTATAATGTACAGCGCTTAATCAACTAAAGATGTTAGTTTGCTCGGTTGGCTATTCATTATGCAAAAACAAATTCGACGCTTTTCTTACCTACTATTCTGGTTACTATTTACACTAGTTTCTGGCACAGCTGTAACCGCAGCCGGTGTCTATTTATACCTTAGTCCGAATTTGCCAGATGTCGACGATCTATACGAGGTAAAATTACAGATACCACTGCGCATTTACTCTTATGAGGGTGAACTCCTTGGCGAATTTGGTGAGAAGCGCCGCACGCCTGTAACTTACGACCAGGTTCCTGATCAATTCGTTCGCGCAATTCTTGCGGCAGAAGATTCGCATTTCGAAACACACAGCGGTGTCGCAATCCGCGGCTTATTGCGTGCAACCATAGAACTGCTACTCACCGGCGAAAAACAAACCGGTGGCAGCACAATAACCATGCAGGTTGCACGAAATTTTTTCTTGACCCGGGAACAAACCTTTACTCGGAAATTCAACGAGATATTGCTTGCACTTGAAATTGAGCGAAAGCTCACAAAAGAGCAGATTTTCGAACTGTATGTGAACAAAATTTTCTGGGGCAACCGGGCATACGGCGTAGAGGCCGCGGCACAAGTCTATTACGGAAAAAGTATTGGCGAACTGAACCTCGCGCAGATGGCAATGATTGCCGGTCTACCGAAAGCACCGTCGAGTTTTAACCCTATTGTGAACCCGGAGCGCGCAGTCACCAGGAGAAACTGGATTCTGCGTCGCATGCTTGATTTGAACTACATCAATGAGCCGGATTATAGGTTAGCCGTTGAATCCCCTATCAGCGCAGAGCTGCATGGATCGAAGGCCGAAGTTGATGCGCCGTACGCCGCTGAGCTAGCTCGTTTGGAACTGCTGGAAATGTTTGGCAGAGAGGCCTACGACAGCGGACTGAACGTCTACACCAGCATTAAGAGTAAGCTCCAGATAGCCGCCAATAATGCAGTTCGCTCCGGAATTCTTGATTATGACCAGCGCCACGGTTACCGCGGCCCGGAGGGACACAGTTTCGATACCGATAACCCGGAACTGAATATGGTGAACTGGCTGGCCGCCTTGCAGGACAAACGCACTATTAATGGTTTGCTACCAGCCGTGGTACTGGATGTTCAGGATCAACACCTGGAAATATTATTAGCAGAGAACGTGACTGCCCGTATTGAGTTTGAGAACGGATTGCAACAGGCAAGGCGCTTCATAAACGAAAACACTTTGGATGCGGAAGTAAAATCTGCCAAATCAGTAGCGCAAGTAGGCGACCTGATAAGAGTGTATGCAAGCGATGAAAACGGGCAAATTCTGACGCAGCTGCCACGCCCGCAAACAACAGACAATACTGAAGTTGATACCTCAAGTGCCAGCACATCGTCGACCAAAGCAGAAGGTGATCTGCAACAAGCTGAAGAGCAAGCTCCGGAAGCCACGGCAAGCAAGGCGCCAACTTACACATGGCATTTTGCCCAGTTACCCAGGGTGCAGTCTTCGCTGATCTCGGTAAACCCAAATGACGGCGCCATACAAGCCGTTGTTGGTGGCTTTGATTTCTACAGCAGTAAATTCAACCGCGCTACTCAAGGTGAGCGTCAGCCCGGTTCGAATTTCAAACCATTCATTTATGCAGCCGCACTGGATAAGGGGTTCACCGCCGCCAGCTTGTTTAACGACGCACCGGTTGTGATGCGTGATGCAGAGCTTGAGAATACCTGGCGCCCGGAAAATGCCAGTGGCAAGTTCTATGGCCCAACACGTCTGCGCAAGGCGCTGTATCTGTCGCGAAATCTGGTGTCGGTAAGATTGCTCCGCACCATCACTCCACAATCGGCTATTAATTACGTTCAGGCGTTTGGTTTTGATGCAGAGCGATTACCCAAAGACCTGTCATTGTCACTAGGCAGTCACGCCGTTACCCCGCTTGAAATAGCCAGGGGTTATGCGGTGTTCGCCAATGGCGGCTATCTCGTAGACCCGCATATTATTCAGCGCATCGAAAACGGCGATGGCAAAGTGCTGTTCAGGGCCAATCCAAAGATTGCCAATTGCCAGGAATGTACAAGCCCTGATGAACAAGCAATAGATGAACAGGCAGTAGAAGAAGTAACGGTCGAGACTCAGTCAACCGGCGCCCATTCGGAAAATGCCAATGAAGTGGCATTCGAAGAGCCCGAATCAGAGACGGTCAACGCTACACCTTTGGAACAACTGTTACGCAATGATCTGGGTGATGAGTTACCCCAGGCCATAGCGGCACCTCAAGTCATAGAAGAGCGCATCGCCTACATTATGGATGACTTTCTGAAGGATGTTATTCGGCGCGGCACCGGCATCAAGGCACGGGAATTGAACCGAGGTGATATAGCCGGAAAAACAGGCACAACCAATGGCCCGGTGGATGCGTGGTTTTCCGGTTATAACCCGGACCTGATTACCACCGTTTGGCTGGGTTTCGATCAAAACCAGTTCCTGGGTAAACGTGAATACGGTGGCTCGGCAGCTCTGCCTATCTGGATCGACTACATGCGAACCGCTCTGGACGGTAAACCGGAGGTTTTGCGACGCCGGCCCAATGGTTTAACCAGTGTGAGAATCGACCCCGAAACCGGTCTGCTGGCCTCTGCATTACAGGACAACGCAATATTCGAGATGTTTAGAATTGAAAACGCGCCGCTGGAACGCGCACCAGACCCTATTGGCTATGAATTGGACAGTGACAGTGTCGACGGCGGTAACGGGGAACCCGCCCCCTTTGGTGCCTCTGAAAGCGACTCGCTGGAAGAACTGTTCTAAGGACCCTATAAAGGGTAGTGCGAAGGATACGCCTGCTGCGCTACACCGCTGTCCACCGCCGCTTTGGCAACGGCCGCAGACACCTTGCTCAGCAAGCGGCTATCCATTGGTTTTGGGATGATGTATTCGCGCCCAAACACTAATTCGTCTACCCCTACCGCTTGCAGCACCTCGTCGGTAACAGGCTCACGTGCCAGGCCTTTGATGGCATGCACGGCGGCCACTTTCATCGCTTCATTGATTTCTGACGCGCGAACATCCAACGCTCCTCGAAAAATATAAGGGAAACCAAGTACATTGTTTACCTGGTTGGCGTAATCGGAACGCCCGGTTGCCATAATCACATCGCTTCGAGTGGCGTGGGCAAGGTCCGGCGAAATTTCCGGGTCCGGGTTAGAGCAGGCAAATACCAATGGGTTAGCGGCCATACTGGCAAGATTTTCGGCACAGAGCAGGTTCGCCCCACTCAGACCTATGAATACATCGGCGTCTTTGCAGGCATCGGATAGAGTACGAAGTACCGTAGGAATGGCGAATTCCTGCTTGTACTGGTTCAGATCGGTTCGCTCATCATGAATCACCCCGTTTCGGTCCAGCATGATGATGTTTTCAGGATTTGCGCCCACATTTTTCAACAGCCGCATGCCGGCAATTGCGGCCGAACCGGCACCCAGGCAGACAATGCGCACGTCTTTAAGCCGCTTGCCTGCTATGTCCAGACCATTCAGCACACCGGCCGCCGTTACAATAGCAGTGCCATGCTGGTCATCGTGAAACACCGGCACATTGCAGTCTTGAATCAATCGCCGTTCAATTTCAAAGCACTCCGGCGCTTTGATGTCTTCCAGATTGATTCCACCAAAGGTGTCGGCTATCGAACGGACTACGGTCACAAAGGTATCCACCTCAGTGACGTCAACTTCAATATCCACCGAATTAATCTGCGCGAAACGCTTGAACAGCAGACTCTTGCCTTCCATGACCGGCTTGCTTGCCAGCGCACCCAAATTACCCAGGCCCAAAATAGCAGTGCCATTAGAAATCACCGCCACTAAATTACCCTTACCGGTGTAACGGTAGGCATTCTGTGCGTCGCGCTGTATTTCCCGCACAGGCTCAGCAACGCCTGGGCTATAGGCAAGCGCCAGGTCGTCTTGGGTATCTGCAGAGGTGGTGAGCTCGGTGCTCATTTTGCCGGGTGTTGGATGCTCGTGATAGGCGAGCGCCCGGCTTTTCAGATCGTCTGGCATTAAGAAATGTCCTGTGAATTGCCCTGGCTTAGGCAATCACAAAAGACTTACTTCGCCAGTTTGCGATTACCGAAACGCTTATTGAATCGATCAACCCGACCGCCAGTATCCAGTACTTTCTGCTTGCCGGTGTAGAATGGGTGGCAATTGGAACATACTTCAACATGGATGTCTTTGGCCAGGGTAGATCGAGTTTCGATAACATTACCGCAGCTGCAGGTGACTTTCATGTCGCCGTAGTTTGGATGAATTTCTGCTTTCATTGGTTTTACCTGTCTATGTGGCACCGCCACGCTGTGTTTCAGCGCACCGTACCGGAGGTATTGTGAGTGAACGGGCGCGAGATAATACCAGACAATCCGCGTTTGACAAGCAGCCAGCTGGCGGTGTTTCTGCCTGGAAAAGGATAGAATGGCGGATTAATACCGATTACAGCCATTCAATGCACCAATACCCCTGCGTTTATCGCTGCGCGATCCAGAGCCCGCTGAACCGCCTGTTTGACTACCTGCCCCCGCAGGCGTCAAACAGTGTATTGAGCCAGGCAAGGCCGGGGATGCGCTTATGGGTGCCATTCGGCCGGCGGCGAATTGTTGCAATCTTGCTGGAAATCACGCAAAGCAGCGAAATTGCGCCCGATAAACTACGCGTAGCCGAGCGATTTATTGATCAGCAGCCGCTGCTGGATAGTAGCTATTTGCAGTTTTTTCAGTGGGTAGCCGACTATTATCATCACCCGGTGGGTGACACGGTATTCGGGTTTTTGCCCAGCCTGCTTCGTAAGGGTCGCAGCGCGGACAAAACCATTGTCAGCACGGAACGCGCATGGCAATTGAGCCGGCATGGCCAGGGCTTGATCAGTGAAGACAATGACACCGTTTTAAAACGCGCACCCAAGCAAGGCCAGCTGTTGAAAGCGCTGCTTGAGCAGGGTGCGCTGACCCAGGCTGAACTGGCCAGTTTGGGGTTTTCAACGGCCATTAGCAAAGCGCTCAACGACAAAGGTTTGATTGAGCCCGCCAGTCCGGCAAAGAGCCACAAGCCACCAGCGAAAAAAACCGCAGCCGTGCATTTGCAAGCCAATGCTGAGCAAACGCTGGCGATCGATACAGTTGCGGCACACATGGGCAGTTACCATTGTTTTCTGCTGCACGGAATTACCGGTAGCGGCAAAACCGAAGTCTATTTGCAACTGATAGAACACTGCCTGCAAGCCGGTAAACAAGCGCTGGTACTGGTGCCTGAAATAGGCCTGACGCCACAAATGCTGCAGCGCTTCCAGCGTCGCTTCGGCGACGATATTCTGGCGCTTAACAGCGGTATGACCGATGTGCAACGGCTCAATGCATGGCTGACAGCTCGTAACGGTGAAGCCCGGATTGTGATTGGTACCCGCTCTGCGTTATTGGCGCCACTGCCTGCTCTTGGGTTAATCATCGTCGACGAAGAACATGACAGCTCCTACAAGCAACAAGATGGTTTACGTTACTCGGCGCGAGATCTGGCGATAAAGCGCGCCCAGCTGAATGATATTCCGGTATTGTTGGGTTCAGCCACGCCGTCACTTGAAAGCCTTGCAAACGCCACTCAAGGTAAATACAGCATGTTAACGCTCGCCGAGCGTGCCGGTGGCGCACGTCCACCGCAGATCAGCTTGAGCGACTGTAACGAACCGTTCGCCACAGACGGTCTGGCCTTCACGGTGATAGAGGCAGCACGCCGCCATCTGAAAGAAGGCGCCCAGGTATTGATTTTCATCAACCGGCGCGGCTTCGCACCCTCTTTGCTTTGCGCACAATGCGGCTGGATTGCAAAATGCGCGGCCTGCGATGTGCGCATGACAGCGCACCTGATGGGCAATCAGCTGATTTGCCACCACTGTGAGCGGCGTGAACTCTGGCCCAGGCAATGCCCAAGCTGCCAACATCAACCATTACAAACCTTGGGTAGCGGAACGCAGAAACTCGAGCAGACCCTGGAGCAACATTTCCCGGATGTGCCGGTTATCAGAGTGGATAGAGATTCCACGCAACGAAAAGGCTCGCTGCACCGTAAACTGGCCATGGCTCAATCCGGTGAGCCTTGTATATTGCTGGGCACCCAGATGCTGGCAAAAGGGCACCATTTCCCCAAGCTCTCCATGGTTGCGATTCTGGACGCCGATACAGCCTTGTACAGCTCAGACTACCGTGGCCCTGAACGCATGGCACAGACCATTACGCAGGTAGCTGGGCGCGCAGGGCGCGGGGAACGGCCCGGTGAAGTGTATGTACAGAGTCAGCTGCCCAACCATCCACTGCTAATCCAGATTACCAATGACAGCTATGGCGAATTTGCAGCCAGGTTATTAGAGGAGCGCTCCACATTGGCTCTGCCACCATTCAGCAAATCGGCGGCCTTGTTTGGCGAGCACCGAGCGCTGGATGAGCTATTGGAAAGCATGCGTACACTGCGCCTGCACGTAGAACAATCACTTGGCAGGCAAGGCCTGGATGACATAATGACCGTTGGACCCGTGCCAGCCCCTATGCCACGAAAGTCAAACCGCTTCCGCGCTCAAATGATCTTATACAGCCAGCAGCCAGGCACTCTGCACCGCTATTTATCATCACTGCGCATGGCACTTGATCAAAATACAACACCCAGAGGCATGCGCCTGGCCATTGACGTTGACCCAATAGATACAAATTAGACCATTCTTTCTGCTACTCGATTGGCAACCGCAATGGCGCTCAGCATAATAGCGACGACTGCCCCCTTCTGTTTTAAATTCCATGGCCTACGACTTTGCCAAGCGCAAAAAGAAGCGCAAACGCAGCTCTAAAAAACAAGAGTTGAGCTCACGACCTGTCTGGTTTGGAACCGGTGTTGCCTGTGGCTTGTTTGCTGCGTATTTGCTGCACTTGACGGATTGGCTACCTCACAGCGCGACCAGTCAAACAACCCAGCAAGCCACCCAGGTGGCGGCAGCCCCGCAGGCAAGGCAAAAGCCGGCGGCAAAAGCGGCTGTTTCGGAGAACAAGCCCGCTCGTTTCGAATTTTACGAAATGCTTCCAGAACGCCAGGCCAAGGTAAGCCAAAGCAGCAAAGGGGCCTACAAAACCCGCGAAGAGCTCAAACAAAAGCCAGTCTCTTATTTGCTGCAGGCAGGTTCTTTTGCACAGGCCAGAGACGCTGAAAGTCATAGGGCCACTATCACTCTGCTCGGCTTAACTCCCAGAGTTGAGGCCCAAACCCTGCCGTCAGGCACAACCGCACACCGGGTGTTTGTCGGCCCTTATGAATCTCATGGCGCCATGGAACACGCCCGCGCCACCCTCCACGGCGAGGGAATCGAGACGCTGCTACTTGAGAAACGCTAGACTCGCCCCAATACAGTAAGATTAACTCCAACTTTCTACGCTTCGGAGACCCCAATGGAGCAATATCGCGGCACCACGATTGTGTCGGTTAGACGCAACGGCCATGTTGTTATTGGCGGTGATGGCCAGGTAAGCCAAGGCAACACCATTATGAAAGGCAATGCCCGCAAGGTGCGCCGCCTGCACAACAATCAGGTTCTGGCCGGATTTGCCGGTGGTACCGCTGATGCGTTTACCTTGTTCGAGTTGTTTGAAGCGCAACTGGAAAAATATCAGGGCAAGCTAATGCGCGCCGCCGTAGAACTGGCCAAAGCCTGGCGCACAGAACGTTCGCTCAGACGCCTGGAAGCCTTGCTCGCAGTAGCCGACAAAGACACCTCACTGATCATAACGGGCAATGGCGACGTAATAGAACCTGAAGACAGCTTGATCGCAATAGGTTCGGGTGGCCCCTTCGCACAATCGGCAGCACGCGCACTGCTGGACAACACCGATCTCAGCGCGCGTGAGATTACCGAGAAAGCCCTGGGCATAGCCGGCGATATTTGTATCTACACCAACCACAACCACACCATAGAGGAACTGGCAGCCAAATGAGCAATATGACGCCGCGTGAAATCGTTCACGAACTGGATCGCCACATTGTTGGCCAGTCGGATGCAAAGCGTGCTGTTGCCATCGCCCTGCGCAATCGATGGCGGCGTATGCAACTCGACGAGAGCCTGCGTGAAGAAATCACACCAAAGAATATTTTGATGATTGGCCCTACTGGCGTAGGCAAGACCGAGATCGCCAGACGTTTGGCAAAGTTAGCCAACGCACCATTCATAAAAGTAGAAGCCACCAAATTCACCGAAGTCGGCTATGTGGGCCGAGACGTTGAATCAATAGTGCGTGACCTGGTGGATGGCTCGATCAAAAAATTGCGCGAGGAAGAATACGCAAAAGTCGACCATCGCGCCATGGACGCTGCCGAAGAACGCGTTCTGGACGCATTGCTTCCGCCAGCACGCGACGCAGATACCTCAGAAAAAGAAACCAACACCCGCCAGATTTTCAGAAAGAAACTGCGAGAGGGTGAACTGGACGACAAAGAAATTGAAATCGATCTCAGCACCTCACCCATGGTAGCCCAAATCATGGCGCCGCCCGGCATGGAAGAAATGACCGACCAACTGCAATCCATGTTTTCCAGCATAGGCGGCGGCAAAAAAAGCACCAGAAAACTCTCCGTTAAAGCAGCACTTGCCAGCTTGCGAGACGAAGAAGCCGCCAAACTCATCAACGAAGACGAGCTGAAGCTACGCGCCGTAGAAGAAGCCGAACAGAACGGCATCGTATTCATTGACGAACTCGACAAAGTCGCAAAACGCAGCGAAGGTGCCGGTGCCGACGTATCTCGCGAAGGCGTGCAACGTGACCTTTTGCCCCTGATAGAGGGCTGCACAGTAACCACCAAATACGGCACCGTAAAAACCGACCATATTTTGTTTATCGCCTCCGGCGCGTTTCACCTGGCCAAGCCAAGCGACCTGATCCCGGAATTACAAGGCAGACTACCGATCCGCGTGGAACTCAGCGCCCTAAGCCCAGATGACTTCCGCCGCATCCTGACCGAACCCAAAGCCTCACTCACCGAACAATACCGCGCACTGCTGGCCACGGAAAACGTCAGCGTGGAATTCAGTGATGACGGCATTCAAAAAATTGCCGAAATTGCCTGGGAAGTGAACGAGCGCACCGAAAACATAGGTGCCCGCCGCCTGCACACGGTGCTGGAGCGCTTGCTGGAAAACGCCTCTTTTGACGCCGCCGACAAAGGTGACAGCACACTCAAGGTCGACAGCGCCTACGTGGAAGAACAGGTAGGTGAGCTTGCTCAGGATGAAGACCTGAGCCGGTTTATTCTGTAACCTCGCGGCATGTCTAACGCCCCCATTCCCAACAACATCCACCTGCACAAGCATTCTGCTGAGCTGGAGCTAGGCTACAGCGACGACGAATCCTATCGCCTAAGCTGCGAATACCTGCGAGTGCATTCCCCCTCCGCAGAAGTTCGCGGTCACGGCACAGGCCAGGAAGTACTGCAAACCGGCAAAAAATACGTCAACATCGACGCCATAGAAGCCACCGGCAACTACGCCATTCAAATCACCTTCAACGACGGCCACGACACAGGTATCTACTCCTGGGACTACCTGTACGATCTGTGTGCAAACCAGCAGTCCAAATGGCAGGATTATTTAGCCAGGCTTAAGGCTGAAGAAGGTAGTCGAGAGCCGAATTCGGATCCGATTATTTTTAAGTCCTAATACCCAGTTTAAAACCAGACCGGCATTGGACCATATGTTCACTGGCTGGACCCGCCGTGAACCCATCCCTGGGGGCTCATTTTCGACATCCATGTCTCAAATGGTCCAGCCAGTGAACATATGGCCCAATACCTCAGTGCAAATCTGAGGGTTCAGCTGCCCAACTGAGTTGCAGCATCGATTGTCCCCTTTGCGAAGGTAAAAAACGCAGGCCGAGAGAGCAAAAATGACTTTCGCAGAAAGGCATTTTTGTGAAAGAGGGTACCCCGGAGGGGCCCAGTTGCGCAGCAAAGGGGACAATCGATGCTGCAACGGATTAAGAACCCAAAAACCGGAATCACGCCCGCACCCCAACAAGCGGTACAATACCCAAATGAACGATCAAGACAAAACCCACTTCGGCTACCAACAAGTAGACACCGACAAAAAACAAGGCATGGTCGCCGACGTATTCCATTCCGTCGCCAGCCAATATGACCTAATGAACGACCTGATGTCCGCCGGCGTCCACCGCATCTGGAAACGCTTTACCATCGAAGTCAGCGCCGTACGCCAAGGCCACAAAGTACTTGATATTGCCGGCGGCACCGGCGACCTGGCCGAGAAATTTCACTCACTTGTGGGTGACGAAGGCCACGTAATATTGGCCGATATTAACGAATCCATGCTCACCATGGGCAGAGACCGCCTGACCGATGCCGGTGTTTGCGGGCACATCGATTACGTGCAAGCTAACGCCGAAGATCTGCCCTTCGAATCCGACAGCTTTGACTGTGTCACGATTTCATTTGGCCTAAGAAACGTCACCGACAAAGACGCAGCCCTGCGATCCATGCTGCGCGTACTGAAACCTGGCGGCAAACTGCTGATACTCGAGTTTTCAAAGCCCAAGAACGAATTGATGAGCAAAGCCTACGACGCATACTCATTCAGCATATTGCCTGCACTTGGCAAACTGATCACAAATGACAGCGACAGCTATCGCTACTTGGCGGAGTCCATTCGCAAACACCCTGATCAGGAAACGCTGAAAGACATGGTCTACGACGCCGGCTTTGAAAATGTTGAATACCATGACATGACTGGTGGTGTCGTCGCGTTGCACACCGGAGTAAAACCCTGATGGCCGACCCGGCTCTGCAAACCGCCGCATTAGCCGGGCTGGAGTTCGTCGTTAATAAAGCGCTAGAGCTTGACCCAGCTACTCTGAAGCGGCTCTCTGAGCTGGATGGCAAAGTATTGCTAATCCATTGCCAAAGCCCTGACATCAAAGTGTATTGTTTGCCCGGTGATACCGGTGTGCAATTCAAATCCTGGCACGATGAAGCAGACGTGAACAGTTCACTCAGCGGCAAGCTCTCTCAATTCGTGCAACTGATGCAAGCGGATGACAAAGCAGCGGCCTTGATTAATGGCGATTTAAGTGTGCACGGCAACAGCCAGGACTTTGTGGCATTGCAAGCCATACTGGCGCAGCTTGATATTGATTGGGAACAACCTATTGCGCGCGTGTTTGGTGATGTTGGTGGTCACCAGCTTGGGCGACTTATTCGCGGCGGCCTCGCGTTTGGTCAACAAGCGCAAGAAAACCTGCAGGTGCAGCTCGAACAATTTGTGCATCAAGAGGCAGGCTTACTCCCGGCGCGCGAGGAACTGGAAAGTTTCTATCAAGACGTGGGCGATCTGAACTTACGCGTTGATCGGCTGCAAGCACGGGTTGCTCGCATTCAGCAACGCATTAGCAAGCAAAATCCGGTGTAGACAGGCAAATACTATGGCCTTGATACAAAACTGCAAACGATCGGCACGCATACTAAGAGTGGCTGCGCGTTATCGTTTAGACGCACTGATTGACAAACGTCGACTGCCGTGGGCCCTGCGCGCGCTGCTGGCGCCATTAAGTGTGTTACCAAACAATAAGGCCGCCAGAGGTGAGCGAATACGCTTAGCGCTGCAAGATTTAGGTCCAGTGTTTATCAAACTTGGGCAAATGCTATCAACGCGACCAGACCTGTTACCTGATGACATTGCCGCGTCATTAAATCAACTGCAGGATCAGGTAGAACCGTTTGCCAGTGCAGAGGCAATTAAGGTTGTCGAGCAAGCGTTTGGTCAATCCGTTAATGAGTTGTTCTCACGATTTGATGAGATACCCTTGGCGTCAGCATCCATCGCACAAGTACATGGCGCAGAGCTGACAGTAGCGGGTCAAGACAAGCCGCTTGATGTGGTTGTAAAGATTGTGCGACCAGGCATAGAGCGTCTCATTGAGCAAGACACCGACCTTATGTTCGCAATGGCGCGCATGATCAAGCGGTATGCTCCCGACGGGGAGCGTCTGAAGCCAATCGAAGTAGTTAGTGATTATCGCGATGTTATTTATGATGAACTGAATATGCAGCTGGAGGCGGCTAACACCAGCCAGTTGCGCCGCAATTTCCTTGATTCAGACTTGTTGTATGTACCGGAAGTTTACTGGGACTTTGTGCGCAGCAATGTATTTGTGATGGAGCGTATTTACGGCATCCCAATATGCAATATTGATGAACTTCACGCGGCCAACGTCAATATGAAAGAACTGGCTGAACGTGGCGTGGAAATATTTTTCTCGCAAGTGTTCCGCGACAGCTTCTTCCATGCGGATATGCACCCTGGCAATATATTCGTTAACGTCAGCAACCCCGACAAGCCCCAGTACATTGGTATTGATTGCGCGATCATTGGTAGCCTGGATGACGACGACCTTTATTATCTGGCGCGAAATTTGCTGGCCATTTTCCAGCGCGACTACCGCACCGTGGCCGAAATGCACGTTGAAAGCGGTTGGGTGCCAGATCATATTCGAGCAGGTGATTTTGAGTCGGCTATTCGCAGCGTGTGCGAGCCGATTTTTGAAAAGCCGTTGGCTGAGATCTCCTTTGGCCAGATATTATTGTATTTATTTACCGTTGCACGTCGTTTTGAAATGAGCGTGCAACCCAACCTGGTATTGCTTGAAAAAACCTTGTTAGCCGTAGAGGGTCTGGGCCGCCAGCTCTACCCGCAGCTTGATCTGTGGGAAACAGCGCAACCATTCCTGGAAGACTGGATGGCCAAGCGATACGCACCCGCTCAGGTGTTGCAGCGTATGCAAAAACAGGCGCCCACGTTTTTGCAACACCTGCCCCAGCTTCCTGAGTTGTTAATCGATAACCTGAAATCATCGGCCGCACTTCGCGAGTCTGCGCAACAACAACAGCGCCAGCTACAGATACTCGAACAACAAGGTAGGCGCCGGGAACGTCGACAGAAGCTGGTAGCAGGGATACTTCTGGTAGCCGGTGCGCTGCTCTTTCTTGGGCCGCAAACAGGCATGTTTGAGGGCTACGATTTTCGCACCACTGCTGCTATTGTTGGCGGTCTTGGAGTGACCTGGCTGCTGCTGGGTTAGCCTCTTATTGAGCGCATCAGATTATGACTACTGACATTCTTGACGAGATTGCATGGAATAGCGATGGCCTTGTGCCAGCCATTGCGCAAGATCATGACAGCCGCGACGTGTTGATGATGGCCTGGATGAACCGAGAGGCGCTGCAGTGCACAATAGACAGCCAAACCGCCGTCTACTGGTCGCGCTCACGCGCGCGTTTGTGGCACAAGGGCGAAGAGTCTGGCCACCAACAGCAGGTACGTGAAATAAGGCTGGACTGCGACAATGATGTCATTATATTGTTGGTTGAACAGATCGGTGGCATCGCCTGCCATACCGGCCGGAAATCGTGCTTCTATCGCCGGCTGGAGAACGGACAATGGCAAACTGTTGATCCCGTGCTTAAAGACCCCAACGACATCTACTCAACGCGCTAACAGGAAATACACTGACAAATGGATGACGTACTTAAGGAATTAACCGACATCATCGAAGAACGACTGCAATCCTCCGATGCGCAGAATTCGTATGTAGCCAAGTTGGGCAATGCCGGCTTGGACAAGATATTGGAGAAAGTGGGCGAGGAAGCAGTTGAGGTCATTCTGGCAGCCAAGCACGCAGAGCAATTTAACAATAATGAGAAGTTGATACACGAGTCAGCCGATTTGTTGTTCCATACTCTAGTGATGTTGGCCTCATTGGGTGCCGACATTAATCAGGTGCTTAATGAACTTGAAACGCGGTTTGGCACTTCCGGGCTTGAAGAGAAGAGGCGTCGACGCGAGCGTGGCTAGCAAGTTTTTATAGAGGAATAGAATCATGGGTATTAGTGGCATCAGCATCTGGCAGTTACTTATCATTCTGGCGATTGTAGTGATGTTATTTGGCACCAAGCGCTTGCGTAATATGGGCAGTGATCTTGGTGAGGCAATTAAAGGCTTTCGCAATTCCATCAATGACAAGGAAGAAGAGACTCTGGAAGAGCAAGCCAATGGCGACGTTATTGATGCCAAGGCTGAGAAAGTGGAAGACACTAAATAGACAGCTGATCTGCGGCCAGGCACCCCCCTATGTTTGATATCGGATTCGCCGAATTGCTGGCAATTGCCGTTGTTGGCCTGTTGGTGATTGGTCCTGAGCAGCTGCCTGGAACCGTGCGAACCGTTATGTTATGGATTGGCCGGCTCCGCTCTAGCTTTAGCGATGTCAGACGCGACATCGAGCGTGAAATTGGCGCAGAAGACATTCGCCGCCAGTTGCACAACGAATCGGTTATGCGAGAACTGGAGAAAACCCGTAGCGAAATTAACAGCATTGCCGATGACGCCCGCCACACCATTGAAGACAGCAAGGCCTCGATAGAAGCCGACTTGACGTCAAATAGCCAATCCCGAGATGACTGAAGACGACAAAGCCCTTCCTTTGGTTGAACACCTTACCGAGTTACGCGATCGCCTACTGCGCTGCCTGATGGCGATATTGATCGTGTTCCTTGCTTTGTATTCGTTTGCGAATGAAATTTATGCCTTCGTTTCCGAACCTTTGCGCAAGTTCCTGCCCGAAGGTGCAACCATGATTGCAACCGATGTTGCTTCACCTTTTCTTACGCCGTTCAAGCTCACTCTGGTGCTGGCGGTGTTTGCAGCCGTGCCTTATTTGCTGTTTCAGATCTGGTCGTTTGTAGCACCCGGTATGTACCGACATGAAAAGCGCTTCGCTATTCCACTCTTATGCTCCAGTGTGCTGTTGTTTTATGGTGGCATTGCGTTTGCGTACTTTGTGGTGTTCCCGCTGGTGTTCGGATTTTTTACCAGCATTGGGCCCACGGAGATGACGGTGATGACCGACATCAACAGCTACCTGAATTTTATTCTTAAACTTTTTTTCGCATTCGGTATCGCATTTGAAATTCCCATCGCCACCGTTTTACTGGTATGGGCAGGAATTACTACGCCGGACGATTTAGCCAGTAAGCGCCGCTTTATTATTGTTGGTTGTTTCATATTGGGAATGTTACTCACTCCACCCGATGTAATATCACAAGCCCTACTCGCCTTTCCTATGTGGCTTCTGTTCGAGGTGGGTGTGGTACTGAGTCGCTGGATTGAAAAAGATCGCGACGGGCAAGCCGCGCAAGCTAAGGAAGGAAATGTCTGACGCCGACACTGGCTCATCTGAACACTATGATTTGATTGTTGTTGGCGGTGGCATCAACGGTGTTGCCGTAGCACAAGCGGCCGCTGCAAAAGGCCATTCGGTTCTATTGCTGGAAAAGTCGGTCCTGGCGGCTGGCACCTCACGTGCTTCCAGCAAACTGATTCACGGTGGCTTGCGCTATCTGGAGAGCTACGAATTTTCTCTGGTGTATGAAGCCCTGCGCGAACGCGCGATGATGTTGCGTAACGCGCCCGATCTGGTCAAGCTAAAGAAGTTCTATATTCCTGTTTATCGCCATACTCGTCGAGCGCCCTGGCTTATTTTTGCCGGCCTGAGCCTGTACGCTTTATGCGATAGTCTACGCCCGTCTAGTCGCTTTCGCGTAGTGCCTAAATCCGAATGGCACGAGCTCGATGGCATTGAAACCAAAGATCTACGCGCCGTGTTTCAATATCAGGATGCTCAGACCGACGACGTTGAACTGACCCGTGCGGTAATGAATTCTGCTGTGGAGTTGGGTGCAACTCTCATGGAGCAAACCCGACTATTGAGTGCGCACTGGCATGACGACCACTTCAGAGTGTTGGTTGAGAAGGAAGGCGCGCGGATAAATTTCCGCTGTACGACGATTGTTAATGCCGGTGGGCCATGGGTTAACCGTATCAATGAGTGCATTGAACCCGCACCCAGAACACTTGGAATCGACTTGATACAAGGCACGCATGTAGTACTTGAGGGGCAATTGAGTGAACGCTTCTATTACGTTGAGTCTCCACGAGATGGGCGCGCAGTATTTGTAATGCCGTGGTATGAAAACACATTGATTGGCACCACTGAGGCACGCTTTAGCGGCAATCCAGACGACATCATAGCCCTGGATTCTTCTGTAAGATATTTGCTCGGTGTGTTTCGTCACTATTTCCCGAATTTCAATGATGGAGAGAATGCCAGAATAATAAGTCGAATGGCCGGTGCGCGTGTGCTGCCTGAAGCGAAGACCAGCGCGTTCAAGCGCTCTCGCGAAACTATTTTGTATTGGCAGCCAGACTTCACTCCCAATGGTCCCGCGCTGTGCAGCATTTACGGCGGCAAGCTTACGGCGTGGCGGGCAACCGCAGAAAAAGTATTGAAGACCATCCAAACCTCTTTACCCATGCCAACATCTAACGTCGATACCAAAACGCTGCCCCTTAGGCGTATTGAACAGGATCAAAAAATATGAGTAACCCGCTTCTTGAGGCCAATGAGCTACCGCCTTTTCAAGATATTAACGCAGCCCATATTGAACCGGCCATGCAAACTATTATTGAGGAAAACCTGAAGGCGATCGACGAATTGCTAGGCCAGCAATCACAAGTGAGCTGGCAAAGCTTGTATGAACCACTGGAAGAAATTAACGACAGATTGGAACAAGCCTGGTCGCCAGTGAGCCACCTTAACGGTGTGGTTCAAACCGAAGAATTGCGCAAAGCCTATGAGACCTGCCTGCCTCTATTGTCTAAATACAGTACACAGCTTGGGCAGAACGAACAATTATTCAAGGCGTATCAGACTTTGCATGACAGCGAAGGCTTCAATAAGCTGGAACCGGCTCAGCAACAAATCGTTCGCAACAACCTGCGCGACTTCAAATTATCCGGCATCGATTTGGATGAAAGCGCGCGAAAGCGCTATGGCGAGCTGAAGCAGCGATTATCTGAAGTGAGTAATAAGTTTTCGAATAATGTCTTGGATGCAACTCAAACCTGGACTCGGCACATTACAGACCGCGCTGAACTTGAGGGCATGCCGGAGGCAGCAATTACGGCGGCTAAAGCAGCAGCAGACGCTAAACAATTAGATGGTTATCTGTTAACACTGGATGCGCCCTGCTACATAGCGGTGGTCAGTTACGCTGACAATGCAGAGCTGCGCAAAGACATGTACACAGCGTATACCACGCGCGCATCCGACAAAGGACCTAATGCAGGCGAGTTTGACAACAGCGACTTAATGGTAGAAATCACAACTTTGCGGCACGAGCTGGCCACCTTGTTAGGATTTGAAAATTACGCCGAGTACTCCTTAGCAAAAAAAATGGCTGACACTCCTGATCAGGTTATTGATTTTCTTGAGCAGCTGTCCAAGCGAACCAGAGAGGTCGCCCAAGCGGAACTTGACGCTCTGCGAGACTACGCAAGCAATGAACACCAACACACCCGGCTAGAAGCCTGGGATGTTAGCTATTTCGCAGAGAAACTGCGAAAGCAACAGTTCGATATTGACCAGGAAGAATTGCGCCCGTATTTTCCGGCTGAAAAAGTAACCCAGGGCTTGTTCTCGGTTGCCAGCCGTTTGTTCGACATTGAAATCACAGCTGATGAGAGCATGTCAACCTGGCACCCGGACGTCAGGGCTTTTCAAATTTCCAGACAGGGCTCACCCATTGCGCGGTTTTATCTGGATTTGTACGCTAGAGAGCATAAACGCGGCGGCGCCTGGATGGCGGATTGCCGCGTGCGCCGACGATTGAGCGGTGGCGGCTTACAGAACCCGGTTGCCTTTTTAACCTGCAACTTCATGGCGCCCGCCGGCGACCAACCCAGCCTGTTAACCTTTAACGAAGTGACTACGCTGTTTCACGAATTTGGTCATGGTCTGCATCATATGCTGAGCCAGATTGAATACGCCGAAGTATCGGGCATCAATGGTGTGGCATGGGACGCGGTAGAACTGCCCTCGCAGTTTCTGGAAAACTGGTGCTGGCAAGCAGAAGTGATTGAGCAGTTGTCCGCCCACCATGAAAGCGGTGAAAGCTTACCTCAGGAATTGTTGAACAAACTGCTGGCCGCCAAGAATTTTCAGGCTGGTATGCAAATGCTCAGGCAGATTGAATTTGCCTTATTCGATTTTCGCATGCACCAGCAAGCAGGCATGAAGTCGGCTGATGATATTCAGGCATTGCTTGACCAGGTTCGCGCTGACGTGGCCGTGCTCGAACCACCGGCCGACAATCGCTTTCAACATGGCTTCAGCCATATTTTCGCGGGCGGATATGCGGCTGGGTATTACAGCTACAAATGGGCGGAAGTGTTGTCAGCAGACGCTTTCTCACAATTCGAAGAACATGGCATTTATGACGATGCGACGCGTAAGCGTTATTTGCATGAAATACTTGAGAAAGGTGGCTCTGCGCCAGCCATGGAGCTGTTCAAAAACTTCATGGGCAGGGAACCTGAGGTTGATGCCTTGCTGAAGCAATCAGGCATAGCGGCTTAATCTAGCTAGAACTTTGTGTGCTTGGATTTGGTTGCCAACTTCTGTGCATCACTTTTTCTAAACAACACATAAACGGCCCCGGAACCGCCGTGCTGTTTTTGCGCCGTGTGAAACGCCAATACATCGGGTAAGTCCTTGAGCCAGTGGTTTACGCAGCTCTTGATGGTTGCCTGCTTACCTTTGCCATGCACAATAAGCGCGGTACGAACATCGTATTGCAAACAGTCTTTGCAGAACTGAAACACCGCTGTGCGTGCTTGCTCCACTGTGTGCTTATGCAGGTCAAGTCGTGCGTCAACGGCGTACTTGCCAAGCCGCATTTTTTTCAGCACGCCGTGCTGCACACCCGGACGAGCAAATTCCAGAATCGCATCCTGGCTGACTTCAGGAATAAAATTGTCAGCCAATGGATTGTCATCGTGTTCCAGCTCTTCAGTGGCAACACTCCGTGCACGACTGAGCGCCGGGTCCAGGTTCTTGCGACCGGTATCTCTGGGCGCCCTATCACTGCTGATGGGCTTAACATCCAGCATTTGTTGTCTAAACAAGTTGTCGTCGTTATCTGAACCAGACATCAGCTTTCCAGTAAGAAGGTTACCGGCCCGTCGTTAATCAAATGCACTTGCATATTCGCGCCAAATTCACCCGTAGCAACCGAGCCCAACCTGGCGCGCACGTACTCTGCGGCTTGATTGTACAAGTCTTCCGCCAGCGCAGGCGGGGCAGCTTTACTGAAGCCGGGTCGTAAGCCACGGCCGGTATCGGCACACAGCGTAAACTGCGATACAAGCAGTAAATCGCCGCCACTGCTAACAAGATTGAGATTCATCTTGCCCTTGTCATCTGCGAATATTCGATAATCGAGACATTTTTGCATTAGTTTCTGCATGGTCTCGGGCGTGTCTTCGGCTTGTACGCCCAGCAAAACCAACATGCCAGCACCAATCTGGCCGGTGGTTATCAACTCGCCCGGGCTTGCTATATCAACTCGCGCTTCCTGCACACGCTGGATCAAGGCCTTCATACACTAGGCTCAACTTTAAGCTGCTGGATTACACTGAGTAGTCATCAGCGTAACGTATAGCCATATCGCGTGTTGCTCGAATCAAGGCGTCAACTGTGCCAGGCTCGGTAGCGGAATGTCCGGCATCGCGCACAATATTGAGCGCGGCGTCATGCCACACTTTGCTCAGTTCAAACGCATTATCCAATGGGCAGACCATATCGTAGCGACCATGCACAATGGTGCCGGGTATTCCTTTCAGACGACTGGCCTCACGCAGAATTTGATTAGGCTCCAGGAAGCCATGGTGGGCAAAGAAATGCGCTTCAATGCGCGCCATGGCAAGCGCAATGTGAGGTTGCGAAAAGAACTCCACTGAACTGGCGCTTGGCCGCAGGGTTGAGCAACGTGCTTCCCACAAACACCATGCCTTGGCCGCCGCCATGCGTGCCAACTCGTTATTGCTGACCAATCGCTTGTAATAAGCCGCCAGTAAATCTTCGCGCTCTATCTCGGGAATGGGGGCAATAAAATCTTCCCAGTAGTCCGGAAATACCAGGCTGGCGCCGTGCCGATACAGCCAATCGATCTCGTTTTTTCGGCAAAGAAATATGCCGCGCAATATCATACCCAGCACGTGTTCCGGGTATTTCTCTGCGTACAGCAATGACAGGGTTGAACCCCAGCTGCCACCAAACAACACCCAGCTCTTGATCTTTAATGCGCGTCGAATCACCTCAATGTCGTCGAGTAGAGATTGAGTATCGTTATTCATCAGTTCGGCATGCGGCGTGGACTTCCCCGCACCGCGTTGATCAAACAGGATTATTCGATACTTTTGCGGGTCAAAGAAACGCCTGTGTTGAGGGGTGCAACCGCCGCCGGGACCGCCATGTACAAATAGAACTGGTATACCACCCGGATTACCGGATTCCTCCACGTAGATCTCGTGGGGCGGCGACACCTTAAGATGTTGTCGATGATAGGGCTTGATGTCAGGGTACAGTACCAGCATTCCCTAAAGATAAGCGATGGGCTGCTGGTTTACTACCAGTGATCTTGCTATAAATCCCAAACCATGACTCAGTGCCGCTCAATCGGAGAAAAGGTGAAGCATTCTATCGGGATAATCAGTAATGATGCCGCTAACACCCATTTCCAGGATGCGGCGCATCTCTTGCTGATCATTAATCGTCCATGGCAGCACATGCATGCCTTGGGCGGCAGCATCTTCCACCCGCGCCTTGCTGAGTAATTGGATGCCGTTACTGCTTGGCGGAATTTCCAGGGCATACGCTCTGGGGTGATAAAAGCCCAGCAAACCCACCGTTTGATTCATTACAAAACCCACTGTTTCCGAGTAGCTGGTGGCGGTTGGTATCTCAGG
>CAYGSL010000009.1:0-75881 GCA_964352475.1 uncultured Pseudomonadales bacterium | reverse complement strand
CCAGTGATAGGCGGCATCCAATAGCGATAGTTGCTCGTAGCTCATATCAGCTACCGCGCCGTTGCCGTTTGTAGTTCGGTCTACTGTTTCATCATGCATTAACACCAGGCGGCCATCGAGTGTCTGACGCACATCCATTTCAAGCACATCCACCCCTAGCCGAACGGCATGCCGAAACGCCAAAAGGGTATTTTCCGGGCGCAAACCCGCGCCTCCACGATGCGCAATAACTAATGGACGTTCGCGGTCAAAATAAGGATGTGCGGGCAATACTTGCTTGCTGGTGGCACGCAACGACAAAATCGTCACCACCATTAATATAACCAATACCCAGCCGCGGGTTGCTCTATCCATCTGTTACGCCAGCGAAGCTGCCCTGTTATGCGTGTCTGATTCCGCTAATAATTCGAACTCAGGCCCAAACGCCTTAAAGCGAATCAGTAATACCGGCAACAAGAACAAGTCGGCCAGCAATGCCAAGCAAATTGCACTTATCAATAAACTGCCGAAACTAGCCATGGTCGCCATATCGGACCAGAAATGAGTAGAGAAAGAAAATACCAGAATGATCGTAGTAATTACCAGCGCATGCCCAACACCACCAATTGCTTGCCGTAATGCCTGCTGGTAGTTACCGCAACGAAAAAATTCCTGTCGCATCCGGCTTACCAAATGCACTGTATCATCAACGGCAATACCTATTGCTATGGTCGCTATCATCATACGGATGTAATCCAGATTAATGCCTGCAAAGCCCATATACCCCATTGTCAGCAGTATTGGCGCAAGGTTCGGAATCATTGTAAGCGCGCCTACCTTCAATGAGCGAAAGATAATACACATCAGCAGAAATATCATTGCGAACACCAATAGATAGCCTTTGCTGAAGCTTGTGAATATATAGTCTGCCAACTTCACCCATAGCAAGCCTACGCCGCTTGGCTCCACTTTCAGGCCGCTGTCGCTTGTATTGAATTCGGAATCCACAAAGCCTGTCAGACTATCAAATAGCTCACGAACCTTATGGGAACCTACCATCTCAACACGTAAATCAACTACCGCTCTCGAAAAATCGCTGGTCATGTATTTTTCAAGCTGGTCACCGCCGGATAACTCATACATCAGCAAGTACTGGGCAATCAAATCGCGATTTTCTGGCAGACGATAGTATTCAGGGTCATCACCGTGAAACGTTTGGTTCAAGTCTTTCAGTATATCGACAATGGATAAGGACTTATGCACCAGCGGCTGCTGATCAGCAAATGCCTGAAAGCGTTCCAGTGCGGCCAAATACTCCGGTGACTTCATTCCGTCTTCTTCGGATTCAAAAACAAACACCAGACTGAGCATGCCGCCCATATTATCTTCCGCATACTCTGTGTGCTGGCGAATTGGCATGTGCGGCTTGAAGTCGGTAATGAAGCTAAAATCAATGCGCAATTTGCTTACGCCAAATAGACCAGTCACTATTAACGCGGCCGATAGCATTATGATCAACCCGGGTCGCTTCAGATCAATTTCAACCACCCAGTCCAGAATGCGATTAAGCCATTGCTGTTGCAGTGTCCATTGTTTGGGTTTATCACTACCAAAAGACAGTAAGCTCAACAATAAGGTAACCGTTAGAAAAAATGTGCACAGCACACCAAAAGCGCCATACAGCGACAAGTTTGCAATACCCTTCAAATCAGATACCGCCATGGCCATAAAACCCACGGCGGTTGACAGTGCAGCCAGCAAACAAGGGTTACCCACCAGCTCCATGGTTTCCCGGAGTGCATCACGGCGACAAAGCCCATTTGAGCGCGCCAGATGAAATTCCGACAATAAATGCACAGCCTGTGCAACACCAATGGCGATAAGCAAATTCGGCACCATGGCAAACAACATATCGATGTCCCAGCCGATCAATGCCATGAAAGCAACCGTCATAACCATAGCGACTAACACAACCATCAACGGGCCTAGCAAAGACAACACGCCGCCGCGAATCAACACCAGGCCAAGTACCATAATAATGACTATGCTAATGCCCATTTGCGAAACTGGTTCTGAAAACGCTATTTCGTTGTAAACCGTGTTGAGTTCTACATCACCAATATTGTAGAACTCTATCGCCTTATACTCTGGTCGACTGAGCAAGTCTTTAATAGCGTTTCCACTAACCTGTGGATACAAATTTTGCAGACCGTCGCCACCTTCGGGGTCATAACGCACCATGTCCAGCGGATCCGTTGCGGCCCGCGTCATTTCAATCACAATCGCCGCGTGTTTTCCGTCACGGGAAACAATGTTATTCAGGTAAACGTCTTTGCCAAGAATCAAATCCCTTAGCGCCAGCATGTCCTGCTGGCTTTCTGGGAAATCGTGCAAAATTTCATGCACCTGAATATCATCGCCATCAGATTGCATGAATTCGGCAGAGCTAAGGCTAAGCACATCACTTACAAATGGTACTTCAGCCTCAAGTGCCCGGCTTAGTTGTGCGATGGTGCGCATAACCTCTATGTCAAACACACCGTGCTCAGCATCGGGTGCTGTATACAGCAGAAACGCTATTTCATCGGAACCAAAGTCTTCGCGATAATCGTAGTAGTGTCTGTAAGTTGGGTCGTCAGGGTCGAAGAAGGCATCCAGTGAGGAATCACTTCCGACACCGCTAGCCACCCAGGCCGATGCGGCGGCAATCAACAACGAGGCAATAAGCACCAGCCATCGATGATCGTGCACCCACACCGCAAAATTGCCAAACGCATGAGAAGAACGTGCGAGATAGTCTCTCGGCGCCATGATGTCAGTTCCCTAAAATTCGCAGCTTAGTGTATCGGCTGAAGCCGAAATACCCTGCTTACAGTGCCTTCACTTTGAGTTTGCCGCAACGAACGCACTCGTAGCGAGTGACCAGCTTACCCTTTTTCGAATCGAACACCTGTTTATCAATGATTTGCCACTTGTGATGACCATTACCGCAAAGGGTGCTGCCTTTAGCTTTTTTGGCCCGCGCAGAGCTACGCTTTTTATCGAACGAAATAATATCAGCCATAAGACACTTCTTGCCGCACTCTCATTATCAACTCTTATGACGAAACTAGGCGGGAGCACCGCGATAGTAATGCCAAAGAAACAAACTGCCTGCAGTTCTGCGCGGTGCCCAATGCGCCACCAGCTGCCTGGCCAGCTTGCCACTTGGCTTTTCATTCAACCCTTTAAGACGCTGTAAGGCTATTTGCAAAGCCAGATCATCCGCCGCAAACACATCCTGGCGCTGCAAAGAGAACATCAGATAAATCTCCGCGCTCCACGGTCCAAAGCCGCGCAACCCGACTATTTGCTTAACCACCTCTTCATCACTCATTTCAGGCAGTTGATCCGGGTCGAATTCTTTATTCAAAATAGCCTGAGCCAGACCTTGCGCATATTCCACTTTGCGACCTGACAAACCAGCGCCACGCAACAATTCCGGTTTACAGCCTGCGACGTTTTTCGGTGTCATTTTCGGCAGTGCATTGCTCACCTTCTGCCAGATACTGGCGGCCGCTTCGGTGGAAACCTGCTGGCTGACAATAATCGACAGAAAGGTTTCAAAGCCGGTATCTCGCAGCCGCGGCTCCGGATAGCCCACTTCTGCAACCGCTTGTGCAACATCATCGTCTGAAGCCGCAATCGCATCAATATGGCGCTTCAATTTGCGCTTTTGGTTTCGGTATTCCGTGCTTTGCAATATCAAGTCCTAAAGCCGTTCGTCGGGCCTCTTATCGATTTAGGGGCCAACAAGTGAACAATAAATGTGCTGTTCGAAATTTGAACTACACTGAAATATACAAGGAACTAAAAGCACCGAAGAACACTCTCTCAGGTGCACACAAATTTTAACCGCTTTGACCTACGGATGTCATAAAGCAAGGCCATAGTAGTAGCATGGGTTTAGCAAACACTACATTATTCAAGACAATTCACGACTGGGACGTGGATGTGTTCCAGCGCTGGCAACGGCGCGCCAATCGCGCCCAAATTATGCGCGTTGCGCGAAAGGTGTCACTAACCGCTGATGGCTGGCCTTATGTACTCTTTGCGTTCGTCTATTATTTGGCTGAACCCGTTCAAGGCGCTGTCTTTGCCACAGCTCTAGCTTGGGCATTATTGCTGGAGCGTAGCTGCTATTTCGTGATGAAAAACAGCTTTCGGCGCAAACGACCACCTGCCGCACTGCCAAATTTCACCAGCTTTATTGTCGCCTCTGACGAGTTCAGTTTCCCATCCGGCCACACTTCAGGTGCCTTCCTGTTCGTTAGCTGCCTGGTGCTGGTATTCGGCCCAATATTTATGATCGCCTACGCCTGGGCAGGCCTGGTGGCACTGTCTCGAATCAGTCTTGGGGTACACTTTCCCACTGATACTGCGATGGGCGCGCTGATGGGCAGTGGTATTGCGCTGCTTAGTTACTATTATCTGGTGATCTAGCGGACCTATGCTCATTACACTTGATTGATCGTCAAGTCCGGCGCTAGACCGAGTGCAAGCTCTCGGGTCCCGCCAGCCAAACACCCAATCCGAAGCCGGTCTTCGAAGCATTATCCGCACCATCACATCGTAAACAAACGCTAAACCCACCAAGTCATACGAGTTCCCCCCCTTTTCCGTTTATAATTTCCCCCAACCCAAAGAAATGCATGGAGACACACGTGCTTATTCTAAAACGCTCACTCGCACTACTCCTTATCACCGGCCTGCTCGCAGCCTGTGGTGTGAACCCTGTGACCGGCGACCGCGAAATACAGTGGATTTCAACGGCCCAGGAAATTGAGATTGGTAAGCAGAATTATTTACCAGCACGCCAGGTGCAAGGCGGCGATTATGTGGTTGATAAAGATATCTCACGTTATGTGTCTGGCGTGATGGAGCGCGTGGCAGAAGCGTCAGTGAAAGTGAATGCTGATCAGAACAGAAAACTGCCATACGAAATTGAAGTCATTAATAGTTCGGTGCCGAATGCCTGGGCCATGCCTGGTGGAAAAATGGCGATTAATCGCGGTTTGTTGACCGAGTTAAATAGCGAAGCCGAGTTAGCCGCTGTGCTTGGTCATGAACTAGTGCATGCCGCCGCGCGCCATGGAGCGCAAGCACAGGAACGCGGTATGTTGATGCAAGGCGGATTGCTTGCCACGCAAATCGCGGCGTCTGGCAACCGCTATGGAAGTTTGATTGCCGGTGGTGCAATGGTAGGTGCTCAGCTGGTTAGCACCAAATACGGTAGAAGTGCGGAGCTGCAGTCTGATCTGTACGGCATGCGATACATGGTTGAGGCCGGGTACAACCCGCAAGCAGCGGTAGATTTGCAACAGACTTTTGTGCGCTTGTCGGAGGGTCGGCAAAGCAACTGGCTGGAAGGTTTGTTTGCGTCTCACCCGCCGTCTGCAGAACGCGTAGCACGTAACCGCGAAACAGCCGCCGCGCTCGGTGGTAGCGATCTGGAGTATGGCCGTGAAAAATACAAGCGCGCGATTGCCAGCTTAATTCGAGACCAAGACGCCTATGCTGCCCATGACGAAGCGCTAAAAGCGGCCGCAAAAGACAAAGATTATAAAGCGGCAAATACGCTGGTGAATAAAGCGATTCGGCTGCAGCCTAAAGAGCCAAAATTTTATGGGCTTAAAGGCGATATTGCGCTGAACGATAAAAAATTCGAAACGGCTGTTACTAACTATGACAAGGCGATCAATCTTTATCCTGAGTATTTCGCGTTTTACTTAAACAAAGGGTATGCCAAGCAGGAACTGGGAGACAAGCGCGGTGCTAAATTGGCTTTTGAGAAAAGTAATTCCATCGTGCCGACACCGAATGCGCAGAAAGCATTGGGTGACCTTGCATTAGCTTCAGGTGATAAAAGTACAGCATTAAAATACTTCTCATCCGCGGCGCGCTCAAACACATCGGTAGGCAAGCAAGCCTTATCATCGATGACTCGCCTTGAATTGCCGCAGAACCCTGAAAAGTACGTCAAGGCCCGCCTGGCACTCAATGATGACGGCCGAGTCGTTGTTCAAGTGCACAATCAGGCGCCAGTTCCCGTTAAAAACGTACAGGTAGTTACCGCTTATTTTGATGGCGCTGGCAATCAGGTAAGTCGCACACAAACCCTGACTGTGAACGGAACGCTGGCTGCAGGAGAGCGCACCACTATTACCACAAGAATTACAGATGGCAACGGATTGCGGGCGCAGGTCAGCAAAGCCGCTGTTGCCGAGTAAAACACCAGGCAATTTGTAACAGACGCACAAACTGTTAACCAGTGCGCGTAAGTGCACTGGCCAGTTTCCAGCCTGCGACTACTCTCAAACATTCAGCTTCGATTCAGCTGCACAAGCCTATTATCTGTCTATAGGCTTACTATTCGAAGGTTTGATAGCAATGGGGCCATTGATCTTCGATGAGCGCCTGAACTCAATTAACCCCACATTGGGAGCGAACTATGAAATTAAAAGCCAGCATCGCATTAGTATCAGCAATGACCCTGGCCGGTTGTGCTACGCAACCAGGTCAAGACAGAAATAACACGGCCATTGGCGCTGCTATTGGCGCAGTCGCCGGCGCTGTGATTGGCGGCCAGACCGACAACGATGGTAACCGTGATCGCGGTGTAATCGCCGGTGCCTTAATTGGCGCTGCAGCTGGTGCGGGCATTGGCCATCACATGGACAAGCAGGAAGACGAATTTCGCGCTGCTCTGGAAGATGAGCAACGTCGCTCGGAAATCGAAATTGAGCGTGTACGCGATGACTTGTTAAAGCTGACCTTCGAAAACGAAGTTACCTTTGACGTAGACAGTGCGGAAGTGAAATCACATTCCTACTCGTCTCTGGAAAAAGTAGCCGAGGTTATGAATAAGTATGGTTCAACGGCCGAGATTGTTGGCCACACGGATTCAACAGGTTCCGAGAACTACAATTTGCAGCTTAGCGAAAAACGCGCCCATAGCGTTAAGAACTTTCTGGTCAGCAGCGGTGTGCCAGGCAGCATGCTGAGCTACCGCGGGCGTGGCGAATTTGAACCACGCGCTGCAAACGATGATGCCGCAGGTCGGCAACTGAATCGACGGGTTGAGTTGTTTGTACAACCCAGCGATGCGACTCGTAGTAACGTAGTGGGTCGTTAAGGCCAAAGCGCCTGGAGAGAGCCCGCTTAATGCGGGCTTTTCTTTTTGAGGAATCGGTAATCGGATCCGCTTACGCGTTAAGCATAGGAAAGGCTTCGAAGTAAAAATCGAATTGCTGTCGCAGTTCCTCAGGTTCAATACCAAATTGACCTTTAAGGTCATAGATAACCCGTCCATAAGAACCCTGATGGGCTTCAACAAAATCACTCAATTGCTGGCGTGACGGCGCGGTCATCTCAAGCCCCGCTTTAGCGTAGATTTTTTCAACCATACCAAGATCATCTTGAATCAGCTGCTTAAAAGGAATATCAATGGTCTGTGCGTCTGGCAAGGTCGGCCTATCTCGCGTGCAAGCGGCCAACAAGTGTTTGATTCGATCAGTCCAATACTCTAACAACTCAGCGGTCATTACTCTGTCACGGTTTAGACGTTGACCGTAGGCAAGCATGGTAATAGCAGACTGAATCACCGCCACCGGATCGCGATGGGTTACTGCAATAGTCGCCTCAGGAAATACTTTATGCAGAACCGGCAATTGCTCCAGATGTTGCGGGCATTTCAATACCCAGCGGCTGGGTTTATCAGTGTCGCGTTGTTGCCAGGTCAGTAACTTCAAAACATCACGCATGTACTCATATTGGTAGGTCTGATCTTCCGCGTAATAGTGATCGCGCCAGCGCGGCGAAAAACTCAGCCACTCGTAATTGTACGAACCATAGTTCGGGCCCATGAGTTCAAGTTCTTCGTGAATATGCTCAGGGTTCATGGGGTGCATTGCTGCCAGCAATGGCACCATCATCTGGCTGGTTTCCCAGGCATCCGCACAGCGCTGAAAGCGCGGGTCTGTGCCATCTTCCAGCATGCCTTCTCCAGGCATGGGTACCGGCTCATAACTTTCCCATAACGGTAATGATCGCAGCCTGGAGTCAGCGGCCATTAGATTCAACAAGTGCGTTGTACCAGACCTGGGCAGGCCCGCAACGATAATCGGCTTTTCAATCTGAACGTCGTGAATTTCCGGGTGTTGACTAAACTCATTTTCAATCAATAGACGGCTGCAGGCATGCTGCAGCAACTTATTGCGCAGAGAAAGCCTTCCGATGCCGTTTAAACCGGTATCGCTATTCCATTCATCACACAATAAATCCAGGCGATCCAGAAAGTCTTGTTTCCCCCAGTCCTGAAGACCGGTTTTCTCTTCAGCTTCCTTAAGAATTGATTCCCGTGTCAGCTCAACACTGAATGTTTTGCCATAATCAACCGCGGCCTGCTGAATCTCGCTGAGAACCGGATTAGCCAGATCCGCAATGTGAATATCGTCACTCATAGCTGGGCGCTACTATTTAAAAGACAAGGCGTCAGTTTTGCCACCTTCCAATAGTTTGATTTGATTTTCCAACCAACCTTCCAGCCAAAAATTGTCTGCATCTGGCAACAATGCTGCGTGCACTTCGGCAGCCAGTTCCACAGCTGCCTGGTGTTGCGGATGCTCGGTGAAAATAATATCCAGCAAGTGCAAACACTGCTCAAGCTCACCTTCGTTGCGCTTTTCATGCGCTCGCGTCAGCAAGGCTTCAACACCTGCAAGCTCTAACAAGTCTTTATGAACGCTGGACTGCGGTACAGAATAAAGCTCAGTGGTGGATTGGTGATGAAACCAGCCGGCATAGTGTTCCCAGATCGCGCGAATACTCCAGGAAACCTTGCCATAGCCCTGCCCTAACTCGAGTTCAGGCGGTAGCTGAATCTCCTGCATTAAGGTATGTACGTCCTTGCCTGCATTCATGCCTTTCACAGTTTCATCATGAACATACAGAACCGCGTCCCTGAACACGGTAAGTTCGGCTTCGATTAACCCAGCGCCAATCACTGGCGCATGATGGCCGTATAGAATTGTCTCGGCGCCTAAGTCCAATACCGTTTGCGCAGCAGCAGCGCAAACCAAAGCGTCACGGTAGCGATCACCACGAATTGTCACCAGATTAGGGAAATGGCCAAACGGGCAGCCAAATAAATTGCCAGTCAGGCAGATTTTATGCTGCGGCAACCAAACCACCAACGAGTCATTTGTTTCAGCACCTTTGGCAGCAATCAGTACAAACTCAACGCCGCCCAGGGAAAATTCATAACGATCATCAAAATAAATATCGGCCGTTGGCCTATCTTGTGGATTTATATCGGTATAGCCCTGCTCGGCATAGTAAGAGAAGTCACGAATAAACGCGTCTTTGAAGCGAAACGCCGATCGCGACCCCCTAAACGCCTGCAAGCGAGTATCGTAGGTTTGATGCTCCTCATTGTTGGCTTGCGCTATGTATTGCAGACCAGGATTGCGATCACGAAAAAACTGCACGCCACCCACATGATCAACATGGCCCTGGGTTGTGATCACATATTTGATTGAGCCGGATGCCGAACTGTGTTGCTCGTAGTTACTGAAATGCACTGGCGCCTCATAACCCATGCCAGTATTTACCAGCACATTGCCCTCACTGGTTTCAATAAGATAGCTGTTGGAATTACCCTCTGACATCACAATGAAGTCATTGATTCGTTCAGCTTCAAAGCGAGCAGAATGCGGGCCGTAAGGTCTGGACTTATAGATAGGTGTTCTCATACCCATACCTTACTGCAAAACGCATTCCGCGCCAGCTTAATTCGCGTTTAGAACTTGGCGCGAACTGTATAACTCAATGTGGTGCTGCTTTCGGCAGGCACTTTTATCCGCCATTCAGCTGTACCAGCAGCACGCTTGGTGTGCTTGGCACTTTGTTTCAGCATCTCCCAGTCACCTGGAATCGGCTCTCTAACCACTACGGTCACCGCTTCATCTTTGGCGTTTTTTAGCTTAACTTCAAAACTCGAATCGTAAACATTGCGAGACATTATCCGCTCTACAATCTTGAAGTTGGTTTGTTTTTTATCCGCCGTGACATCAAAAGACTCACCCAGCTTGAGACGAACATTCTCTTTCTTCGGTGTATGGTCGATTCTGTCTTCACCAACAAACTGTGCGTTGCCATTTGAATCTCGCTTATAAACCCTGACCACGCCTTTTGGCAATGGCATACCCAAGCCGTCTTTTTTCTCATTATTAAAATCCACATAAACTCCAAGCTTCATCTTCTGGCCGATTTCGCCATAGCTTGACTGGTAGTAATAGTTATTACCCTGCAGCACTAACTCTTTCTTTACAGGAATGTTCTCGGCACTTAACAATGAAACCTGCTTTTTTTGTTTATCATTGATTGTGGTGGGTCGATTCAATGTATACAGGTGGTATTCGAAGAGACTCTCTTCGCTCATCTCCTGGCCCGCGCTGCTGTCGGCCATGGCCATCATTTCCTTGCGCATGCGTGTTTGTTGCAGCTGTGGCCGCACCTGATTCACATCGCCTGCAACCAACTGCATTTTCGCGTTTTTGTAAGACGCTCCACTGGTATTGTTTAATGTTACCCAGCCCAGCAAATCCAGTCGATTGTCGTCTTTGTTCAATTCGGCAACGTAGTCTGCCTGCCACGATAAGCCGCCGGTTAAATAACTGAGCTCAACGTTTTGCTTGCCTGCAGTTCTGTTATTGAGCTGAATGGAGAGCGTTGGCTGATCCCTGAGATTACTAGGCACATCCGCGAAAATAATTCGCCCACCCGGGTTGGTTTCAATACGATCACCAATACGGACAACCACGCCGTTTTGTGTGCTTAGCACAGTCGCTTCTTCAATGGTTTCTTTGCCGGTGGCGGGGTTCATACGCGCTATCTGCACATTACGACCGGTGTATTTTTCCAACAGTTTTTGTGGCGTGAGCAAATCAAAATCAAAATTTTGCTCAATCACGCGCAAACTGCCATCAACAGTGGTATTTCGTAACATGGCTGTTTCAGGACGCATACGTGCACTCACACCACGAAATGCGAGTGCATTGTCACCTTTGGGTAAAACCACCGAGCGCTTGTCTTTGACTAACGCAAGGTTCTCGTTATAAATCGTCACTGCTACAGACTGTTGCTCATCGAGCGAACTTGTAATTTCATCGGCTGACAAGGCACTCTGCGATGCACCGACCATAACCGCACCGGCTACACCCGCTGCCACTGAACGCTTTTTCGCTGTATTAAAAACCATGGATATCTCCTTGTTGAGGTTCTACCTAGCTTTAACGCAGCATATCCAAATAAGGGGTTAACGGCTATGGAAATTAAATCTAAGAGGAAGGCCGGTTCTGTATTCGTGGGTACGATCTAGCCCCGCTTTACAAGTCGTTTCAATTTTCTGGACACGGCGGGTCTGGCGAGAGAAATAACAACCGCTGCCGTACTACGAAGTCCGTACTTCAAAATACTTCGTCAAGAAAACCGAGAAATAGTCTCATCCCCAAACCGTTTAATACTATCCACCTTCTGCTCAAGCGTAGCCTCCGGCCCCGCACTAAACATCCACGGCATAGTCGTCAAAGTATTCAAACCCTCATCCGCCAGCATTTTGTAATCATCAACACCAAACGCATCCATAGGCCCAAAGCTAAGCATCTTGAAGTCATCCAATGAACCCCCCGCTTCCACCCTGTATTTTTTCGCCTTGCTCATAAGGTCAATAAGCTCCTGCTTGGTATGCAGATCAGCAATCCAGCCATCATTGCGAGCAGCACGACGCATCGCCGGCTCCGAGAAGCCGCCAACGTAAATAGGAATATGTTGTTCAGGGTACGGGTGCATGCGAACACCAGGCAAATCATAGAACTCGCCCTTATGTTCCACCATTTCCCCCGTCCAAAGCTTGCGCATTATCTCAATCATTTCATCCGCCCGCTTACCACGGCGCGCAAAAGCTTGTTCACCAGCGGCGAATTCTTCAGGCATCCAGCCCATGCCAATACCCAGTGCCAGTCTATAGTCACTCATTACCGCCGCCGTCGCCAGAATTTTGGCCACATGCACCGGGTTACGAGCGGGCAGCACATACACGTTGGTGTAGAACTTCAGTTTTTCAGTGACTGCCGCCATGGAAGCCACCGCAATCCAGGGGTCAGGGAAATCGTCAGTCTCGCTAAAACGTGGCACACCATCGTCAGTATACGGGTAAGGTTTTGACAGGGTTTTCGGGTATATCAGATGGTCTGATAGCGTGGCATAGGTGAAGCCAGCTTCATCTGCGGCCTGGGCAAGCGCGCGATAATCGGACGGTGCGCAAAAACTGATTGATAATCCAAATTCCAACATGCTGATTCTCAACTATTAACTCAGTCAACATGGTACTCAATCTACCGCGGCTTCGCCGCATTCGTTGCTAATTGGAAATAACGCTGCGTTTCCATTGAGCACAATCGAAATAGTCTGGCGGTAGCTGTATCATGGCAAGCCAATCTTACCTATAAGCACAGTAGCTATGAATGGCGCGGAAAGTCTGATCAAAACCCTGGTAAGCAATGGCGTCAACGTCTGTTTCAGCAATCCTGGCACATCAGAGATGCACTTTGTTGCTGCTCTTGACGAAGTTGATGGTATGCGAGGCGTGCTGGCATTGTTTGAAGGTGTTGCCAGTGGCGCGGCGGATGGTTATGCGAGAATGGCAGGCAAGCCGGCCGCGACCTTGTTGCACCTGGGGCCTGGTTTGGGCAACGCCTGGGCTAATATTCATAACGCCAGGAAAGGCAATGTGCCAATGATTAACATCATTGGTGATCATGCCAGCTATCACATTCAATACGACGCCCCCTTAACCTCGGATTTGACCGGATTGGCCGCCTCCATATCTGACACAGTCATCGTGTCGCAATCGTCCGCCGAAATCGCACACGACGCAGCGGATGCGCTTACTGCTGTGGCAAACAATAAAGTGGCCAGTCTGGTTTTACCGGCGGATGTTTCCTGGAGCGACAATCCGTCATCGTTGCCATCTGCAGTACCAAAATCAACGCCAGCCGAGATTGATCACAAAATAATAGAACAGGCTGCCGGGTTACTGAGAAACAGCAAAGCCGGTATGCTGTTTGTTGGCGGGCATATTTCGATTGAGTTGGGCCACGAACTCAGCCGCATTAGTCAGGTTACTGGCTGTCGAATTTGCCTGGAGACATTTCCCACGCGGGTTGAACGTGGCGCGGGTAGTGCCAAAATGGAGAAACTGCCGTATTTGGCTGAGTTGGCAATTGATCATATTAAAGAGCTTGATGCGCTGGTGCTTATCGGTGCGCCCGCACCGGTGTCATTCTTTGCTTACCCAAATGTTCCAAGCGTGATACAGCCAGATACTTGTACAGTAGTTGAGGCTTGCCCACAGGGAGCTGATTCACTCGCTGTCACTAAAGCATTAGTCAGCGCTCTGGATGCAGAAGCTGCCGAGCCCGTTCTTAACACCGAACAGATACCGGAATTGCCAACCGGCGATCTTGACGCAATGACGCTGGCTCAAGCGCTTGCGGCGTTAATACCAGACAATGCAATTATCGTAGACGAAGGTGCAACCACCGGAATCGCTTGCTATCCGTTCAGTGAGCAGGCCAGGCCGCACGACTGGTTGAGTTTGACCGGTGGCGCTATCGGTTTTGGTTTGCCTTGCGCAGTCGGTGCCGCGGTGGCTTGCCCGGACCGCAAGGTGATTTGTCTGGAGGGCGACGGCAGTGCCATGTACACCATACAAGCGTTGTGGACCATGGTGCGCGAGCAGCTGGACATTACCGTAGTGATTTGCAATAACAGCAAATACAATATTCTTGAACTGGAATTCGCGCGTACCGGAGCGCGTGGCGGCGTGCCCGGTGATAAAGCCGGGGCAATGATGGACATTGGCAATCCGTCAATGGATTTTGCTGAAATGGCCAGAGGCTTTGGTATGCAGGCCAGCCGAGCAACCAGCGCTGAAGAATTTTCCAGCCAGCTGGCCAGCGCACTTGAAACTAATGGGCCGGTATTGATTGACGCGGTTGTTCCCTGCATGAATCTCGGCTAGAAATACAATGAGTATTTTCTACGTTACACCAGTAAGCACAAGCGACTACCGCCGGCGCGCAAAGCGCAGGCTGCCGCGATTTCTATTTGATTACATTGATGGCGCGGCCAATGCCGAAATAACTCTGGCAAAAAATACTGACGATTTTAATCGTTTGCATCTACGGCAACGAGTAATGCGTGGTGTTGATTCTATCAGCACGCGAACACAGTTGATGGGACAAGATTGCAGTATGCCGCTGGCTTTAGCACCGATCGGCATGGCGGGCATGATGGCGCGCCGTGGCGAAACAAGTGCCGCGCGCGCAGCTTTTAACAAGCAAGTGCCGTTTGCAGCGTCTACTCTGAGCATTTGCCCAATTGAGGAGATACAGCAGTCAGTCAACGCGCCTTTCTGGTTTCAACTGTATATGTTGAAAGATCGCGAGCTGGTGCTGAGGTTGATGCAAAGAGCGAAACAAGCGCAATGCGATACGCTGGTGTTCACTGTGGATTTGCCTGTGCCTGGCATGCGACTTCGTGATTTTAAAAACGGCATGCTGGGCGGAGGGATTGCAGGCAGACTGTCGCAGCTTGCACAGATTGCCAGCAGCCCACGCTGGATTATTGAAGTAGCCCTGCAAGGCAAACCACTGACCTTCGGAAATTTCAAGGAAGATATTGAAGACACCGGTGAACTTGGCGCTTACAAGGCATTCATTGATGCGCAATTTGATCCTGGCGTTACATGGAAAGACATTGCCTGGCTGCGCGAGCAGTGGCAAGGCAAGCTACTTATCAAAGGTGTTATGGAAGTGGAAGACGCAAAAGCCGCGATGGATACCGGTGCCGATGGCATTATCGTGTCAAACCATGGCGGCCGCCAGCTCGATGGCATTGCCTCCAGCATCAGCAAGCTGAAGCCTGTCTGTGACGCGGTAGGCAATGATATTGAAGTATTGGTCGATAGCGGTATACGCAATGGTGTAGACGTATTGAAAGCACTGGCCCTGGGTGCACGCGGTGCCTTGATCGGCCGCCCCTGGGTTTACGCAACAGCCGCCGGCGGCCAACCGGCTTTAGAGAGTTTGCTGGATTTATTTCAGAACGAAATGGCAACCGGTATGGCGCTGATGGGCGTTAACTCAATTGAAGAGATTAACGCCGATCTTATAGAGTCAACATTCGCATAAGCGCGCGAAGGTCAGCTATTGTTTTTCCTTGTGCATTTCATCGTAAAGACGCCCTGCTTCGGCAAGCACATATTGCCGCACAGCCTCGGCATCATCCGCACTGATGTAGTCTTTGAAACCCACCATGCCAACCTGACTGAGAACACCGTCTAGAACGATGTTTTGCCAGATTGCATGAATACCTTCGCCGGAATAGCGCAGATCAGGCGTAATGCCGCCTGTACGCAAACCGTCACCATGACAATAAGCGCAGTGACGCTGATAAATCACCTGGCCGTGTGCAACAGTTGCGGCGTCGACGGTCACAGCCGCCGGTTTCGCTAAGTCGCGCTCGTTGGTTTCTTCTGGCTCCGGCAATTCATGTGTGCCACCCAATTTATAAACCAGCACCCTGGAGCGATTTGGAATTTTCCAATGATGGGCAATAGCACCACCTTGCGCAGCAAAACCTCCACCAAAGCCAACTGCAACGGCTACGTATTGCACACCATCCACCGCGTAACTTATAGGCGCTGCCATCGCCCCGGTTTGCGTATAGTGCGACCATAGCTCAGCCCCGCTCTGGGCATCATGTGCCGTCAAATTGCCATGCTTGCCCGGCTGGAAAACCAACATGCCGGCCGTGCTCAGTGTTCCACCCAGAGTCGGTCGCTCTGGCTCCTGTACCCAGGCCTGCTGTTGCTTTATCGGGTCCCAGGCCAGTAGCTGGCCATTGAATTGCTGATCGAGTACGGCATCTACTTGCTCGGAGGGAATCGGCGGTGGCGCCATGCCCATATTATTGAAGCCCAGGTTCCACAGGCCCTGACCAGGCTTGGTATCCATGTCATCGGTGGCTTCCAGGTAGGCAGAAGGAAACCGCATGGTAGGTATGTACACCAAACCGGTTTCCGGGTTGAACGACATGGGTGGCCAGTTGTGCCCACCTCCCATTGCCGGAACCACCTGTTTCTTTCCATCAAATACTCGCGAACCTTCGGTTTCTACCGGCCTGCCGGTTTCCATATCAATATGGCTGGCCCAGCTGACCTCGGTGAACTTTTCTGCCGATATCAGCTCGCCGGTGACACGATCCAGCACATAGAAAAAACCGTTTTTGGGCGCCTGCATTAACACTTTGCGCAATTGGCCATTAATCTCAAGGTCGGCCAGCATAATGTGTTGGGTAGCGGTAAAGTCCCAGGTTTCACCTGGTGTGGTTTGATAATGCCAAACGTATTCGCCACTGTCCGCGCTGAGCGCGACTATGGAGGAAAGGAATAAGTTGTCGCCGCCGCCAGGGCTTCGAACACGCTGGTTCCAGGGTGAGCCATTGCCAACACCTATATAGACCAGGTTAAGTTCAGGCTCATACACTATGGCGTCCCAAACGGTACCACCACCACCCCATTTCCACCATTCGCCATTCCAGGTACTGGCAGCATCTTTCATGGCATCGTTTTCAAAACCGTCAGCCGGGTTGCCAGGTACGGTATAAAATCGCCAGACTTGCTTACCGGTTTCTATGTCGTAGGCCGTGACATAACCACGCACACCCAACTCCGCTCCACCATTGCCAATTATGACTTTGTCGCCAGCAATTCGCGGCGCACCCGTAATGGTGTATGACTGCTCACGATCGGTTGTTTGCACGTCCCAGACAACGTTACCGTTGTCCTTGTTCAAAGCAACCAAGCGACCGTCATAGGCACCCACTATCACTTTGCCATTTGCGTAAGCAACACCGCGGTTAACCGCATCGCAGCAACCCTTTGCCAAAAATGCTTTATCAACCTTGGGGTCATATGACCATTTGAGCGTGCCGTCAGTTGCATTCAGCGCATATACGATAGACCAGCTGCCGCTTACATACATGGTTCCATCAATAACCAGTGGCGTTGCCTCAACGCCACGCCGGGTAAACATATCAAACGACCAGTGCAGACCCAGATCTTTAACGTTGTCGCGGCTTACCTGATCCAGCGGCGAATGCCGTTGCTCCCCCCAGTCGTTACCATGCAGCGGCCAATCCACACTGGAATTCGCCTCAGCGATTGAGCTGGGTGCCTGTCTGGCTTCCGGGGTAACCGATTGTTCGTTATTGTTTGCGCCGCAGGCACAGAGTGCAGCCAGCAACACTGCAATAGTTAGTTGCCGCATATCGGCCCCCTATTTTTATTTTGCTAAAAGCTTAACTTTGTCGGCCTGAGTACTCAAGAATCGCCCACAAAATGTTACGGCAACTTAGTTGACCAACCAACCTGCCATTTTTTATCACAGGGCGGCGCCTATGCCTGGCCGCCAGCATGGACTGGGCGACCGCAACAATATCGTCATCCGGACTGCACGATTCTACCTCAGCCGTCATATAGTCAGCCACTAAACCACCGGCAGCGGTACCCTCGTTATACACATCGCCAAGCACAGCTTTCAAACAATCCAGCTCGGAGATCACACCAACTACGCAGCGCTGCTCATCAATAACGGTCAGGCCGGTAATACGGTGTTCCTGAATTAACTGTATCGCTTCATACACAGTGGCATCGGCTCTTACGGTGGCCGGATTGGTATGCATGCAGTTTTCAATAAGATAGGGGTTAGACACGGTTTTGCTCCCTTGTTGCAGCACTAAGATAGTACCGTATACGCCGAATATGACATTGACGACAGGTGCTTGCAACACCTGTCTACTTCGCAGTAGACGTGCGGTACACTTCTCGAACGATCTGCCTACTGCCCGGAGCAAGCATATGTCTGAAAACACTGACCGTCAGATATTGAACAAAGCCAACCTCGGAATAGTTGATGGCTTACCTTTACAAGCCTCAGATGGCGGGCTGGATGAACTGCGCAAGAACATCCAGCATCTGATGGATATTGAGGCTATTAAGCAGCTTAAACACGCCTATTTTCGCTGCATAGACACAGCCAATCTTGAGGAGCTGGCCAGCCTGTTTCATCCGGATGTAATAGTTCACTTTATTGGTGGCACCTATGAGTGGCAGCTCACCGGCAGTGAGGAATACGTATCGTCCATAGGACAGAGCTTCAACAAACGTGCGGTAGGCCATCACAACGGCCATCAACCGGAAATACAGGTGCTGAGCGAAACTGAGGCCACAGGAATATGGTACCTAACGGACAACATGTGGGTAATGCAACATAACGCATTTACTACAGGCACCGCCATTTATTGGGATCGCTATGTCAAGCAAGACGGCCGTTGGTTAATCCGGGAAACTCGCTATGAACGTTTGTATGAACTCAACGAACAACTGCAGCAAGACCCCGCGTTTAGTTCGCATTATCTTGGCACTCACGGTAGCGACGCATAAGCTTATTGCTACACAGTCTAGTAAACGCATTCAAGCCTGTTTACTATCTACTACAGCGAGCCTATTCTGCAAATATGTAGATTAAACTGGCACGGACATGGAGTTTCTAAACCGCACTCGCGGTTATAACCTCAACGATATCATGGCGAATAAATCCGCGCTTACACGGATTAATCGTATTGTGAAAGTAGCCACAGGGCCGGTCATCATGACCACCAGTGGCGGTGAGTTTTCTGCGCTTATGCCACATTTGGTACGAAGGGCCAGTGGCAAAGACATTCCGCTGATATTCGTTGATACCAGGCATTACAGCAAACCCACCTACGATATGATCGACTATCTAAAAGCTGAGAATTTTGATGTAAGAACCTTTACCGCTGAGTTTAGCCAGGAAGAAATTCTCGAACAGTATCCTGACTGGTGGAGTGAAACCGACGAACATTTTTCTCAGGCTATATTTGATGAAGTCGTTAGAAAAATCAAACACGAACCGCTGGAGCGCGCTATTGATGAATTACGCCCTGAAATGTGGCTCAGTGGCTTGACCGGCTTTAAAACCACCGCTAGAGCCAACAAATCGATTATCGAATACAACGCCCGCGAAATAGTGAAGCTTCACCCGATAATAGACTGGGACAAAGACGATGTGGAGGAATACATCAACTGGCATTCGCTACCCAGAAATGCACATCATTTTGATATAACCAAAGGCCTGGACCAAAAGAATGAATGCGGTATTCACACCACTTTTGGCGAATAGCCAGGGACTTCCTAACTCATACCCGGCAAATCTTTTGGCACTATAAAGTCCAGCAGTTCACCATCTGATTCAGCTATGTCTGCCCAGGCATCCATGGCAAAACTTATTCGTGCGTAGCCACAGGTTGGCACGTTGTCTATTCGAGCATTACTGCGCTGATTGCAAAACTCGGTGATTGCCGGATTATGTCCAACCACCAAGGCTTCGTCATAACTGTCGGCCAGTTTGGACACGCATTCCTGTAAGGCTCGCCAGTCAAAGGTATACATTGACTCTTCAGTAAACCAGTCGCCAAAGTCAATTACATTCGCTACACCTTGAATCGTTTGCTGGGCCCGCAGCGCCGGGCTAACAACAACGTAGTCAAAACTGCAACCTGCCTGTTCTATTGCAGCGGCCATCTGTACGCTGGCCTTCTCTCCACGTGCATTCAGTGGCCTGTCTATGTCTTCAAGACCGCCACTTGCCCAACTGGATTTTGCATGACGCAATAGATTAAGAGTTTTCATGGCCAGAGCACGCAATCGAAATTTGTAGTTGTTACGCTAATGCTATCATTGCGCACCTTCGCACGATAGCACTAGCGAGCCTCCCTGAATTCGTGAATCCCGCACACTCGTCTATTTCCAACAAAACCGTGGTTGTTCTGGCTCTGCTGATTATGATGGGTGCAGCGGCTTCGGATGCCATTATTCCTATTATCCCCGCCATTGCCAATGACGCCGGGGTAAGTATAGGGCATGCGCAATTGACTATTACCCTGTTTATTGGCGGCTACTCTTTTGGTCAAATCCCAAGCGGCTACTTTGGCGATCGCTTTGGCCGGCTGCCAACTTTATACGCTGGAACAATTTTGTTTAGCCTGGCCAGTTTTATGTGCTTGCTGTTGGACGACTTCAATCAATTATTGGCCGCCCGTTTCTTACAAGGCGTTGGCGCTTCAGCCGGTGCGGTGCTGTCGCGCGGCATCGCCAGAGATCTGCGCGGTGGCGTAGAACTGGCAAGATTGTTAGCAATTCTCGGCGTTGCATTGAGCACAACGACTGTTGTTGCTCCACTGCTAGGTGCCTGGATTGCCAGTTACATTCACTGGTCCTGGCTGTTTGCCTTCTATGTTGCACAAGGGCTGATTACCGTTGTTTTGTGTTACCTGTGGCTGGAAGAAACCCACCCCAGATTTCGCGCCGGAAATTCAACCACGGACGAGCAGCCTCGTATGCTGCCACTGATGGAATGCGCAAAACTGTACTTCGCCAGCAAACAGTCCGTATGGGCAACTGGAATGTTGGCGTTTGGCTTCTTTGGCATGATGTCTATTCTCAGCTCGTTCGGAACTATCGTCATTCAATACTTTGGCGTTGCAATGAAATACGCAGGCCCACTTCTGAGCCTGGGTATTTTATTTTTTGTGGCTGGCAATGTATTCAGTCACAGACTGGTCGCCAGCATGGGAAGCTTGAAGTTGGTACGGATTTCCGTGATTCTGTTTTGCGCATCGGCTCTGGTGTTTACCGTCAGCTGGTCTCTGCACAGTGAATCGCTGAGCGTATTCTGGTTCGCATCTATTTTGTATTTTTTTGGTATTGGCCTGTTATTCCCAAATATTTCCACCATCGCACTAAACCCGCTGCCTGGTGTGGCGGGATTTGCCTCGTCTATATTGGGTACTATCCAGACCTTTTTCGCATTCCTGGCGGCGCTAATCGGTGGCATGCTGTACAGCGGCGATTTTAGCAACGTGACATTCGGCATTTTGGCTTCTGCGATAGCAACGCTTGCGCTGTACCAGAGACGCCCGGCAATCACCGACTATTCCTGAAAGCTGCCCAATAGCAGCCTTGTTGATACAATGTAATAATGAATAACGTTGAGCCTATTCTCAATCAAATGCAGCGCCTGCTTGACCTGGCAACAGGGCGCAGTAAAGGACCAGCGCCATGCCTGCACCGTATTCCCGTAGATCTGTATCACAGCCAGGAACATTTTGACCGGGAATGGGAGACTATATTCTCGCGCCGCCCATTAGTACTGTGCCACAGCAGTCAATTGCCAAACCCGGGCAGTACGTTGGTACATGACGAATTTGGCTTGCCGCTTTTAACAACGCGCGATAAGCAAGGCATTGTTCATACATTCATGAACGTGTGTCGGCACCGCAACATGCGCCTGGTTGACACTACGGGTTTTCACGAGCTTAAGTCGCTGGTATGCCCTTACCACCAATGGACGTATGGAATAGACGGTAAGCTGCGCAACATCCCCAGAGAAGCCGATTTTTGTGATATCGATAAGACCGATTTGGGTTTGGTCGAATTGCCTACCGAAGAGCGCGATGGTTTGGTGTGGTTTAAGCTCGCGCCCAGGGGCCAGATTGACCTGGATGAATATCTCAGCGAAATCGGAACCGACCTGCTTGGCTTTGGTGTAGCGGATGCGCATGTGTACGCAAGCAATACGCGTGAACTGCAATGCAACTGGAAGCTAATACACGATGCGTTCCTTGACGGCTACCATGTTATCCGCTTGCACAAAAACACGGTTGGCGAGTTTTTTCCAGATTGCATTTCTTCTTCGGAACAGTGCGGTATGCACATTCGGTCCTCAGTCGCACGCAACGAAATTTTTGAGGCCGAGCAACAACCGCGCAGTGAATGGAATCCACGACTGCTTTGCACTTTCGCTTACACCTTATTCCCAAATGCGATCGTGATCATGCATCCGGATTACACCAGCCTGTTGAGACTGGTTCCCATATCGGCTGACAAAACACTGTTCTCACACAGTATGTTGTTGAGTGAGATGCCTGCTACAGAAAAAGCCAGAGCGCACTTCGACAAGTCTTTTGTGTTGATTGATCAGGGCGTATTTCAAGCAGAAGATATATTTGTCTGTGAAGGTGCACAGAAAGGCATTCGCTCAGGTGCCAACCAGGATTTGCTGTTGGGCGCTAACGAGATTGCTGTGAAGCAATTTCATGATCTGGTGGAACGCGAGGTTAGCGGCCGATGAAGCAGCGGAACTTATCCTGCAGGCAGCACTCTAAAAATGACCGGTTCTTGCTCGCGATACGCGCAACTACAAAAATGATACTCAAGACTGCTCGCCTCATTACCCTGTTGTTTACTTTATGCTTCTCATCCACGTTGTTGGCTGATGAAGCCACTATGCGCAACACCATTGAGCAATTTCACAGCGTTCTTGTTGATGTGATGAAAAGCGAGGCTGAGTTTCAGGAACGCTATTCCACTTTGCAAGCCGCGATTGACAATACTTTTGACCTGAATACCGTATCGCGCATGAGCCTGGGCACACCTTGGCGAACACTGGAAACCGACGCCAGGCAGGAATTCTCTCAGTTGATGCGTGAGTTGATCACCGCAACTTACGCTGATCGTTTTGACAGTTACAATGACCAGCGATTTGAAATCATTGGCGTCACAGAACCGCGTCCAGGTCGCTGGCTGGTTAGAACCCGCCTTATACGTAAAAGCGGCAAGCCGGTTTCGCTGGATTATTATTTCAAAGGCCAGCGCGTGTTTAATGTAGTGGCCGATGGTGTGTCAGACCTTGCTGTACGTCGCGCAGACTATACGGCTGTGGTAAACAACAATGGGTTTCAGGGGCTTTTAGACAGCGTCCGCGCTAATATTGCCGGACTACGGAATGATTCCTGACCAATTACAAAAACTGTTAGCACGTTTGTTGCTCTTTCCCTGTCTTATTTCCTGCAGCACCTTGCAAGGGCCAGAGCTAGGTGTTTACGACCGCAATGAATCAATAAACAGAAGCAGCTTCAACATTATGGAGGGTTTCGACCGAATAATCGGAAAGCCAGCCGCGCGCGCCTATCAAACAGTGCTGCCAGATTGGGCAGAGAAAGGCATTAGCCAGTTTTTTTTGAATCTACGCACTGTGGACAGCGCCCTGAACTCGTATTTACAAGGCAATACTAAAGCCGGTACAAAGAACGTGGGCCGCGTGTTAATCAACTCAACCCTGGGAGTTGGCGGACTATTTGATGTTGCGTCGCAAATGAACATTGAGTACCACCAGGAAGACTTCGGCCAGACACTGGCGCATTGGGGTTACACGCGATCCCGTTATGTGTACTTTCCGGTGATAGGTCCAACCACGGTTCGAGATCTTCCGGGCGATCTTTTCCATCTGATAATTTCACCCCGCTTGTTGTTGGGCAATGGCTACGACGTTTGGGTGGGCTCGGTGGATACTTTATCGCGCCGGTCAGACGCCTTGCTGTTAACTGACGCCCGTGATGATGCCGCCTTGGACAAATACGTTTTTACCCGTGAAGCATTCAATCAGAAACGCCGGTTTGACATTCTAAACGGCAATTTGCCAGTGGACGATTCCCTGTTTGACGACCTGGACGATTGGGACGAGCCTGATGATTCCAATGAAGCGGATGCTACCCACACCGGAAATGACCAGACCGAATGATTGACAGCAAGCTTAAGCAACTGCTTTGCAATTGGGTTGGCTTGTGTTGGAACCATGGCCAGATGGTTTTGTTTGCACTGTTATTAACCACTGTGCTTGCTGGCACTTATGCTGCCACCGAATTTCGCATGTATTCCAAGCTCGGCGACTTGATTCGCCAGCAAGGTGAGTGGAAAACGCAGTGGGATGATTACAAAACACAGTTTCCTATGCTGATAGAAACTGTGATTGTGGTTGTTTCTTCTGATTCAAGAGCGGAAGTGGATTTTGTTGCTACGCAGTTAAATAAGGCTTTCTTGCAACACCAAGACAAATATTCAGACGTGTTCTCCCCCACAGCGGACGTGTTTATGCGTGACCGTGCCTTGCTCTATCTGCCTGTCGATGAGCTGGAATCGGTAAGCGCTGGATTGATTGAAGCCCAGCCAATGTTAACCCGCTTTGCCGAAGACCCAAGCTTACGCGGAGTGTTGGAGCTAATCATCGACGGCATGAGTAATGAACCTGCAGAGGGTTTCCAGCGGGTATTGTCTTCTGTCGCAAGCGCTTCCGATAAGTCACTAACAGCAAACGAAAGCTACCTTTGGGGCGACGAATTCCTTACCAGCGACAAGGATGGTTTGCACTATGCAATGATATTTCTGAAGGGGCCACAAAGCTTCAGCGAAAAACTGCCGAACTCCGAGCTACTCAAAAACGTGCGCAGCGAGATTGCGGCACTTACCTTGCCCGCCAATACCCGCGTGCAACTAACCGGAGAAGTAGCACTTTCTCACGAAGAAATTGGCGCGGCGATGCACGGCGTCAAGATTGCCGGCCTGGTCAGTGCAATAGCCTTAATCGTTATTCTCGGTTTTGGCGTGCGTTCGCTTCATATTCTAATGGCTTGCGCGTCAATGCTGCTGACCGGTGTGATTTGGACGGCCGCATTGGCTTTATTGCTGGTTGGAAGTTTCAATACCATCTCACTTATTTTTCTGGTGATGTTTCTGGGCCTTGGTGTCGACTTCGCTTTGCATTACTGCCTGCGATTTAACGAGGCTTTATACGGCCATGAGAAACCGGCCGCAGCAATACAGCACTCTACTCGCAGTGTGGGCGGGGCCATCAGCTTGTGTACGGTCACGACGGCCATCGGCTTTATGGGTTTCTGGCCAACCGATTATTTGGGCCTGGCAGAGCTAGGCATTATTTCCGCAGCAGGTATGTTGGTAGCGGGGGTGCTGACGTTCAGTTTTTTACCCGCGTTTTTCAGTGTATTCGGAACACCATCACCCAAGCGCAGCGTTGACCTGGCATTATCGGATCGCTTTCTTGCCGTATTGCGACCGCGCAAGCGTGCAGTATTCATCTCGCTTGGTGTGCTTACAGTTGCCGCTCTGATACTCGACAGCCGTATGTATTTTGATTACAGCGTACTTGCAATGCGGGATAAAAATGCCGAATCCATGCGCGCCATGTCTGAGCTGGCCGATGCCGGAGAAATAACCGATTACAGCATGGCGCTGTTAAGCACTGATTTTGCTATTGACCCAAACCTGGAGCGCAAGCTTGTGGCCCTACCCGAGGTTGATAGTGTTCGTTCCGCGCACAAAATAATACCCAAGTACGACGAGGACCGGGAATTCATACTGGAGGAATTGCGTGATATTTTATGGAGCGCGATAGAGCCCTCTGCACAACAGGCTGCGCCGACGCCTGATGAGTTAACCACGCTTATTAAAGAAACGATAACGGCGATTCAATATAGCGACTCAGATGCATCTAACACGGATGATGCGCAGCGACTGGCCAGATCTCTTGAGAAAGCGCTTGCTTCATCCAACGTTCTGCTTTGGCAGAAAAATGTATTGGGGGATATGCCGGAGCAACTAAGCTGGTTGCAAAATGCATTAACGACTGAACCACCTACCTACGAGCAGCTACCAGCAAGTGTAAGGTCACGGCTGCAAGGTCAGGATGGTCGGTTTCAACATTCAATTTTACCGGCAGATGATATTGTTGATGTGCGTTCATTAGGCGCTTATGTGGACCGTGTCAGAGCCGTCGCACCGCAGGCAACCGGTAGGCCGGTGGTTGAGCAAGGTGTTGGCAAGGTGGTAGTGGAGTCATTCAAGCAAGCGCTTTTTTACGCCTTTATCGCTGTTGCATTTATACTCCTGCTGGCACTTCGTAATATCAAGTACACTTTGATGGTATTGTTGCCACTGATGCTCACAGCAGTTTTTACGGTTGCAATCGCCGTGCTGATCGATATGCCTTTTAATATGGCCAACATACTGGTTCTACCCCTGATCTTTGGGCTGGGCGTTGACAATGGAATTCATGTAGTAGACCGGTTCAGAAACGAAGGCAACGTGGAACAGCTGGTGCATTCCAGTACGCCGCGGGCGGTGTTGTTGAGCACACTCACAACAATTGGAACCTTCGCCTCGCTTTCCCTGTCACCGCATGTGGGCACCGCATCCATAGGAGTCTTTCTGACTATTGCTGTAGGGTTTATTCTTGTATTCAGCGTTTTTCTTCTGCCACTGTTGCTCGAGAGTTTCGCCCCCCAAGTGAGCATCATTGAAGAATGAAAAGTTTACAGGCGCCACTTCGCTGCTTGGTTTGGTTTTTGTTCGCGAATCTTCTGCTGCGTGTATGGATGTGGTGGTATGAAAAACCCAGTGGGGTGTTTAAGGAAATAGCTGAAGTTATGCAAGCCATGGTCATTGGGCTAATCAATGACTCCATGTTGTTTCTGGCCTTGTTTGCGCTACTCGTACTTACTGCATTGCTCAGACCCATAGCTGCACGTTTGTTTTTGGCAATCGGTATTTTGCTGTGGATTCTTTTCGTCATTGTTGACGTATTTTTCTGGATAGACTTCGACGGCCGTGCCGACCGGCTGGTATTCCATTACCTCGCGTATCCCGTAGAAGTTCTGGTGTTCCTGGAAGACCAATTTGCCTTGAGCCTGCTTATTTTGCCACTACTGCTTCTGGTCTATCTTATCTACCGTCAGTTGTTGCCAGGTCTGAATTCCCTGCAGCAATCTATTGCTTCAAGCAGTGGCGTCTGGGCAACGGCGGCAGTATTTTTGCTTGGTGGTCTTATACAATGGCAGCTGCAACCGTTTACGCCATGGCCGTCCAGGCACCTTAATGACCTGGGCAGCAATGGCATGCAAAAAGTTTTGCACGCCAGCCTGATTGACGAAACACAATGGGAAGGCGTTTACGCAAGCCCCGCTACTGCTGACCGTGACAGCCTAAAAATTCCTGAGTTGGCCAACAAATCCAATTCCGGTAGTACCGCTCCGGTAAAGCATGTCTTGCTGATTATCGAGGAATCCTTGGCTGGGCCTAACTGGTGGGATGAGCAACGTCGCGCTCAGTACATGCCGCATTTTGATAGGTGGCGTAAAAAAGGTGTTTACCTCAGCCATTTGATGGCCACGGGCACGCGTACCACTCGAGGTGTTGAGGCAATCTTGCACGGTGTTCCACCACTGCCTGGGATTGCGCTTAACCAGCGCGATGGTTATGAAAAACTCAGTTCGCTGCCGCGCGAGTTGCAAAACGCAGGTTTTGAAACCAGCTTTGTGTACGGTGGCTGGCCCGGTTTTTCCAACTTCAAACCGTACTGGTCAAACATCGGCTTTGATACTGTCTATACCCGCGACGACTTCAGCAACAAGTGGTTCGAAACATCGTGGGGAGTTGCAGATGAAATTCTGTTTGACCGCGTACTGGCGGAAATGGATGCCAAAACACAGGCGCATGATCGCGTGTTTGTCTCAACGCTAACCGTTAGCAATCACCGCCCTTATGACTTTCCTGTGGGCCGTATTGAATACCCCGCCAATGAACGTAAGCAGGAATATGCTGTGGCCTACGCCGATTGGGCATTGGGGCAATTTCTGGATAAGGCGGAAAAACGGCCGTGGTTTAAAGACACTCTTATTGTGATCACACCAGACCATGGACCTAACCCTGAGGGAGACAGCCTGATTCCGATTGACAGCTATAGGCTGCCGGCCATTATGCTTGTGCCAGGGCAATCTCCTTCAGAGCGCCAGGGTGTTGGTTCTCTTATGGACATACCAATGACGGTGGTAAGTACTCTGGGCCTGAAAAACACAGAGGGTTTCATTGGTAGAAACCTGCTCGCGAAGAATGTCAGCGGGGTTGCCCCGGTTGAGCATGATTACCTATTAGGGTTATACGATGGCCATTCGCTCACCGTATTGCGTCGCAACGAACAGGTGGCTGCGTGGCAACGTGGTTCACACGGGGAACTGGTGCCGGCGCAACCACAACAGGAGATGAGCCGTGCGGCCTTGTCATTATTTCGCTATGCTCACGAACGCTACGTAGAGCCCAACACAGGGGTGCCGCGTGAAGCTCAGCTCAGTGCCGTGTTGCCAGTGTATTCGCTGCAGTATTTGCTTAGCCCATCGGCCACCCGTACACAACGCTAATCCGCACGCTATCAGGGGGACAGCGCATATGCTTAAAAAACTGGCGATTGCTTTACTGCTGCTGATTGCTGGTGTTGTGATAGGACAACAGCTACCACGAGGTGCTGCTCTGTTTGCAACATTGGGCAGTTTTGGCAACGATGCAACGGCTGACTACAGCACATTGAAATCACACCAGGCGCTGATGGATCTTGAGGCAATGATTGCCAGCACCCGCCAACTGGTGCTGCAAGATGCCCGCACCGAGCAAGAAGCGGTTGAGGGTATGCGTTGGGTGTTGCGTCTGGTCGCACAAGCCAGCGAACTCGCCGGCGACGGCAACCCAAAGCTACCGCATTTCCAACGCATGGACACTCTTAAACGCAAGCTGGGCGGCGACAACCCGGATGCCGAATATGAGCATGTCTGGATAGACGGTCAATATGACTACATCATTACCGGAAACGTTGGCAGCGTTGCTTACCTGGGGTTCACAATCAACGCGGGCCAAGGTAAAAACCCGAGACGAAACGTTGACTACATCAGCGACAAAATGCTGAGCAAAGACGAAAACGGCAATTTCACTTTAATTCTTGCCAAAGAAAAACCGGACCGGGATGGCGACTGGATACAGATTCCACGCGATGCCTCAGGAATTTTGGTGCGTCAGTATATCGCCGACAGAGCAACTGAAGTGCTACCGCAACTCAACATTCGAGTACTTGGCCAGCAAGCTGAATATGTACCTCCATCTGATGAAGAGATTGCCGGGCTGATAGAAGGCGCCAGTTTTGCGATATTGAAATTGTCTACCTTGCACAGATACATCTTGCCCGAGCTGATGGAGCAAACTAACAGTTTTATTAGGGCTACCTCAGAGAATTTCGGTGATGATATTGCCGGTACCGACAACTTATATATGCTGGGAAGCTATCAGCTGGACGATCATGAGGCGCTGATAATAGAAGTAATGCCACCTCAAACACGCTACTGGAATCTTGCTCTTGAGTCTCGCTGGCATGAGTTACCTGACTATTTACACCGGCCAATATCACGCACCATGAAGGAAGTTGAATTTAATGCCGACGGCTCGGTAGAATTTGTAGTGGCGCATAACGATCCCGGCCATCCTAATTGGCTGGATACCAGCAAACATAACTTCGGCTTTATGACACTTAGGTGGCTGGACGCAAAATCTGAAAGCGTGCCCATGCCCACAGTACGCAAGGTCAATTTCGATACACTGCTACAGGCGGATCATTAATGAAGGTGTGGATAGACGGCGACGCCTGTCCGGTAGTGATCAAGGAGATTCTGTTTCGCGCGGCAAACAAGCGTGAGGTAGAGACAATTCTGGTTGCCAATCATCATGTTCGCACGCCACCTTCAAGGTTTATCCGCAGCATGCAGGTGGCATCCGGATTTGATGCGGCAGATAACGAAATTGTACGTTTGCTGGAGTCGGGTGACCTTGTTATCACCAGTGATATACCGCTGGCCGCAGAAGTGATGGAAAAAGGTGGGCTGGCACTAAGCCCGCGTGGCAGCTTGCACACTGAAGAGAATATCCGCCAGCGACTCAATATGCGTGATTTCAATGAAACCTTGCGGGCAAGCGGTATCAATAGCGGTGGACCTCCGCCTATCAATCAAACCAACAAGCAAGATTTCGCCAACCACCTGGACCGCATAATTACCCGCGCACAACGTTGAATTAAACTCGAAAGGAGGCCGCCAGAATGACAACCGCAATAAGCATTGATCTCGTTTCTATCAACAGCGACCTGGCAAGCCTAGTGGCTCAGATCAATTCCGCCAGTTGGACCCCTGATAACGAGATTAGCGATGGCGAATACACGGCTCAAGGCCTGGAGACATACCTGCAGCAGTCTGGGCATATATTTCTCAGCGCCAAAGTGAATGGCGAATTTGCAGGGATGGCGGCGGCAGCAATTCTGGATAAGGCCTATGCCAATAGCCGCTGGTTATACGTAGACGAATTGGACGTGACAGCGAATTTCCGCCGCCTTGGTGTAGGTGCCGCTATGATGCACTACTTATTGCGCCTGGCCAGAGAAAATGATTGCACAGAACTGTGGTTGGGCACAGAAACCGACAATAGAGCGGCAAGAGCTCTATACGAATCTTTAAACCCCAGCGAAGTGGAGCCTTTCGTTGGCTTTAACTACAGCCTACTAAGCTAAAACGGTAGACCCGCAATGTGTTGGGTAATGTATTCTTTCAAACCATCGACCTCAGACTGAGTTCCCCAGGGCTTGTTATAAATAAAAGCTCCGGTTAGCAGGGCCACTCCTGCACTGGCACGCAGTCGGGCCTGATCGCGTTGCAGGTCTGGGTTAGCCTCTAGCAACGCCCTCGCCGCAAACAAACGCACATCTTTATAATAGCCTGCCAAAGATTCGGCAAGCGCGCTGTCCTTGTTTGAAATTGCCCAAAATTCGCGAAGCAAGGGCAAATTTTTGTTTTCGCCGTCGTCGCTCAATATATACTCAGCGCACAACACCAACCTGTCCACCGGGTTTCTAACTCTTGCGATATGCTGTTGATAATGGCGCCGCAAACGCTCTTCCAGGCGGTCCAGCATGGCGTAAAAAAGATCGCCGCGGGTTTTGAAGTAGTGCTGCAAATGACCGGGTGTAATCTCAAGAGCCAGAGCTACTTTTCGCACTGAGAATTCCGCGCCACCAAATTCCACCAGGGTATCAAGTGCTTTATCAACGATTTCGATACGCTTGCTGGTTTCTTCGTTGATCTCGGAGGTATTCGAACGCTCTTTTATCAACAAGTCTACAACTACGTCACTCAGGCGACCCAGAGCATTGAGCTGCTCTTTATCCATTCGCCTGGGTTTCTGATCTATAACACAGAGGGTTCCCACCTGGTGCCCACTGGGAAGCCGTAAGGGTGCACCTGCATAAAAGCGCACATCCGGTGAACCGGTCACCATGGGATTGTCACGGAAATCCGGATCAATCGCAGCATTCTCAACGCAAAATACGCCATGATCTCGAATGGCATGATCGCAAAAAGCAACCGACCGCTCGGTTTCAGTCACCTCTTCAAGACCATAGTTTGCCTTGAACCATTGTCGATTTTTGTCAACCAGAGAGACCAGTGCGATTGGCACATCCAGCAGTTTTGCAGCTGCAACAACTACTGCATCTACTGCCGGGTTGGATTCCGTGTCCAACACTTTGAGGCTTCGCAGTGCCTCAAGTCGCTCTTCTTCAATGACATCCGCTGTATCTGTCACAAGCTCTTCCGTTACTCGTTCGCCGGCAATGATGTCACTGTATAACGGGAAGCACAAGTCGAAGGATTTCTCTTCATAACCCAAGGACCCAGCACACATAAAAAAGGCCCCATTCGGGACCTTTTATATAGGTGGCGCGCCCTGAGAGATTCGAACTCCCGACCACCTGGTTCGAAGCCAGGTACTCTATCCAGCTGAGCTAAGGGCGCTGAAAAATGATTGTACCGCATCGCGCGCCGTCTGGTTCGAAGCCAGGTACTCTCTCTTTATAGTGAGCTGAGCTGAGGGCGCTTAGAGGCAACGCACTATACACGATTTCTACTCGTCGAAAAATAAGCGAATTTCGTTTTCAAGTTCCATGGTGTCTTCGTATCCATGCTGGATCAATTCTTTGCAGAATTCACTTTCAAACAGCAGGTAACTGGCCAGGCTGGCGCCTCCGCCTTTGCCGGTGGCGCCGATTATTCCCATCAGGGTACGCATTGCAGGTGGTAAGTCGGGCACGTGTTTGGCGGCCAGTTCGTCAAATTCTATGGACGGGTTGATGGCCAGCAGATCGACAGTTCGTAGTCCGTCAGTTTCCGCATACGGATTTTCCAACTGGATCATGCCCAAAAGGTTATTGATCCTCATCAGGTGCTCAAGATCAGCGTCCATGCTGTCTATAAACGCGCTCTTGAATACGTGGCCTATCATTTGTGCCAGCGACGGTGAATGTTTCTCTTCGTCATGGCGAATCGGAACCCTGGCGTTGCCGCTGACCCCTATTACCAGCAGCCGATTTGCACCCAGGCGCAATGCCGGGTTCAGCGGTGTGAGCTGGCGTAGGGCGCCATCGCCGAAATACTCACGGCTGAGTCTTTCCGCTGGAAATATGGCCGGTATCGCGCTGGAAGCCAGAAGATGGCTTACCGTCAAGTCAGCCGGCACACCAACATGGCGCAGCCTGCGCCACTTTTCCATCTCTGGTTTGCCTTCAAAAAAGGTAACGCATTCGCCAGAGTGATAGCCGGTTGCGGTGACCGCAACCGCGTCAAGATAACCCGCATCAATACGCCGCTGAATATTGCCAAATTTAACGCGCCTGTGCAGCAATTGGCGCAGTGGCTCATTGTCCAGCAAAGCCACCGGGCGGGTTTTACCCACACCATCGTTAAACAAAGAGCCGAGTAAGCGGGCTACACTGTAGGCCACATCCCGGCGCTGCGCCTTGTAGATTAAGTCTACATGCAGGCTGTTCCACAAGCGCTCTACTTTTTTGACGGCCAAACGAAAATTATTCGCTGACGACGCCAATGCAACCGCGTTTATTGCACCCGAGGAAGTGCCGCTAATAATGGAAAAAGGATTGTGCGCGTTCTTGGGACGCAGGTCGCCTATCGCTTTCAGCACACCTACTTGATAAGCGCCGCGCGCACCACCGCCCGACAATACCAGGCCTGTTTTCACGCGCCTTCTTCGCTCTTATTTCAGCTTGAAGCTCTTATGGATGTCCTTGGCCAGCGCAATGTTAACCTCATCCATGCCTTGCAACGCGTAGTTCGCGGTAATCAGCTTGCCACTGCAATACATATAGAAATCAACATTAGTGCCTTCTTTCTCCGGCTTGAAATAGGCCAGATAGTCCACAGTACAGCCTTTGCGCTTATACCGTGCCGATTCCTGAATATTGCCGCCGCGGGCTTTTACTTCCCGGGTAGCTTCACCAATCAGCTCTGCACTTAGCTGGTCGGTATAGTTCTTGTCTTTGTCTTTGCCAATATGGAACAACACGAATGCTTTGTCTTCGCGATTTCCATAGCTGTAATAGTACTTCTGGTCGTCCTGACCAGCCGTCATTTCGGCCCAGCCTGGCCCCATGTCTATTTTGAACACTCGATTTTCGGTTGCCTGAGCCTGCGCTTGCACCGCCACCAGGCAAACAATAAAAAACAATCTAACTAATCTCATGAGCGCAGTCTCCGCTGTTCACAGCGTTCAAGTATATGGTAAGCGCCAAGGGGTTTTGAGCACAGAGTTCGGCATTACTGCGCAAGCGCGCCGTTAATGAGGGCTCTGCATACTGCGGAAAAAATCGTCTGTGTCGCTGTCGCCAGGATAGAAAGCTTCAACTCGTAGCTCATCAGCTGTTATATCTTGTGCAGTGCCGAAGGTTGAGATGACTGAAAAAAGGCTTAATCTCAAATCATCTCGCTGTAGCTCTAAAGGTAAAACGGGTAACAATTGCTCATCAGGAAGCTCGGTAGTCTCCAATGGGCCTGCTAGCTCACTCAATTTCGTCAACAGCTTGGCGTATTCCTGATCGCGGTTTTCCACAGCTTCGCGCTTTAAGCGGCGCACAAGAGTTGGCGCGGCCTGGTCCCAATTGGTGATAAATTGTCGGAAACCGTCAGGGTGTAAGGTTAATGCGGCTAGATTATGCCGATATTGTTCTCCCATATCACTTATATAGGTCTCACCTGGTTCTGCCATGCTGAACAGTAGTTCTCCTGCGGTATTCATCATTACCACATTCCAGAATCTGTCGATTACAACCGCCGGCAGAGGGTTGTGATGTTCAAGCACTCTGTTCAATGCATCGAGAACGGGCGCCATATCCGGCTCTTGCAAACTGCGTTCTGAATACACGGCAGCAAAACCCGCAGCGCGCAGCAAGTTGTTGCGTTCACGAAGCGGAATATCCAGGGCCTCAGACAGGCGAATGACCATTTCCCGACTGGGCTTGCTGCGCCCGGTCTCAAGCCAGCTAATGTGGCGCTGGGAGACATTGGCTTCCATTGCCAGCTCCAGCTGTGACAATTTTCGGTATTGTCGCCACTGACGACAGTGTGAAGGAAACTCCTGCCCTGCTAGCTGCCCCGTCATACACCACTCTCCGGATAATAATAAGCTTAATTCTTGTCGCAAAGTGTACCCGGTTCAATAACCTGGGAGGTAATTGATGCTATTCAGTTAAATAGCCACACTGGGAATTCAACTGTAGGAGCAAAGACTATGAACATGAAACCAATCGCACTGACACTGCTTATACCTTTTCTAGCGCTAACTGCTTACACGATTATGGATGTGGGCTATGTCGGAATATTTGAATACCACGTTCACAGCTCTGCCGGATGGCAAGTGTTTACCGACCTGGTTATTGGCATGATTTTGATTATGATCTGGATGTATCGAGATGCTAAAAAGAATGGCAGCAATCCGTGGCCTTATTTAATTGCTACCTGTTTTCTGGGCTCAATTGCACCTTTGACCTATCTGGTACTGCGAAAGCAGGCATAGGCTGCATAGCGGCACAGGTATTCAGGCCGAGGTTTGCACAAACGTGCCGCTTCGCGACATAAATCGCAGGCTTAGGAATTGAGCGCCCAGTAAAAACCCGCTGTCGTCACCAACGCAATGCGCCACTCTGGCAACAGCAGTGAAGCTGGGGTTTTCTACTTTAATCAGATGGCCTGCATGCAGGGGGTGGGTAAAACGCAGCTTCAGGCCATGCAAGGATAAGTCTACCAGCGTGGCCTGTTGCTTCTCGCCAGGCCAGAAAGGCCACACATCCAGCGGGCTATTGCGGGGTTGGCGCTGGATAGTTCGATCGCCTGATTTCTCCATCGCGTCCGGGTTGAGTTTTAGCAGCGGACTACGGCATTTAGTGCAATCAGAATCTATCTCTGGATTAAGCGTATACGCGGTCTTGCAAAAAAAGCAGCTGTTTGCAGAGGCTTGTTCGTCATTAGCGCTGTGTGCGCGTTCTGATCGCGGCTGCTCAGCTTCGGCGTGTGAGGCAGATTCTTCCTGAGCTTTGGCTTTGGCTTTGGCCTTTGCTTCGCTTTGGCTTTTGCCATCGTCGCGTTGCTCTTCACTTTGCTGGCCCGTATCAGCCATCGTGCGTTCGCGTAGCAGTCGCGCGTCATAAGCGGCGCGCAATTTTTTATCAGACAATACGGCATACGCTTCATTGATCACCGAAGCATCCCACTCATCACCGCCGAGATCAGGATGCTTCTTCAGCTTCTGCATGATGGTGCGATACGACATTTTGATCAGCTCAACCGGCGCATCGGGCTGCACGTGCAATATTCGATAGTAGTTGCGCTTGTTTTTCATGGGCTGAGTCGCTGCACGTTTGTGTGACTTATTAAAGGCTTATCGCCCTCTTACCCTTTTCGGTGATGCAATTCAGCCACTATTCAGATTAAAAACAGTAAAGTGCGAACAATTTCACAAAAAGCGAATCAGAAGGGTCTCCTGCAATGGTAAGTTTTCACGTAAAATCGCTGTATTATTGCCAACCTCGCCATGCGCTGTTTTGGTTTGCACGAATCAGTGCCGCAAGTAAGGATAAATGAGGAACACGTCGCTGCAGTCTTTGCGACCTACAACGGAGTTTGATAAGCAAATGAAACAACTAAGCGCTTTAGTTGACGTAGCGGCAGTGGTCGCTTTCGCCTACGCGGTTTGGGTCGTGGTATCCGAGACCTATTCTTTACTGATTTTGTAAGCTGTTTTACCTACCGGGCCTTACGGTAAGGCCGTGAAATCGCCGGCTCTCTGTTATTGATAGCAGACGATCAGCGTGCTGTTTTCACTCTAGTACTGCGAACCCCGTTTTGGGGTTCGCAGCTTTTTTTTAAGAACAGATTTTACATCTGCGGTATAGCCGCCAGATCCAGTGGTAATTCTGCCCTGCCGTAACGTTGCGCTCTGTCGGTCAGCTGCGCTTCAGCGTCTTCAACGTTAATCATGATAATGAAGCGCTGGTCCAACACGCCCTGCACCGCATACTTACCAAGTTCGTCCAGATCCTGAAAATTCAATTCCATACCTGCTTCACTGGCGGCTTTCTTGAAGTCTTCAATTTTGGGCGCAGGTATTCCCGGCTTTTCGCGCTTTAGATCTGCAGGTCGATTCCGTTCGGTCGTCCAGATGCCAGTATCGAGCATGCCGCCGGATGGGTAAAAGATTGAGGCGCACAGATTGGTACCTTCTGTTTCAAGTTGCGCCCCCAGGCACTCAGTAATTATCGATACTGCCGCTTTGCTGGATGCATAAACACTTTGATAAGGCAGCGGAGAAATACCACCATCGCCGGATGAGGTGTTAATAACATGGCCACCTTCGCCCGACTCAATCATGCGTGGAACAAACGATTGAATGCCGTGAATAACGCCCATTACGTTCACACCATGCACCCAGCGCCAATCATTTGGTGTGGTTTCCCATACATTGGCAGACGGAGCCGCCACACCGGCATTGTTCCACAAGGCGTGGCAAGCCCCGTGTTGTTCAAATACATGATTTGCCAGCGACTCAACAGACTCGGCACTGGACACATCCACCACAAATCCACTGGCCGCATCACGATTTAGCTCGGAAAGCGTTGCGTCCAGCGCTGATTGTTCAACATCAGCAATGACCACCTTGGCACCCTCTGCCAATAGCGCCTTAACTATGCCTTTGCCAATGCCACCGGCACCACCAGTTACTACCGCAACCTTGCCATCAAAATTATCTATACCGGCCATAATGCCCTCATGTATCGTCAGTGAAATCGGCTTGGATTCTAGCAAAGCCCAGGTCAGAACTTCGTGTCCGAATGTTTATTGGAAAGACCTGAGCCAGTTGCTGGCTACGGTGCGGTGGCCGTTAGCACGGCGCGGCGCGGTGCCGGATAACCTTCAATGGTTTTACCTGGGTCATTCGGGTCCAGAAAGTCTTGCAGCGACTCAAAACGCATCCATTCAGTGCCACGCTGTTCTTCACTGGTGGTCACAGACACATCCACAATCGCAACGTCGGTAAAGCGCATTTTCCGTAACCAGGTCTGCAGGCTGCGAACGCTGGGTATAAACCAGACATTGCCCATTTTCGCGTAGCGTCCTTCAGGCACCAGACAATCGCCTTCTGATTCATCAATAACCAGCGTTTCCAGCACCAGCTGCCCGCCGGGTTTAAGCGAATCTCTTAGCGCCTGTAAATGCTCAAACGGTGCGCGCCGGTGATACAGAATGCCCATGGAAAACACAGTATCAAATGCCTTCAGATTTGCAGGTACTTGTTCCATACGCTGCGGAACCACCCATACGCGCTGGTTTTGTATATAACGCTGTAAGGCCCAATACTGCATAACAAACAGGGGTGACGGCTCAATACCAATAGTTAGCGCAGCCCCTGCGCCTGCCATGCGCCAACAGTGGTAGCCGCTTCCACAGCCCACATCCAGCACCGTGCGTCCTGAAAGCGGCTCGATATGGTCAATCAGTCGTTGCCATTTCAAATCAGAGCGCCACTCGGTGTCTATGCATACACCGGCAATTTCAAACGGCCCTTTTCGCCATGGGTGAAGCTTCATCAATACTTCTTTCAACGCCTTCTTCGCGCTTAGCTCAAGCGGGTTTTTTGCTGTTAGCGTGATAAAACGACTATCAAGATCAACGTTGGCAATGTCCAGCTCCGGCAGCTCTGCCAATGCTTGCTGCCAAGCGGGTAAGTCGCCATAGCGAGCCACGCTCAGGTTTTCCGGCAGCTGCTGCGCCAGCGCATCTGCCCATGCACTCAAAGGTGTATCTTTCAGACCATCCAGCAATGGCGAATAGTCAGCACCGCCAAAATCCTCAAAGCGCGAGCTTTCAGTCAGCATTATTTGAACGCAACCAGAGAGGCAAAGTTAAGACACTGAAACCACAGTTCAACCCGCGAAAAACCCGCTGAGCGCAATCGCTGCTGATGCACTTCCAGTGTTTCCGGTAACAACACGTTTTCCAATGCTGCACGCTTCTGGCTAATTTCCAGATCGCTATAGCCTTTGCTGCGTTTAAAATCGTGATGCAAATCGCTGAACAAGTCGGCAAGCTCTGCATCATCAAACGCAATTTTTTCAGACAGAATCAACACACCGCCCTTATTCATTCCACCTGCCAAACGCCGCAACAAAACCTCGCGCTTGCTCAGCTCAATAAACTGCAGGGTGTAATTCAGCGCCACTACCGATGCATTACTTAATTCAACATCGTTAATGTCAGCGCAAACCAATGAAATATTTGCATGCTCACTGTTAGCCGCGAGCAAGCTCTGCGCTTTGTCCAGCATTGCCGCCGAATTATCAACGCCTATCACTTGGCATTCCTGTTGCTCTGGCCCCAGAGCTTTCGCCATCGCCAGACTGGTCGCGCCAAGAGAACAGCCAAGATCGTATAAGCGCGTACCGGGTTTCGCAAAACGTTGCGCAAGAAAACCACTCATCGCCACTGCACTTGCGTAGCCAGGCACAGAACGCTGAATCATGTCCGGAAAAACGTCTGCTACCGCAGTATCAAATTCGAAACCGCTAACATCCGCTTGGGGGGAGGCGAATAGATCGTCTTTACTCATGAGTTTATTTACGACGCTTGCCTGAAGGCCTGGAGCTCCATTGGCTGCCGCGAGCGGGTTTAAGCTTATTGTTACCTCTACGATTAGGCTTCGCACCTTCATGCGGCACCAAATGCTTGTCACCGTCTCCAATTAAATCCTGGCGTTTCATACGCACCAATGATTCGCGCAAATACCCCCAGTTATTCTCATCGTGATAACGCAGAAACGCTTTCTGTCGCCTACGCTGGTCAAGATCGCGGGCCGCAAACACGCGCTCACCTTTTTTATAGTTTAATTTTTTCAGAGGGTTGCGGCCCGAATGGTACATAGCCGTTGCCAGCGCCATAGGTGACGGGTAAAACGTTTGCACCTGATCAACCCGAAATTTATTTTTCTTCAACCAGATTGCCAGGTTCAACATATCTTCGTCAGTGCAACCCGGATGCGCCGCAATAAAATACGGAATCAAATACTGCTGCTTACCCGCCTGGCGCGAATACTTGTCAAACATTTTCTTGAATTCATAGTATGAACCCATGCCAGGCTTCATCATTTTCGACAGCGTGTGATCTTCGCTGTGTTCCGGTGCTATTTTCAAATAGCCACCCACATGATGCGTTACCAACTCCTTCACGTATTCCTGATCCAACACCGCCAGGTCATAGCGCAAACCGGATGCAATCAAAACACGCTTGATGCCTGGAATTGCCCGCGCTTTTCGATAAAGCTGGGTAGTTGGTGCGTGATTGGTTTCCAGGTTCTTGCAAATGGTTGGGTACACACAACTCAGGCGTCGACAATTAGCTTGCGTAACATCATCAATGCAATTGAGTTGGTACATATTCGCGGTAGGGCCACCAAGATCAGAGATACTGCCGGTAAAGCCAGGCACCTTATCCCGTATCGCTTCAACTTCACGCAATATCGATTCTTCCGACCGACTCTGTATCACCCGCCCTTCATGTTCTGTGATTGAACAAAAAGTACAACCACCAAAACAACCGCGCATGATATTCACCGAAGTTTTTATCATGTCATAAGCAGGAATTTGCAGCTTACCGTAAGAAGGATGTGGTACGCGCTGATACGGCAAATCAAACACTGCATCCATCTCTTCCGTTGTTAGTGGAATCGGTGGCCTGGTAACCCAAATTTCCTTGGTGCCGTGTTTTTGCACCAGTACACGCGCATTGTGCGGGTTGCTTTCCTGGTGCAACACCCGGGAAGCATGCGCATACAAAACCGCGTCGCTCTTAACTTTCTCGTACGAAGGCAAACGCACATACACTTTTTCAGTAGAACCAAGCTTGCCCAGTTCTTTGGTGCTAAGCGGCATTGGAATAATGCGAACGGGAGATGCTTCCTCATCTTCTTCCGATTCCGCTTTATCAAACTCATAGGGGTCAGGAAGCTGATCAATACGCCCCGGCCAGTCGATTCGCGTTGAATCCACCTCAACCCATTTGGCTGGCACGCTGTCTAACACCAATGTTATTCCGCGCACGTCGTCAAGATCGCGCGTAGTTTTGCCATTCGCAAAACGCGCCGCCACCTCAGCCATGGCTCGCTCGGCATTACCGTACAAAAGCACATCAGCACCCGAGTCGATCAGCACCGACCGCCTGACTTCATCGTCCCAATAATCGTATTGCGCAATTCGCCGCAAACTTGCTTCTATCCCGCCAATAACAATCGGACTGTCTTTATACGCTTCCCGGCAGCGCTGACTGTACACAATCACCGAGCGATCCGGCCTCTCTCCACCTTGACCACCCGGCGTATACGCATCATCACTGCGCATGCGCCTATCAGCGGTGTAGCGATTTATCATCGAATCCATATTGCCGGCGGTAACGCCGAAGAATAGATTGGGCTTGCCAAGCTCGGTAAACGCATCAACACTGCGCCAATCGGGCTGACTGATAATGCCTACCCGATACCCCTGAGATTCCAGAAACCGACCAATAACGGCCATGCCGAAACTGGGATGATCCACATAAGCATCACCGGTCACAATAATAATGTCGCAACTGTCCCAGCCAAGCCCGTCCATTTCTGCTTTAGACATTGGCAGGAAAGGTGCTGTGCCATAGCACTCTGCCCAATACTTTGGGTAGGAGAAGAGCTCTTTTGCGGTACTGGGTTGAATTAGCATCGTGCCATTAATCGTCGCATGAGAGCAGACTGCATCCGAAACACGCCGTGAACCCATCCCTGGGGGCTCTTCAAAAAGGTCCCTCTTTTTGAAGGTTTCGGATGCAGTCTGCTCTCACGCTCCTGAGTGAGGTGGCAAAAATTCTACTGAACTAAGGCTTTATTAAACACGCGGCTCCCGGAACTGTTGAAAAGAGGGACCTTTTCAACAAGCCCCCATGGATGGGTTCACGGCGTGTTCCGGGAGCCGCGTGTTTAATAGAGCCGGCGCTGTGGCACCAACTCTCTACAAGGCTACCCGGAAAAGTACGCAGAGGTTACAGAAAGAAGTCCTTATTATCCATCCCAAGATTCACTGCACCAAGGTTTCTGGCAAAGCCAACCGGATTATTGGCCACGTGAGCCCGTGCAGTGTGCACATCCAGGAAGCGCTGCTGAATCTCGCTACCGAGAAATACCGAACGCCCGCCGGCAACTTCAAACAAACTGTCAATGATGTTAATCGACTTCTCAATCACCAAAGATGCCTGATATCGATACTTAACACGATCAGCCAGAGGAATCTCTTCGCCCGCGTTCACGCAGGCCATTATGTGTTCATAGTTACGATACATCACCACTTCAAGCTCATCTATCGCATTTACCGCCTTAGCCACCCGCTCATGCGTTGCAATATCACCCGCTAACTTGGTTGGATCCCCACTGGCACTGCCGGTAACCGCCTGCTTATACAGCTCCAGTGCAGCTTTGCACGCACCAATCGCAGGTGTGCACACAGTGCGAATAAAGATTTGCGCCCAGGGTATGCGGTACAGAGGGGCGGTGTTTTCGGCAAGCCCCGGATTGGTGTTCACCAGGAAACCATCCATCTGCTTGTGGGTGCGATGCTCAGGCACGAAACAGCCTTCAATCACAATATCGTTACTGCCAGTGCCTTGCAGGCCCATGGCGTTCCAGGTGTCTTCTATGACGTAATCGCCCTTGGGGATAAGAAATGTTCGGTAGCCCTCACCAGGAATGATGCCACCCAGTAATACCCAGGTGCAGTGATCTGAGCCGCTGGACCAGCCCCAGCGGCCGCTGAAGTTAAATCCACCGTCAACCACTTCTACCTTGCCCATTGGTGCATACGATGAGCTTACCCGCGTATGAATGCTGTCGCCCCAGACGTCTTTTTGGGCTTGATCAGGCATCAAGGCCAGCTGAAAAGCGTGCACAGCGATGATGCCGCACGCCCAGGCAGACGACATACAGGCCTCTGATATGGCAATCGACATCTTGAAAAAGTCCTGCGGGTCCAGCTCATAGCCGCCCCAGCGCTCCGGCTGCAACGCCAAAAAGAAGCCCAATTCCTGTAATTCATCCACCGTGGCTTGCGCCACTTTCCGCTCAGATTTTGTCTCTGCTGCACGTTCGCGTATTTTCGGCTGCATTTCGATGATAGATTGCAGCATGTTCGCTGCTATTTCTTTCTTTTTGGCATCATTCGCGGCCATTGGAATCTCCTGTTTGGGGCGTCGCACGTAATGCCCGACGCTACTTCGGTGAGGTATGGTAAAAGAACTTTCACCGGATTACATCAGTCTGTCCTTTACGCAATACTTGGCGCGGAAGATCAGCGGGTTTACACTGGCGCCGCATCTACAGCCCGCTAATACTATAAGAGGTGAATAAGATGAAATTTCTAAAGTTCATCATAGGACTGCTTATTCTATTGCTGATCATCGGCCTGTTTTTACCGTCCAGCACTACCTTTGAGCGCACAGTCACGATAAACGCACCACAAGACCTGGTGTTTGAGTACGTTAACAGTATGCCCCGGTTCAATGAATGGTCACCTTGGCATTCTATCGACCCTGATACAAAGTATACGTTTACCGGCCCGGAATCCGGTGTTGGCCATAAGATGGCCTGGCAAAGTGATCACGAGAATGTGGGCAGCGGCTCGCAGGAAATTATTGAGACCTCACCGCCTAATAAAGTGGTGACATTTCTGGACTTTGGGCCCATGGGCAGCGCCAATGCGGCCTTTAAACTGGAAGCGCTGGGTGATGGAACCAAGGTTGTCTGGTCGTTTTATAACAAGCACGGCTGGGCCTTACATAACCGCTATTTTGGCTTGATGACCGAAAAGTTTGTTGGACCAATGTATGAAGACGGGCTTAACAAGTTTAAGACGGTTGCTGAAAAGGCAGCGGCATTGCAGGAAAATGCCGCTGGAAAAACGGATTCGGCGGCTGAAGCTGACACTGAGAATGAAGCGGCAACCACCGATCCGTAAAGGCTCAAACGCCTAGTCAAGCTGCTTAAGCGTCACTTCTTCGCCACGCTTGGTTTTGTGCACCTTGCACAAGGTCTTGATGCGCTCGTCTCCCGTGCGCAGCTTTAGCCAAACTCGCATATAGCGTCCCGCCTGGCTCATTTGCCAAAAGCGCGCGTCGGAGCGATCTATCTGGTATTGCTCGGAAGCCTGCTCTATGCATTCATCTATCGCCTGGTTCGCCCGTTCGCCGGCACTGGCTGTGCTGGTGGCGGACCCTACCAATAGCGCTACCGCAAGTACACTGTTCCTTCTTCCTATCTGATGCAATCTCATAATCGTATCCTCATTGATATGCGTCGAGATTTAGAATAGTGTGTGCATTATTAATCGTATATAGCGTATACTGCATTCTCATGGTGCATATATGCACTATGACATGGATTATTCAAGTTAGTCGGCAAGGCAGGAGATCTTATGCAGAATCTGGACTGGAACGATTTGAGCTACTGTCTTGCCATTGTTGACGAAGGGTCTGTTACCGCTGCCGCTAAAAAGCTGGGGGTAAACCACACCACGGTAAGCCGCAGAGTGACCGCACTGGAAACCCAGCTGGGCGCACCATTGTTTGACCGCTCCAATTCAGGCTGGCTGATTACACCTCTGGGGGAATCGATTCTGCCAGAAGCCATGCAAATGCGTGAGTCAGCCCAGGCCATCAGCAGAATGGTCACCGCTGACCGCAAGGAGCTCAGTGGCGTTATTCGAGTGACCACCATTGACACGTTTATGCAGGGTGCGATCGGCCCGGCTTTGAAAGACTTCACCCAGCAATACCCGGACATAGACATTGAACTGATTCTTGCTGACGAGGTATTGGACCTGGCCAACCACGACGCCGATATCGCATTCAGGGGCACCGATTCACCGCCACCCAATGTAGTGGGCACGCGCCTTGGGCAATTCGCTACCTGCGTTTACTGTACACCCGCTATTTACGAGCAATTTCAAAAAGACCCTGCGTCAGTCGCCGCCATTTCCTGGCGCGGTGATGGCAAAACATTACCTGACTGGATGATCAACTACTTTCCGGGTTTGCGCCTTCGTTATCGTGTTAGCTCCATGAACATACTGTACGACTTAACACGACAAGGTTTTGGCATAGCGCAACTACCCTGTGGTTTGGGCGACGCCTCACATAGACTGATGCGCCTACCTGATATTCCAGTTGGTAAAGGTCCAGGCTTATGGGTTCTCTCGCACATTGATTTACGCACAACCGCACGTATACGTATCTTCCGTGACTTTATGATTGACGCGCTGGAAAAACGCATGCCGTTACTGGAAGGCAAACTGGAAGGTTACGGGAAAAAACAATCACGACTCGGTGAGAACGATCTTACGGCCGCCATTGGTATTCCTTGAGACTGATCCGGCCGTTCACCAGCGTAACGCCGTCTTCAGCTAACTTTGCCGCTTGCCTGTCAAACGAGGGCCCCTCTGGCAGTGAGATTCGACCTTGCGAGTTAATGACTCGAAACCACGGCAGTGTGCTACCTGCAGGCAATTCACGCAAGCAACGACCCACTTGCCTGGCGCCATTGCCAATATCTGCAAGTTTTGCAATTTGGCCGTAAGTGGCCACTTTGCCAGGCGGTATGCTGGCAATCACTTGCCATATACGCTCACGACGCTCAATCGCGTCCATGCAGGCAGCCTTTGAACCTATTGCAGACCAGCAGCTTGCGCCACCCAGTTGTCGCGTTTGGCGCGCCCCTTAAATGCCGACAGATTGTCGTCAACCCAATCCAGATCCTTAAGCGTGAACATCGCTATTTGCTCAAACTGGTAAATGCCAAGATCGTTCAGCATGTTTTCCAATTTTGGCCCAATACCTTTAATACGCTTCAAATTATCAACCCGCAGCGGTCGCTCGGTAAATAACTTGGACTCAGTGGCAATGCCATCGTCATCAGGAATTTCAAGCTCAACCTGTTCAACCTGGGCTGGTACCGAAGACTCTGCCTGCGCGCGCGCTTGCTGGCAGTCTTGCAGTGCCGCCCGTAGTTCTTCAATAGTACGCTTGTGTTGTTCAAGCGCCTCAGTATTGGGAGCTGCTGGCGCAGGTCTTGCGCGCAGGGCATCCAGCTCAGTTTGCAAATTGTCTTTCGCTTGCAATGCTGAGTCAGTTTTCGATGTTTGACTTGCCAATAGCAACTCGGCCGAACGAATCTTCTTGTCTTTAGCCTGGGTAGTAACTGTTAGATCGGCATGCTCGCGTTGCAACACATCAAGCTGTTCCTGAACCTTAGCCAGTTTTGCCTCGCGATCACTGATCTCGGTTTCCAGCAGGGGCATACGACCTTCAGAAGCTGCCTGGCTTTTCTCCAGATCAGCAATCGTGTCTTGAAGCTTACCGATCTCAGATTGCAGCAGCGGCGCCTGCTTTTGCCAGTAGCGCCCTTCTTTCTCAATCACGAGAATCCGCTGTTCCTTGCCGGCCAGGGAATTGTTTAGCTCTATAATTTCTGCCCGACAAACCTCCAGTTCGTCCATTTGCTCGGCGGTCGCTTTTTCAAGCGTGATGCAACGCTGGCTAACGTGCGTTCGTTCAGTTTCTGCTTCTTCACAACGTGCTTTGGTGCGCCGGTACTCAGCTTCTGTATCGCTAAGCCGGCCGTTGGCAACCCGCAGGTCTTCCTGCAAAAACGCTTCGCGTGTTCTTGCGGCGCTGGATCTGAGCCACCAACCGAATACCGCACCCAACAGCATTGCCAGGATAAGGCATACAATGATCTGCCCAATCAGATAAGTCATTATTGTTCCTCCAAAACCCGGAACTCGATGCGCCTGTTATTCGCCCGTTGCGCTCGTGTATTGTTTTCGTCAATCGGTTGCGTTTCTCCATAACCAACCACAGATAGGCGGCTTGCGCTCACACCGTTGCTTGTTAGATACCCCATCACTGATTTGGCACGCTGTTCACTTAACCATTGGTTATAGGCATCATCACCATAGGAGTCTGTATGACCGCCAATTTCAATTCTTGCGTCACATCGAGTAGCAACATTGGCAAGACTGTCTAACAAGGAATGACTTTGTGAGTTAACCCCGGCTTTCTCATTTTCAAACAGAATTTTTTCGCTGGCAATCAAACGATTTAGTTCTGCCTGACAACTTTGATTGTCCAATTTCCCGGCAATCACAATATTGCTGAACAACTGCAATTCGCCGTGCTCACGCTTAGCGGCTTCCAGCTTTTGTTCCAGCTGGTCGCGTTTTGCCTGCTCGCTAACGCCACCATTAATTCTCAGTCCGCGCGCGTCTACATCCAGCGTACCACCAATAAGATCAGTCAACATTCCAAGACCTCGCGGCGCTAATGAGTTAGCGGCCGGGAAAGCAACCGCGCCAATCTTAAGTCGGTTGCGTATGGTCTGCTCCGGAAAAGCCAGCTTGGCCTGCTGTGCCAACCAATCTCGCTCAGCATCTGAGCTGACCGTACCGCCCAAATGAATACCATCTGACCGCGAAGCCACTTTGAACCGGTAAGGCACTGGCTCGGCAGATACAACTTCAGGAACCGGTTCTTCGATTAGCTCAGGTTGAGGTTCAGGCTCAGGCTGAGGTTCAGGCTCTGGTTGAGGCTCCGGTTCAGGTTGGGGCTCCGGCTCGGGTTGGGGCTCTGGCTCAGGAGCTGCTTCCTCTACTACTTGAGTTTCAGGTTGAGGCTCAGGCTGAGGTTCTTGCTCAGCAACGACTTCTGGCGCTGGTTCGGGTTCGGGTTCGGGTTCGGGTTCTGTGCCATCGCCAACCACAATTTCATTGTTTACGGTGCGAACGCCATCCAATTCCATAACCATGGATTCAGCCAACACACGCGCGGTAGCATCTGTAGTTCGCCCGGTCAGGGTAAGGTCTCGGCCATCCGCGGTGGCATTTACTTCCTGATATCCTGCATCGCGCAGTGCTTGCTGGGTCGAAAGCCGGATATTTTCCTGAATTTGTTGGCCATGATGCTCTACTGACCACCAGCACAACAGCGCAAACAGCACCAGGCCAATCAGCAGTATCAATGTTCTAGACATTTTGTCGCCCCATCTTATTTATGCAGATCATACCGCGCTACATGGCGTGCTGAAACACCTAGTGATGGAGGCTGTGCCTATTGCAGTGTTTTTGGCTACACCGCCAGTGCCCGCCCGGCTCGCTTACGCTCATGCTCCTTGAGCAGCTTTTTGCGCAACCGAATGGAAATGGGTGTTATCTCAACCAATTCGTCGTCTTGAACAAACTCAATTGCCTGCTCCAGACTGAATTGAACCGGAGGCGTGAGATTTATGTTTTCATCGGTGCCGGCTGCGCGAACATTAGTCAACTGCTTGGCCTTGGTAGGGTTTACCACAAGGTCGTTGCCGCGGCTGTGTAAGCCCATGATCATGCCTTCATACACATCGATGCCTGGTTGTATGAACAAGCGCCCCCGCTCCTGCAGGGTAAACAGCGCATAACCCAGAGTTTTACCGCTAACCATAGACACCAGCACGCCATTTTGGCGGCGCGCTACCGGGCCTTCTTTCAGCCGGGCGTAATGATCAAACACGTGGGTCATAATACCGCTGCCTGACGACATGGTCAGAAACTGCGAGCGAAAGCCAATCAAGCCACGCGCGGGCACAATAAATTCAAGCCGCACTCTGCCCTTACCATCGGGCTCCATATTTTTTAACTCGGCACGTCGGGTGCCCAGCTCTTCCATAATCGCACCCTGATGCTCGCTTTCGCAATCCACCAGCAGGTGCTCGTACGGCTCATGAATTTCGCCGTCTACCACTTTCTGAATCACTTCCGGTCTGGACACACCAAGCTCATAGCCCTCACGGCGCATGCTTTCAATCAACACGCCCAGGTGCAGCTCGCCGCGACCAGACACCACAAATTTATCCGGTGTATCGCCCTGCTCAACACGCAAGGCAACGTTATGTACCAGCTCTCGTTCAAGACGTTCTTTAATGTTTCGGCTGGTAACGAACTTGCCTTCCTTACCGGCAAACGGTGAGTCGTTTACCTGAAATGTCATGCTTACCGTTGGCTCGTCAACACTAAGCGGTGGCATAGCTTCCACAGCATCTGGTGCGCACAAGGTATCTGAGATGTTTAAACCTTCAATACCGGTGATGGATATAATGTCGCCCGCTTCGGCTTGCTCCACTTCCTGGCGCTCAAGACCGCGGTAGGTCATCACACTGAGCACACGACCATTACGTGTTTTTCCGTCGGCACCTACAATCACTGTTTGTTCGTTACGACGGATAATGCCGCGATTAACCCGGCCAACGCCAATTACGCCTACGTAGCTGCTGTAATCCAGCGCACTGATTTGCATTTGCAGCGGACCGTCAACGCTTACCTCAGGTGCCGGCACCTGATCTATAATCATCTCTAACAGTGGCGTCATGTCATCCGCCATCTGGTCTGTCTCAAGACCCGCGACACCTTCCAAAGCAGACGCATACACTATCGGAAAATCCAATTGCTCATCGCTTGCACCCAGCCGATCAAACAGATCAAACACTTGATCAATAACCCAATGTGGCCTGGCGCCTGGACGATCTACCTTGTTAACCACCACAATTGGTTTCAGGCCTTGCGCAAAGGCTTTTTGAGTAACAAAGCGTGTTTGGGGCATAGGCCCCTCTACCGCGTCTACCAATAGCAGTACGCAATCCACCATAGACAGCACACGTTCCACCTCACCACCAAAATCAGCGTGGCCAGGCGTGTCGACTATGTTGATGCGATGGTCGCGCCAGTTCAGCGCTGTATTCTTGGCCAGAATGGTAATTCCGCGCTCGCGCTCCTGGTCGTTTGAATCCATGATGCGCTCGGCATCCAGGTTTTTGCGATCCAGCGTGCCGGATTGCGCCAATAGCTTGTCAACCAGGGTTGTTTTGCCATGGTCAACGTGCGCGATAATCGCGATATTGCGGAGATGTTCTTGATTCAAAACGGCTAGCCGGCAGTCGGGGGCGCGGCATTATACAGGAACCGCGCTGACTTAAAAGTTCACAACGTTGGAGCCCACCAGTAATTCGCGAAATTCGGCCGCAGGTACCGGGCGGCTGAAGTAAAAGCCCTGCGCCTGAAAACAGCCTTTCTCGATAAGCTTGGACACTTGCTGCCGGGTTTCCACACCTTCTGCAATAACACCCAGCTGCAGGCTTTTGGCCAGTGCGATCACAGCGGCAATAATGGAATCAGCGTTGGGCGAGATGCCCAGGTCGTTAACGAATGACTTGTCGATCTTCAGCCGGTTCAGCGGGAAATTCTTCAAATTACCCAGCGATGAATAGCCTGTACCGAAATCATCAATGGCTATTTCGCAGCCAAGCGCCTGTAAACCCTTGAGATTTTGAATCGCAATCTGCTCAGAACTGGCAATCGCACTCTCAGTGATCTCTATTTCAAGCTGCTTACCACTCACCCCGTACTTGCTCAGCACAGTGGCTACGCTGTCTACAAATTCCGGCTTCACCAGTTGCCGGCGCGACACGTTCACCGACAGCACACAATCCATTGGCGCTCGCGAATTCCAGATGGCCATCTGCCGGCAGGCATTTTCCATCACCCAGGCGCCGATTGCTTCAATTTGCCCGGTACGTTCTGCCAGAGGAATAAACGCGGCGGGCGATATCATGCCGTGTGCTTCGTTGTCCCAGCGTAACAGAACCTCTGCACCGATTATCTCGCGGCTGCGCATATCGTATTGCGGCTGATACGCGAGGAAAAATTCTTCGCGCTCTATGGCCTTGCGCAATTGCACCTCGAGATTGAATTTCTTCATCGCGTTGTGCGTGAGTTTGGTTGTATAGAAGCGGTAGGTGTTCTTACCGTCCTCCTTGGCAGAGTACATCGCGGTATCGGCTTGCTTGATCAAGGCCTCGGATGTTTCGCCATCTTCAGGGAACAGGCTAATACCCATACTGCAGGTAACATTGAACTCCTGATTTTCCAGCGTAAAAGGTTTCTCGAATTCCTGAAGAATTCGCTCGGCTACCAGTTGCGCCTCTTCTGCTCGCTCCAGGTGTTCAACCACCAGGGTAAATTCGTCACCACCAATTCGAGAGATCAACTCGCTTTTGCGGAAAGTGTTTTTTAACCGCGCTGCTATCTCCAGCAACAAGGCGTCACCGGCAGCATGGCCCAGGGTGTCATTGATCGCCTTGAAATTATCAAGGTCCATAAAGAAAACCGCGCCCGAATTTTTTGTGCGCTGAGTGCGCTCAATGGCAGATTCCAGGTGAGTATTAAACAAGTCGCGGTTCGGCAAGCCCGTTAACTGATCATGCGTTGCGTAGTAGACAAGATGCTCTTGCGATCGTTTTAACTGCGAAATATCTCGTATCAAAGCGAGGTAATGGCTAATTGCCCCATCCGCATCTTGCACAGTGTCTATGGCTAACCACACCGGCAGGTTTTCCTGCCCATCTTCCTGCTTCAGATACGCTTCACCACACCATGAGTGCGCATAATAAACATTCTGCCAAATTTCTGCGGTTTTGGATTCACCTTCGCCATCCAGAAACTCAATGCCTTCCTCAATTTCTTTTTCTGATAAACCAACAATGCCTTCAAACGCCTTGTTGTAAAACATTGGCGCCTGCGACTTGTCGAGCAACAACATGCCCTCACTGGACGATTCGAACAAGCTTTTGATCAAACGGTCCTGGCGTAACAGGTATTCATCAGCCGTTGTATTGCGTATTACTACGCTGGCAAGGTCACTCGAATCATTAAGGGTTTGAATTCGCGCTTCGAAATATTGCTTGCTCTGACTGGCGTTTAAAACGAAGTGGATTGTTCTGGACTGTTTTTCATGAAGCGCGTTCGACACGCTTTCCAGCAGACGCTCGCAGGCCTGCCGCTCTATCAGCTGTTCAATTTTGAACTCGCCAGTTATTGGCTGATGGGTAAGCAAACCAAGATTACATGATTCTTTAACTGCGCCGTTCTTGTCCATTACCAGAACAGCGTCCATCATCGCCGTCATCAACAGGCTGGAAGCAGGTGTGAGTGTTGGTACCGGACGCTCAACAGGAAGTGGGCTGTTAGCCGCCGGTTGGGCTATTCGCTCTTCGGCAATTTCAAGCGCTTTCTCTAGTGTGTAGCGCTCATTATCAGAAGCGCGGTAATCAATGCTCAGGCCGTTGATAAAGTTCGCCCACAGACCCATATTACCTGGCACAGTATCGAGAGTAAGGCCGGCTGCCTTTAAACGTGCTTTGAGCGATGGGTGCATGAGCGCTTGGTCAGGTTCCTTTTGAAAGCGATTGGCGGATTGCAATGCGATTGGCAAGATCATCCCGCTTCTATAAGGTTAGAGCAGACTAGCGCCAGTCACCCATCATGCAGACGGGCGGTACACTGCAATATTTTTGTGACCTGCGTCGCATAAATAACTCGCGTGAAGCCGGCTCATCAGGCCTTGTTCGCAGTATAAATAGTAGGTTTTCCCGGCAGGTAATGAGGAAAAGCGGCTGTTTAATTCATAGAATGGGATGCTGCTAATGACAGCATTATCAAGGCGCAGCGGGCGGCTCATTTGCTCTTCCGGATGACGGATATCAACCACCTCACAATGGGCAGGCAACTCACTCACAACCAGTGGTTCGTCAGCCTCTGGCACACGCTGGGTCATTTCACCCAGAGCCTTGAGTTGCACGCACTCAGCGGCCGCGATGGCCGCTTCAAGCACGGCGTCATCAAAATTCACTTCCTGTTTTAGCACGGCGGGCAGTTTAGCGCGTGTTTTGGGCTTGATTGACACCGCACCACAGTACTCCGGCACGTATTTTGAAAAGTCTTCTGTGCCAATCTTGCGGGCCAGATCGACAATGTCCATTTTGTCCATGAACGCTAACGGCCTTAGCACCAGCATATCGCTGGCTTTATCAATCACGGCCAGATTCGGCATGGTCTGGCTGCTTACCTGGGCAATTGCCTCGCCGGTAACCAAAGCTTTAATACCCTGTGTTTTCGCCACTCGCTGCGCTGCTCGCAACATCATCCGTTTCAAAATTATTCCGGTGTAACCGATCTCACTACTGCGCTGAATTTCGTTGACTACCTCTTCAAACGGCACACAGATGAACTTCAATGCTTGGGCAGGTGCGTATTGCATCCACAAATACGCCGCAATTTCCTGCACGGCTATGCGGTGCTCTTCACCGCCCAGGCTGAAAAACAGGAAATGCACTTCAAGACCCCGGCGCATGGCCAGGTAACTCGCTACGGTTGAATCAAAACCGCCTGACACCAGGGCCAATACGGGGTCCAGGCTACCCATAGGAAAGCCACCGGCACCGGCTATACGCTGGCGGGTAACGAACAACTGATCACGCCGAATATCCAGTCGTACCACTATGTCTGGAGTTTTCAGCCTGACCTTGGCGTTATCCGCGTTCTGCAGCAAGCGCCCGCCCAACTCGCGCTCTATATCACCCGAACTGAAGCTATGCTCACCCACCCTGCGGCAACGCACGGCAAAGCTCTTGCCTGCCAACAGCGGCAGATACTCCCTGGCCACTGCTTCATAAATGGAATCCATATCGCCCAGTGGGTACTCGAGCACCTCCAGAAAATAGGCAATACCGGTGCATTGGCGAATGCGGTCCAGGCAGCGCTCTACATCATCTGCCGCAGGGTGAATCTCAATATCCAGCCTGTCCCATTTGGCTGTAACTACACAGCGTTGATCAAATGGCTTCAATAAAACGCGCAGATTGCGCACCAACTGCTGGCAAATACGATTTCGCACCGGCCTGCTTTTAATGGTGACTTCAGCAGAATATTTAACGATCAATTGCATAGCGAGATTATACGTGACGGGCGCGGTTGACCGGAATCGTGGCGATAATACCCACATTTGCACCATTTTAATGCGGTGCGCACCAGTAAAGCGCACAAAAACCTGGAACCTGAGCAACTTCCCAAAGTAGAGCTTTGAAAAATCAATGGTTTGTGGAATTATTACGGCCCGATCAGCGTGGCATATTCCTTGCTAACACGTTTATAAGGAAGCTATCGAGAAATTCATTAGTAAATCCCTTCGCGTGTCGTCCAAGCAGCGACAGGCAGTAAATACCTTAACCGGAGACAAGATATGTCAGAGCAAACTCTGAAATTGATAAAAGATAACGACGTAACGTGGGTTGACCTGCGCTTCACAGACACCAAGGGTAAAGAGCAGCACGTTTCCATCCCTTCAACCGAAGTAGACGCCGATTTCTTTGAAAAAGGCAAAATGTTCGACGGCTCTTCCATCTCTGGCTGGAAAAGCATTAATGAGTCTGACATGGTATTGGTGCCTGACGACAGCTCATCAGTGCTGGACCCGTTCACCGATGAAAACACCGTGAACCTGCGCTGCTCAGTCGCAGAACCTTCCACTATGCAGGACTATGACCGTGACCCACGCTCACTGGCTGCGCGTGCGGAAGAGTATTTGAAGTCTACCGGCATCGGCGACACCGCGTATTTTGGTCCTGAGCCTGAGTTCTTCGTATTTGACGACGTTAAATGGAGCTCAGACATGTCTGGCTCCATGTACAAAATTAACTCCGAAGAAGCTGCCTGGGCCTCAGCAGACAATTTCGCCGAGGGCAACATCGGTCACCGACCTGGTGTTAAAGGCGGTTATTTCCCGGTTCCACCAGTTGATTCGGCGCATGACCTGCGTGCGGCCATGTGTGCGGCCATGACTCAGATGGGGCTAGAGGTTGAAGTGCATCACCACGAAGTGGGCACAGCCTGCCAAAACGAAATTGGTGTGAAGTTCAACACCCTCGTTCGAAAGGCAGACGAAGTACAAATACTGAAGTATTGCGTACATAACGTAGCACATGCTTACGGCAAAACAGCCACATTCATGCCCAAGCCTCTGGTTGGCGACAACGGCAGCGGAATGCATGTTCACATGTCTGTTTCCAAAGGCGGCGAGAACATTTTCTCTGGCGACGGCTACGGCGGTTTGTCTGAAACAGCGCTGTACTACATTGGCGGCATCATCAAGCATTCACGCGCGATCAACGCATTTGCAAATGCTTCTACCAACTCGTACAAGCGCCTGGTTCCAGGCTTTGAAGCGCCGGTTATTCTGGCTTACTCAGCGCGTAACCGCTCTGCGTCAATTCGTATTCCTTTCGAGAGCAATCCGAAAGGCCGTCGTATTGAAGTGCGCTACCCTGACCCAACAGCTAACCCATACCTGGCATTCTCTGCCATGTTGATGGCTGGCCTTGACGGAATTCAGAACAAGATCAACCCGGGCGATGCAGCTGATAAGGATTTGTACGACCTGCCTGCTGAGCAGCTGGAAGAGTACCCAACCGTGGCATCCAGCCTCGAGCAAGCTCTTGCAGCGCTTGACGCAGATCGCGGCTTCCTGACGGCTGGCAACGTGTTCACCGACGACATGATCGACGGCTACATTGCGCTTAAGTCTGAAGAAGTAGAAAAACTGAACATGACCACACACCCGGTTGAGTTCGGCATGTACTACAGCTGTTAATTGATTATACAGCGACGAAAAGCCCGCTTTTGCGGGCTTTTTTGTGCCTGAAACACGGTTTTACCGCAATTTCTTGCACACAGCGAACCAGCGGGTTCTACTCTAGTCTAAAGTAGTAGTACTGACCTGGAGTTATGTTTTGCGCATTTATTACTCACTTCTGATTCCTTTGCTTGGTCTGGCAATAAGCCAGAACAGCCTGGCCGAGATATACAAAAGCGTCGACAAAGACGGCAACGTTGTTTACACCGACCAGGCCCCGCACGGCGGCAAAAAGACTGAAAAAATAACCTTAAAACCGTCAAACAGCGTTCCAGCGATTGAAACACCGGCAATCAAGCTCAGCCCGGATAACCCTGACAAACCGTTCAAGTACAAAACCCTGCGTATTGTGTCGCCCGAGCACGACAGCGCTATTGAGCACGGACCAGGAAATTTCTCGGTCACCGCCAAAATCAATCCAAACCTTCGCAACAGCGACAGTATTCAGCTATTCATAGACGGCGAACCGTATGGCCAGCCGGGTAGCTCCACAAGCTGGGCACTAACAAACGTGTTTCGCGGCACCCATATTCTGCAAGTGAAGGTACTGAATGCGCGAGGCAAAACCCTTAAGAAGTCGAAAAAGTCTTCCATACATGTGTTTCGACCCTCTGTGGCCCACCCGGGGAACCGCGGCTAGCCTGCGTTAGAACAAGCACTCTCTTTCACATATTGAGCATTTGCACCATAATGGTGCATTGACTGGCGAATCCCTGGCTTTTACCCGGCTTGGTTTTCACGCTAAGTTATTGATTTTCAATGAGTAAGGCCTAAACCAAAATATCGCGCATAGCGAGCAAGTCTGGTGTACTTCTTGCAGATTGAGATCAGTACACCTTATTACCGCCGCAATCCGGAGCACGCCGGGGCTACTATTTATGAAACGCAGTAGAAACGATGAAAGCTGAGCGCTTCTCCGCCCAGCTTCTGGAAAGTCTCAATTCAGCGATCGTCGTTCTGGATGATGAGCTGGACGTGTTGTTTCTTAACGACGCCGCAGAGTCACTGCTGGAATGCAGCAATAAACGTGCTGAAGGCTTCCCACTTGCAGCGCTTTTTCTCGCTGGCCTGCAAAAATTCGAGGACCTCGCCGATGACATCGTATGCGAGTCGCCATTCACGCAACGCTCAATCAAGATGGTGTTGGCCAGCGGCAAGGAAATAACCATAGACCTGGCCGCCACCCATCTGGAACCGGGCAGGGCCAATAAGCGCAAAACAGACAAGGCAAGATACGTTCTTGAGATGCAGGCACTGGACCGCATACTCAGAATCAGCCGGGAAGAAACGCTGCTTGCTGCGCAATCCACTTCGCGATCACTGGTTCGCGGACTGGCTCACGAAATAAAGAATCCTCTTGGTGGTTTGCGCGGCGCGGCACAGCTTCTTGCCAAGGAGCTTAGCGACCCTGCGCTTACTGATTACACCCAGGTGATTATCGAGGAAGCCGATAGACTGCGTAACCTGGTCGACAAAATGCTAGGGCCCAACAAACTCTCACAACGAAGCAGCATTAATGTTCACGAAGTGCTGGAGCGAGTAGCCAAGCTTCTGCTCGCGGAAAATCACCATCGTGTGAACATTATTCGCGATTACGACCCCAGCATTCCGGATATATACGCTGACTTCGAACAGCTGATTCAAGCCGTGCTGAACATCATGCGCAATGCAAAGCAAGCGTTGGCAACACTGGGCCCTGAACATGACAGCCAAATTACCTTGCGCACGCGAGTTGTGCGTCAGTTCACCATAGGCAGATTAAGACATAAGCTAGTTGTTAGGGTGGACATTATCGACAATGGCCCAGGTATTGATAGCGAATTGTTGCATTCCGTTTTTTACCCAATGGTCAGCGGCCGGCCGGACGGCACAGGTTTGGGTCTGTCCATTTCCCAATCTATTCTTCATCAACACCAAGGATTAATTGAATCCGTTAGTGAACCAGGCAACACCTGCTTCTCTTTGTACATACCACTGGAACCCGTCAAAGATGAACACGAGTACACTCATTAACCAGAGCAATGAATTAGTCTGGGTGGTCGACGACGACAAATCCATTCGTTGGGTTCTGGAGAAGTCACTACAAGCTGATGGAATTCAAACTGAAAGCTTCAGTGAAGGAACCGGCATACTGCATCGCTTATCTCGAGAACGGCCGGCGGCAATAATCAGCGATATTCGCATGCCGGGAATAGACGGTCTTGAATTGCTTGCCGAGATCAGCGCGGCATATCCGGAACTGCCGGTAATTATCACCACCGCGCATTCCGACCTGGACAGCGCCGTTGCCTCTTACAAGGGGGGCGCATTCGAATACTTACCCAAGCCCTTCGACGTTGATGACGCGGTGGCAGTTACCCGCAGAGCCCTGGCCCACAGTAGAGAGCAACGAAGCTCTGTACCAACAATGCCCGACTATCAGGAAACTGAAATTATTGGCGAAGCGCCCGCGATGCAGGAAGTGTTTCGCGCAATTGGCCGGCTGTCGCGTTCGCATATGACGGTTCTGATTAATGGCGAATCAGGTACAGGTAAAGAGCTGGTTGCCCAGGCATTGCATAACCACAGTCCGCGCAGCGCACAGCCCTTTATAGCACTCAATATGGCAGCCATCCCCAAAGACCTGATGGAATCTGAATTGTTCGGCCACGAGAAAGGCGCATTCACAGGCGCTAACGCCCAGCGCATCGGTCGTTTCGAACAGGCCAATGGCGGCACCTTGTTTCTGGATGAAATTGGCGACATGCCAGCGGAAACACAAACTCGCCTGCTAAGGGTATTGGCCGATGGTCAATTTTATCGTGTGGGCGGTCATACTCCGGTGAACGTAGACGTTCGCATCATCGCAGCTACCCATCAGAAACTGGAGCAGCTGGTGAGCGAACGCAGTTTTCGTGAAGACTTGTTTCACCGCCTGAATGTTATCCGGGTTCACCTGCCGCCACTTCGCGAACGTCGCGAGGATATTCCCAAGCTGATGAACCACTTTTTTCAGCTGGCCGCTGAAGAGCTCAATGTGGAACGGAAAGTTCTCACCGAAGAATGTGAGCGCGTTCTGTGTGGCTTAAGCTGGCAAGGCAATGTTCGCCAACTGGAAAACACCTGCCGGTGGTTAACCGTAATGGCCAGTGGCCGTGAAGTGTTGGTAAGCGACTTACCACCCGAATTGAAAACTGGCGCCAGTAATTCAGACACCGAAAACGAACAATGGCCCAAGCTGTTGCGGCGCTGGGCCGACCAGCAATTCCAGGCCGGCAAATCGCAGATACTGGACCAGGCCGTGCCCGACTTCGAGCGCGTGATGATTGAAGCCGCGCTGCATTACACCCAGGGTCGCCGCCGTGATGCGTCCGAGGCGTTGGGCTGGGGGCGAAACACGCTTACCCGCAAAATTAATGAGCTTGGCATGGGCAGCGAAGAAGAATAATAGTGTTAGATATCGTTTTATTCGAGCCCGAAATACCGCCGAACACCGGCAATATCATTCGGCTATGCGCCAACACCGGCTTTCGACTGCATTTGATAGAACCGCTGGGCTTTGACTGGGACGACAAGCGCCTGCGCCGCGCAGGCTTGGATTACAGCGAATTTGCAGAGGTAAAACGACACGCAGACTGGCAGGCGTTCAACGCCCGGCTTGGTGAGCAACAGCGAGTATTTGCAGTAAGCACAAAGGGCAGCGCGAACTATTCTGAAATAAGCTATCAGCCCAATGACGTATTGGTGTTCGGACCCGAAACCCGTGGCTTGCCCGCCAGCATTCTGGACGCCACGCCAAAAGAGCGCTGCCTGCGAATACCTATGAAGGCAAACAGCCGAAGTTTGAATTTATCCAACAGCGTGGCGGTATTAGCCTATGAGGCCTGGCGCCAACTGGGTTTCGAACAGGAAACCCAGACTCAGTGAGCCGTATTGCCTTCGCTGTTTGCTTCTGCTTCCTGACGGGCTTTTTCCATCGCCTGTTGATAGAACGCATCAAAGTTAATTGGCGATAACATCACCGCCGGGAAACTGCCTCGCGTAACAACACTGTCTATGGCTTCGCGCGCATACGGAAACAGAATACCAGGGCATACACTGCCGAGAACCTGATGCAGATTGTCGCCAAAGTTGGCGCACATAAACACACCGGATTGCTGAATTTCAGCAACATACGCGGTGGTTTCGTCTTGTGTAGCCGTTAAGGTAATGCGCAGCGACACTTCAAAGTGCTCATCATCAAGACGATTACTGCTGGTGTTCAGGTCGAGATTCATTTTGGGCTGCCAGTTCGCCGTGCCAGTGAACACTTCGGCGCCATTGGGCACCTCAAAGCTCAGGTCTTTGACGTAAATGCGCTTTAAGGCAAATTGTTGCTCGGTGCCTGCTTGCGCTTGTGCGGCGGCTTCTGGAGTTTGCTCGTCAGCCATGGTTAAAAATCTCCGGTATCAATGGTTAGTTTTGGGGGTATAAATAGGAATCAAGCTTGCCACTGTCGTGCAAACCGTACAGCTCGTCACAGCCGCCAATGTGGGTGTTACCAATCCAGATTTGCGGCACAGTATTGCGCCCGCTTTCTTGCATCATAAGCTGGCGCAGCTCTGGCTGCGCGTCTACTGCAATATCTTCATACTCCAGTTCATGGTGCTCAAACAAGCGCCGTGCGGCCACGCAAAACGGGCAAAACTGCGTGCTGTACATGCGAATAGGTGCGTGCCTGGCAGTTTCTGTCATCAGGCTTTAACTACAGGCATTTGCGACGACTGCCATTCGGCCATGCCACCGCTGAGCTTTGAGACATTTTCAAAACCGGATGCTTTCAATATCTTGCTGACCATACCAGCGTGCTGGCCAAAACGACACACCACTATAACCGGCTTCTGCTTGTGCTTTTCAATCTGGGTAAGCTGCGCAGCCACTTTGGCGTGCGGAATATTAATCGCACCCACAATGTGGCCTTCTGAATAGTCTTTGCTGTCGCGCACGTCCAGCACCAGGCCCTCTTCATTATTCACCAGGGCCGTGAGCTCCGCCGGTGACAAGGCAGCACCTCCACGGCGGGTTTCATGCATTACCAGCATGAACACGAATGCCATCATGATGGAAACCATCAACCATTCCTGGCTGACAAACTGTAAGAACTCGACCATTATTTTCCTGATTCAGTTCAGCCGGCAGATCCTGCCGGGTCAAAGGGCGGCCAATTATACAGACAATGGCCTATGCTTTAAAATGTACTGTTATTCCCACCAAAACAACTGATTATGCCCGCACAAAAGATACCCACCGTTTTGATCATTCTGGACGGCTGGGGCCACCGCACCGAGACCGAACATAACGCTATTTACAGCGCAAATACTCCCGTTTGGGACGATCTCTGGAACAATGCACCGCACACGCTGATATCCGGCTCGGGCATGGACGTTGGCCTGCCAGACGGGCAAATGGGCAACTCTGAAGTGGGTCATATCAGCCTGGGCTCTGGCCGAATCGTGTATCAGGCCATCTCACGCATTGATAAAAGCATCACAGACGGCGATTTTCAGCAAAACCCCGCTTATTGCGAGGCGATAGACGCGGCCGTGGCCGCCGGCAAAACCGTGCACATTTTCGGCTTGTTATCACCAGGTGGTGTGCACAGTCACGAAGACCATATGGCCGCCATGATAGCAATGGCTGCCGCCAGGGGTGCTGAGAATATTCAGCTGCATGGCTTTCTGGATGGCCGGGATACGCCGCCACGCAGTGCCAAAGCGTCTATCGAGAAAATGGAAGCCTGTTTCGCCAAAGCGGGCCGTGGCTGCATAGCCTCACTGGTGGGCCGCTACTACGCCATGGACCGCGACAACCGCTGGGACAGAGTGCAACAAGCCTACGATATGTTGACCCAGGGCAAGGCCGAATACCACACCGAATCAGCGCTTGAGGCACTGGAGCAGGCCTACGCCCGCGACGAGAACGATGAGTTCGTAAAACCAAGCTGGATCGGCAAAGCCACCCCTGTAAGCGATGGCGACACCGTATTGTTTATGAATTTCCGCGCTGACCGCGCCCGCGAAATTACCCGCGCATTTATAGAGCCCGGTTTCACGGAATTTAACCGCGCTGCCGTTCCCGAATTGAGCACCTTTGTCCAAACCACGGAATACTCAGCCGACTTTGACATACCTTGTGCCTACCCACCGGAAAAACTGGTCAACAGCTTTCCGGAGTATTTACAGAACCTTGGCAAAACCCAGCTGCGAATTGCCGAGACTGAAAAATACGCGCACGTAACGTTTTTCTTCAGTGGCGGCAGGGAAGAGATATTTGATGGCGAAAATCGCGAGTTGATTCCTTCCCCGGATGTGGCCACTTACGATCTGCAACCAGAAATGAGCGCGCCAGAACTTACCGAGAAATTAGTAGCTGCAATCAAAAGCGGTGAGTACGACGCCATTATCTGCAACTACGCCAATGGCGACATGGTTGGACATACCGGTGTTTTTGACGCTGCTGTTAAAGCCGTCGAAGCTCTGGACGCATGCTTAGAACAAGTAACGAAGGCCGTAAAAGAAGTTGGCGCACACTGCCTGATTACAGCAGACCACGGCAACTGTGAACAAATGAGCGACCCAGGTACCGGTCAGGCGCACACTGCGCACACCACCGAACTGGTGCCGCTGGTGTACGTTGGCAATGCCAAGGTTAGCTTCACCAATGAAACGCCGGGTCGACTCAGTGACGTGGCGCCCAGCTTGCTAGAATTAATGCAATTGCAAGCACCGGCAGAAATGACTGGAAAATCTTTGTTAAGCGTTCAGCGGTAGGCCACAGCCGATAGTACAATGGCCGCCATGCGGTCTCTAAACCTAACTCACTGCGTCGCACGCCTGCTGGCAACTCTGTTGCTTGGCTTATTCGTGCTGCCTGCGCACAGCGATGACATAGAAAAAACTTCTGAAAAAATCTCTGTCTTACAACAATCTATTGATGCATTGCGAGACAGGATTGACGTATTCACCGGCAAGCAGGAAGCCCTGAAGAAAGACGTACGCGAAGCCGAACAGAAAATAGTCGCCGGCCTTGGCAGAGTTCGCGAGCTGCGCCAACGCCGCGCGGAACTGGATGCCGAGATAGCACAATCCAGGCAGCGCCAGAGCACCCTTGAATCGCAGCGCGATGAGCAACAGCAAGCCATAAAGGCGGCACTTGTTGATGCCTATAAACAAGGCAAGCAAAACCGCGTGAAATTAATTTTGAACCAGCAAGACCCTGCCGAGGTCGAACGTTTATTGAAGTACTACGAGTACATTAATAAAGCACGGCAGAAAAAAATTGACGCTTACCTGGCAACGCTGCAAGGCATAGTTGAAAGCAAGGCCGCCCAGGAGGCCGCCGCTAAAAAAATTGCCGCCCAGGCAGAGGTATTGCAAAGCGAATTACAGCAGTTGGAAAGCGCGCAAGACGATAGAAAACTGGCAATAGGCGAACTGGACAAGCGCATTGGCAGCGACGCCGACAAGCTGGCCAATCAGGAACTTGAGCGCAACCGCTTACAAAACCTGCTCAATGAAATTGAGCGCGAAGTAGCAAACATACAGCTGCCTTCTTTTGAAGGCATCCCGTTCACCGAGCGAAAAGGCCGTATTGCCTGGCCGGTAGACGGCAAGGTGCTGAATAAATTTGGCCAGCGTAAGCCAGATAGCCGGGTACGCTGGCAAGGCCTGTTGATGCAGGCCAATGAAGGTGAAGACATACGCGCAATTCATGACGGGCGCGTAGTGTATGCTGATTGGTTCGCCGGTCAGGGATTGATGCTGTTAATCGATCACGGAGACAGATTTATGAGCTTATATGCTCACAATTCAACCATTTTGAAACAAACCGGTGAGCTGGTCAGTGCCGGGGAGCCGATTGCCACTGTTGGCAACAGCGGCGGTCAGTCTGAAACTGGCTTGTACTTCGAAATTCGCAGCAAAGGCAAACCCGTTGATCCGGCTGATTGGTGCCGCTAATGGACGCCTTTGATATCATCGTATTTACTGAATGAATATGGAAAGAATTATGCTAAGCCAAAAATCCAGGCTTCTCAAAGTAGTGTTAATGAGCGGACTGCTGGCCAATGGCATGGCGTGGGCGCAAGATGACGTTACCACGGAAGAAGCAGTCCAGGACGCAGCGAAGGAAGCGCAAAAAGCAGCAGCCGAGTTGTTGCCGCTGGAAGACTTGCAAACCTTCACCAATGTATTCGGCCAAATCCGCGCCAAATACGTTGAAGAGATAGACGACCGCACCCTGCTTAGAAATGCCATTAAAGGCATGTTAGAAGGCCTTGACCCACATTCAACCTACCTGGACCGCGACTCATTCAGCGAGCTGCAGGAACACACCAGTGGCGAGTTTGGTGGCCTGGGTATGGAAGTGGGCATGGAGAATGGCTTTGTAAAAGTGATTGCCCCCATTGATGACACGCCGGCAGAAAAAGCCGGTGTTATGTCTGGCGACCTGATTATCAAACTTGACCAGCAAGCAGTGAAAGGATTAACGCTGCAGGAAGCGGTGAACCTGATGCGAGGTGTACCGGGTTCAGAAATTGAGCTAACCATCGTTCGCGAAGGCGGCCCGCCTTTTGTGCTTACGCTGAAGCGCGATGTTATTTCCGTGAAGTCTGTGCGCACTCGCATGCTGGAACCCGATTACGGCTACCTGCGAATTTCGCAGTTTCAGGCCAATACTGGCCCCGGCGCATTAAAAGCCATCCAGAAATTGCGCGAGAAAAATCCGGGGCTCAGAGGTTTGATTCTTGATCTTAGAAACAATCCGGGTGGCGTATTGCAAGCCGCCGTAGACGTATCTGATCTGTTTGTTGACGACGGCACTATTGTGTACACAGAGGGCCGCGCCAAAGAAGTGGAAACGCGTTTCTCTTCAACCACTGGCGATCAAACCAACGGTTTGCCTCTTGTAGTATTGGTCAATGGCGGCTCAGCGTCGGCATCGGAGATTGTGGCAGGCGCGCTGCAAGATCATCGCCGCGCCGTGATTGTGGGTACCAAAACCTTTGGTAAAGGCTCAGTACAAAGCGTATTGCCTTTGTCAGAAGAACACGGCATGAAACTAACAACAGCTCTATATTTCACGCCCAATGGCCGCTCTATACAGGCTCAAGGCATTGAGCCAGACATTATTGTTAAGCCTGCCAAAGTGACCGAGATCAAACCCAATATATTAAGCATACGCGAAGCAGATCTAAACCGGCGTTTGGACAATGCCAATGGTGAGGACGATGCCACGCCTGCGCAGCAAGCAGAAGACGCGCCATTGATGACGCGTGATAATCAGTTGGCAGAAGCGTTGAACATGCTGAAAAGCATTAGTCTTTTGCACAAGCAGAAGCAAAAAATAAATACCGAAGCCGTCAAGGATATGGCAGCCACCGACTCAGGCGTGTAAGCTCTGCTGTTTACACGGCCTTAGCATTACAAGGACGAACCGGAACACAATCCCAATGTTACATATCAATCGGCCACCAGCACACGGACGTGCTGCTGGCCTAATTCTCAACAGCCTGGCCTTTTCGCTGCTCACAGCCTTAACATTCATGATGAGCGTTTTCACGCTCACTGTTCACGCGCAAGATGCAGACGCGCCAGCCATTGTGCTGATCATTGATGATCTGGGCAATAATCAGCAAGCAAGCCTGCGCACCGTAGGGCTGTATGGCGAACTTACCTTGGGTATCCTGCCGCACACACCTTATGCCGGCCGCATTGCCAAACTGGCAACAGAGGCTGGTAAAGAAGTGATTGTGCACGTGCCCATGAGCAGCATACACGGTGTTAACACCGGGCCTGGCGGTCTTAACGAACAGCAAAGCGAACAAAATTTTGTAGAGGTACTCACCGACAATCTGGGAGCAGTGCCGTTTGCGCGCGGCGTTAACAATCACATGGGCAGCTCACTGACCCAAAACGACGACATGATGCAGTTGCTGATGTCTGTAATAGCTGAGCGTGAGCTGTATTTCATAGACAGCCGCACGTCTGCTAAAACAGTGGCTGCCACCATAGCCGGCCGGCACAACATCAAGCACCTCAGCCGCGATGTATTCCTGGACAATACCCCCACCGTTGACCACATACACGGTCAGTTTCAGCGATTGCTGCGAGTAGCCCGCAAACACGGCGTTGCAGTGGCAATAGGTCACCCACATATGGCCACATTGGACTATCTGGAGAGTGTTTTGCCCACTCTGGAGGCATTGGAAAACGTTCGTCTGATAAGCGGTAGCAAAGCCATTGATTTGCGCTATCCGCGGCTTGAAATGGCAGACCGGCGGCTTGCTGAGCCTTTCGCCTTTCGATAGTATTTAGGTGCGAGTTGCTCTACCCGAGGCCAACTTTCTCTGCTGTGGTTAATCATGGCTGGTGAAAGGTCGTGTAGAACTGCAAGATCAATGGAGAGTCTATGATTACATCATCTCAAACACTGTCGAATAATCGCGCTGGCGAACTGGGTGGGGTCCCTGAACGCAGCGAACGTTTTCTAAGCGATAACGACGAGTGGTTTTTCCACACCCGCGAGGGTGCCGTGGAAGGTCCGTTTGAGAGCCGTAATCAAGCCAGCAAAGCACTGGGTGAATTCCTGGAGTTTCTGTCGCTGGCCACACCTCGAATGCAAATCTAGCAAACAGCAACTGCACTAAAAGATCATTACCCAATAGGTGCAGGAATGAATTTAAACCGTGAAGGCGAGCTGGGCAACGTACCCATGCGCTCTGACCGCTTTTTCAGCGCGGATTCCGCCTGGTATTTCTCTACCAGGGAAGGCACTGCTATAGGACCGTTTGACAGCAAACGACATGCCAGCCGTGGCTTGAATGATTTTCTGGAATTTCTCGGGCTTGCCAAACCCAAAGTTCTGGCTGCGTTTTTTAGATCTTTAGCGGCCGGCAACGTTCGAAGCTTTGGCTAGCTAACGCACCACTATTCCACGCGAGGCCATGTGATCTTTGGCTTGCTGCACCGTATATTCTCCAAAATGGAAAATACTCGCGGCCAGCACAGCATCAGCGTGCCCTTCCAACACCCCTTGCGCCAGATGCTCAAGATTACCCACACCCCCTGAGGCGATCACCGGAATATTCACCGAGTCACTAACAGCCCGGGTTAATGGCAAATTGAAGCCGTCTTTAGTGCCGTCTCTGTCCATACTGGTGAGCAGTAATTCACCTGCACCATAGTCAGCCATTCGAACAGCCCACTCAACCGCGTCTATACCGGTTGGGCGCCGCCCCCCGTGAGTGAATATCTCCCAGCGTAACGAGCCGTCGTCAGTATCAACCCGCTTGGCATCTATCGCCACCACGGTGCACTGCGAACCGAACCGCTCTGACGCTTCCCTAACAAATTCCGGGTTATGAATGGCCGTGGTATTGATACTGACTTTATCCGCGCCCGCATTTAACAGATTACGAATATCTTCCAGCTTGCGCACACCACCTCCTACTGTGAGTGGGATAAACACCTGCTCAGACATTTTCTCAACAGTGCGATAAGTAGTATCACGCTCTTCATGGCTGGCCGTGATGTCGAGAAAAGTAATTTCATCGGCGCCCTGCTCGTTATACCTCCGCGCCACTTCCACCGGGTCACCGGCGTCGCGTATATCCACAAACTGCACGCCCTTAACAACGCGACCTTTGTCTACGTCCAGACAGGGAATGATGCGCTTGGCCAGGCTCATGCGTTTTCGTCACACCAGGCTTGGGCTTCTGCTAAATCCAGCGTGCCTTCATAAATAGCACGGCCTGTGATAGCACCAAGAATGCCTTTATGCGCGTGTTTCTGTAACTGCTGAACATCCTCCAGCGTTGTCACGCCACCAGACGCAATCACCGGAATAGAAATCGCCTCGGCAAGTGCTGCGGTAGATTCCAGGTTTAAACCCTGCATCATGCCGTCGCGCTCAATATCGGTATACACAATAGCGGCAACACCTGCTGCTTCAAACTCGCGCGCCAGATCAATCACAGATCGGTCGGATGCTTCAGCCCAGCCTTCAGTGGCCACCATGCCGTTTGTTGCATCTAAGCCAATAATAATATGGCCTTTGAATTGCTCACACAAATCACGTGTTAGATCAGGGTCCTTCACGGCAATAGTACCCAGAATGGCAAACTGCACCCCGGCTGACAAATACATTTCAATAGTATCCGCAGAACGAATGCCGCCACCAATCTGTATAGGCATGTCTTTGTGCTGGGCGGCAATACCTTGAATAATGTCGCGGTTAACCGGCTCACCGGCAAACGCTCCGTTTAAGTCCACCAGATGCAGGCGCCGGCAACCGGCCTCAACCCATTGGCGCGCCATAGCTAATGGGTCAGTGGAAAATACCGTTGAGTCTTCCATACGACCCTGGCGCAGCCGCACGCACTCACCGTCTTTTAAATCGATGGCAGGAATAATCAGCATTCGCCGCTCCACTTCACAAAATTACTTAATAACTGCAAACCGCTGGTGTGGCTTTTCTCCGGGTGAAACTGTGTGGCAAACACATTGTCTTTCGCCAGTGCCGCCGCAAACGGCACACCATAGTTACTGGTACCGGCTAACAGGGTTTCATCTTCCGGCATTACATAAAAGCTGTGCACAAAGTAAAACCGCGTGCCGTTTTCAATACCTTCCCACAGGGGGTGCGCATTGGTTTGCTCAACCGTGTTCCAACCCATGTGCGGCACTTTTAACGCAGCACCTTGCTCGTCTTCACCACCTGGAAACAACTTCACGTCACCCGCAAAAAGACCCAGGCAGTCAACACCATTATTTTCTGCGCTGTGGCTAAGCAAGGCCTGCATGCCCACACAAATCGCCAGCATGGGTTTGGTTTGACTGACCTCAGCCACCACCTCATCAAAGCCGGCCGCCAGAATTTCGGCCATGCAATCACGAATAGCGCCCACTCCCGGAAAAATCACCCGGTCGGCGGCCAGTATGTCTTCGGGCTTGCTGCTTACAATCACTTCAACATCGGGCGCTACTTTACGCACAGCATTCGCCACCGAGCGCAAATTACCCATGCCGTAATCCATAACGGCTAGCGAAGAGATGGCAGCAGGCATAGCGAGCTTACAAAACGCCTTTAGTGGAAGGCGTTTGCCCGCCCAAGCGTTCGTCAGCGGTCAGCGCCATGCGCAAGGCCCGGCCAAACGCTTTAAAAATGGTTTCCGCCTGATGATGGCTATTCACACCGCGCAAGTTGTCTACATGCAGGGTTACATTGGCGTGGTTCACAAAGCCTTGAAAAAACTCACGAAACAAATCCACGTCAAACTCGCCGATTTGCGCGCGGGTGTATTCCACGTGGTACTCAAGCCCGGGCCGGCCAGAGAAGTCAATCACCACCCGGGACAAGGCTTCATCCAATGGCACATAGGCATGCCCGTAGCGGGTAAGCCCTTTTTTGTCGCCAACCGCCTTGGCCACAGCCTGACCAATAGTGATACCAATGTCTTCAACCGTGTGGTGGTCGTCTATGTGATTGTCGCCTTTGGCGCTTACCTTCAGGTCAATCATGCCGTGGCGGGCAATCTGGTCCATCATGTGTTCCAGGAAAGGCACACCGGTGGCAAATTCGCCATATCCTGTGCCATCAAGATTCAGTTCAACACTGATCTGGGTTTCCAGCGTGTCGCGGGTAACGGAGGATGTGCGCGCGGCCATGAGGGTTCCGAATCAATCAAAAGAGCGCGGATTATAGAGAAATTCGCCCGACACATCATTTAACTTTTGCGGTCGCGACGAAACTGCGGCAATTATGCTATTTTTAGCGCCCAATAGTGAGTTACTACCGAGTCTTTGCAATGAAATCGCTAATTAAATGGTTGCTGATAGGCGTTCTGCTTATTGTGCTGGTGCCGGTATTGATCGGGCTGGTGGCCAGTATTGTGATTGACCCCAATGAATTCAAACCCCAGCTGATTGAAGTGGTGGAAAAAAACACCCGTGGCTCGCTCACCATTGACGGCGAGCTGAACTGGTCGGTGTTTCCAAGCATTGGCGTTGGGCTAAACCAGGTAACGTACGCGCTGCCCGAAGACAAAGACAAGCCGTTTGCATCAGTAGATGCGGTTCAGCTGGGTGTGAAGCTGCTGCCCTTACTGCGCATGGCCGTAGAGGCCGACGGCCTGACCATCAGCGGCCTCAATCTGAACATGTACACCAACAGTAGTGGTGTAAATAACTGGGAGCAAGTTTTCCCCGAAGCAAAAGCCGGCGACCAGGCCGTAGCTGAAGACACCGACTCCGGCGTTACTGCTGGCCCGCTTGCAGTAGATATTGCCCGCATTGCCATACAGGACTCGGCCGTTACCTTTCGCAACGACCAGGAAAATACCAACTACCTGCTGGAAGACTTCAACTTTGAAAGCACCGACATCAGCGCCGACGGCGACGAGTTCCCAGTGGATATCAGCTTTAACGTGACCTTAAGCGACCCTGCGCTGACCAGTGCGTCTACCATTAAAACCCGTTTAAGCGCCGACGTGGCGAATCAGCTGTTTACCTTCAAAGACCTGAACGCCGACTTCCTCTTGGACGGTGCGCCGTTTAACAACAAGAAAGTGAGCCTGAACGTAAGCAGCTCAGGCCAATACAACGGCGAAAACAGCAGCGCCAAACTTGAGAAATTAAAGCTGGCACTGGCCGGCGTGTTGAATGCCGACATGCAAGTTGACGCCAGCGGCTTGAGCGGCAAGCCAAGCTTTGCTGGCAAGGTATCAGTAGCCGAGTTTGATCTAAACAAACTGATGACCGCACTAGGTATGCAAACCACGCAATACGCCAGCGACACCGCCATGAGCAGCATCAGCTTTAACGGCACCCTAAACGGCCCGGCCAACAGCTTTCTGCTAAACCCGGTTAACGTCACCTTAGACAGCACCCAAATGACCGGCCGCATGGGCATCAAAAACCTCGACACCAGCGAGTATGTGTTTGTACTGCGCGGCGATAAAATCAATATTGATGACTACTCTGCCCCGGCAGAAGCAGACGCCAGCGTGCCAGACGACCAACCCAACGCCGCCCTGCTGCCATTAGCGGCACTGCGCGATTTATTGTTCAGCGCTGAATTCGGCTTTAAGGAGATTGTTGCAGGCGGCATGAACATCACTGACCTTGAGATGAACGCCAACGGCAACAAAGGCCTGATTAAACTGAAAAATCTCAGCGCCAATCTTTACGAGGGCAATATGACCATGAACGCCACCGTGGATGCGCGCAAAGACACACCCACCACCAGCATCAACGCCAAGCTGGCCAATGTGCAGCTGAAACCATTGATGACTGATTTTGCGGAAATGGACACCATTTCCGGCGTGGCCCGCTTTGACGCAAAACTAACCACCAAAGGCAACAGCACCTCTGCATTTCAAAGCAATCTGAACGGCCCGGTAACCTTCGGCATAGACAACGCCATTCTGACCAACCTGAATGCCGACAAACTAGCCTGCCAGGCCATTGCGCAGGTGCGGCAAAAACCCTTCCCGGATGACAAGGATTGGCCGGCCACCACCACCTTCGAAAAACTGGGTGGCACGTTTAACTTCGTTAATGGCGTTGGCCGAAACGACGACCTGGCCGCCACTCTGGACAATATGCGCATTGCCGGCAACGGCGTAATAGACCTTAACGCAGAGCAGGTGGATTACCAGGTTGCGCTAAACATCAGCGGCGACCTTGCCGAGCCTACCGAAGAAGGCGAGAAATCAGCCTGTGCCATTAACGAGAAATACCGCGGCATAGGCTGGCCCATGCGTTGCAAAGGCTCACTGGATGCAGACCCGGGCGACCTGTGCGGCATAGACACCAAAGGCCTCACCAAAGTAGCCGGCCAATTATTAAAAGCCGAAGCAAAATCCAAGCTGGCTGAAAAACTGTTTGGCAAGAAAAAAGAAGGTGAAGAGGGCGAAGCCAAAGAAGAAAGCGCCGAAGACCAGCTGAAGAAAAAGCTGTTTGAGAAGCTGTTCTGAGCAAAGCAAACCAAACTCAAACCAGGGCAGAAAAATCCGGCGAGGCCATTCTTCGCTGGTTTGACCAGCACGGTCGCAAAGACCTGCCCTGGCAACACAACACCACCGCCTACCGCGTGTGGGTCAGTGAAATCATGTTGCAGCAAACCCAGGTGGCCACGGTAATCCCTTATTACCAGCGCTTTATGGCCAGCTTCCCAACTGTGCAGGATTTGGCCAATGCCCATGAAGATGAGGTGCTGCACCAGTGGACCGGACTTGGCTATTACGCCCGCGCGCGCAATTTGCATACAACCGCGAAAGTGGTGTGCAGCGAGTGGGCCGGCGAATTCCCAACCAGCGTTGAGGAACTTGAAACCCTGCCAGGCATTGGCCGAAGCACCGCCGCTGCTATACACGCCATCTCAAAAAACCAGCGCGCGGTCATACTGGATGGCAACGTAAAACGCGTATTGGCCCGCTTGCACTGCGTACCCGGATGGTACGGGCACACAGCCGTGGCCAAACAACTATGGGCGCTGGCCGAGGCCATGACACCTGCCCAACGCGCCGCTGACTACACGCAGGCCATCATGGATTTAGGTGCAACACTGTGCACTCGCAGCAAACCACGCTGCGAAGACTGCCCGGTGCAAAGCAACTGCCAGGCCTACGCAAATGACGAAGTAAGCGCTTACCCACAGGGCAAGCTAAAGAAAGAAAAGCCAGTAAAACAAGTACGCATGCTGTTGCTGAGAAACCCGGCCGGTGAAATCTGCTTATACAAGCGCCCGTCAAGCGGTATTTGGGGCGGCCTTTGGAGCTTACCCGAGTTGGATCTGGATGCAGACACAGAAACCCATTGCCGCGAACAACAGTTGACCGTAACAAACCAGCAAGCACTGGCCGAACTGCGCCATACATTCAGTCATTACCACCTGGATATTCACCCGATGCTAATAGATGTTATTGCAGCACCTAACAAGGTAGAGGAAGCCAATAAGCGTACGTGGTATAACCCTCTGCAACCTGCCACGCTGGGGTTAGCTGCCCCCGTGAAACGATTGTTACAAGAGCTTAGCGAGCGACAATAGCCGCAAGCTGCACCAGGAGGAATCAAGCATGTCTGAATTGCGAACCAAGGTAGAAATACTCATCCCCCTGCTGGCAATAACAGTGGTGCTGACCCTCGTTGCGTGCCAAAAACCACCCGCCCCGTCGCTGACAGAGCCGGCTGACACCTTATTCAATAACGGCAAAATATACACGCTTGACGCGAGGCGCAGTTGGGCCGAAGCCGTGGCGATAAAGGATGGCAAAATAGTCTTTGTAGGCAGTAACGAGGCCGCTCGGAAATACGCCGGAGAGCAAACGGAGGTTATTGATTTGCGCGGTCGCATGATGATGCCGGCCTTTCAAGACAGCCATATTCACCCCATTAGCGCCGGCATCGAAGCCTCGGCGTGTGACCTGAATGACATTGGAAATTTAGGCGGCTATCGAGCAAAGATAGCTGAATATGCGGCGGCCAATCCCGAACTGGAATGGATACTCGGTGGTGGCTGGTCTATGTCAGTGTTTGGCCCGGGTGCTGCGCCCAGCCGGGAAATTCTGGACGAACTGGTGCCAGATCGCCCCGTATACCTAAGCTCTGCCGACGGCCACACCGGCTGGGCAAACAGCTTGGCACTGAAAATTGCCGGCATTGATTCAAACACACCAGACCCGGGGGATGGTCGAATTGACCGCCACCCACAAACAGGCCAGCCGATCGGCAGCCTGCAGGAAGGGGCCATGAATCTTGTGACGGCGCACGTGCCGCCCACCTCGACCGAGGCACGCCTGCAAGGGCTGCGATACAGCGTTGATTTATTAAACGGCTTTGGCATTACCGCCGTTCAAGACGCCGCTGTACAAACTGATGAATTGCAAGCCTATCGGACATTGATTGAGCGCGAGCAGCTTAGCCTGCGCGTTGTAGGGTCGTTGTGGTGGGACCGCGAGCGCGGTGAAGAACAGATAGCCGAGCTGCTCAAACTGCGCGATCAATTCAGTGACCACCCCTTGCTAAGAGCGCGTACAGTAAAAATAATGCAAGACGGCGTGATGGAAAACTACACGGCCGCCATGCTGGAACCCTACCTGTTGCCTGAAGAAACGCGTGGCATTCCCATGCTGGAGCCCGAGACACTAAAACGCGTTGTAAGCCTGCTTGACGCCAATGGCTTCCAGGTGCATTTTCACGCCATTGGCGACGGCGCCATTCGCCAAAGCCTGGACGCTGTTGAAACGGCGCTTGCAACCAATGGCCAATTAGGTAATCGCCACCACATATCCCATCTGCAACTCATTCACCCGAACGACGTACCAAGGTTTGCCGAATTGAAAGTTATCGCCAACTTCCAGCCCTTGTGGGCTTACCCCGACGAATACGTAACCGAACTAACCATTCCATTTATTGGCGAGCAACGCAGCGAGTGGATGTATCCCATACGTGCGGTGCAAGAAACCGGTGGTACCGTTGCTTTTGGCAGCGACTGGTCAGTGTCTACCGCAAATCCCTTCCCACAAATTGAAACGGCCATAACCCGTAAAGATGCCAATAATGGTTCGGATGAGGCACTAAACCCCCTGCAAAGTGTAGACCTGCCTACCGCGCTTGAGGCGTTTACCATCAATGCCGCTTTTGTGAACCATCACGAGCAGGAAACCGGAACAATAGAAGTAGGCAAACACGCTGACTTGATTGTGCTTGACCAACTGCTGTTCGAAATAGACCCGAAAGACATTTCCGACACCAAAGTAGTGTTAACACTGTTTGGTGGTAAACCTGTTCACGGTCGCTATGCCGATTTGCAATAGACTAAATAAGAAGCCACTGGCCCCAACACCCCTGCTCTGGTATAAACAAGGCATGAGCCGAACCGTTTTCTGTAAAAAATATCAGCAAGAACTGCCCGCACTGGAAAAGCCACCATTCCCGGGCCCGAAAGGTCAAGACTTGTACGACAATTACTCTGCCAAAGCCTGGGACGAGTGGCAGGCTCATCAAACCATGCTGATTAACGAGCGGCACCTCAACATGATGGAGCCAGGCTCTCGCGCCTTCCTGGCGGAAGAACGCGACAAATTTATGGCCAACGAAGAAGTCGCACAGGCCGAAGGTTATGTGCCGCCTGACAAATAAGAAGAATAAACGGCCATAAGCAATGATTCCCAGCCAGGCCATACAAGCCAAATCAAACAACGCGGCGGCAGCAAAAGACACAAACCAGGAGCCTCTGTTATCGCTGGCTGAGCAGCTGCCCGAAGTTAGCAGCTGGGTACCCCAAGCCTTAATGCCCGCCTGGGAATTGATTATCAGCAACCCTTGGCTGGGCCCATTGATTATTGCCACTCTGTTTTATTTTCTCGCCCTACTGGTGCGCGGCACCTTGTTTCTGGTGTTGCACCGACTGGCCAATCTCACCAATAGCGACACCGACGACCTGATTCTGGACCAGCTAAAACGCCCCGTCTTTACCACGGTATTTTGCTTCGGCCTGATGCTGGCCGTTCAGGTTGCTCAGCTGCCCATGGGCACGGTAACCCTGAACAATATTCTGTTCTCGCTGATTGTTATCAGCTGGATGCGCGCCCTGTTCAATATTGCCGGCCTGGCACTGGAAGCACTGGGCCGACAGGGCAAGTTCAATTTAATTGAAGCGCGCACCGTACCGATGTTCGACATAAGCGCCAAACTGCTGATTATTCTGTTTGGCAGTTACGCCCTGCTGATGGTGTGGGGCGTAAACCCGGTAGGCTGGCTGGCCTCAGCCGGTATTGTGGGCATAGCGGTGGGCTTTGCCGCCAAAGACACCCTGGCCAACCTGTTTTCAGGCTTTTTCATTGTGGCCGACGCCCCGTACAAAATTGGCGACTACATAAACCTGGACACCGGCGAGCGCGGCAAAGTCAGCGCCATAGGCCTTAGAAGCACGCGCCTGCTAACCCGCGACGACGTGGAAATAACCATTCCGAACGGTGTGATTGCCAACGCCAAAATAGTCAACGAAAGCGGCGGCCACGCCCAGGCCATGCGCATTCGCGTCGCCGTAGGTGCCGCCTACGGCTCTAACCCCGAGCAAGTCTGCGCCATTCTGCAAGCCATTGGCGACAAACACGCAAAAACCATGAACCACCCCGAACCCCGGGTAAGAATGCGCGCCTTTGGCGAATCCAGCCTGGACTTTGAATTGCTGTGCTGGATAGACCACCCCCAGGATCGCGGCCTGATCACCCACGAACTATTGATGCAGATTTACCGCGACTTTGAACAAGCCGGCATAGAAATACCCTACTCCAAACACGATGTGTATATAAAGGAGATGCCCAAAGCGCCCAGCACCGAAACGTGAACCCGCGCACACTTTCACCGAAAACGTACATTTTTTAACCACACAAGCGCTAACCTGAAATTATAAGATCATTTTTTGACCAATGATTCAGGGGCCGCGACCATGTTACGCAACAGTACTCAGAAGACCATTTTCAGCACAGCGACTGCACTAATAGTTGCCACCACCTTAAGCGCCTGCAGCTCAAACCCAAGCGAGCGCACCGCCTACGACCGCCAGCACAGACCCAACTGCGAATTGCCAAGCCAAGTCAGAAAGATGGGCAATACCACCCTTCTCGCCCCACGCCAGCGCGTGGTGGCCAGCACCGCAGAGTGTCAGAGCCGGGGTGGCGATATGTTGATTGTGGCGGCGGACTAAGTACCACTCGCCATAAGCCCCAGCGGCTTGACTCCCCCCCACCTAAACGGTTTAATACGCGCTCTTTTTTTGGGGGCCAAAGCACAGCTCTGTGCGCACCCAATCAAGCAACGCCCAGGTAGCTCAGTCGGTAGAGCAGTGGATTGAAAATCCTCGTGTCGGTGGTTCGATTCCGCCCCTGGGCACCATTAGCAAGTCCACCCAAGTCCAATACAATCCCCAAAGCCTTTATTTTAAAGATTTTTAGCCCTATTCCA
>CAYGSL010000008.1:0-108286 GCA_964352475.1 uncultured Pseudomonadales bacterium | reverse complement strand
AGCCTACCGCCTTGAGGTGAATGAAGCGCATCATGGTGGCGTTACGCTGCGTAAACTCTCACTGACCCATCAGATCAGTGCCGCCACCGTAGAACGCTGGTATCAACACCACCTAGGGCAAAAGCGTTCTGAAATGGACCGTCGCTCCTGTCCTCAGGTGCTCGGCATTGATGAGCACTTCTTTACCCGTAGAAAGGGCTATGCCACGACCTTTGTGGATCTGAAGAATCACAAGGTGTTCGATGTGCAACTGGGCCGCTCAGAAGCCAGTTTGCGCCGCTATTTACAGCGTCTTGAAGGTCGCGACAACGTCCAGGTAGTGGTCATGGATCTGTCTGAAACCTACCGCAGTATTGCCCGGCGTTATTTCCCCAATGCCACGATCGTGGCAGACCGTTTCCATGTGGTTCGATTGATCAATCAACACTTCTTGAAGGCCTGGCAACAAGCCGATCCAGAGGGCAGGAAGAACCGGGGGTTGCTCAGTCTAATGCGTCGGCATCAATGGCGCTTGAGCGACGAGCAGCAGGCGAACCTAATGAGCTACCTGGCGGAATTTCCAATACTGCAGGCCTTGTATGAAGCCAAGCAAAAGCTAATCCGTTTTGTGCTGCTCAAGACACTCAAGGTTCGTCGAATGAAGGCCATGTTACCGCGTTATCTCGAGCTGATTGAGCAGCTAAGAGACAGCCCGTTAAGAGCACTCGCAAAGACACTGACCAGTTGGATGGAACCCATCGTTGCTATGTGGCGTTTTAGTAAAAGCAACGGCATCACCGAGGGCTTCCACAACAAGATGGAAATGATCTCAAGACGGGCGTATGGTTTTAGAAACTTTGAGAATTATCGCTTGAGAGTACTGACCCACTGCGGGTGGGACGGTATCATCAATCGTGTACGTATGAATGCCCATCCCCCGTTAATGGGGTAGAGCCGGAAATTGGTCGGGACGGCAGGATTTGAACCTGCGACCACCACACCCCCAGTGTGGTGCGCTACCAAACTGCGCTACGCCCCGAATAGCATGCTTTCTCAATAGAATGAGAGGCATATCTAGAGTATATTCGCTTCAAAACCTGCATGCACAAACGCATGGATTCGCTTTGATTCGAAGGGTGCGTAGACTGGCGGAAGACGCAATTTCTGTCAACCGGTACGCGCAAAAATTCGAAAAAGCTCACTGTAACCAGAGCCCATGACCTATCAAACGAACGATGAAGTAAACGGCCCTTTTTCGGAGCTTTCCGGGAAGCTTGTGGAGGTTCTGGCAAACAATTTGCCAGCTGACCTGCATTGGAACACCTTGCTGCTAACGGCGGGTATCGCCCTGTTTATTTGGTGGAAGCGCGGTGGGCGTGGTTCCAAAGGTGCCGATGGCCGCGAGCGGCCAGCAGGCATTCTCGAATTTCTACTACCTCGCTCGATTTACAGCCACGTTTCAGCGCGAGTCGATATTGGACTATGGGTAATTGAACGATTGCTGAGACCATTCTGGTTTGTTGCGCTACTGGCCGCCATCGCACCGACCACTGAGCAGCAGGTTATCAGGGCTCTGGAATGGAGTCTGGGGAGCTCGCCTGAACTGCAGAGCAATTACGCGTGGATGCTGTTATACAGCCTCCTGGGGCTGCTGGTGTATGACGCAGTATTCTTCCTCACTCATTACACCATGCACAAGGTGCCGGCTCTGTGGGCAATACACAAAGTCCATCATTCCGCGGAGGTACTCACTCCCCTCACCCGATACAGAGAACATTTTCTTGCGGGCCCCATTTGGGCGGCGGGCTACGCCTTCAGCCTGGCACTTGTAGCTGGTTTGTTTGCCTGGCTGTTTAACGGCGGGATTACCGCGGCCACACTATTCAACGTTGGCTTTTTCGCCTTGCTGTTTGGCTTCAATGGTTCGTTTCGTCACTACCATGTGCAGTTCCACTACCCCCGGTGGTTGTCGCTATGGTTACACAGTCCGGCCATGCACCATATCCACCACAGTTACTTACCACAGCACTGGGATAAGAACTTCGCTGCTGTCACCAGTATCTATGATCGATTGTTTGGCACCTTGTACGTGCCCGAGAAAGACGAATACACACCATGGGGTATAGGCCCGGAATCACAGGAGCAGAACCGCTCGCTATGGCATAACACCATAGGCCCGTTTCGAGATTGGATTCAGATGATTAGAGGCAAAATCTCCGGTGCTGCAGATACGCCAAGCAAGACTTAGTGCTTAGGACTTAAGAACTCCAAGCACGTCTTCAAGCTCATTGATCATCTGTCGGATCAATTGACGATATTGACTCTTGTCTTCCTTCGCCTCATCGCCTGACATGCGCTGACGCGCACCACCAATCGTAAAGCCCTGATCGTACAGAAGGCTTCGAATCTGACGGATCATTATCACGTCTTGACGTTGGTAGTAACGGCGATTGCCACGACGTTTCACCGGCTTGAGCTGCGGGAATTCTTGCTCCCAGTAGCGCAATACATGTGGTTTTACGCTGCAGAGTTCGCTGACTTCTCCAATCGTGAAATAACGCTTACCCGGTATTACCGGTAATTCGTCGTTATGGCTTGGTTCCAGCATACGCCTCTACTCTGGCTTTCAACTTCTGGCCGGGGCGGAATGTAACCACCCGGCGCGCTGATATTGGTATTTCCTGGCCGGTTTTGGGGTTTCTTCCTGGACGTTCAGATTTGTCGCGCAGGTCGAAATTGCCGAAACCAGACAGCTTCACGTGTTCATTATGTTCTAGCGAATTTCGAATTTCTTCGAAGAACAGCTCTACAATCTCTTTGGCTTCCCGCTTGTTCAGCCCGAGTTCTTCATAAAGCCGTTCTGCCATATCGGCCTTGGTTAACGCTCGCGACGACATGCTCAATTCCTTAATGACGCCCCAAATTCTTTTTCTAATTTCGCCACGATTCGGCTGAGGCAACTGCTTATGTCCTCAATCGATAGAGTGCGTGAATGGTCTTGCAAGGTCAAGCCCAGACCCAAACTTTTTTGCCCTTCAGGCACACCTTTTCCGGCGTACACATCGAACACAATTAAGTCAGTCAAATTCGGACCTGCCGTTTCACGCACCACAGAGGCTATCTGGGAGACGTTGAGTGATTGTTCTATAAGCATAGCCAAATCTCGGCGCACTTCCGGAAATTTCGATACTTTTTCGTAACTTGGAAGCGTTCCTTCAAGTATTGGCTCAAGCTCTAACTCGAACACAAGGACATTATCGGGCAGCTCTAATGCTGCTGTAAGCCTTGGGTGGAGAGCACCTACATGCCCAATCACGGTGCCATTCAAGCGAATGCTCGCGCATTGACCAGGGTGCATTGCACTGTGCTCTGCCGCTTCAAACTGCAGCCTTCCGTCACGCGCACTCAAACCAAACAAAGTTTCTACATCGCCTTTTACGTCGTAAAAATCTGCCGGAGTCTTCTGATGAGCCCAACGCTCCGCATAACTGGACCCGCAGACCACGGCACCCAATTTTTGGACCTGATTCAGCTTACCATCGGTTTGAATAAAACACTGCCCGGTCTCAAACAGGCGCACCCTGCTCTGCTGCCGATTAACGTTGTATGCGAGCGCCTGCACCAAACCCGGTAACAGGCTGGTTCGCATCCATGACATTTCGCTGGAAATCGGGTTACGCAACGGTACCGCAGCTTGATCAGCATAAAACTGCTGATGCAACACAGGATCTATAAAGCTGTAGGTTATAGCCTCCTGATACTCTAAAGCGCACAATTGGCGACGCAAAGTAGAGATTTCGACATCGCGCTCAGCGCTAGGTGCCAGTGCGCCGGCGTGTTTCAGCTGGCTGGTTGGCAGCGCATTGTAACCATAGATACGCGCCAGCTCTTCCAGCAAGTCAGCTTCTATCTGTAGATCAAACCGGGCCGTTGGTGCTGTTGCAAGCCAACCTTCATTATTTGCTTCAAGCTGGACGCCAAGTCGGCTTAGTATGTCTTCAACCTGATCGTCTGCTAACTCGAAGCCCAGCAGACGTTTAATCTGGGCCCTACGCAACACAATCTGTGCCGGGGGCTTAAGCTTGTTTTGCTCAACGGCCTCAGTGATCGGGCCTGGCTCACCGCCCACAATATCCAGCAGCAGCTGCGTTGCTCTTTCCATCGCTTTTCGCGGCAATTCAGGGTCAACGCCTCGTTCAAAGCGATGTGAGGATTCTGTGTGCAGGCCAAATTGGCGGGCACGACCGGCTATTTTTTCCGGCGTGAAATGCGCCGCTTCCAACATCAGACGCTGAGTACCTGCTTTAACGCCGCTGCCCAAACCACCCATAATGCCTGCCAAGGCAAGAGGCTTGTCGTCATCGGTGATTAACAAGCATCGCTCATCCAGGCTTATCTCAGATTCATCCAATAAAGTCAGGGTTTCGCCCGAATGCGCAAGCCGAACAGTGATCTGACCGCTCAGGGTATCCAGGTCAAATGCGTGCATTGGCTGGCCCAATTCCAGCATCACGTAATTGGTCACGTCCACTGCCGGGTCGATACTGCGCATGCCCGACCGCTGTAAGCGCTCAGTCATCCACAAAGGCGTTTGCGCGCTCAAATCAACATTATTGATTACCCGACCAAGGTAACGAGGACAGTCATCGCCCGCAGCCAGTGTTACCGGGAATTGCTCATCACTTGCGGGTGGAACCGCTTTTATTTCAGGCTCAGTAACGGCAAGCCTGCTAATTACGCCAACTTCGCGCGCTATGCCAGATACTGACAAACAATCACTTCGATTAGGTGTTAAATCCACCTCTAACACGGTGTCTGGAAGGCCCAGGAACTCAGCTAACGCTTGCCCTACTGCGGCGCTCTCAGGTAATTCCCACAGACCATTGTGGTCTTCACCAAGACCTAGCTCGTCCAGCGCACAGAGCATGCCTTGCGATTCCACACCGCGTAGCTTTGCTTTCTTAATCTTAAAGGGTTTGCCACCCTCTGAGGGAGGCAACTGTGCACCAATCGTCGCCAACGGCGCTTTCAAACCTACTCTGGCATTTGGCGCACCACAGACGATTTGCGCGGTCTCGCCATTGCCATACGCCACGCTACACACTTGCAACTTGTCGGCATCCGGGTGCGGCTGCGCGTCGGTGATTTGCCCAACCACAACGCCATCCAAATACTTGCCCAGCTCCTGGACTCCATCAATTTCCAGGCCAGCCATGGTGAGTTGTTCTGCCAACTCCACCACAGGCACGTCTGGGTCAACCCATTCGCGCAACCAATTCAGGCTAATTTTCATGTTTGCGCCTGCTCATCTGAACTGCTCGAGGAATTTCAGATCGTTCTCGAAGAATATGCGCAAGTCATCCACGCCGTAGCGCAACATTGCCAGGCGCTCTACGCCCATGCCAAACGCAAAACCGCTGTAAATCTCAGGGTCAATATTGGAAGATCGCAATACATTCGGGTGCACCATGCCGCAGCCAAGCACTTCCAGCCAACCGGTGTTACTGCATACGCGGCAGCCTTCGCCACCGCACATAACGCAGCGTATATCTGCCTCAGCCGACGGTTCGGTAAATGGGAAGTAAGATGGGCGGAAGCGCACCGCCAGCTCTTCATTCTCGAAATACACGCGAAGAAAATTCTCGATCACGCCTTTCAAATCAGCCATGCTGATATCGGTATCAATCAGCAGACCTTCCACCTGGTGAAACATGGGAGTGTGGGTGATATCGAAATCGGTACGGTACACACGACCTGGGCAAATGATACGAATAGGCGGTGTGTTGCTTTCCATAACGCGCACCTGCACCGGTGAGGTGTGGGTGCGAAGTACAGTATCGTCAGTCACAAAGAAGGTGTCGTGCATGGCCCGCGCCGGGTGGTGGGGCGGGAAATTCAAGGCTTCGAAATTGTGATAGTCGTCTTCAATTTCAGGGCCTTCAACAACGTCGTAGCCAGATTGCGCGAATATACCTTCAATACGTTCAATAGTGCGCGTAACCGGGTGCAGGCCACCTACCCCAAGACCGCGGCCGGGAAGGCTGACGTCTATCTTTTCACTGGCAAGCCGGGCATCAAGAGCAAGCGATGCCAATGCATCTTTGCGTGCGCTGATCAATGATGCAACTTGTTCTTTCGCAGAATTAATCTTCGCTCCAGCGGCCGGTTTTTCTTCAGCGCTGAGTTTGCCCAGACCTTTCAATAAGGCAGTGAGATGGCCTTTCTTGCCGAGATATTCAACACGCAAAGACTCAAGCTCAGCTAATTCGCTGACTGCTTCTATCGCTGAACGGGCCTGATCGACCAGTGTGTCTAGTTCACTCATGGACGTTGACCAGCCCTTTGCGCAAGGGCAACAGTCAAACCGGCTGCCTATGCGGCAGCGGCTTCCAATGCTTCTTTAGCCGTATTGGCCAGTACAGCAAAACCTTCTTTGTCGTTCACGGCCATATCAGCCATGACTTTTCGGTCCAGCTCTATTCCTGCACGGTTTAAACCATTGATCAGACGGCTGTAGGTCAAGCCGTTTTCTCGTGCCGCTGCATTGATGCGGGTAATCCATAAGGCACGGAATTGGCGCTTACGCTGCCGACGGTCACGATATTGATACTGACCGGCTTTGATAACCGCCTGTTTGGCTACGCGGTAGATGCGACTACGCGCGCCCTTATAACCTTTGGCTTGCTTTAATACTTTCTTGTGACGGCGATTGGCCGTAACGCCTCTCTTTACGCGGGGCATAATTTACTCCTATGACATTTTATATAAACAAAAAGACTCCAGCCTTTATGTTTATACGTAAATTGAAAATGTGATTTTCAATTTACTCCCATTTTCTTTGAAAATGCGGGTGCGTCCTGCACCCGACCAATTGAACAAATCAGAGGCGGGCTTACTTTGCTCGCATCATCTTATCGATCAAAGGCTTGTCTGCCTTGTCGACAATGGCTGTTCCGCGAAGCTGACGCTTTCGCTTGGTGGTCATTTTGGTCAGGATGTGGCTCTTGTTAGCGTGCTTGCGCTTGTAACCCGAGGCACATTTCTTGAAGCGTTTGGCCGCTCCGGAGTGTACTTTCAGTTTTGACATGATAAAACTCGCATTTGTGCCGGGCCTGGCAACCGCTACAACGGCGCACTGGGAAACCGACAGGTTTTAGTAATAAGTAAAACCCGCAACTAATGTAGCTGGCTTACTTTCTCTTTAGGGGCGCTATCACCATATGCAATTGTCGGCCTTCCATTTTTGGAAATTGCTCAACATTGCCATATTCGTCAAGGTCTGCCTCAATCCGTTTCAGCAGTTCTATACCGATTTCCTGATGCGCCATTTCGCGCCCTCGGAATCGTACAGTTACCTTGGCTTTGTCGCCCGCTTCAAGGAAACGTATCAGGTTGCGTAGTTTTACCTGATAATCCCCTTCTTCCGTCCCTGGTCGAAACTTAATCTCTTTTACATGGGTTATTTTCTGCTTTTTCTTCGCAGCGGCTTTTTGCTTTTTAAGCTCAAACACATGTTTGCCGTAATCCATAATCTTGCACACTGGCGGATTTGCATCAGCCGCCATGAGCACCAGGTCCATTTTGTCCTCTTCCGCTTTGGCTTGCGCGTCCGCTAGTGAGAGAATGCCTAGTTGTTCGCCATCGGCGCTTATCAACCGGACCAGGTCGGCCTCAATCTGATCATTAATCAGAGCTTTCTTTGAGGCTCCTTTTGAATCTTGCTTAATACTCTTGCTCCTTTAGCAAACCGTTGCGCCCTGAATCAATGCGTTCAGGATGGCAACGCAATACGGCCGCGACGCTCCACGTCCATTTCCAGGCGTTCGATGAAGGCCTCTAAAGGCATTGCTCCATCATCATCGCCCTGACGGGTGCGTACGGCCACTGAATTAGTTTCGGCTTCCCGATCACCTACTACTAAGAGGTAGGGAACCCTCTGCATTGTGTGCTCGCGGATTTTAAAGCCGATCTTCTCGTTTCTCAAGTCGGATTCGACCCTAAATCCTTTATTTTTCAGGGTTTCTTCCACTTTTTGCACATATTCGGCGTGCTTGTCCGTAATATTCAGAACAACCGCCTGAACGGGAGCCAACCAGGGCGGAAATGCGCCCTCGTAATTCTCGATCAACATGCCAATAAAGCGTTCGAAAGAACCCAGTATAGCCCTGTGCAGCATAACCGGTACTTTCCGGCTGCCATCTTCTGCTACGTATTGTGCGTCCAGCCTTTCAGCGGTTGAGAAGTCCACCTGAATGGTGCCGCATTGCCACAGCCGACCGATGCTGTCTTTCAGGGAAAACTCTATCTTGGGGCCGTAAAACGCGCCTTCGCCAGGCAGTAATTCCCACGGTAAGCCTTTGCCATCCAGCGCTTTTGCCAAGGCACTTTCTGATCTGTCCCAAACCTCATCGGAACCAACCCGCTTTTCAGGGCGGGTAGACAGCCGGTAGATTACTTCGGTGAAGCCAAAATCCTCGTACACTTCGTGCAGGAAGTCGATGAAGTTGGCCACCTCTTCCTGAATACTTTCTTCAGCGCAGAAAATATGGGCATCGTCCTGGACGAAGCCACGAACACGCATCAGGCCATGCAGTGAGCCTGATGGTTCGTTACGGTGGCAGGAACCAAATTCAGCGAGCCGAAGTGGTAAGTCGCGATAGCTCTTGAGCCCCTGATTAAACACTTGAACGTGGCATGGGCAGTTCATTGGTTTGATCGCGTATTGTCGATCTTCCGATTGCAGGGCAAACATATCGTCAGAAAACTTGGCTGCGTGGCCAGATCGCTCCCAGAGCGAGAAGTCCAGCAGCTGCGGGGTACGGATCTCTTGATAACCGTGCACTTCCTGCTGCTGGCGCATGTACTGCTCCACAGCCTGGTAAATAGCCCAGCCTCGCGGATGCCAAAACACCATGCCCGGTGCTTCTTCCTGTGTATGAAACAAATCGAGCTTGCGGCCAATTTTGCGGTGATCGCGCTTTTCCGCTTCTTCCTGGCGCTGCAGATATTGCTTCAACTGCTTTTTATCTGCCCATGCGGTGCCGTATACCCGCTGCAGCATTTCGTTTTGCGAATCACCACGCCAGTAGGCACCGGCCAGTTTGGTTAGTTTGAAGTGTTTCAGAAAACGCGTATTGGGCACGTGCGGCCCAACACACATATCCACGTATTCCTGATGATGGTACAAGCCCATAGCCTGTTCATCGGGCATATCCGCCACCAAGCGTAGCTTGTATTCTTCGCCTCGTTTTTCAAAAGTGTCGATCACATCTGCGCGCGGTGTCATTTTTTTCACCACGTCATAGTCTTGCTCAATCAGCTCCTTCATTCGAGCTTCGATTTTGTCAAGATCGTCAGGTGTAAACGGCGTATCAGTCGCGATGTCGTAATAGAAACCATCATCAATCACCGGACCAATCACCATCTTGGCTTCCGGATACAACTGCTTCACAGCGTGGCCGATCAAATGGGCACAAGAGTGGCGGATAATGTCCACACCCTCCTGGTCTTTTGCCGTCAGTAACCGAACTTCCGCGTCGTGTTCAATAAGATCGCAGGCGTCGTGCAACTGGCCGTCAACAACGCCAGCTATGGTTGCCTTCGCAAGCCCGGGACCGATATCTTCGGCCACTTGCAGCACAGTGACGGGGTTTTGGAAAGAGCGTTGGCTGCCATCAGGCAAAGTGATTTGGGGCATAGTGCGATCCTCAGTGGTGGCCATTACGAGAGGCCACGTGAATGTTTAGCGTAAAGTGAATCAGTACTGTCTGAATCTATGATGTTGGTACGACCGAGTGGATTCGAACCACCGACCCCCACCATGTCAAGGTGGTGCTCTAACCAACTGAGCTACGGTCGTAAGGTGTCAGGGCAAACAGTGCGCATGAACGGCGCGTATATTATAAGCAAACGGCGAATCACGCCAGCCGGAATCAGAGTTTAAACTGTTGATTTTTCAACACATCGATCTGATCACGCGTGGCAGCTGCCTGCTCAAACTCCAGATCTTTGGCGTGTTGGAACATTTTCTTTTCAAGTTTTTTGAGCGTAGCGGCCATCTTTTTAGGATTATCCAGATCAATCCCGTCAATCAACACGTCCTCATAACGACCTTTCTGCTTGGCATTTCGCCTGCCTTTGCCCTTACCCGGCGCGTAGCTAACTTCCAGAATGTCCTGAACACTTTTGGTCACACCTTTCGGCACAATGCCGTGCTCTTCATTAAACGCTACCTGCTTGGCACGCCGGCGGTCTGTCTCGCGAATGGCACGCTCCATCGACCCTGTCATTTGGTCGGCATAGAGAATAGCCCTTCCTTCCAGGTTGCGCGCAGCACGGCCAATGGTTTGCACCAGCGAAGATTCGGAACGCAGAAAACCTTCTTTATCGGCGTCAAGGATGGCGATCAGAGACACCTCAGGCATATCCAGTCCTTCGCGCAACAAGTTGATGCCTACCAATACATCGAATTCGCCCAAGCGCAGATCGCGGATAATCTCTACGCGCTCTACCGTATCAATATCCGAGTGCAAGTACTTAACTCGCACACCATGCTCATTGAGGTACTCAGTCAGGTCTTCGGCCATGCGTTTGGTTAGCACCGTTACCAGCACCCTGCCCTTTTTAGCCACATTTACGCCAATCTCACTAAGCAAGTCATCAACCTGAGTGGTGGCGGGTCTCACCTCGATTTCCGGGTCCGTGAGGCCGGTCGGGCGCACCACTTGCTCTACGACCTGACCGGATTTCTCCATTTCATAGTCACGTGGCGTGGCCGACACAAAGATAACCTGCGGTACGGCCCTCTCCCATTCGTCAAATCGCATAGGCCGGTTATCCAGCGCAGACGGCAAGCGAAAGCCATACTGCACCAACGTTTCCTTGCGCGACCGGTCACCTTTGTACATGCCGCCAATCTGCGGCACGCTGACGTGAGACTCGTCCACCACCACCAGCGCATTGGAGGGCAGATAATCAAATAATGTGGGTGGCGGCTCACCGGGCGCACGGCCGGATAAATAGCGCGAATAATTCTCTATACCCTGGCAGTAGCCCAGCTCCCGAATCATCTCCAGATCATAGCGGGTACGCTGCTCCAGGCGCTGCGCTTCCACCAGTTTGTCGTTGTTTCGCAGCTGTTCCAGGCGATCTTTTAATTCTTCTTCAATATCGCCCACGGCGTCCAGCAGTTGCTCGCGGGGGGTTACATAATGGGTCTTTGGAAAGATGGTTACCCGTGGGAGTTTGGCTATCACATGGCCGGTTAAGGGGTCAAAACGCGAGATGCTTTCAATTTCTTCATCGAAAAGTTCAATGCGCATGGCCTCGTGCTCGGAATCAGCCGGGAATATATCGATCACATCCCCTCGAACCCGGTAGTTTCCGCGGAAAAAGTCTACGTCGTTGCGGGTGTATTGAAGCTCAGCCAGGCGCCGCAAAATATAGCGTTGGTCTACCTGGTCTCCACGATCAAGATGCATCACCATTTTCAGATAAGCATCTGGCTCGCCAAGACCGTAAATTGCCGAAACAGTGGCCACCACAATCGCATCCGGACGCTCAATCAGCGCTTTGGTGGCCGACAGGCGCATCTGCTCGATGTGCTCATTGACCGAGGCGTCTTTGTCAATAAACGTATCTGAGGATGGAACATAGGCTTCTGGCTGGTAGTAGTCGTAGTAGGAAACGAAGTATTCAACCGCATTCTCCGGGAAGAACTCCTTGAATTCCCCATACAGCTGCGCTGCCAGCGTCTTATTGGGCGCCATAATCACCGCAGGGCGCTGGATGCGCTCGATCACGTGCGCAATGGTGAAAGTCTTTCCAGAGCCCGTCACCCCGAGCAATACCTGGCCTAGAAGACCCGAATCAATGCCGGCCACCAGCTGCTCAATGGCCGTAGGCTGGTCACCCGCAGGCTCGAACTTGGCGTGTACCTTAAGTGGCTTTGACATGGAAGCGAATGAACTCGTCGTATTTCGGGAAATCGACCATAATAATATCTATTGACCTTGTTCACGAGCGTTATTAACATACGCGCCCTCGAACATGGTTCGACGCCGAGGAACTGAGAAAGGTTCCAGGCCCGCCCACCAACGGCGGTGCCCAGGCACAGTTTATTCCGCCTTAGCTCAGTTGGTAGAGCAAATGACTGTTAATCATTGGGTCGCTGGTTCGAGCCCAGCAGGCGGAGCCACATACAGAAAAGGGTCGCACAAGTGCGGCCCTTTTCTGTATGTGGCTCTAATCAACACAATGCACCTCAACCCGCCGATTCATTGACCGCCCTGCCTCATCCTTATTACTGGCAATCGGACTAGCCTCCCCCACCCCAAATGCCCTTAGCTTGCTCGACTTCAATCCACGCGCCAACAAATCATCCACAACTGCCTGTGCCCGACGAGTAGAGAGTTCCTGATTGTACGCTTCACTACCCTCACTAGATGTATGGCCCTCAATCCTTACCTGAGACTCACCAGTGTCTTTAAGCCCGGAATAAAGCTGCTCCAAAACAACATCAGATTGCGGCGTAATCGCTGCCGAGTCGAACTCAAATTGAATACCGTGAATGACCGATCCGCAGCCAAGCTGCGTACTGGGCGGTGCCGTACATAGTTTCTTTGCGCTGGCCGAAGCAATATCGCCTTTGTAAACCTTGAAAGGAGCGCCGTTGGTCGAGCGTAGCCCCTGCAATGCGCCGCTAGAATCTACCGACAAAACAAACAAACTTTCAACGCCGGTACGCTGGTGTACGCCGGTGGCTCTAAGCACACGGCCGCTAACCGTGCCCTGCAGCTGGCCATTGTCGTCGTAGCAGCCAGCCACAGTCGCGGCGTTCTGCTCCAGCTCTATTCGTACACCACGACCAGTCCAGTGCCCGGCAAAATTTTCCGCCAGAGGAACGGGAAGCTGGCTTCCTTCACCAATCAATTCACTGAATTCCAAAAAGGATTTTTCGGTTTGAATATCAATGCCGCCGCTGAATTCCAGCTTGAGCCAACGCACGGCTTGGGCATCATCCAGGGCAACGTCGGTGAACTGGTTCTTTTGTTCGTGTGTGTTCAGATCCACATTGGCCAAGTGTACGAATTGCGCATCGTCGGGCTTTTGCGGGTCGAACTGATTACTGCCGGAAATTTTCAGGTTTGCAACAAACGTTTGCGACGGGCTGGGCGTTTCCCACACGTTGGGTATGCGAAAACGTTGAAATGTGGTTGCCGCCGGTAGCTCATACACCAATTCTATCCGCGCCGAGGCATCCACAGGTTTGGGCGTTAAAATAAATGGCTTGGGGTTTCCATCAATAACCGCGATCGCCTGCGGGTCTGATACACGCAGCTGTTTGCCGGCTTCACCTATGAAGACCGGCATCGCGCCGTTAGCCAGACTCAGGAAGTTTGTTTGCAAGCCGGCCAGATCGTCAGATATCGCCCATGTAGACAAGGAATAGAGCAACAGTGCTGAGGTAGATTGGCCTAAGAAGCGCATGCGCATACCCTCTTTGATTCAAATTTGGACGTCACTTTTTCTAGCCAGTGCCGCAGCAATAAAAAGCTCAGCTATTCGCAAACAGAACTCAATACGAGTCGTGTCTGCGCAGCCATGCCATGGAAAACGGCAACTCCGCCTCATCTCGCCCCTTAGGCACGGCATCCATGTAGTGGTACGTTGCGTTAAACATATCCAGGCCGCGCGAATAAGCCGAATAGGTATGAAATACGGCACCATCCTCGTTCAGCTCAAACACACTCATTCCCGGTGCCTCACCACCATTGAATCGCTGCGTGCCGTAGTTGTAATTGTTTTGGCCGCTCTCCAATTGCTCCGCTGTAAACGACACCGCAAAGTCGGCATTAAAACTTGATCCCAGTGATGAATACCAGGGGAATGTCCATCCCATGCGTTGTTTATACATCTCCAGGCTGTGCAATGGTGCGTTGGATATTGCAACCATATTGATGTCACGAGCATTGAGGTGCGCGATGGTGCCGTTGTAACCATCGGCCCAGAACGAACAACTCGGGCAGCCTTCCTCCCATTCCGGACCAAACATAAAGTGTTGAACGATTAGCTGGGAGTGGCCGTCGAACAATTCCGGCATCTGAACCACACCGTCTTGCCCCTGAAACTCATAGTCTTTATCCAGCTGCCAGCGAGGCAGTGCCTGGCGGGCTTTGCTAAGCGCATCTCGCTCCCGCGTAAAAGCTTTTTCTCGTTCCATGAATTCTGTACGCGCCGTTATCCAATCTGCCCTGCTAACCGTTTCTCGGGCGCTCATTCGATCTCTCCAAACTGTTTCTGGAAACTGGAAAGCATTATTTACAACAGCCGATGCTAATTGGCAAGGCCGATCTTACGGTCGAGAATGCTGATCTACAGGGAATGTCCTTTATTGGCGGCATAGTTGCGTTTGCACTTTCCCGCTACCTTTTTCTTCGCTAAGGTAGACAACCACGCTGATGGAGATTCTTCATGCCCGAAACCAGTAAAGCGTCAGGCAGCTGCCTGTGTAACGCTGTGACATTTACCGCGAATGCCATGGACCATAGTATTGGCGCGCTAGAACTTGAGTAACGCTGCGTCTGAGTATCTCAACACCGTCAGTGAAGAGAATCGTAAGCCTGCAAACTGGCCATTGGCCTTCGCACTTTTGTTGTTGCGTGGTTTGGGTGCATTACCCTTCCCCTTCAATGTTCGTCTGGGCAAGGCAATTGGGTATCTGCTCTACCTTATTCCCAGCAGCCGCAAGCATGTAACGCAGTTGAACATCGACCTGTGTTTTCCGGAACTTAACGCCGAAGAAAAAAAGCAATTCTGCAAAGAGGTATTCAAGAACTTTGGCGCTGGCCTGGCAGAGACCGGTATGGCCTGGTGGAGCCGTCACGAGCGCATTGAATCCATATCTGAAATCGAAGGCCTGGACAGCCTGCTTGAGGCCAAAGACAAGGGAAAAGGCGTACTGCTGCTGGGCGCACATTTTTCGACACTGGACATCGGCGCTGCTATTGGCGCTATTCATTTTCCTTTTTCCGCAGTGTACAGACCGCAAAGAAATGTTCTGTTCAATGCAACGATTCTGGCAGGTCGTGACCGCCATGCAGATACCCACATCAAGAAAACCAACCCGCGGGCGTTGATTAAAGCGGTGCGCCGCGGCGAGATCGTTTGGTATGCACCGGATCAGGATGAAGGCGAAAATAACAGCGTCTACGCCCCGTTCTTTTCGCAAAATGCATCAACCATTAATGCAACAGCAACGTTGGCCCGTATTACTGGTGCACCGGTATTTCTCTATGGTCAACGACGCAAGCCTGACGACTCCGGCTACATCGTCAGCATTACCGGGCCGCTGAATAATTTCCCGTCGGGCGACGATGTTGCCGACGCCACCGCCGTCAACCAACTGATTGAAACGGCGATCAGACTTGAGCCCACTCAATATTATTGGTTCCACCGGCGTTTTAAAACACAAGCCAATCAAGAACGCGGTGCTTTGTACAAGCGTTAGTGCTGTTCACCAAGAAAATGCGATCAATATTGATCGTTTTTTAGCCAAACTGACGATCTCACAAAGTTTTACACATATTCCGTTCGTCTGGGCTACGCTTAAAAACGAGACATAACTCACACTACGTCGGAGAGCGACATGGACCAACAAGAAGTTGAGTTCCAGCGTTTTCTGCAAAAATTGGAATTTAGCGACACCGTATGGAAGCAACTGTTCGCGCAGAAAAATCTGGATACGCAAGACCAGTGCCCTGGAAACGAGATTGATCCACAATTCAAACCTGTGGGTCAGAAGCTAAATCAAGGAATACCGAAAAACACCTGAGCACAAGCCGCCTGAATCAGTGCGCAACGGGATTAACTCATGCGTTCATGAATCCAGGCAATTGTCGCCTGAGTAGAGCTGTCCATTTCGGCGTTTGGACGAGAAAAATCAGTTCCAATCTGAGTTGCTAATCGTTTGCCCAGTTGTACCCCCCACTGATCGAAGGAATTAATATTCCAGATCGCGCCTTGAACAAACACTTTGTGCTCAAACAAGGCAATCAGTGCTCCCAAACTAGCGGGGGTTAACTGGTCCAGACCCACGCTGATACTGGGTTTATCACCGGCATAATGCAAATGTGGCTGAGCTTCTGCAGCCTGTTCGCCTCGCATCAAGGCATTAGACTGCGCAAGCATATTGCCCAGTAAGGCACGATGCTGTTCCTGATTAGCCGTTTCAACATTCACCGCAAAGACGAACTCCAGCGGTATAACATCGGTGCCTTGATGCAGCAGCTGAAAAAAAGCGTGCTGACCATTCGAACCGCTTTGTCCCCACACCACGGGGCCGGTTGCGTAGGTCACGGCGTTGCCTTCGAGATCCACCGATTTGCCATTGCTCTCCATGTCTAATTGCTGCAAGTACATGGGTAGCAGCCCCAAAGCGTCATTGTATGGAATAACGCCCAGGCTGTGGTGAGCACAGAAGTTATTGTGCCAAATTCCGCACACCGCCAATATCAGTGGCAGATTCTGCTCAAACTCGGCAGTGAAAAAATGTGCATCCAGCGCATGTGCCCCACGCAACAACTCTTCAAATCGCGCATAGCCGATGGCGGCACAGATTGGAAAACCAATAGTTGACCATAGCGAGTACCGCCCGCCAACCCATTCCCAGAATGACAACAAATTTTGCTCGGCAATTCCAAACTCTACGGCAGCCCGGGTATTGCTGCTGACCGCGATGAAATGGCTGGCAATCGCGTCGCTGTCAGAATAGTGATCAAGCACCCATTGACGGGCGTTGCGCGCGTTGTACATGGTTTCCTGAGTAGTGAATGTTTTACTTGAGATAGAAAACAGCGTTTCCTCGGGGTCGAGTTCACGCAGAATATTTGGCAAATGCGTTTCATCAACGTTGCTGGCAAAATGCACCTGAAGTTCAGGCGATTGCAAATGCCTCAGCGCTTCACAGACCATCTTGGGTCCAAGATCAGACCCGCCAATCCCAATGTTAACGACATGACGGATTCGCTTTCCGGAAAACCCCCGCCATTGGCCAGAACGTATTTCGTCTGACAAACGTTCCATTCGTGACAGTTGTTCCAGTACAGCCTTGTGCTTATCAGCGCCGTACTTGTCAGCCAGTACGCCGTCAATATCGCGTAAAGCAATGTGCAATACCGCGCGATCTTCAGTGGTATTTATGTGCTCGCCATTGAGCATGGCGTTCATTCGATCGGGAACACCGACATCTATTGCCAAACTTAGTAACGATTGCAGCACATCTTCGGTGATGGTGGTTTTACTGTAATCCAGCCTGATTCCGCAATGTTCCAGGGTGCAACGCGCCGCTCGTTGCGGATCGGATTCAAAAATACTAGCAATTCCAGGCCGGTTCTCGGCCTTTTTTTCAAGCGCAGCCCAGGCTTTGCTCTGCTTAGGGTTCATTGGCGTAACGTTGTCCTAATGCGCTGATAAAATCGCCAAGCATGTCGGCTGGCAGATCATTGATACCCGCAGCTGCCTTGCGACCACCACCGGTTGGAAATTGCATGCACAATTCATCTGCACCTGTCTTATTGTTAAGCGGTGCGCGTACACTCACCAGGTAATTGCCATTCGCTTTATTTGTTAACACAGCGTGGGCTCTGCCCGGGTTTTCGTTGGCAAGGTCATTACTGAAAACACCACTTACCCGCCTAGCCCACGCCTCATTGGGAAAAGTCAAAACAGCTGAATGCTGATCAGCATGATCGTAATCCACCGCTCTTGCCGATGCCATATCATCGATAAAACCAGCTTCCAATTTTTTATACGCTTCAGATTCCTGCTCTATGAAATCCAGTGGATTAGTAAATGGCTGCATTAGTTTGTAGAGATCCTGCGGAGTAAAATGCAAATCATCCAACGAGGCGCCATAGCCGTTGTAGTTAATATAGGTACCCAGGTTTTCAAGGCTTTTCACCTCACTCTCAGTGAGAGAGGTCTGCTTTGCCAGCGTTAAAGCACTCGCTTTCAGGTTGTCACCAAATGCAGCCGTGACAGCCCACTCTTTATAAGCGCCTTTCAAATAACCGTTCACCAATAGGCTGGTGCAAGTGTCAGCGGCGGTATTAATCAAATCCATCAGATTGTCGGCTTGTGGAATATCACCTGCAAAATGATGGTCGCAATAAAACACCTCGGCACCTGCGTCCAGCACGCGCTGCAGATCGGTTTTATTCTTGTCCATAGAAATGTCCAATACCGTGACTCTATCACCACTCACAGCATCAACCTGCTTGAGCAGAGAGATATCGCGCTTTACTCCAGTCACAATCGTACTGTCTCTGGGTTCAGCGAGTCTTAACTGTATAAGCGCGCAAATACCGTCTGCGTCGCCATTGAAAACATCATAGTCTGCCATGCAAGGAATCCTTGAAAATTATTTGGATTGAGTACTGGTTTTTTCCGGGAACAACGGTTTAACCTTAGGCGATTCATCCACAGTTGGCGTAAAAGTTTTCGCCCCTTCAACCGGCGCCATGCGCTCCCATAGATAATCCGCTACCGGACCTTTGCTGACAAAACCGCTGACCAGCTCAACGAGAATAGCCCGAATACTGTCGCAATCACCTTCGCTGCAAGCGGCGTCCAGACTGATCAGATATTGTTGTACTACATCATAGTCGGGGAACTCTTCGTCGGCACACATAATCATTGGGTGACCTGTACCGCTAACGTTGTTGCCAACCAGTAACTCTTCGTAGAGTTTTTCACCCGGTCGTAGCCCGGTCACTTTAATTTCGATGTCGCCGTATGGATTGTTCTCATCCTTTATTTCAAAACCCATCAATCTGATCATTCGTCGTGCCAGATCAACAATTCGTACGGGCTCGCCCATATCGAGCACAAATACGTCACCACCTCTTGCCAATGCACCAGATTGCAGCACCAGTTGCGCAGCTTCGGGGATGGTCATGAAATAACGAATAATTTCGCTATGAGTCACGGTAACCGGGCCGCCAGTATTTATTTGCTTTCGAAATAGTGGAACAACAGAACCCGACGAACCAAGCACGTTTCCAAATCGAACCATGCAAAAATTGGTGTTACCTGCTTTCTCCGCTAGCCCCTGCAAAACGATTTCAGCCAGTCGTTTTGACGCTCCCATTATATTGGTTGGCCTGACTGCTTTGTCAGTAGAGACCAGCACAAAACGCTCAACGTTTGCATTAACCGCTGCAAGTGCCGTATTCACGGTACCAAACACGTTATTGGAAACGCCTTCGGCAACATTGTATTCAACAACTGGCACATGCTTGTGCGCGGCCGCGTGATACACCGTTTGCACGCCGCATACGTTCATTACACGTTGAATATGCTTTTTGTCTTTAACCGAGCCCAGCAACGGTGTTAATTTGCACGGCACCTTCAGGGCCATCAAACTTTGTCGCAGTTCGTGCTCTATTTGATACAGCGCAAATTCTGACGCTTCAAACAACACTAATTCCTTAGGGGCGTGGTTAATAATTTGCCGGCAAAGCTCCGCGCCGATCGAACCACCAGCACCGGTTACCAGCACTACCTTGTTTTCCACGCATTGGTCAATCAACTCCGGGTGCGGCGGCACAGGGTCGCGGCCCAACAGGTCTTCAATATCAATATCCTGAATTTCGGCAATCGACGCTCTACCCTGAATCAAACTGGCAAAGTTGGGTATCGTTTTTACATGAACAGCCAGTCCAACCAGCCGGTTAATAACGTCGCGTCGATATTCTCGCGCAACCGAAGGCATCGCAAGCAGCACCTGGCTCACTTCATGATGATTAACCAATTGGGTCAGTCGTTCAGGTCCGGCTACCCCCACGCCATTTATAACAGTACCATGCAGGCGCGGGTCGTCGTCTATGAAACAAACCGGGTGGTATTCGTCGCTTTGTAACAAGGCGGTCAGTAATTGCCGGCCGGATGCACCCGCGCCATAAATAACTACCTTGTCGGCCATGCTTTTCAGCTTGTACTGGTAAAACGCACGAATGCACAGCCTTGATCCGCCGATAAGCAACACACATATCGCCCAGTACAGAAGTGGTGTAGATCGTGGCAGGCTGGTGTCCATTGAGTACATCAACACGCTGAATACCAGGGCAGACACCGTTACCGCCTTCAGCACGGCCATAATCGCCTGATGGCCCATAAAACGGATAACAGCGCGGTATAAGCCAAGTCTTAGAAACAAGGCAGCACTAATTAACACAGTTAAGCCGATGGCAGGATATGCCATCGGGCCAATGGGAAACTCAGTACTTTCCCATCGCAAGGCTACGGAAATCCAGATTGCCAGTGGAATACACAGTAAATCAACCAACAGCATCAAGGCCTGTTTTACATTACGTGGTAATTCCGCCGCTTTATCGATAGGAGAAAAATAGTCTATAAGACGGTGGATGTGCCTTCTTATGTTCATAACATGCCGGCCTTCCTGAGCCTGATAGAGCGGGTCAAGGGCGAATTATATTTTCTCTATCATTGATGACAACAAGCGAGTGCGGTAAAAACAGACAATTGCACAGAGAATCGCGTACGTTGCAACAAAGAGTATAGTCGCCCAGGAGGCTTGAGCTTCTGAAATTAAAGCTACGGGTAATAAAACGGTAATATTAACGGCGGCATAAAGAATCACTACGCGGGCGTGTGAGCCCCAATGCTTCGCCAGTAACTGGTATAAATGGGATCGATGAGCATCCTGGATGCGTTCACCGTTTAACAAACGGCAAAGCATGGTCACCGAGCTGTCGGCAACAAAAGCCGCAAGCAGAATCGCGCTGGAAAATAAGGAAAGCGCCGACAGTTCATCAGCAAACACTGAGATTGCAGCAAGCAAGAAACCAAAAAACAAGCTGCCCGAGTCGCCGAGAAAAAGCCTGGCCGGTGACCAGTTCCAGAGCAGGAATGCAGCGGCCAGTGTTGCCACAAAAAACAACACAAGCTGAAAATCAGCATTGATCGTGCCAGTGCTCATAAAAAGAAATGCAACGGCGTAGAACAACACCTGGCTTGCCGCGATCCCGTCAATACCATCCATAAAGTTGAACGCATTAACAAAGGCAAACATTAGCAAGGCTAGCGCGATCAACCACCAGGCGGCAACGTGCTCTGTCACGCCATTTACGAACAGTACAGCAGCAACCAGATAAATCACCGCCCTTATTCGCCGTGACAAGCAATACCTGTCGTCAAACCAGCCGGTCATTGCCATGATCAATGACAAGCCACACAGCCACATGATTTCAGATGACAACACACCAGCGACAAACAGATACGCAGAGGCCAATAGAAAAACCACAGCAAGACACAAGCCGGCCCCGCCGGGAGTTGGCGCTGAGTGTGAGCTACGCTGATTGGGAATATCCAACCAATGCCTGCGTAATGCCAACTCACGGTACGCGTATAGCAGCAGTTGACTACCGAGAAAAATCGCGGTTATCAACACTACTGTTTCAGTCATCGTTAACAGTCCTTCACTTTAAAGCAAGCATGTCTGGAATCGCGTCTTCCAATGTGTGATTAGCCGCCCAGTTAAACTCCTGCTCGAATCGGCTGGCGCTGTACAGCTCAGATTCAGTTAGCTTGGCAAGTGCAGCAAACAAAGGTTCGAACCATGATCGTGGAAACACGGTCAGCACGCCCGATAAACTGCGCACTGTGGTCGCTGATATTCGCCAGGACATACGCTCGCCTGACGTTGCGCGCCTGGTTGCAAGTTGAATATCAGCAACGGTCAAGCCCTTTGGGTCAGTGACGATATAAACATTATGCATTAGCTCATCGGCCCTCAGCGCGCTTAGCAATGCACTGCAGAAATTGCTTACATTCAGCATTGACCGAGAACCAGTGCCAGCAAGAATAGGACAACATCGCCATCGCGATACGGCTACCAGCGATCTCATGTTCGCTTTCACTCCGGCGCCATAGACCAGACTAGGTCTAAGCACTACGCACTGTGATGGCCGCCAGTCGTGCTGCAATAGTTTTTCCTCACCCAATCGCTTACTAAGCCCGTAGATATCCAGCGGCCGCTCAGTGTTCGATTCATTATTTGGAGCCAGCGAAGGTTGATACATTGCCGCTTTAACCGAACTTATATGCACGAATCGCTTCACGCCAGCGGCAAGCGCACAGGTGCCCAGACGTTCGGGAAACTCTGCATTTACCTGCATATAGTCAATTTCCTGAACCTGCTTGGGATTAGCGTGCGCCAAGCCAGCCAAATTTACAACCGCATCCACGCCCTGCAGTTCGTTCATGCATTGATCCGCCGAAAAGCGCTCGGCACGCAATGCCGACTCTTTTACAGTGAAGCCTGCACTCCGCAATGCTGGTGCTGCATGCCTTCCTATAAAACCATCGCTGCCGGTAATTAAGATTGTCTGCATTCAGGATACGCTTAAGCAAGCCAGGTTGTGCCTATCGAGTAGCCTAGCAACTTTGACTCAGAATTACCTTGGAAATAGTAGCGTCGTAACAGATTTACACCTGTTACGACGCGAAAGGCGCAGGATATCCCACGCCGGCCTGTTACATGCTGATGCGACTGCGATTTTTAGCCAGGGTGGCTTTTCCGATACCCTCAACGGCAAGCAGATCTTCCACCGTACGAAAACGTCCAAACTTCTCACGGTAATCAACAATAGCTTTGGCTTTCGCCATACCAACGCCATTTAGCTCAGCAAGCGTTTCAGCCCCAGCTGTGTTGACATTGATTTGCGCAGATTGGCGCTCTACCACCGGTGCTTTTGCACCTGCTTCAGCGTGCACTACTGCGGGGTTCAAAGCGAACACTCCCAACAGTGCGGCCAGGCGGCAGCCATGATTGATTACTCGTACCAGATTGGATTGCTGTGATATTGAAAACATGGTTCATCTCCTTTTGAAACCTGATTCATACTTGATTCGTGCTTCCTGCACAGCATTAAACTAACACATCTCATTTGTATTATTGTGCGATATATCTGTAAGACCTGCGAGATATAATTAAGACTAACAATCTCTATGCACTGTTCCCCACGACTTGCAGCCCGGACATAACCAATGCAATTGATTGCCGCCAAAGCCACACTGTCGACAGCGATAACTCCAGCGTTGCTGTTCTTCCACTAACAACAACTCAGCGATTTTGTTTAAACGTTCAGGGTCGGCGCCATCGGGTTTTGCTGTTTCGATCTGTAAAACCTGTAGTAGCTCGGTAAGCGTTACCTGCCCTCCTCGGTTGCTGTGTAAATATTCAAGCGCCTGTTCATCACCATGGTGCTTGCGTATTTGTTCAAACAATAGCGTGGCCAAGGCACCACTCTCGTCTTGCGCGGCAAACTCCCTGATAAAATCAAGCGCGCCGGCCTGATCGCCACGGCTGGTAAAAATCTGTTCCAATAAAGGCATCGCTTCAATCAGCTTATCAGGTGCAATATCGGCCATTTTTTTAAGAGAGGAAAGCGCTCTGCGTTCTCGGCCCAGGCCAAGTTGCGCTTGAGCTTTTAGAATAGAGGCCCGCGCATTGGTGGTAGATAATTGCAGAGCCAGGCGCAAACTTTTCTCGGCGTCATGAAATCGTTGCTCACTAATAGCAATCGCGGCAATTTCACAGCAATAGTGCGACGCCGCCACAGCCATCTGTCGAGACTCTTCCGCACTCGTCAACGACATAAACTCTTGTGCCAGAGGTAAGGCCTGCTCCCATTCCTGTTCTTGCTGATAAATATCAATCAGCGTCGCAAGCACTTTCGCTCGGTCAGCCGATGGCCCCTGCTTGATGAGCTCTTTCAGAATTCGTTCTGCTCTGTCTAACCAGCCTGCTTTGGTGTAATCCAGGGCCAGCTCAAACTGGACCTTTTGCCGTTGAACGCGACTTAGAGAAGGCCGCGCCAAAAGGTTCTGGTGCACTCTTATAGCCCGATCCGTTTCCCCGCGCCGTCTGGACAAATTGCCTATCGCAAGATGTGTTTCCATGGTTTCGCTGTTAACTTCCAATGCCGTAATAAAAGCATCAATGGCGCCATCTGGCTGGTCGTTGAGTAAGAAATTAAGCCCCGTAATGTACGGTTGCTTCAGTGTTTGATTGACCAGGTCGGCTTGTTTGCGGCGTTTGGCACTCCAGCGTCCAAGCAGCCACCCAATGGCGATTGCCACAAAAAGGATTACAAATAGAATTGGGTCAGACATCCTGTCAGGCGATAACGCTAGTTGATTGAAGAAATTAAACTGTCGCTAATCGCTACGCAACATTGGACCGCAGGCTGTCCAACTCTTTCTCAGACTGCACGAGTTTTCGTTTGGCCGCACGTTCCGCTCTTTTCAAACGAAACCAAACAGCACTCCCCGCTAGAAGACCAAACAGCCCGCCCAAGGCAAATGATCCAAGAGCAATTGCGCCAACTGATGCTTCTTCCACCTGTGTGAAAAACAAATCAAGCGCTACTGTACTGGTGTTTTGCAACGCAAACGCCGTTGCCGCTACAGCCAGCAGAACAAGCAAGCCGATGTTAATAATTCGAAGCATGAATACTCTCCCAATTGAATACCACGGCCTAATTATCGCAGGACAGCACGCAGCTGTGCAGCTGAAATGGACTTTCTAAACGTAAATATTGGGAAACAATGGGTATGGTTAAAACGGATTCGGCGACAGCGCGGGTACTAGCTCTGGATTAAGGATAACGTTTCAAGCTCTCGTTGACACGCTCTCGCAATTCTTTGCCTGGCTTAAAGTGTGGAACACTCTTTCCCGCAAGCTCAACCTTCTCACCGGTTTTTGGGTTACGACCCAGTCTTGGTTCGCGATAGTGAAGTGAAAAACTGCCAAAGCCACGGATTTCTATTCGATCACCCGAGGCTAGGGTTTGGCACATTTGCTCAATGACCGTCTTCACCGCAAGCTCTACGTCTTTGGGTGATAGTTGGGTCTGCGCCGCTGCTATGTGTTCAATCAGCTCTGACTTAGTCATTGGTTTTATATGGGAACGTATAGCCCTGTGGGGTGTAGAGATACTATAGATCAGATTCGATCTTGCGTCCAAAACATTTTAAAATCAATGCCTTGGCTGTAAAAGAAGAATCCGGCTCGAACTTGATGCCGAGCCGGAATCACCCACCTGGCCTACTGCTTGTCCATCTTGGCTTTAATCAAATCGCCAAGTGTAGCCGGAGCCGTATCATCAGATTGCGTTTCCTTGTGATCGCGAATCGCCTGCTTCTCGTCTTCGAATTCCTTCGCTTTGATAGACAGGTTAACAATGCGCCCTTTACGGTCAACATTGATGATTTTCACTTCAATTTCATCGCCAATATTGATCACATTACGAGCATCTTCAACCTTGTCGCGACTTATTTCAGAGGCTTTGAGCACCCCTTCAACGTCTTCAGCCAGGGTTAACGTGGCTCCTTTAGCATCCACTTCTTTAACAATGCCCATTACCACCGAGCCTTTGTCATTGGCGGTCAGGAAGCTGGAGAATGGATCATTTTCCAGCTGCTTAACGCCCAGAGATATTCGCTCACGCTCAGGGTCAATTGCAAGAATAACGGTTTCCAGTTCATCGCCCTTGGAGAAGCGGCGTACGGCCTCTTCGCCTTCTTCGTGCCAGGAGATGTCAGACAAATGCACCAGGCCATCAATATTGCCATCCAGGCCAATAAAGATACCAAAATCGGTTATCGACTTGATGCTGCCTTTGATCTTGTCGCCTTTGCTGAACTGTGAGCCGAACGCATCCCATGGATTCTGCTGGCATTGCTTCATGCCAAGAGATATACGACGGCGTTCTTCGTCAATGTCCAAAATCATGACTTCTACTTCGTCACCGACCTGAACCAGTTTGGAAGGATGCACGTTCTTGTTGGTCCAATCCATTTCCGAAACGTGAACCAGGCCTTCTACACCCTCTTCAAGTTCCGCAAAGCAACCGTAATCAGTGAGATTGGTAACACGCGCTGTAACACGGCCGTTTTCCGGGTAGCGATTCTTGATTTCTACCCATGGGTCTTCACCCAATTGCTTCATACCCAGAGAGACGCGATTGCGCTCGCGATCGAACTTCAGAATCTTAACGTCAATCTCGTCACCCACATTGACCACTTCGCTTGGATGCTTTATACGCTTCCAGGCCATATCGGTAATGTGCAGCAGGCCGTCTATGCCGCCGAGATCAACAAATGCACCGTAATCGGTAAGGTTTTTGACCACACCCTTGGCTGGTGCACCTTCCTGCAAGTTTTCAATCAAGGCTTCACGCTCTTCGCTGTTGGCCACTTCCATAACCGCACGGCGAGAGATAACAACGTTATTGCGCTTTTGATCCAGCTTGATAACTTTAAACTCAAGCTCTTTACCTTCAAGGTGGGTAGTTTCACGTACCGGGCGCAAATCGACCAAGGAGCCAGGCAAAAACGCTCTGACGCCACCGACGTCTACAGTGAAGCCGCCTTTTACCTTGCCATTAATAACGCCGCGAACCACCTCTTCAGTATCAAACGCCAGTTCAAGTTCTTTCCAGGCCTCGGCTCTGCGGGCTTTTTCGCGCGACAATTTGGTTTCGCCAAACCCGTCTTCTACGGATTCCAGCGCAACTTGCACTTCGTCACCAATTTCCAGTGCAAATTCCCCGCCTTCGCTAACAAACTGCGAGCGTGGAATAACACCTTCGGATTTCAGTCCGGCGTGGACAGTAACCCATTCAGAATCTATATCGATAACAACACCGGTAACAATAGCACCGGGTTTCATTTCAATGGTTTTTAAACTTTCTTCGAAAAGTTCAGCAAAGCTTTCGCTCATAGGAATAGTCTCTTTGAATGCGCCGCATTTCCAGCCGATGCGGGGTTAGTGAGTTAATAAGGGACGGCGCACTCTGGCTAACTACACAAGGAACAGTGCGATCCCACTTACTTCTGTAATGACCCTAGCACAATCCGCGTTGCTTAACGGCGTCTAGCAAACGATCAAACACCTGATCTATCGACAATTCTGTGCTATCGATGACAAGCGCGTCGTCTGCTGGCCGCAGCGGCGAGGCTGTGCGGGTCATATCGCGTTGATCCCGTTTATTGAGGTCCTCACGAAGTGCGCGGAGACTAGCACTATCTTCCTTTGTTTTCAACTGCTTATAGCGCCTTTGTGCTCGAGCTTCTGCGCTGGCTGTAAGAAACACTTTCAGGTCAGCCATAGGGAATACCGTAGAGCCCATATCTCGTCCATCGGCTACCAGACCAGGTTCGCGGCGAAATGCCCGCTGTAAATCCAACAAAGCGGTTCTTACCGGCGGATGCGCCGCCACTCGAGAGGATGCTTCGCTAATCTCATGCTCGCGGATGCGCTTGCTTACTTCCGCACCAGCAAGCTGGATAGAAGGCACACCGGTGTTCTGGTCGGGTGTGAAGTTGATGTCCAGTTCAAGCGCTAATTGTGCTAATTGCAGCTCATCATCCAGGTCTATGGCGCTGTCCAGTGCGGCCAGTGCCAGCACCCGATACATCGCACCGCTGTCCAGCAGGTGCCAGCTTAACTCTGTGGCCAGTAACTGCGATAAAGTGCCTTTTCCAGTACCGCTGGGGCCGTCAATCGTGATTACAGGCACCTCTGATTTCATGCGTGCACCGTTATATTCATGCCTGCTTCAGCTGATAGCGGCGCAAAACCCGGGAAGCTGGTGGCAACGTTGTTGCAATTTTCTATGCTTACGGGCCCAGCGGCCAGCATACCGGCCACCGCAAACGCCATGGCAATTCTGTGGTCACCGTGACTATTCACACTTCCGCCATTCAGCTGGCTACCTTGCAAAATCATACCGTCGTCTGTTGCTTCAGCAACACCGCCAAGCCTGGCGATGCCCTCAGCCATCACAGCGATTCGATCACTCTCTTTCACCCTTAGTTCGCGTGCACCGCGCAGCACAGTCTCGCCAGTAGCGGCCAGTGCGGCGATGAAAATCACAGGGAACTCGTCAATCGCCAGCGGTACAAAGCGCTCTTCAATCTCTATGCCTTTCAGTTCTGTGTGGCAAACTCTGATATCAGCAACTGGCTCAGCACCCCACAGCCGCTCATTCTCAAAGCGTATGTCTGCGCCCATTTCGCGCAGAATATGCACTATACCTGTTCGAGTTGGGTTCACTCCAACGTCTTGCAACACCAGCTCGCTGCCCGGCACTATGCTTGCCGCGACCATAAAGAACGCCGCTGAAGATATGTCGGCCGGCACCATAAGTTTGGCGCCCTGCAGCGCACCACCACCTTGCAGGCTGATACGGCTAACGCCTTCCGACAAAATCTCTGTATCAACGTTATAGCCCAGAGACCGGAGCATTCGCTCAGTATGATCCCGGGTTGGCGCTGGCTCAACGATAGTCGTCTGCCCCTGCGCATACAGACCGGCCAGCAACAGACTGGACTTAATCTGCGCGCTCGCAACAGGCAGCGTGTACTCAATGCCGTGCAAGGCATTCGACGCATTTACCTGAAGCGGAGGACGGCCGTTATCAGCAGTAGTAATAGAAGCGCCCATCTCGCGCAGGGGGTTTGCGACCCGGTTCATCGGCCGTCCATTCAATGACTCATCACCGATCAAACGGCTGGCAAATGATTGCCCAGCCATCAAGCCGGTGAGCAATCGCATTGACGTACCAGAGTTGCCCAAATCCAGATCAGTATCGGGTCTGGATAAGCCTTGCAAACCAACACCGTGTATAAACAGCCTGTCGCCGTCGCCAGACTCTATACTCACACCCATTGCCTGGAAAGCCTGCAAGGTGGCAAGACTGTCCTCACCCCGCAAAAACCCCTCTACTTCGGTTTTGCCTTCAGCAATTGAGCCCAGCATTATGGATCGGTGTGAAATGGATTTGTCGCCCGGCACACGCAGCTCACCGCTAAGAACGCCACCTGGAGATACGGAAAACAACATGTCAACTAACCCTCTATTCGCAACGATTTATTCAGGAGCGGTATTTCGCAAGGTAATTGTCACGACCCTGCTTTGCGGTGCTAAGCATGTCGAACAATTGCTCCGAATCATCTTCTTCGACCATTGCCTTGAACAAAGCCAGGCGCTTTTCAAATTGCGCAACAGCCGACAGCACATATTCTTTGTTAGAGAAAAATACATCGTGCCACATGGTGGGATCACTTGATGCTGTTCGGGATATATCCTGAAAACCACCCGCAGCAAACTCAAACAATCGGTCGATTTCAGGGTGTAACAACAAACTGTCAACCAACACGTAGGCCAGAACGTGTGGCAAGTGGCTGGTGGACGCCAGCAAATCATCGTGCAGATCTGGATCCAGTTCTGCAATCAGGCAATCAAGGCTTGCCCAGAATCGGCCTACCCGCAGCAAAGCACCATCGCTCACATCAGGGTGCGGTGTCAGGATTAGCTTCTTATGCTTGAACAGATCCACTTTTCCCGCCATCAGGCCGCTTTGCTCGGACCCGGCGATAGGATGAGCGGGCAAAAATTGCGGCAATAGATCAGGGGCAAACTCCTGGCAGGCATTCAGCACTGGCCGTTTAACGCTGGCAACATCGGTCATTACCGCATCTTTAGCCAGGCCGAGTTGGGAAAGTGTGGTAAAAAGTCCGGCAAAAGCCATTGGCGGTACGGCAAGCACAACAAGGCTGGCTTGCGCTAGCAATTCTTCCAGGGGTGCAGGTTTGTTATCAACCACACCTTGCTCAAAGGCCAGCCGATTCACTTCATCACTGGCGTCAAAGCCAAGCAGTCGCTCAGCGCTGCCGTGCTTACGCGCCGAACGCAACACCGAACCGCCGATCATGCCAAGGCCGATCACCAACAGCGACCTTTCACTAGTGCTGCTTGCAGACATTAAAACAACGCTCTTGGGTAAGAGCCCAACACCTTCACCATCACGGAATGTTCTTCGAGCTCGCGGAGAATCCCTGCCACTATTGGATCTGTTTGATGCCCTTCGAACTCAATAAAGAATAAGTAGGCCCAAGCCTCTGTGGGAGACGGTCGGGTATCAATGCGCGTCAACATCACTCCCTCGCGATCGAACGGTTCCAACAGCTTGAACAAGGCACCCGGCTTGTTTCGCGTAGCTACAATCACAGACGTTTTGTCTTCGCCACTGGGTGGCACGTCTTTTTCGGCAACCACCAGGAACCGGGTGGCGTTGTCACTGCGGTCTTCTATGTTTGCAGACACACAGTTCAGATCATACAGCTCGGCTGCCATGGAACTCGCTACCGCCGCAACCGTTGGGTCATTGGCCGCCATTTGTGCAGCGGCACCATTGCTACTCACTGCTCTGTGCTCAACATTCGGCCAGTGAGTTGCCAACCAGGTTTGACACTGGGCCAGGGCCTGCTGATGACCACAAATGGCTTTCAGCTGGCTTAAATCTGTGTCGCGCCCGATTAGCAACTGCAGATGAATACGCAGTTGTACTTCACCGCAAATTTTCAAGGGTGATTTCGCGAAATTATCTAGCGTGTGAGTCACCATTCCTTCGGTAGAGTTTTCAACTGGCACAACCCCATACTTGCTCAAGCCATTCTCGACCTGGGTAAACACGGCAGAGATAGATGGATAAGCACTCACCATCGCCGATTGGCCAAAATGCTTAAGCGCGGCTTGATGGGTATAGGTACCTTCCGGCCCAAAGAAAGCAACATCAGTTGGCTTCTCCAGAGCAAGGCATGCGGAAATTATTTCCCTAAAAATATGCGCAATGACCGCATCATCCAACGGCCCCTGGTTTCGCTCCATAACCCTTGCCAGCACTTGCGCTTCACGCTCTGGCCGATAAAACTCTACCTCGGACTCTGAACCACCGGACGCCAGCAATTCAGCAAGTTTTACAGAAGCAACCTGCTCGGCAATGCCAGCACGCCTGGAAATTAACTCCTGCAGCTCCTGATCCAGGGTGTCGATTTGCACCCGGAGTTCTGACAATGTAGGTAGCTTTGCATCACTCATTCGATTACCCGTGCTGCTGCTCGAACTCGCGCATAAACTCAAGCAAGGCGTCTACGGCATCCATTCCAACCGCGTTATACAAACTGGCTCGCATTCCACCAACAGATCGGTGGCCAGCCAGATTAAGCAGCCCATGCTGTTCCGCATCAGCGAGAAAGGTTTTATCCAAACTGCTATCAGCAAGCGTGAAAGGCACGTTCATCCAGGAACGGCTCTGCGGCTCTACCGGGTTACTGTAAAACCCGCTCTCATCAATAAACCGATACAGACTAGACGCTTTTTCATGGTTTCTATGGGCTTGCGCTTCCAGACCACCGCCTTGCTTCAGCCAATCAAACACCAGGCCGGCCAGATACCAGGCAAACGTTGGCGGTGTGTTCAGCATCGACTTGCCCTGGTCGATGGTTTGGTAGTTCAGAGTAACTGGTGTCATTGCATGCGCATGACCAAGCAATTCTCTTTTAACGATTACCAGGGTGAGCCCCGCTGGCCCAATGTTCTTCTGCGCACCTGCGTAGATCAAACCAAACTGCGACACATCTATGGGTCGTGACAGAATAGTTGAAGACATATCGGCAACCAGGGGTACAGACACCCTGGGCAACCAGTGGAATTCTACGCCACCGATAGTTTCGTTAGGTGTGTAGTGCAGGTAGGCTGCATCATCATCGGTTTGCCATTCTGCAGGCTCTGGAATACTTGAGAAATTGCTGCTTTCCGCGGTGGCGACCACGTTCACATCGCAATACCGTTTTGCTTCCGCAATCGCTTTTTTAGACCACTGACCTGTGTTGAGGTAGTCCGCCTTCCCCGACTCTTGCAGTATATTCAGCGGCACGGCCGAAAATTGAGCGGTTGCACCACCTTGTACAAACAAAACCGCATAGTCATCCGGAACGGCCAGCAACTCTCTTAAATCAGCTTCTGCCTGCTCGGCAATCGCAACAAACTCTTTGCTGCGATGACTCATTTCCATTACAGACAAACCGCGACCTTGCCAGTCGAGTAATTCTGCTTGCGCCTGTTCCAGCACAGCCTCAGGCAGTGCAGCGGGGCCAGCACAAAAGTTATACTTTCTCTGAGTCATCCCTAGCCCTCAGTCTCTTCCGCTTCTTCATCATCCTCACGCTCTTCCACCCGCGCTACACCTACAATGTGCTCACCACTTTTAACTTTGATTAATCGAACGCCCTGAGTATTTCTACCCTGAATAGAGACCTCGCTCACGCGCGTTCTCACCAACATCCCCTGGTCGCTGATCAGCATCATCTCGTCGTCTTCACTGACCTGGATCGCACCCACAATATGGCCATTTCTTGCGCTGGGCTGGATGCCAATCACACCCTGTCCACCACGACCAATTGTGGAAAACTCCGAGATTGCGGTGCGCTTGCCATAACCATTCACACTAACGCACAACATCTGTGCAGTGTCATCAGGCACAATCAAGGAAATAATTTGGTTGTCGGCTTTAATTTTCATGCCTCTCACGCCACGCGCGGTCCTACCCATGGGTCGAACATCTTGCTCGGAGAAACGAATCACCTTACCTGAGTCACTGGCTAGCATGATGTCTGATTTACCGTCCGTGATGGCAGTACCAACCAGATGATCACTGTCATCAAGTTCAATTGCCCTGAGACCAACACTGCGTTGTCTGGCAAAGTTGGTTAGTGCCGTCTTTTTGACAACGCCGTTGGAGGTTGCCATGAATACAAAATGATCCTCACTGTACTCATTAACCGGCAAAATCGACGTGATGCGCTCGCCTTCTTCTAGTGGTAATAAATTTACCATTGGCCGGCCACGAGCGGTTCGACTACCAAGGGGGATATGAAAAACTTTGAGCCAATATACTTTACCCATATTACTGAAACACAAAATCGTGTCGTGGGTATTTGCAATGAGTAAGTGCTCTACAAAATCTTCGTCTTTAACTGCGGTCGCCGTTTTACCTTTGCCGCCGCGTTTTTGTGCTTGATAAGCTTCCAGAGATTGAGTTTTTGCGTAGCCAAGATGCGACAGGGTCACCACCCTGTCTTCTTCAGCAATCAAATCTTCAGCGGTAAGGTCATGCGCAGACTCGGTAATTTCAGTGCGGCGCTCGTCGCCGTAGTCTTTCAATACTTGTTCGAGTTCTTCGCGAATCACTCCCATCAAGCGCTCGGCATCGCCGAGAATCAGCAGGTAACCGCCAATTTCCTCAAGCTTTTCACCATACTCCTGCAAAAGTTTTTCCGTCTCCATGCCGGTCAGTCTATGCAGTCGCAGATCAAGAATCGCCTGCGCCTGCTGTTCAGACAAGTGATATTCACCATCACGCATGCCGAGATCAGCGGCCAGATCATCCGGGCGTGACGATTGATCCCCGGTACGCTCAAGCATTTCAAACACTGAGGCGCCCGGTGGCCAGGACCTGGCCAGTAACTTGGCTCTGGCTTCCGCAGAGGTAGGTGACGCTTTGATCAGTTCAATCACTTCATCAATATTGGCAAGAGCCACAGCCCAGCCTTCCAGCAAATGTGCACGCTCTCGTGCTTTGCGTAACAAATAGATTGTTCTGCGGGTAACGACTTCCCTGCGGTGTCGAACAAACGCATGCAGCAACTCTTTTAAGTTGAGCAGCTTTGGCTGGCCGTCCACCAGGGCAACGGTGTTTATTCCAAACACAGTTTGCAATTGAGTCTGGGAATACAGGTTATTAAGAATAACCTCGCCGGATTCGCCTCGGCGCAACTCAATGACCACGCGCACACCGTCTTTATCAGACTCATCGCGCAATTCGCTGATACCTTCCAGCTTTTTGTCTTTAACCAACTCGGCAATCTTTTCAATCAGTCTTGCTTTATTAAGCTGGTAAGGGATCTCTGTGACAATGATTGTTTCGCGGTTGGTCTTTTCATTGACCTCCACTTCCGCACGAGCACGAACATAGATTCGACCGCGACCGGTTTTGTACGCAGATACAATACCGGCGCGACCATTGATGATGGCCCCGGTTGGAAAATCAGGGCCTGGAATATGCTGCATGAGATCTTCGATGCTGGCATCCGGGTTATCAATAAGCGCCAAACAGGCTGCAATAACTTCGTTCAGGTTATGCGGCGGGATATTGGTTGCCATCCCAACAGCGATGCCGGATGAGCCGTTCACCAACAGATTCGGAATGCGCGTGGGCAAAACCTCAGGTATTAACTCCTGGCCATCATAGTTTGGTACAAAATCAACCGTTTCCTTATCAAGGTCGGCCAGCATGTCATGGGCGATTTTTTGCATGCGTATTTCGGTGTAACGCATGGCTGCGGCCGAATCGCCGTCCATGGAACCGAAGTTACCCTGCCCATCAACCAGCATGTAGCGCAGCGAAAATGGCTGGGCCATACGCACAATGGTGTCGTACACCGCGCTATCGCCGTGCGGGTGATATTTACCGATCACATCGCCGACGATACGCGCCGATTTCTTGTACGCTTTATTCCAGTCATTACCCAGTACATTCATCGCAAACAACACACGACGGTGAACGGGTTTCAAGCCGTCACGCACGTCTGGCAATGCGCGCCCAACGATGACGCTCATTGCATAATCAAGATACGACTGCTTGAGTTCGTCCTCGATATTTACGGGTACTACTTCTTTCGCTAGTTCCGCCATGAATGGAAAGATTTCCTTGCTGAAAACACAGTTTTTATAGCCCGCAGAATGCGGCCTGATTAACCCGCAATTGTATCACATACTCACCTGACAATGCTGTGTTGCGCACTCTCCCAATCACATTGCGAGGCACGCTGTTTGCTTTGCGGGTATACTTCTGCGAAAACACCGCCCCGACACCGCAAGACCCTTGAATTCAGACACAGCACGCTCACCATCCAATCAGCCAAACGCGGCTGATTTCATTATTAACGCCGGATGGATTGCGACGGTGGACGCCGAAGATACGATCATTGAGCAAGGATCCATTGCCGTTCGTGATGGCCGCATTCTTGCTGTCTGCACGCAGGCGGAATGCCAACAGCAATTTCAGAGCGCGCAGATCATCGATATGCCCGGCCACTTGCTGTGTCCGGGCTTTGTTAATGGTCACAATCACGCCGCGATGAGCTTGCTGCGTGGTTTCGCCGACGATTTACCCTTGATGACCTGGCTGGAACAACATATTTGGCCGACCGAAAGCAAATACGTTGACCAAGAGTTTGCCGAAGACGGTGTCCGTCTTGCCATCGCAGAGATGCTGAAAGGCGGCACCACCTGTTTCACTGATATGTATTTCTTCCCGGATATCACAGCGAAGCTGGCCCACCAATACGGCATGCGCGCGCAAGTAGCATTCCCGGTACTTGAACTACAGACTGCCTGGGCCAGCGGGCCTGAAGAGTACATAGATAAAGGGCTGCAAGTCATTGATGATTTCAAGCACAGTAGTTTTGCCAACGTGTGCTTTGGCCCACACGCCCCCTACACCGTCAGCAGGACCACGCTGGAAAGAGTGGCCACACTGGCCAATGAACTGGACGCCAATATTCACATTCATGCGCATGAAACCGAACATGAGGTCAGTACATTTGTCGCTGAACACAATCTGCGACCCATCGAGTTGCTAAACGAAATAGGCCTGGCATCGCCGCGCTTACAATGCGCGCACATGGTGCACGCCAGCGACAGCGACATTGAATTGCTGGCCGCTACCGGTACACATGTTGTTCATTGCGTTCGTTCCAACCTGAAACTGGCCAGTGGCATGTTTCGCTTGCACAGCATGCTCGATGCGGGTGTGAACGTTGGCCTGGGTACAGATGGTGCCGCCAGTAACAACAGCCTCAATATGTTATCTGAAATGAACATCAGCGCGATCATGGCGAAAGCTGTGGCGGGTAAGGCTGATGCGGTTAGCGCCCGCCAGGCATTGCGAACAGCCACAATAAACGGTGCGCGCGCAATTGGGCGAGAAGACACAGTTGGCAGCCTTGAAGCAGGCAAACAAGCGGATTTTTTCGCGATTGATATCGACAGGATAGAAAGTCAGCCAATGTATGAACCGGTTTCCCATCTTGTCTACTCCGCCCAAACGTCGCACATCACCGATGTGTGGACAGCAGGAGAAAAACGAGTCAGCAACGGGGAATTAACTCAGATCGATAGCGACAGCCTACGCAACAAGGCACATCATTGGCGTAAGATAGTGAGCTCATGAGCAAATCAAATGACCCCACAGCGGAACTGAATCTCGAACAGGCCGAGTTGCACAAGTTTGAGCAACTGGCCAGCCGTTGGTGGGACACCAGCAGCGAATTCAAACCATTGCATGAAATCAATCCACTTCGAATGGATTACATCAGCAGTCGAAGGCCGCTTCAGGGGCTTAAAGTAGTTGATATTGGTTGTGGAGGCGGAATACTTGCCGAAGCGCTAGCGCGAGAAGGTGCACAGGTAAAAGCGATTGATATGGCCGAAGCATCATTAAATGTGGCGCGTCTGCACTTGCTGGAGTCCGGCCTGGACGTGGACTATCAAAAGTGCACCGCCGAGCAGCTAGCGGAGCAAGAAGCAGGTCTTTACGATCTGGTGACGTGTTTGGAAATGCTTGAGCACGTTCCTGACCCGGCGTCAGTCGTTAATGCCTGTAGTCAATTGCTGAAACCGGACGGCGACTTGTTTTTGTCTACGATTAACCGCAACCCGAAAGCCTGGCTGTTTGCGGTTGTGGGCGCAGAGTATGTTCTGCAATTGCTTAAAAAAGGCACACACGATTATCGTAAATTCATCAAACCGTCTGAGCTGACCTCCTGGTCCAGACAGTCCGGTCTTGCGGTGAAAGACATAACCGGAATGAGCTACAACCCGATCAGCAAAACATACTCTCTAGGACGCGACGTGGATGTAAATTACCTGATGCATCTGAAAGCAGCCAGCTGAATGGGTGCTAAGGCAGCCGTATTCTTTGATCTTGATGGCACCCTGCTGGATACTGCCAACGATTTTGTGCTCACGCTTGAAATGCTCTGCGAACGACATAACGTGACTCCGCCAGACGCGACCACTATCAGAAACACTGTGTCGGATGGTGCCAGAGCCCTGGTTAAACTTGCATTCTCCTGCGACGAAGACAGCCCCGAGTTTGAACCGCTTCGGAATGAATTGCTGGACATTTATGAACAGGTTCTGGGCCAGCAAACACGTCTTTTTGAGGGCCTGCAGGATACACTTCACACCTTGCATCAATTTGCCCTGCCCTGGGGTGTTGTCACAAACAAACCAAGGCGATTCGCGGCACCACTGATGCAAAGGATGAACATTCAACCGGAATACGCGGTGTTGGTGTGCCCGGACGATGTTGTTCACACCAAACCCCACCCGGAGCCGCTGTATCTGGCGGCAAAAGAAGTGGGCGCGCACCCTGCAAGTTGTCTCTACGTGGGCGACCATGAGCGCGACATTGACGCGGGCAGAAACGCAGGAATGAAAACCATTGCTGCTGCTTACGGCTACGTATGTGATCGTGCTGAAGCCGAAGCCTGGAGTGCAGATCACATCGTAGACCATGGGCATGAATTACAGACCATTATTAGAGATTTGTACCTGTTATGAGTCAGATGTTCGATTACACCGCTGCTGTAAATGCACTGACAGGGAAAACCATTCTTGTTACCGGCGCTGGCGGCGGTATTGGCAAGGCAGCGGCTATGGCATACGCTCAGCACGGCGCGACAGTTGTTCTTACGGGCAGTCGAGCCGAGCCTTTGGAGCAAACCTATGACGCGATGATCGCAGCCGGCTGCCCTGAGCCGGCGCTGATTACCTTCGACCTTAAAAGTGAAGATCTGGAAGCCTATATAGAGTTTGCGAACAGTATCGACAAAGAGTTTGGACAGCTGGATGGGGTGCTGCATAACGCATCACTACTGGGTGAGCGCAAACCCATTGAGCAACAAACATTCAATGTCTGGCGCGACGTGCTGCAGGTAAATGTTAACAGTGCAATGCTAATGACTCAGGCCTTATTGCCCTTGCTGAGAGCCGCTAGCTCCGCCTCCATTGTGTTTACTTCGTCTGGCGTCGGACGTCAGGGTCGCGCTTATTGGGGCGCTTACGCCGTATCGAAGTTTGCCACCGAAGGCTTGATGCAGGTGCTCGCAGACGAGATGCAAAATACATCAAACATAAGAGTTAACAGTGTCAACCCTGGAGGCACGCGCACCGCAATGCGGCAGTCGGCGTATCCGGGAGAGTCGCCAGAAAACAATCCCTCGCCCGAAGAAATAATGCCTGTGTACTTATATCTAATGAGTGATGACAGTGCCGCGGTGAATGGTCAGGCACTCAGCGCTCAAATCCGATAGTCAATTCAGCGTCACCGCTTCTGCCTGCCGACAGTCTTATTTGATTTGCTTCGTTGACGACTGGCTTTTGTTGGCTTAGCTCTGATTGCCGCTGGAACCGGTAATCGCACACGATCGTAAAGTTCACGAATATCCACCTCGCTAAACTCTTTTGATTGTCCTGCTTTGACAGAAGAAGGTATCACTACATTGCCGAAACGCACGCGCTTTAAGCGACTCACTTTTGCTCCCTGCGATTCCCACAAACGTCGCACTTCGCGATTTCTGCCTTCCATCAGGGCTACGTAAAACCAACGATTACTGCCATCACCTCGGCCACGCCCTTCCTGAATATCTGTAAATCGCGCCGGGCCATCATCGAGTTCAACACCGCATAGTAAATTTTGGATGGCAGAATCGTCCACCTCTCCGTTGACCCGCACGAGGTACTCGCGATCGATTTTTGAAGAAGGATGCATCAGCGCATTTGCCAGCTCGCCATCTGTGGTGAACAGCAGCAAGCCGGTTGTATTGACGTCCAGGCGGCCCACGCTTATCCATCGCTGATTCGTTAAGCGTGGCAGTCGGTCATAAACTGTTGGCCTGCCCTCGTCGTCTTTGCGTGAACAGACTTCGCCAAGAGGCTTGTGGTACAGCAACACTCGGGGAATTGCACTTTCCGCTGTTGCCTTGAGTGTTCTACCATCAAGCTGAACGGTATCTTTGTCACTAACGCGATCACCGAGTTTGGCGGTCTTGCCATTGACCCGAACGCGCCCGGCATCTATCCAGCGCTCCATTTCACGCCTGGACCCCAGCCCTCGCCGTGCAAGAACTTTTTGCAGTTTTTCATCCATTATGCGTGGGCGTCAGTTTGGCAGCGAACTGAAGTCTGCATCAGGGTCGATATCATCAAGCCCCTCATCAACACCATCTTCGGCCTGAACTGGATTAACCACCGCTTCAACTTGCTCTACAATGGCGTTGGTATCGCCCGCTTCTGCGATGGCTTCTGACACAATCACAGCCATATCTTCTTCAGAGAGGTGCTCGGCGGCTTGATCATCATTGGCAGATTCGGAATCCTCAACCGGCATTTCGATACTTCGACCTTCTACCGGCTCTTCCAGCTCTAATTCCGGATTGAGCTGGGCGATCTCTTTAATGTCGGCAAGGTTTGGCAATTCGTTGAGGTTTTTAAGATTAAAATAATCCAGGAATTCTCTGCTGGTAGAGTACAAAGCAGGCTTGCCCGGTACGTCTCTGTGGCCAACTACACGGACCCAGTTGCGCTCAAGCAAGGTGCGAATAATATTCGTGCTCACCGCAACACCACGCACCTCTTCTACTTCACCGCGGGTTATCGGTTGCTTGTATGCGATCAGCGCCAAGGTCTCCAGCAAGGCACGCGAGTAGCGTGGCGGCTTCTCTTCCCATAGCCTGCTCACCCATGTGCCATAACGGCTTTTCACCTGAAAACGAAAACCACTGCCCACTTCTTTCAATTCGTAGGCTCTGCCTTCGCAGTCTTCACCGAGTTCCTGCAAAGCAGTTCGCAACTGGGCATTGTCGGGTCGACCCATAGGATCAAACAAATTACCCAGCTCACGCACACTCAGGGGCCGGCCAGCAGCAAGCAATGACGCCTCGATAATTGCTTTAAGTTCAGAAATTTCCATTACGCGACCTTTGCACTGATATGAATCGGACCAAAGGCTTCAGATTGCACAATGTCGATCAACTTTTCTTTCAATAACTCCATCATGGCGAGAAAGGTCACTACCACGCCTAGCCGACCCTCTTCGATCACAAATACCGACGCGAAGCTAACAAATTGCTGGTCACCAACTCGTTCAAGCAACAAGGTCATCTTCTCGCGTGTAGACAAGGGCTCCAAGATAACATGGTGGTGCTCATACATTTCAGCGCGGCGCAGCACTTCGGCCATAGCTAGCATCAATTCCTTCATTTCCACATTAGGTTGTGGGCGATCTATTTCGTATTCTGGCGCTTCTGCACCAACCACCACAAAATCGCGACCTTCTCTGGGCAGCTGATCAATGTTTTCAGCCGCTTCCTTAAAGCGTTCATACTCCTGCAGGCGCCGCACCAGCTCAGCGCGCGGGTCTTCTTCTTCGCCCTCTTCATTAGTGATTCGGGGCAACAAGAGTCGAGACTTGATTTGTGCCAGCATGGCCGCCATGACCAGGTACTCAGCCGCCAGCTCAAACTTAATCGCGTCCATCATCTCAACGTAGGTCATATACTGGCTGGTAACATCCAGCACATCCAGCTCCAAAATATTCAGATTCTGACGTTTTATAAGATACAAAAGCAGATCCAGAGGGCCTTCAAACGTCTCCAGGATAATCGCCAGCGCTTGCGGCGGAATGTACAGATCGTGCGGAATCTCGGTGATGGCCTGGCCATTCACAACTGCAAACGGCATTTCCTGCTGCACAGGCTCACCAGAGTCAGAATCGGGTTGTTCAGGGAGGTTGCTAATGGCCGTTTCGCTCACTTTTTCACCAGGCAAGGGGCTGCTGGCGGCAATTATACTTGCTGCCCCGGACATAAGATATTGCCGGGCGGGCTGCAGGGCAAAAAAATCATCAGGTTTTAGCCGCCAAATACAGAACTGTCGCCTTTACCCTGTCGAATCAATCGCGCACCGTCCGCTTCAAAGGCCACAACCGTGGTCGGCTCCATTCCACAATAACCACCGTCAATCACCAGATCGACCTGATTACCTATCAAATCACGAATTTCATAGGGATCTATCAGCGGCTCATCGTCACCGGGCATAATCAGCGTTACGCTCATCAAAGGCTCCGCCAATTCGGCGAGAAGCGCTTGCGCAACTGCATTATCCGGAACTCTTAAGCCTATGGTTTTGCGCTTGGCATGCATCAAACGCCTGGGCACCTCCCTGGTAGCTGGCAGTACAAAAGTGTAGGCGCCAGGCGTCAAATACTTGAGTGTTCGAAATACACTGTTCTCTACCTTGGCGTAGACGGCCAGCTCAGATAAATCCCGGACCATCAGCGTAAAGTTATGATGTTTATCCAGTTGCCGTAGTGCGCGAATCCGCGCCAATGCCGATTTATCGCCAATGTGGCAACCCAGGGCATAGGCTGAATCTGTCGGGTAGGCGATGACACCACCTTCACGAACGATATTGGCGGCGGTTCGAATAAGACGGTCTTGCGGATCGTCAGGATGAATCTGCAGAAACTGGCTCATTGCGCCAAGTTCCAGTCTTGCCACACCGGCTTACAACCTTCCGGTATATCTGGCAGCTTACCCATGGCCTGCCATGGCGCATCATCCGTATGAAAATCGCTGCCAATACTGCAGCGCGCACCAAGCTTGCGGGCAAGCCTGGCCAACTGCCCTCGTTGCTCAGTATTTTGGCCGCTGCCAACCACCTCAAACCCGGCCCCGCCACAGTCAAGCATGGCTTGCAACAAGGCCTGCAGCTTGCTGCCGGTGAGTCGATAATGCAAAGGGTGCGCCAGTACTGCGTCGCCGCCTGATGCATTTATTGCGTCTACCACGTCAGCCAATGATGGCCAACTTATAGCAACGGAAGCTGACTTGCCGTTAGCAAGATATTGCTTGAATGCACGTTGTCGATCAGAAACCCTTCCCAGCGCCACCAGTGCGTCGGCAATCTGCGGGCGACCGAGCCGGGCGAGTCGGGATGACTGTGTTAAACCAAGTGCGTCGCGAATACCGCTGACACCCATTTTTTCCAGACGTTTTAAAATGGCCTCGTTTCGCTCCGCCCGTAAGCTCTGCTGATTCTCAACAAACCGCAGGAAACCTGCGTCCTCGATCTGCATATTCAAGCCGACCACATGCACCGGCAAATTCACCCAACGGCAACTGAATTCGACGCCGGTCACCAGAATAGGTGTTGCGGGATTTGAATCGGCGTAACGCTGCGCCTCAAGCACGCCGGCTATGGTGTCATGGTCGGTGATGGCCAGTACATCAATGCCACAACTCTGCGCCCTGTCAAGCAAGGCAGCTGGTGTCAAACTGCCGTCTGACGCGGTAGTGTGTAAATGTAAGTCGAATTTCACGCGCTTTAATCTGGCATAGTAAGCTACACTTTCCGCTGCTCGAAAGGGTGAAAGAAGAGGTGAAAGGCCCTGCAGGCTTTATCTTCTCGCAGGCGGGTCGCGGCGCATTATAGCGGCAGAAGCTCCGTACTGTTCACCTCGCAACAGAATTTATATCACCAAGGTTAATTCCAAACCATGAAGCAGTTCGCCGAACTTGTACCCATCGTTCTCTTTTTTCTAAGCTATCAGATGGACGGCCAGACAATCGGGCTGGCCGGGGTTGAGTACACCTTTGATGGCATCTACTCGGCCACAGCTATTCTGATTGCGGCCACTGCGCTGCAGTTAATTCTTACACGTTTGCTGACCGGCCATATAGAAAAGCGGCTTTGGATACTGTTTGCAGCAGTTGCCGTTTTTGGCTCGGCGACCTTGTTCTTTCGCAGCGAAGCATTTATTCAGTGGAAGCCAACTGTATTCAACTGGGTGTTGGCCGCCTTGTTCATTGGCGCTCCGCTGCTGGGTAAGAAAACCCTGCTCGAGCGCGGCCTTGGTGGCCAGATCGCACTGCCGGCCCAAATATGGTTACGATTAAACGTGTTGTGGACAGCGAATTTCATTATTGTCGGCGCTCTTAATATCTTTGTCGCTTATCGGTTCAGCGAGGCAACGTGGGTAAGCTACAAGCTTTATAGCGCAATTGGTTTTACCCTGCTGTTAACGATCATTACGGCCGTGCTAATTGCTCCCCATATAAGCGAATCGGACGATAGCGACGCCGGCGAACAAAGCTCATAGTCGGTATTTTTGGTATTTTTCCTGCCTACGCCTCAACCCTCGTGTGCACAATTTGACAGCCTTTCTCACTGCTTTACATTAAAGTACTGAGCAAGTTGGGCTATCTTGCGCCCGTAAAATTTTTTGCGCCTTTGAAACAAGGAATATCTCGATGAAGCGATTAGTATTGAGTACGCTGGTAACGTGCGCTCTGCTTCGATTTAGCAGTCTGGCCTCGGCTGAAGCTGGCTGGGTTGATGACAAGTTATATGTACCGCTGCGCACAGGCCCATCTTCCCGGCACACAATAATGCATAAAGGGCTGGTCAGTGGCACCCGCCTTGAAGTTATTGAGCGCTTTGAAGAAGAAGGCTTCGTGCATGTGCGACTCGCCGATGGGCGTGATGGTTATATTCCGTCGCAGTATCTGAGCGCAATTCCCATCGCGGCAGATCGTTTGGCTGAAGCGCAAAAAACCATAGAAGCACTTACCTCCAAAAGCCAACCACTGCAGCAACAGCTTCTGGCGCTTCGCAATAAAAACAAGGAACTGGAGCAAACCGTAAGCCGTCTCAGTGGCGACAAAGAAAGTGTCAGCCAGCGGCTAACCGAAATTGAAGCTATCTCAAAAAACCACATAGCCACCAGCCAGAAGAACAAATCGCTGTTAAAGGAAAATGAGGCGCACAAAAACAGCATCGATGTTCTTAAAGCCGATAATCAACGCCTCAAACAACGCTCTAATCAGGAGTGGTTTGTGAATGGTGCCGGTGCCGTCGTGCTAGGTGTTGTATTGGCGCTGGTAATACCGCGCCTGGTGCCTAAAAAGAAAGGGAATGAGTGGGCATGATCCGCTCGTACTTTGCGAAAACACAAGGGCATCTAAACAAGGCTTGCGCGGTCACAAGGTTTGCGTTTGCCGCCCTGCTTGTCAGCTTATTCTGCGTGCAGGCTGCTGCCAGTAATGAAGAGTCAGCAAGCGTTAATACAAAAATACTGATCAAAACCAATCACGGTGATATCAAAGCAGAGTTGTACGACCAGCGCGCGCCGACTACCGTAGAGAATTTTCTAAAATACGTAGACGCCGGCCATTACAACGGCACTATTTTTCATCGGGTGATTCCGCGATTCATGATTCAAGGTGGCGGGTTCTCGCCGGATATGATCGAAAGAGAAACGCGCGAGCCCATTCAAAACGAATCTAAAAACCGATTGCGCAATGATAGAGGCACGCTGGCAATGGCCAGAACCTCAGACCCTCACAGCGCGACAGCGCAGTTTTTCATAAACGTGCGTATGAACTTCAGCTTGAATTACCGAATGGGCGAGCTTGGTTATGCTGTGTTTGGCAAAGTCACGCAAGGGCTGGATGTTGTAGATACGATATCAATCCAGCGAACCGGTCTGTTTCTAAACGATGAAGCTGAGTACGACGATGTACCAAAACAAGCCATAATCATTGAGAGCATCAGTCGAATTCCGTGACTCTTCCTATGGCGGCAATTGCACTCAGCGTTAATCTAAACAAAATCGCCTTAATCAGAAACTCCCGAGCAGGCGACAGCCCCAGCGTTGTTGACTTCGCACGCCGCAGCATTGACGCTGGTGTGCATGGCATCACCGTGCACCCGCGACCGGATCAACGCCATATTCGCGCAAGCGATATCGCGCCGCTGGCAGCGTTGTGCGCAGATCATGACAATATCGAGTTCAATATAGAGGGCAATCCTTGCGCCGGTCTGCAAGCCAGCGACAGACCGGATGTCACAGCTTACCCCGGTTTTCTTGAATTAGTTGAATCTGTACATCCAGCGCAATGCACGCTGGTACCCGATGCTCAGCATCAGCTCACATCTGACCACGGCTTTGATCTAAGTGGCGATAATCGAGAGCTGGAGCAGCATATTGCGCGCTGCAAGAACGCCGGTAGCCGGGTTAGTTTGTTCATGGACCCTGATACAGAGCAAATAAAACGAGCGGCAGAATTAGCGGCGGATCGTATAGAGCTTTACACAGGTCCATACGCCGTCGCGTTTGCAAAACACGGTACGAATAATGAAGAATTTGAACGCTACTGCATTGCAGCGGAATGCGCGATCAACTGCGGTTTGGGTGTGAACGCGGGTCACGATTTAAATCTTGAGAACTTGACTGAATTCCGGCTGCTTCCTGGCTTACAGGAAGTTTCAATTGGGCATGCGTTTACGATAGATGCATTGCTGGAAGGCTGGGAAGCCTGCGCAACAGCTTACCTGGCTGTGCTGAGCAAGCACTGAGGTTGGCGACGATTACCAGTACCACGCGACGTAAATCACTGAACCTACAAAGAACGCGACCTCTAAATAGGCCAACACTTCCATCATGATCTTATCCCACAATCAATTGCGCCCACCATTAGCTACCTGGCAGACGTTGTACTGCGGTTCAAATGTCGGTGACTGCTCACAGAACTTATTATGCGTATTTTTTAAGCAGTATACCAGCCAAAATTAGGCGCTAAAACCTCTGGCTGCTGAATATGAACCGTTCATCCTCGTAAAAAATCGACTAAATGGCTATTGCAAGCCAGATTTAGCCTCTTTTTACGATGAATTACAATAGCTTAAAGAGGTTTTTTTAAGTGGAATCGCGTTTAGTAACATGACTTAGAGTTCTGTGCTTATCGGCAGCCATCGCTCGCCAGTCGTTCTCCTGGAAGCTGGCTGATAAGAGTCCTGAGCTTGCTGTTCCATTTGCAGTAGCTGCAGAAGATGGGCCTCGGTGCTGGCCAAGCCCCTGCTCACCCGCTCCCTGAGCTTGAGACTCTGTCTCAATTTAATGTCGACCGAGTTTGACTCTGCTTGATCCGGTGTGCATCGCATCGAGCGGCGAAGCTGCTCTATATCTCTATCGATACGCGTAATTCGTATTCTGGCCTGCACGCAGCTGGCTCTACTGTCTCTGATAGCAGAACGCAGAATGGCATGGGTGTTTTCACTTTGGCTGTTTCTATTATCGTCGGTCATTTTTATTTGTCTGAGTGCCTGAATTCAGTGCGCAGTATTGTCCAACAGGTATCATATTGAAACCTTTTATCGTGAAGTTGCACTGCGCGACACATAAAGTATTACCATGTGGTACTCAGCTCTGGAGATCGGCGTCATGGCTCAAGTAAAACCGCTCATTCACGCACTCAAATCAGCGTTAAAAGCCCATGGGAAAACCTACGCTGACGTGGCCCGTGCACTCGATTTATCGGAGGCCAGCGTTAAGCGTCTGTTTTCTGAGAAAAGCTTTACGCTGCAGCGGCTGGAACAAACCTGTTTGATAATGGGCATGGAAATATCCGACCTGGTCCAGCAAATGAATGAACGGTCGCCTCTGCTGACGCTGCTGGATATCGAAAAAGAACAGCAGATAGCGGATGACCTTGAACTTCTGCTGGTAACAATCTGCGCACTCAACCGGTGGACGCTTGAGGATATTTGCAGCTTTTACAAGATCAGCGAAACCGACTGCATTCAGAAACTGGCGCAGCTGGACAAACTAAAGATCATAGAGCTGCTGCCCAAAAACAGGATTAAGCTGCTGATTGCGCCTAATTTCGCTTGGCGAGACAACGGCCCTATACAGCGATTTTTTCAAGACAAAATTGGCAGGGAATACTTCAGTACGCGGTTTGACCGTGATGGTGAGCGTCTGGTGGTGCTAAACGGCATGTTATCAAACAACTCCAATGCCGAGTTCCAACGCAAGCTGATGCGCCTGATTCGCGAATTTGATGAACTGAACAACGAAGATGCCTCTCTGGGATTAGACGAACGCCACGGCGTCACAGTAGTCATGGCGATGCGGTCCTGGAAATATGGCCTGTTTAGCCCTCTGGTGCGGCGCGACAACAACGACTAGTTTCCGCAAATCTCTACCACACACACTTAGCGACAGAAGCCACCGGCGCAGAATCAGCCACTTTTACCATGGGCCGATGGTCGGCATAGTCAACCTTGTGGGTAACAACTATGGCATAATTGACAGTGGATGGAGTTCAAAGCATCCGATGTTGCCTAAGCAGCGTTGTCGAGATCCGCTTTGTTCGAGGCTTAGGCCTCCGTGGAACCTTATAGGCTCGTTGGAATTGTGACGCTCAGTAGTCACTGTTACCGGGCCCTTCGGATTTTGGGTAACACAGGCTTAGACAATGCAGTTTACCGACCAAGATATATCGGGCGTTCGCAATGCCATAGAGGGTATAGGCCCGGAACACACCTATGCGCTCGCAATGCAGTTGCGCGACGGTGTGATACAGATACAAATACTCAAGCGTGAAGAAAACTATATCCACCCTATCGCGCTTAAGGGCCACCCGTTTTATTCAAAGGACTGGAACCAGGTTAATGACTTCCTGGAAAAAACCTTTCTCGAAATGCCCACGCACGTCATGCGCGCCAGCACTTGGGCTGGTTTTAGCTATTCCCAATTATTGCCCAACATTCAGGTTTAAGCGAAACAGCAGGACACACGCCGTTTCATGTTAAGACACGAATGGCGTTTATTGACCTTTGGTTTTTTGATGACCTTGTTTTCCTCACCGGGGCAAACATTTTTTATCGCCTATTTCAGCGCTGACCTGCGTCAACAATTGAACTTGAGTCACGCGGAATTCAGCGGTGTGTACTCTGCTGCAACGTTGCTCAGTGCAGTAGCAGTTGTCTGGACAGGATCACTCATTGATCGCCTCGATTTGAGAGTGTTTTCCCAGATTACCGTATTTGGTCTTGCCAGCGGCTGCCTCACTCTGGCACTGGGTGGAAATGTAATCACACTATTGCTTGCTTTCTTCTTGCTACGACAATTCGGTCAAGGATTGATGATGATGGCCGCCAGCGCCACTATGGTGCGATACATAGCCGATGCACGAGGGTCGGCAAATGCATTAAGCGGCATGGGCTATCGAACCGGCGAAGCGTTTCTTCCGGCAATCATCGTTGCCGCAATGCTGATGTTTGACTGGCAGACGGTATTGCTTGCTGTTGCGGCCGTTTTGATTCTTTTTCTGGCGCCTGCAGTTTTGTTTCTATTGCGTGGCCATGAACTCAGGCATAGCCAATACATGGATCAGCTTTCTAAACTTGATTCACTTGCATCATCACTCAACTGGACCCGCAAAGAGGTATTAAAAGACCCCAGGTTTTATTTGCTCTTGCCAGCGGCGTCATCCGGCGCACTACTCTTTACCGGGTTTATTTTCCATCAGATTGCCTTAGTCGAATACAAGCAATGGTCCTTACAAGCCTGGGGTAGCTGGTTTGTTGTTTATGGCATCACTTCCATGTTTTCCGCTTTGGTCTGTGGACGACTGATAGACCTGTTCAGTGCGCAGCGCATTGTTCCGTGGCTTCCCTTACCATTGGCGCTGGCACTGTTTTCGCTTGCGCACTTTTCCGCACCCTGGTCGGCAGGTCTGTTTCTGGTGCTAATGTCTATCAGCAACGGCATGCTGGGCACGGCGATCAGCCCTTTTTATGCAGAGCTTTATGGCACCGCAAATATTGGCTCTATTAAATCCGCCACATCAGCAATCATGGTTTTTGCGTCCGCCTTGTCGCCGGTGGTACTGGGCATTTGTATGGACCGTGAGATCAGTTTCGATGTGCTCGCGCTGTATGGTGCCTGGTATACGGTTATTTGCGTACTACTCGCGCTTTGCGCCGTTTATATTCCGGCGAGCAAGTGCGAGAAAGCAGTTAAACGGTGAGCTGGCGACTCAGGTTTTCGCTGTGACCACAGGGATTGAAAGCACCTGATTTAGAGCAAGCACACTGCCAAAATCAAAATCAGGATTGTATTGGCGCAGTAGCCACAGTGGAATTCCGTACTCACTGGTGGCCAATTCCCAAAGATTGTCACCCCGGCCGAGTGAGTGATTTTGAACACCGGTAATTCGATATTCTGAAAAATAGCGTTGCTGCAACTGCAAGTGATGCAATCGTCGAGAACGCTCAAAGCTCTGTCTGTCCACGTCTTCAAAGCTCAACGTAATACGCCGGCCGACCACCACCGCCTGGCGCCGGGACAAATTGTTCAATCGACGAAGATCTGAAGAGTGTACCCCTAACCAATGAGCGTAATGCCCAAGGGTTTCGCCAACCTGAATTTCAATACTGCCATCACTGGCAACCAGATAGTCGGCGGGATCGGCAACCAGTTCAGACTCATTGTTGACAAACATACTGTTGGCGGTCGCAATAGCGCGCCGACCCTGAACAGCGGATATACTTTCGGGTACAGACACCAGACTGCTGATAGATGAGGCCACGCGTATATCCCACGCATTGGGCGTGCTCAGCCGCATTGCTTCAAACGCATAGCGCATTACATCACGTGAAGCCGTTGTATCTCGCAGTACGCCGTACACCAGCTGCCCGCGTAATGGCTCTGCAACCGGTTTTGGATCAGCACGGACATCCAGTTTTGCGTAGCTCGCACGCGGGCTCTGAGTAGCCGCTACCTTTGGTGACAAAGATGAGGCAAATTCAGCGGAAGGCAGGCGCAGAATCTGACCCGCATAAATTCTATGAACGCTGTTCACCCCGTTAAGGTTCATCAGCTGCGCCATGTCCGTTTGAAAATCGCGGGCAAGCAAGGCCAGCTTGTCGCCTTTCTTGATGCGATAGTAACGATCAGCCTGTTGCTGATCCAGGCCCGACAGGGCCTCCAGGCTGCGCAGCGCCGCCGTGGCTTGCCTGGAATCCAGTTCACCCGGAATTTGCAGTGCGTAGTCTGGCTCAAGCCACTTCTCCGCATTCCAGTACTTCGTCGTGAGCTCCGGGTTGGCATTCTTAAGAGAAAGTACAGGAACCGAAAACTCCTGCGCAATCTCGTAGAATGGCAAGTAGCGACGTAATGCCAAGGTTGCATTGTTTGAACTCCCTACACTGGCTGTGTTGTCAACCGAAGTTGCCGGAAATTGGCCGGATGACACATCATGTGCAGCGAGAAAAGCTGCGTAGAAATTACGAGAAGCAAAACCAAATCCACGCCCTTCGTAGTCCCGGCTAATCACACCAATATCGCGGCTTCCGGTCTCTCTGACCGCGCGACGCACCCCGGCCAGGCCTCGGTTATAAGCCGTTACTGCCAGGGACCAGTCTTTTAAAACGCCATAGTTGTGCTTAAGCAGTCTGGCTGCCGCTTCCGTAGAGCGCCGCACATCCAATCGTTCATCCACATTCCCGCTCACGGTGAGGTAGCGACGCGCCGTTGCTGGCATGATCTGCCAGAGGCCCAATGCACCTGCGTGAGATTTCACCGTGGGATTGTAAGAAGACTCGACGTGCGGCAGAGCGTTTATCTCTACTGGCAGCCCGTGTTTTTCCAAAACCTGTCGAACCTCGCCGCCCAGGCGTTTTTGCCTGGCAATGCCCTGTGCGAACCTATCAGCCTGCCCACGTTGAAAACGAATTTGTTTCACTGCGGTGCGAAGTTGCTTCTCTGACGGTTGCAGTGCACCCAATAACGCGGCAACGCGCTGTTGCTCCGAGTCGTATTCTGCCGCTTGCTTCTCGATCATGTCGGCCAGCAAACGGCGGTATTGCTTCAACCTTTGATCAATGTCTCTTTGCTGCCGCCTCGGCGTGTCGCCAGCATCCAGCGGGTACACTTCATAAATCAGCTGAGGATCGCGCCGATCATGAATAAAGCCGGTTTGGGTATCAATTTCTGAATAAACCCTGCTCCAGAAATCAACTGCCTGCGCAATATGAGCAGGCCGTTTAAACGCTTCATGAGCGCTTGCAGGCGCCACAAAACTGAGCGCGGCAAGCAACGCATACACAGCAGCGATAAGATGACATCCGCTGTAACTTTTCTGCACTGCAAATACACGCGTGCAGGCGGCCGTCCTGTCTGGTCTCATAATTGTCTTTACTGGTGGTTCTAAAGTAATCGGCAAGCAATATGGGCCGGCCTAAGAGCGCAAGAATACACACCAGAATTGAGGATTTATACCAAATTTACCGCCGGATTTTTGACCGTTTTGAGCAAACTGCTTTGCTCTCAAGGACATAAGAGATATAGCTAAGGTGAAATATATTCTTACCAATCGCTGACATTTTTTCTCACTGCATAAATTGCGTCAGCCGGGCAAACACCGTAATGTGCATGCCTGATATAGATAGCCAGGCTGAGTCGATTTTGAAAATAACAAATGTAAAAACCTGGGTAGTTGGCAACCCGGAACCGGGCGTTGGTGGGCGCTATTTCATCTTCGTAAAATTATCTACCGATTGCGGGCTGGAAGGTATTGGTGAAGTGTACAGCCCACCATTTTCTCCGCACGCCGTCGCTACTCTAATCGATGATGTATTCGAGCGCCACGTTGTTGGCCGCACCCCATTCGAAATCGAGGCGCTGTGGAGAAGAGTATACTCCGCCGGGTACACCCAACACCCGGATCTAACCCTGGGTGCAATCATCAGCGGCATTGAAATGGCATGCTGGGACATCATTGGCAAGTCCTGCCAGCAACCCGTGTACCAGTTACTGGGTGGGAAAGTGCATGACAAGCTTCGCACCTACTCTTACATTTACGCCGAACCTGGCGATGAAGACGATGTATATACCACACCAGAATTGGCCGCCAGGCGCGCCAAAGACTATGTGGCGCAAGGTTTCACTGCGCTTAAATTTGATCCCACTGGCGGATACTCATGCATGGACCCGCGCCAACTTTCCATGCATGCTCTGACTCTGACCGAGGAATATACCCGCCAGCTCCGTAAGGCCGTGGGCAATTCGGTAGACTTGCTAATTGGTACTCACGGTCAAATGACGCCGGCCGGCGCTGTTCGCCTGGCCAAGCGCCTGGAACCCTTCGACCCGCTTTGGTTAGAAGAACCAACACCGCCAGAAAACACCAGGGCAATGGCAAGCGTCGCATCAGGCACCAGCATTCCTATTGCCACGGGCGAGCGATTAAACAGCAAGTACGACTTTTCTCGCGTTCTTGAAGACCGCTCTGCTGCCATCTTGCAAATGAACCTGGGGCGTTGCGGTGGCCTGCTCGAAGCAAAGAAGGTGGCCGGCATGGCCGAGACCTACTACGTGCAAATTGCGCCTCACCTGTACTGCGGGCCAGTGGTTGCAGCGGCCAATATTCAGCTAAGCACATGCAGCCCGAATTTTTTGATACTGGAATCAATCAAGCAAATGGGCGGCTTCTATGCTGATCTGCTGGAAACGCCAATTCAATGGGAAAACGGTTATGTTATTCCACCGGAAACGCCGGGACTGGGTGTGATTCTGAATGAAGATGTTGCAGAGCAACACAGTTACGCAGACAACCACCTGCATCTGGAACCCGCAGAGTATCCATTATGAAACTTGAGAATGTAGATCAACAACGCCTGATGAACTATCTGCAGGTATTGATGCTTGCGTTGGCGGTGTCAGTCATTTACAGCATGCCTTATCTGCGCCAGATTTTTAAATCTTCGCTGCTTGATGTCTTCCAGCTGACTGAAACCCAGCTCGGCAATTTAAGCTCCACTTATGCTTTGTCTTGCATGATCTGTTATTTGCCAGGCGGGTGGCTTGCCGACAAGGTTGCTCCAAAAAAGCTTGTAATCATCGCACTACTCAGCAGCTCTGCAACCTATTTTTGGTACGCAAGTATTCCAAGCTACCAGTCGCTAGTGATCATCTATGCGCTGTGGGGTGTAATCGGTGTTGGCATTTTATGGTCAGCAATGTTGAAGCAAACCAACTTATTGGGTGGCAAACACGAACAAGGACGCATGTTCGGTGTACTGGAAGGCACTCGCGGTCTGTTCGAAGCGATATTGATGACTATCGCCTCGTTGATTTTCGCCTGGTACGTGAGTAAATCCTTTGGCATGCAAACTGTGATCATTGTCTACGCCGTGCTGTGCATTGTAATCGCCGTGATAATGATGTTTACCGGAAAAAACAACGCCTCAAGTGATGCCGATGCCTACAAGACAGGCGCAAATATAAAAGACGTTCTGGCGATTATAAAACTCCCATCCGTATGGCTGCTGTGCATCATATTGAGCGCTGTTTATCATATTTTTTGGGCAACCATCGAATTGCCCAGCTTCGCTGAAAACGGTGGTTTTGGAATGGCTCTGGCGGCAGTGATGGCATTGGGCACGACCAAGCTCTGGATGCGCCCGATTGGCGGCATTGTGGGTGGCTTCCTGGGCGATCGCTATGGCAATGATCGCATGATGTGCGGCGCCTTCCTGGCCGGTGTGGCGGCCTGTGTTTTTCTTGCAACAATGCCGACCACCGCCGCAAGCTCGTGGATGCTATGGGTGTTTATCGTGCCTTTCGGCATGCTTGCCTATGCCCTGCGCGGCTTGATTTGGGCCTTGCTGGAAGACTGCCCTATTCCGAAAACGGCAATTGGCTCTGCAATCGGACTGATCTCTGTAGTGGGCTACAGTCCCGACCTGTATGTGCCGCAGATCAATAGTTACCTGTTAAGCAATTACTCGATGACAGAAGGATACCAGCTGTTTTTCGCCTATATCGCCTGCGCTTCCGCTATTGGAGCTCTGGCAACATGGGCGCTCATGCGACATAGGCAAAATGTTGCAGCAAGCTAGTGAATTCTGACATCCTGCTTGAGCAACTCCTTCTGTAATAGCCCAACATCCAGCTCTGCAAGCGCACACTGCTGTCGAATGGAAACGGCAGCAGCGACACCTGCGCCCTGCCCTGTCACGGTGCAACACATCATGTTTCTGATCGCTGCATGTGAGTCCCTATCACCACCGATACTGCGGCCTGCAACCAGCAAGTTGTCCACGCCTTTGGGCAAAAGCGCACGATAAGGGAGCTGAAAGTAACGTCCGGTGGTTGGCAATATCAAAATGCCATAGCCATCTATGAACTCTGGAAATATGCCAATACTATCGTCGAAACGGCCTTGTTCACGAACATCCTCCGCCGTCATATTGTAGATGCCATTAATCTTGCGCGTTTCACGCAAGCCAATCGTCATTCCAAAATTGCGCAACTTGGCGTTGTTGCAGCCAGGTGTGAACTGTTTAAGCGCGCGCACCGCTAACATCGCTTGTCGCCGCCCTTCTATTTCTCCCGTAGTGAGGTCATCTGCGCAAGTACCATCAATGCCAGCAAGATGAACCAGGTTCAGGTAGCTCAAATCTCCCTGATCGGAAATACTTCCCCAGGTGCCACATATTGTATTCAGCGTAGCAGGGATCAATCCCGTTTTAATTGCCTGCTCAAATGGCTTGCGAAGAAAAGGCGAGAACATATCGTCTTCCTTGCCGGACGTTTCAATTGTCCATTCACCACCCGCCCAGTCACTATAGGTTTGCGGGTCTGCCTTGATGTGCTCTATGAATTCTGTTTTGTTCACACCGCTCATAGAGAACATGACTGAGGCGCCCATTAACTCTTCGCGGGGCGCCTTGGAAACCAATGCGCCAGCGCGGCTTGCGACATCAGCGTCGCCTGTCGCATCAATAATTCGTTTGGCCATGATTGCCTCACGCCCCGATTTACTTTCAACAACTACGCCGATTATTGAACCGCTGTCCAGAATTGGAGATACAAATAAACGGTGCAGCAAGGGGCTTACACCAGCCTCAAGTACCATTTCATCGGCGACGAACTTGAACGCTTCGCCATCAAGGGAATCACTAATCGATTGCGGCTCCGGCAATGTGGCGCCCAACGTTTTGGCGCGTTGTTCAAACTCAATGCCTATCCCTTCGCTATCAACTGTTTGTTCATGTCTATACCAGGCAAAGCCTTCTACACCCACCTGAGTGATGTTGCCACCAAAGCAGCCATATCTTTCAAGTAATGCTGTATGCGCTCCCGCGCGTGCAGACGCGATTGCAGCAGCCAGCCCCGCAGGACCACTGCCCACAACCAATACGTCAAACTCTGCCACCACTGGTACAATTCGTGCCGGCTCATGTACATGTTTTGTCATAATCTACTTTTCGATACTAGCGAAACCTCTAATGCTTTAGGATACGCGTTATTGGATCTGCTTGAACACCATATATGAGAAGCAATACTAAAGATTCCCTGCTGGAGGAATACTACGACTTTGTTGTGGTCGGTGCGGGAGTTGCTGGTTGTGTACTCGCTAACCGACTCAGTGAGTGTGGCCGTTATTCAGTGTGTCTCATTGAAGCGGGGGGTAGTGATGCAAATTTCTGGATTCATACGCCATTGGGATACGGCAAGACGTTTGAGAATCCAAGATTTAACTGGATGTACACCAGCGAACCCTCTACAGCGATGAATCATAGAACAAGCTATTGGCCACGCGGAAAGGTGCTGGGAGGCTCAAGCGCCATCAATGCAATGGTGTATACCCGCGGCCATCCCGCGGATTACGACGACTGGGAGGTGCAAGGTGCTGCCGGGTGGGGCTGGAATGAGGTATTGCCGTGGTATCTGAAACTTGAGAGCAGTTCGCGTGGAGGGAATTTGTATAGAGGCGATGGAGGAAATTTGCATATTGATGATGTGCACCGGGCCTATCATCCATTGTGCAAGCGGTTCATCCAGGCAGCTTCTGAACTTGGTTTACCGCGGAATAGCGATTTCAATGGCGAACACCAGGAAGGTGTCGGCTACTACGAAATAACCGCAAAACACGGTCGTCGTATGTCTGCAGCGCGCGCATACTTGCACCCGGCACGCAGCAGAAAAAATCTGAGGCTGCTCACCAATACGCTTGCCACGAGAATTCTTTTCAATGAAAAGCACGCGGTTGGAATTACAGCAGTAAAACATAATGCGGAACGAAAAATTTATGCCAAGCGTAGCGTGATACTCAGTGCAGGCGCGGTCAATTCGCCACAATTGTTGCAGCTGTCTGGTGTTGGTGATGCCGATGACTTATCCAGATTGGGCATCACACCGGTGCAAGCCAATTCAAACGTTGGGCTTCATCTTCAGGATCACCTTGCGTATACGCATTACTATCGTTGTACTGAGCCAACGCTGAATAACCAGCTGCACCCTTGGTGGGGAAAACTCAGCGCCGGAATACAGTATCTGCTTGCGCGCAAAGGCCCACTGGCAATTGGCGTGAACCAGGCTGGTGGGTTTTATCGAAGCAGTCGCGCACACAGCAGACCCAATTTGCAGTTGTACTTTTCTCCTCTGACGTATTCTGTTGCCAGCAACGGTAAGCAGCGGGGCGCTCAACCAGATTCTTATCCGGGTGTGCTGATGTCTGTATCCCAGTGTCGCCCAAAGAGTCGCGGCAGAGTGTCTATCGAATCCAGCAACCCAGGCACCGCACCAAAAATCCAGCCAAATTACCTGGGGGATGACGCAGACATACAGGAATTGCTCGAAGGCGCCAAATTTCTACGTGAGTTGTCAGCTACTGACGCACTGTCTGGCTTAATTGCTGCAGAAACGATACCCGGCAAATCCTGCGCCAGTGAAGAGCAGTTACTTGATGACATCAGAGCACGAGCCGATACCGTCTATCACCCTACCAGCACATGCAAAATGGGCAGTTCTGCCAGTGACTCGGTAGTTGATAGTCGTCTGAAAGTACACGGCTTGGATGGCTTACGAGTGGTCGATGCTTCGGCGTTCCCAAGTGTGCCTTCGTGCAACACCCAAGCACCTGTTTACATGCTGGCCGAGCGGGCTGCTAGCCTGATTCTAGACGACCAACAGTAATATTTTCATTTGTCGAAAGCCTGAATCTCAGCGGATATCATTGCCTGTGCCTCAGCGGTGGCAGCCGCGTCGTAAACTGAGCCAGCTTCAACATTTGACGCATTCGGCCGGGCATGATCGAAGGTATGGGTCGCACCCGCAAATATCTTGTAACTGAAATGTTCCGCCAAGTCGGTATTTTGCTCTGCGAAATCAATACAAGACTGCTCATCAACATATCGATCGTCTTCAGCCATGAACGCGATGGTTCGCAATGGCAGCGTCCATTTTCCTACGCAGCTGCCGTAAAAAGGAAGGCTAAGCTGTACACCATCCATAACGCCTTCAGGCCAAACATCCAAACCTAACGGTGTGGCCTTGGTAGAAGCAAATACCTGCGTCGTCCATACGGTTATTGCGCCATGCGAAAATCCCATAAGAATGATTTGATTGGCATCTACGTAGTCTTGCCTCTTCGCAAACTCAATCGTTGCCAGCACATCGGCGGCACGTTGCCAGGGCGTCATAACTTTTAGATCGCAGGAGTCCTCCCACTTAATGCCTCTGCCCGTGTAACTGTCGACGGCTATCACGGCAACGCCGATTCCATTATAAAATGCTGCCCAATCTTCCTCGTGCGATACGGTAGCTCCGCTGCAGCCGTGAAAGAACAATACGACCGGAAATTGTCCCGCACCTACTGGCCTATAAACACGATCATATGGCCGCAATTCAGCATTAATGCTGGCCAGGTCGCGCGGTTGCACCTTGGCCTTGGCCTTGGCATATGCATTCGCAATGAACTCTTCGGCACCGCCATTGTCGGCCACGTCTTCCAGGGAAGTTCTTGGCGCAGAACCACAGGCCACTAATGATGCCAAAATCAGACCCACATACAGTTTATTGATTGCATTCATTACACTGTCTCGCTGTTATTGTTGTGCACCCAATCGTTCCAGGGCCTGATACGTTGCAACTTTCATTTGATATCGTGTTTCCCAAGGCGCACGTAAAAGTTGGGTCATTAATATTGCAACCAGGTCTTCTTCGGGATCAATCCAGAATTTCGTATCAGCCGCACCTCCCCAGGAATACTCGCCTTTGCTTGACACTACCTGACTCAAGCCAGGGTTAGTGATAACACCAAAGCCCAGACCAAATGACTGGCCCGGATACAAGTGCATGGCGGGGTATTCATCCGCACCTTCATTGCGCACCTGGTCCGATAACTGATTCATAGACATGTATTGCACCGTCTTAGGCCCCAACAGGCGCGCACCGTTATAACTGCCGCCAGCTCTTAGCATTTCACAGAATCTCATATAATCCATGGCCGTAGAGACCAGGCCACCGCCGCCGGAAAACAAGCTGACATTTTTGTATGATCGTCTGCGCTCCGGCGGCACAAGTGCTATCTCATTGTTTGCGTAATCCCAAACATGATTGGTCGCCAATCGGTCCAGCTTCTCGGCAGGCACGGAGAAGAAGGTATCGGTCATGCCCAGCGGAGCAAAGATTCGTTGCTGGAAAAACGCGTCCAGGGTCTGCCCACTAACACGCTCCACCAGGGCGCCCAGCACGTCTGTCGCCACGCTGTAGTAGTAACGTGTACCGGGTTCAAAACGTAGCGGCAACTTGGCAAGACGCTGGGTAAAATCCGTCAGATCAGTCGCTGCAAAGAGAGCGTTTGAGTTATACAATTTGTTGACCGGGTGAATGTTATCGAACCCATAGCTGAAACCGGCCGTATGGGTCATTAGCTGCTCGACAGTAATCTCGCTTTGCGCCGGTTGCATACCGTTTTCATTAAACACCTGGAGATCTTTGAATTCCGGCATGTATTTGGAGATTGGATCCGAAAGCTGGAAGCGCCCTTCTTCGTACAGCATCATTGCGGCCACGGTTGTAACCGGTTTGGTCATCGAATAGATACGAAACAGCGTGTCTTTTCTGATCGGCGCATCGTTGTCCAAGCCCATTTTTCCACTGGCTTCGAAATGCACGATCTTACCGTGGCGTGCCACCATAGACACAAAACCTACATGCTTGCCTGAGTCAATATTCTCTCTGGTAAACTGGTTAATACGATTTAGCGCCACACTGGAAACGCCTACCGACTCTGGCTTTACCATTTTGAGAGCATCAGCATTAACTTCTGTAGAAAACACCGCGCACAAGAGTAAGGTGCCAATACTATTCGTAATCAATCTATACATGGCGTGACTCAAAAGCTGAATTTGTCTTTGGAAAAGGCACCAAAGGTAGCCTCCATTACTTCCGGCGTCGGATAAATGCACGAAACAATATTGGTATGGATTCCGCCATCTGCGTATTGCTTGATCTGTTCCCTGCATTCATCAGCAGTACCAATAATCGCAATTTCATCGACCAACTCGTCGGGCAGCGCCGCCGCGGTGCGCTCACGGTCTTTTGCCGCCCAACCTTCCCGAATTTCTGCAGCGGCATCAGCAAAACCACACCACTCCAGAAATTTGTTGTACACCGGTGTGGCGTAGTAGCTCACGAAAGCACCACGAAACGCCATGCGCGCCATGTCTTTATCATCAGTGACCACCATCATATGACGGCATACCACTTCAACGTCTTCAAGCTTTTTTCCACCACGCTCGGCACCTATACCAACGTGCTCAATAATTCGAGGCAAAGCACTCTGTGGGAATAGATTCAGAATGACACCGTCTGATACTTCAGCGGCCGCTTCTACCATTTTTGATCGCAAACCTGCCAGGTATATTGGCATCTGCGGTTCAGTGGGAAGCTGAACATAGCCCTTACTGCGCAGTGTCTCGCCGTCAAACGCGGTTTTCTCACCGGCCATCATCGATCTTAGCAAAGCAACAGTTTCTTTCATGCGTGTCAGTGGTTTTTCCAATGCGAGTCCATGCCAACGTTCGATAATGGTCTGGCTGGACGTTCCCAGGCCAGGCACAAACCGGCCTGGATAAGCCTGTTCGATCACCGCAAAAGTGCTGGCAAGAACGGCCGGCGTACGTGTGTAAGCAGGAACCACGGCAATTCCTACGCGTACCTTTTCAGTTTTTTCCAATAGCATGGGCACCAGCGTCAGCGCGTCCAGCCCGCCTGCATCGGCCAACCACAAGTCGTCATAGCCCATGGCCTCGGCCTGTTGCGCCATGGCGATAGTGTCGGCAACTGACCCGGTTGGGGCTGGCAAAGACAGTGCAATGCGTTTTCGATGACTCATACTCATATCCTGTTGTTAAGGGCAACTCCGTTAAATTGTTTGACCACCATCAACGAGCCATCCGGCGCCAGTGACGAACTGTGCATCTTCTGAACACAAAAACGCAAAAATAGCTGCAATCTGCTGCGGTGTCGCCATTCTATCCATCTCCGGAAACAACCGTTGTACCAGTGCTTCATCGATATTCTCTGGCCATCGAATGGTGTCGTTAAGTGGTGTGGTGACGCCACCAGGGCATATTGCGTTAACTCTAACGTTACGCTTGGCAAACTCCAATGCTAGGCTTTTGGTTAAACCCAGAAGTCCATGCTTGCTTGCCACATAAGGCGTATTGTACGCTTGTCCGCCAACACCGGCGGTTGATGAGATGTTTACTATACACCCCTCGGTTTCCAATAAATGTGGCATGGCCTCACGGCACAAATACATGGGCGCATTTAGATTAATGCGCATAAAACGGTCCCAGATATCTGACGTAATTTCAGCAAGGTGGTACATGCTCACAATACCGGCAATGTTGCCGAGAATGTCCAGTTTACCGAAGCGCTGAACGCATTCGGACACTATGCGGACACAATCTGTTTCTTCCATCGCGTTAAATACAGTGGAATCGCAGCTGCCTTTTTGCTCTTCAATACGCTGCTTGGTGTCAATCAAGCCCGCTTGATTGATGTCGGCAAGGTATACATCGGCACCTTGTGACGCCAGTAAAATAGCGGTTTCCTGACCGATACCAGATGCGGCACCTGTGATTAACGCGACCTTCCCAGCAAATCGATCGGCACTCATCGCATTCTCCTCGCGCGGTTGGGGTGAACCTGATTATACCAACTAAGTGCTGGCCAATTCAGCGAACAGCCGCTGGTGGTGATCTGCGTCGCCCAGACAAGTATTTATCATCATCAAACGCTTCACATAATGCCCAATGGCCAATTCATCAGTCATGCCCATGCCACCATGGATCTGAATGGCCTCAGCACCGATTTGCTTGCCTGCCCGGCCCACCGTGGTTTTCAACGCGTGCATATTTTTAGCAACGTCTAAAGCGTCCTTGTTTACGTCATCCTCATCAATTGAACAAACCGCTCGATAAAGCAGGGACCGGTGCAATTCGCAAGCGCCAAACATATCCACCATGCGGTGCTGCAAAACCTGGAAGGAGCCAATGGGTACAGAGAATTGCTCTCGAGTCTTGCTGTATTCAACAGTTGATTCGTAAAGCACTTGCATCAGTCCCTGCGCCTCGGCGGCCAGCGCCACCAGGGCATTGGTGCTCAAAGCATCCAGAACGGCAAGACCGGCATCAAGCTCACTGACCAGTTGATCAGCGCTCACGGAAACATTCGACAAGCTTACATTGGCAACTCGCTGACCATCCATCATGGTATAGCCAGTACGTGTTAAGCCCTCTGCAGAGGCGTCCACCAGAAACAGACTAACGCCACTTTCATCGCGCCGTTCACCCGATGTTCTAGCAGAAACAATCAGTTTATCAGCGGCCATACCGTTATAAACAACCGTTTTCTCTCCGTTCAAGACGAAACCATCAGCGCTTTTCTCTGCGCTGGTTGACACATCAAACATGCAGTAGCGACTGTCTCTTTCATGATAAGCTAGCGCACCCTGCACACTGCCATCGATAATTTCCGGTATTAGGCTTTGCTGCAGTTCTTTGTTCGCTCCTTCAGCAAGCGCTCCACCAAAGAGTAAAACAGTCGCTAGATATGGCTCAACAACAAGTCCTTTGCCCATCTCTTCAAGCAAAACCATCAGGTCAACGGCGCTGCCACCGAATCCGCCCAGCTCTTCGCTGAATGGCACTGACAGCCAACCAAGTTCCGCAAACTGCTGCCAATTTTCCGCGCTAAAAGCATGCTCCTCTTGCAGGTATTTGCGGCGGGATTCAAGCTCATAGTTATCAGCTACAAATTTTGTAACGCTGTCTTTGAGAATATTCTGTTCGTCAGTTAATTTAAAATCCATGTCTACAGCCCCAATACATACTTGGCAGTGATATTTCGTTGCACTTCGTTTGAACCACCAAATATTGTGGCGGCTCGTCCGTACATAAAGGAATTGCGCGCGCTGTCGGCAAAGTCATGACCAACTTCGTTGGTGATTTGCTCCCCAAGCTCAGTTCCCGAGTAGTAACCGGCAAGGTCCATATGCAGCTCGTCCAGCGCCTGGCGAATTTCGGTGCCCCGCAGTTTCAGTAATGATGATTCAGTACCAGGTCCTTTGCCATCGGCCGCAGAAGCCAACGATCTGAGCTCCAGGTATTCCAGCGCCATCAAGTCGATTTCTATAGCCGCAATGCGAGAGCTGAACATTGGGTCGTCAATCAACGGCGCGCCATTTGACTGCTCACGACCCGCTTGTTCGCGAATCGTTGCTATTTTCTTCTTGGAATCACCCACACCAGCAATAGAGGTTCTTTCATGTTCTAACAGAGCCTTCGCATACGTCCAACCCTTGTTCTCTTCACCAATCAAATTGGCGACGGGAACTCGCACGTTGTCGAATTGCACTTCGTTTAAGGAGTGCATACCATCAATGGTGGGGATAGGGTTAACCGTGATTCCCGGCGTTTTCATGTCAATCAGCAAGAATGAAATACCTTGCTGCTTCTTGCCTTCATTGCTTGTTCTAACCAGGCAGAAAATCCAATCCGCGTATTGCGCGTAAGTAGTCCAGATTTTCGCGCCGTTTACCACGTAGTCTTCACCATCACGCTCAGCGCGAGTTTGCAAGGCAGCAAGGTCGGACCCTGCACCCGGTTCCGAGTAGCCCTGACACCACCAATCTTCACTTTTCAGTATTCGTGGTAAGAACCGCTCTTTTTGCTCGTCATTACCAAAGGTGTATATCACCGGTCCAACCATGACCAGACCGAATGGAATAACATCTGGCGCACCGCGTGATGCGCGTACGTCTTCGAAGATGAATTTCTGGGTCAAGGTCCAACCTGTGCCACCAAACTCCTGGGGCCAACCGGGTGCAATCCAGCCCTGGCGATACAGGCGCTGCTGCCAATCTATAATCGCTGTTTTAAACTGCTTTCTGTCCAGCAGGCGACTGACCAACTCGTCATTAAAATTTTCATCGTAAAACTGTTCTACTTGCTGCCTGAACGCAAGGTCCTCTGCCGAGAAATTGGTATCCAAGAAACTCTCCTGCCTATGAAAAAGAAAACATCAGCAAGTCGCTGTGGCGCGGCGGCTGACGTGCTAGTAGATAATGTTTCTGGCATACCACCGGGCACGTCATCTGCTAGCGATGCCAGCATACTTATGGCACAATGGATGTCAATAGCTACCGTCTGATGAAGAGATTTGAGTATGAAAGTTGGCATAATGGCAGGTGCGACCAGCGCATTCGGAAGCGGTGTTGCAGATCTCGTAGAATTCACCAAAAACGCAGAAAATATGGGTTTTGATTCAGTCTGGATGGCCAACATATTTGGCCCTGACGCAATCAACACCTTGTCCATCGCTGGCTGGGAAACAGAGCGCATAGAACTGGGCACGGCAGTAACGCCCACTTACCCGCGTCATCCAACCGCTATTGCCCAACAGGCCTTGACGGCAGCGGCTGCCAGTAATAATCGTTTTTCCCTAGGTATTGGCTTGTCTCACAAATTGGTGATTGAGGATATGTTGGGTATGTCGTATGACAAACCTGCGCGGCATATGCGCGAATATCTGTCCATTCTCGCCCCGTTACTGCGCTGCGAATCAGCCAGTTTTGTAGGTGAGCAATACACAGCCCACGTGGGCATAAGAGTCGATGGCGCGAAAAGCGTGCCGTTGATTGTTGCCGCTCTCGGACCCGCAATGCTCAAGCTCGCCGGCACCATGGCCGACGGCACCATCACCTGGATGACTGGCACAAAAACCATTGCTGAGCATATAGCACCCAGCATTAATGCCGCCGCCGACCAGGCTGGCAAGCCGCAGGCTCGTGTAGTTTGCGGACTGCCTATCGCATTAACGTCAGACATTGATGGCGCAAAAGCCCAAATCGGTGAACAGCTCAAGATGTATGGTGAATTGCCCTCTTACCGGGCGATGCTGGATAGAGAAGGAGCGAATGGTCCTGCGGACGTGGCTATATTGGGAGACGAAGCTTCTGTGAGACTGCAATTGCAAAGCCTTAAAGATGCCGGCGTAACTGATTTCAACGCCGCATTAGTTGATCTTGGCAATAACGAACACAATCGCACGATGGAGTTTCTCGCCGCTGAAATCGGCTAGGGCGCCAAGCGCTGCTTAGCCCAGTAGTTGCCGTCTCGTTGATACACAATTCGATCATGCAGCCGATTTTCCCGGCCTTGCCAAAATTCTATTTTGACCGGCAGCAGGCAATATCCACACCAGTCTTCAGGACACGGCACATTGCCGTCACTGTACTTCTTGTGAAGATTCTCAACCGTGCTTTCGAGTTCTTCCCGGGTTTGAACCACTGTGCTCTGCCGCGATGCAGCCGCCGAAAATCGCGCCCCTTCCGGCCTGGAATAGAAATATTCCTCCGCCATTGCTCGCGGCAGTTGTGTAACCGTACCTGATATTCGAATCTGACGACTCATTGCCGACCAGTAGAATTGCAGAGCGGCTTTGGGATTAAGCTCTAACTGGCTGCCTTTCTCGCTAGACGAATTTGTATACCAACTAAAGCCCTGCTGATCGAAGTGCTTTAGCAAAACTGTGCGCATAGAAGGCTGGCCATCTGGCGCAGCGGTTGCGAGAACCATTGCCGTTGAATCCACCGGATGATATTCAGCTGCCAATGACAGCCACTGGGCAAACTCCACTACTGGGTCATCGTTCATCTCGCTCTTACGTAGTGATTCACCCTTATATTCGCGGCGAACGTCACGCAAGTCAGTATTATCGTTTCCCTTAGCCAATTAGTGTCTCTCGATGTAGGAATCCACCATTTCTTTTACTTCCTTACGCATCAGTAAAATACAAATAACGTTAGGGATTGTCATTAGCACTACTGTCACGGTCGCGATGTTCCAGATCAAGCTGGTGTCAGAAAAAGCAGCAAAGAAGAAAGCAATCACAAATACAATTCTATAAGGTAATACGCCACGCTGACCTACCAAATAATTGATAGCCCTATCGCCATAGTAAGACCAGGAAACAGAGGTTGAGAAAGCAAATAACATAAGCCCAATCGCTACAATATACTTGCCAAAGTCACCAAAGAAACCGCGCGTAAATGCCTCAGTGGTAAGCGCCGCTGAATGAATCAGCGATCGCCCTTGTACAACAATTTTGCTATCAGCGAGCTTGCCTTCATCCAGTTGCAGCTCGCCGCTGTAATGCACTAATTCGCCTGTTCCAGAGTCCACGGCTTTGAATCGAACATTTTCCGCAATAGAACGCGCATGGATCACGCTCACGTCTGCGCTTTGAATCGTTCCATCTTGAACCGTTACAGAACCCGTATAGGGTTCAACGCCGTGTTCATCAAGCGCAGAGAGGTAGCGAAATAGCCTATCGCGGTCCTCGGTGGAGTCTTCCACAAAGTGACCTTTCACAATAACCATGTCAGTACGTTGAAAAGTGTTTTCGAATTTCTCCGTCCAGACGCCGGAAGACAGAATAACCAGCCCTGTGATGGTGCAGATAATTATTGTGTCTATAAATGGTTCCAGCAGTGACACCAAACCTTCAGATACAGGCTCGGTAGTACGTGCGGACGCATGAGCGATGGGTGCAGAACCCTGCCCTGCCTCATTGGAATACAAGCCTCGGTTGACGCCACGATTGAACACATACGCAAACGTTGCGCCAAGAAACCCACCAGTTGCCGCTGATCCGGTAAACGCATCTTTGAACACCGCAGCAAACGAAGGGATTATGTTTTCCAGATTAGCGAGAATGACACCTAAGGCGCCGATCAAATACAACACAGCCATGGTTGGGACAATACTCGCCGTGAATACCGCGATTCTGCGAATGCCGCCAATAATCACCAGGGCCAAACAGACCGCGGCTACAGCACCTGTGACCATAGGGTCAATGCCAAAAGTTGCGTTCATTGCCTGGGCAATATTGTTTATCTGCGGTAGGCTGCCGGAACCAAATGAGCTAAGCACCGTTGCCAACGCAAACAAAACGGCGATGGGTTTGAAGCCTAAGCCTTTATCCATAAAGTACATTGGGCCGCCAGCCATTGTACCGTCAGCTGTTTTCTCACGATATTTGTGTGACAGGGAGACTTCAACAAACTTGGTGGTCATGCCAAAGAACGCAGTTGCCCACATCCAGAACAAAGCGGCGGGGCCGCCTAAAAATATGGCTAAGCCAACTCCGCCAATATTGCCGGTGCCGACAGTTCCTGACAAGGCCGTGGTTAAGGCCTGATAATGACTGGTATCACCCTCTGCGCCCTGCGCATCCTTGTCGCCTCGCAACACACGCCAAGCGCGCCCGAAATAGCGAACCTGGGGCACGCCAAGGTAAATCGTAAAAAACAGACCGGTACCTAACAGCAAATAAGGAAACCAGAATGCGCCACCAAGCAAGCCGTCCAGCGTGAGTAGAATATTATTGAATAGATCCATGAAGTTCGTTGTTATTTGCACTACGGGTCACTATTGTCGGCTTTCCCCGCAGTCAGGTCCAGTTGACTGTCGTAATCGCGTAACTATTCGTTCACTTTGGGCACTTTGAACCCGGCTATACGGCGAACTCTGAATTAGAATGCGTTTCTCGCCGCACCTCATCGCCTTCTCGCAAACTCTCAATGAGTAGTCTCTGACTCTCGCTCCAACAATGAGCTGCACAGGCTTTTCGAGATTCGAAATCTGTGACCAGCACCGGCTCAGCGAAATAGATTTCTGCAGTTACGGTAGGAGCTCCTAGCGCACCGAGAAAATGGCTAAAGAATGGCATGGTGTCATACCATGCGAAGTAATCGCGAAATTCTGCGCTCATGGGTTTACCGCGGCACCTTGTGTATGACACCGTCATCGGTTGAATGGATACTTCATGCTCATCAATCTCTGCCGCCTGGAACAGGCTGGATTTAAATCGCTTTACTGATGTCCCATAAGTGCTGGTACCTTCCGGGAACAAAATCAGGTTTCCACCTTCACGCAAGTGCTCTTTCATAATCGCGATCTGAACTACGGCGCGACGCCTGTCTCGTTCAAAAAACAAGGTGTTCTGCAGTCGCGCCAGGCTCCCTAAAATTGGCCAATTTGCCACATCAGACTTGGCAATAAAGAAGCCCGGCACAATGCCGCCCAATACAAATACATCCAGATACGAAATGTGATTTCCAACGTATAAGCAAGGTTGGCGTGTACACAGTTCGCCGTGCACCTGAACACGAATACCAAAGATTATGCAACACCCTCTGTGAAACAGTCTGGGAATCTTGTCGAGGCCGGAATAACGCAGCATTTTTGCCACAAAAAACGTAACTACCATTATCACACCCCACACAATCAGCAACAGGAAGGCCACCATCTTGCGTATGGGCATGAACAGTTTATACACTGGGATCAACTATTTTGGGCGAGTCCGTTATTTTGCATGACCATATCCCTGGCATCAACATAAATACCAACGAATACGGTGTTGAACACGGGGTCAATTATTGCTGTATCCGTTATCTTTGCACCCATTTTAAGATAACCGCGTAATAAGGTAGGCACAGATCGCATTGCGTCTTTCCAATCAGCATTTTCGCTTAGAAAGCTGTCGATGCGTATGCTATTACTGGCGGTCGCTGATGCGCGCAATTCCACTGGAGCCAAATTATTCTGGTAAAGATAAGACAATATAGATTGGTGCTTGGTGGCGTCTGTACCAGGGAAGCTGGCACAACCAAGCATAAGATCAAAACGCTCAGCAATAATAAACTGCAAAGTGAACTTCCATATCAATTTTAAAATTGCACCGCTGCGCCCTTCCGGCTCGATACAAAAACGACTGAGCTCCAGAAGTTTGTTATAGCGGGTTCGCAGACAGTCAATGTTATACGCCTGCTCGGTATAAAACCGTTGATCGGCTGACAGAGCCAAGCTACTCAGCAGACGTAAGGTGCCAACAACAGGATGATTTTCCTGCTCTCTGTCAATAACGATAACGTGGTGCGCCACATCATCCAATGGGTCTTCTTCGCGGCCGGTCTTTAACATGTTCTCTGTAACGCGACCGCCGTGCTCCACAAACAGTGTTTGGTAACGCAGCGCCTGCGCACCTTGCAACTCGCTGTGACTATTGGCAAAGCGCACCTCAAACCTGCCTGCTTGTATCGCATAATCGGAAGGCGCAGGTGTCTGTGACACTGATTTGCTGGCATCAGCGCTCAGTGTTTGCACACCATCACTAGTGTTCATCCCGCCACTCTCTTGGCTTGTATACGGCCACTTTCCGCCAATAATTTCGCTTCATACTCTATGGTAGACGGTGCCTTGCCCAGCTGGCCGGCATCAATCCCTGAGCCCATCAACTGCAGCTGTGCTGCCAGTTGAGCAAAATGATGCACGGCGTGGCCATGTAAAAATACAAATTCGCGGGCAAGCGTGGAACGTACTGGCGGCTCGGAATCACCGCAGACAGTGGTTTGCAGGTACACGTCCAGCAGCTGATCAAGATCCAGCGCTGGCGTGTCCATGCGCTCCAGCTGTTCTATTACTTGCTGAACAGCCCGGTTCGCAAACTCGCGGCTTGTTTCAGCTTCGGCACAGCGGGGCCGGGTATTGTAATTGACCAGGCCAGCGTCCAGTCCGGAAAGAAAGCTTTGATAATGCTCAATAATATGGCGCATATGTTTGCCAACCGAGCTTGGAGCACCGCACACATCGCTGTGGCAATACTGCTTCTCACTTAATTTATCCAGCAATTCAATGGCTTGCCTGAGAATGCCTACATTACTGACTATCAGTGTATTCAGCGACACTGGGTGCTCCATCGGCCTACAACTAGTTATACGACCATTATACGCTGCCTAAATTCACTGGATCGCCAGAATAATTGCCAAAGCCTAATTTCTTACCGACGCTTTTTCATTTAGCCTCATTGCTACCGGCAATATTGAGTACAGCAACGATGAGCAAACGACCTCCTTCACTACGGATCCACGACTTGAGAGCCCCCGAATTGCCTGATTTTGTGCTGGATCTTTTCGAGGCGGCTGCACAAACTCCGGTTGATTTGAGTGTAAGCTCCGTGCTTCGCGCTGCTGAAGCTCAAACCGGCCTTACTGCTTACGAGGACCCAGGTTATCTGGAGAGGATGGGCGTTTTGCTTGCGGCAATGGAGGCGGACTCTGATCTGTCGCCTTTTGGCAGGCAAAACAATTTCCATATTATGGTGAGATATGCGGCTCAGCGCAGTCAGCTTGAAGATCTCTACCAGAAACACCCCGAAATCGAGCAAATTGAAATCAAGCAACCCATTGTGATTGCCGGCCTGCCCCGCAGCGGCACAACGCACTTGCTTAATTTGATTTCTGTGGACGAACGTCTGCGTTCACTGCCTTACTGGGAATCAATTGAGCCGTTTCCAGCCAATGCGCAACCATGCAAGTTTGACCCTGATGACCCAAGGGTTTTGCAGTGTCGGGAGCAATTGTCGGTTCAGGATATGATCATGCCATTGTTCAAGAATATGCATGATATGTCACCAGAGCACACGCATGAGGAGATTGAACTCATGGGTCTGGATTTCTCGATGATGTTGTTCGAGAACTACGCTCTGATGCCTGAATGGCGGGATTATTTTGTACGTCATGAACAAACACAGCACTACCAGTTTTTGAAGCGTTGTTTGAAGGCGCTACAGTGGTTGCGAGGGCCCACGCGCTGGATTCTAAAATCGCCACAGCACCTGGAGCAGCTACCGCAGTTAGTGGAGGTGTTCCCGGATGCGAGCTTTGTTCTAACTCATCGAGACCCGGTGTCGGTAACTGTCTCTTTGCTAACGATGCTGAGTTACTCTGCTCGTCTAAGTCGAGATCCTGTGCGTCCCGTTGATATAGCCAACTATTGGGTGGATCGTGTGCAGCGAATGTTGCAGGGGTGTGTCGATGGAGTAAGTTGTTTGCCAGGGGCGCGCACCAGCCAGGTTCTGTTTCATGAGTTTATGGCGGATGATATTGCGACCGTTGAGCGCATTTATGATCGTGCGGGGCATTCAATGACGCCGGAAATCATGGGGGCAATGCAGGGATATATGCGAGATAATCCGCGTGGGAAGTATGGGCAGATTGAGTACGATCTTAAGGAAGATTTTGGATTGGACAGTGCTGCGCTTTATGAGCGGTATCGGTTTTATACTGAGAGATTTGGGGTGCGGCTTGAGAATCGGTGATTTCCAATTTCGTTATAGTTTTCGCTTATCGTATTTGCTGGCGCTAAAGTAGTTGGAACGGCAGTCGCAAATACATCTGCTGGCGGGACGCGCCGTAAACCCATCCATGGGGGCTCGTTGAAAAGGCCCCTCTTTTCAACGGTCCCGCCAGCAGATGTATTCGCGACAGCCTTAGTGCTATTCGATTAGGTTGGCATACCTCACGCAATGCCGAAGCTCGGCACCTAAGTTCTTTGATAATCCCTAAATTCTACCGTGAACTCATCGTCCGACTTCATATTGCTGGGATCGAAATCAATTTTTTTGAGTAGCTCTGTGCCCTCGTAAAAAGCCAACTCCAGCTTGTGCGGATCGCGGCTTTTCCAGGTGTCTACATCACGCTGCCATTGTTCGACAGACTTAAGGTGCTCGCTTACTTGCTGTGGCACAGCGCTACCATCATCCTCATAAACAGCCCGGTTAATCTCACCATTACTCACCCAAACCTTGATCGGGCGAATAGTCTCTGGTGTGCAATAACAATTTTTTTGCTGCACCACACTGTATTGTGCAGGAAGCGTACTAAATGTGTTTTCTTTGGATGCTGAATGTGTGGTGCTTGCCTGACAGGCGGATAACAATGCGACTGAACACATCGCTAATGCGCCGCGACGTATTGTGAGTAGCAGCAGCATTAGCAGAGTCATGAGGCCAACAGAGCCACCGCCACCACCGCCGTCAGAAGCGGCTGCTTGTTGCTGGTTTTGTGTGGGCGCTGGCTCAGTGGGTTCAGGGGTAGGCTCTGGAGTTGGCTCGGGCTCGGGCTCAGGCTCAGGAGTAGGTTCAACTGCAGCAAATGTTAAGGCTTGTGTAACCGTATTGTTGGATAGATCAGTCTCCGATAGATCGCTGCTGCCGTCAGCGCTTACGGTGTGCTGAAAGCTGACGTTTTCTGCATTGCCTACAGCGGTTACTTGCAAATTGGCGCTAGCACCGGGGCTGCTCAGGGTGCAGCTGTAGGTGTTTCCTGCCACCATACACGCAGCACCATTCAGAGTGGCTGATACGAAATTACCTTCTCCCGCAGAAATAGAGCCCTGTACAAGTAGCTGGGGTATGGATTGCGAGGCAATTTCGGTGCTCAGCGAAAAACTGGACGCAAACTGACTGCCCATGTCTGCGCTGGACGGATTGCCGGCATCTGCTGCAATCGCGGTATCCACGGGGAAGTTAAAGCACTGCCCTAATGAGCCTATGGAGTCGATTGAGGATTCGACTTCTGTGAAGCTGCAACTTGAAAACCCTGAAGTGGATGGACTTAGCGAGGGTTCCATCAGGAAACCATTGGCACAGCTGTTGTCTACACCGTCGTGGTTCGCGCCAAAGTTGTGGCCAATTTCGTGGGCAGCAATTAGTGCTGTGATGGACGCCGGGTTTGAACCCACGCCTAGTAACTGGGACGTGCCTGATGCAAAGCCGTTGCCATTGCAAAGCACGTCAGTAAAAGCAATGCCGGCTGTTCCACCATCAAAGTTACGGCCGGTTATAAGATGCATCAAGGCTGTTCGGCTTTGTTCAAAAGCGAGTTGGTTGTTGCTGCTCAGCGCACGAATGGAGAGCGGGTCTTCAACCGGGTGCATGGCGTCAGTTCCACCCAGAAGCACGTCGGCGTCGGTTGAGGTGGTGAATACTTCGCTGCTTAGGAATTCCATGGTGATTACGTCAAACACAATATCAAAGGCTTCGTCGTAATAACCTTCCACCATGTTAACAATGGCGGTTGCTGTGGCCTGTGGGTCGCTGAGCTGGCTTTGAAATTGCTGGTCGAACACAAATTCAATTTCAGCGAGCATACAAACGCCGTCCACCAGATTCGCGCACAATTCTGAAAAGTCGGCTTGCAGCTTAACGGGCTCGGCAAACACCGAGTGAGCGCTAGCGGGAGTGGCGTCGTCGAATACGCTGTGAGCGGCATGAGGCTCTCTGGTTGCACAGCCTTTGTGTGGCATATCCGCTACCGGGCTGGCCAGCACTGAATTGCTGCTGACGTTGGCCGCAACATCGGCATTGAACTGGGCTTGCGCGCGAAGAGCGTCACCGGAAATTGTGTAAGTCTCACCTGCCATTGAGGCCAGGCCACTCCAGCTGCCATCAATTTGCGACAAGCGCACCCAGCTGCCGTCAACGGCTGGTAAATGGCCTGTATAGTGCTGACCACCGCTGTCGCCGCGTAACTTACTGTGCAATCGGGTGTTTTGCTCCAGAATCAACTCGTAGTCATGGCCGTTTAAATGAAGCGAGTCAGGCAAAGCCTGCAATGAAGGCGCAAACAGCACCATTAGCCCGATCAGTATGTGTTGCACTTTATGTCGCATGTAAATCCCCTGCTGTCGCGAACATTTCCTTGTTGTGGTATGACATGCCAGGTGTATGGGCTGCATCCGGTTGGTCAATATATAAACTATATCCGATTGCTTCAGTTTGTTTTATGCACAGCCGGTTTAGACAGTATTTTGCCAATTTGATCACACTCATGCTGAACAAATTATGAACCAGTCCCGTTTATCCCTGAATGGCCGGACGTGACGCGCATGCTATAGTATGTGGCTATGCGTGTGCTACAAATCTTAGGCTCCTGGCTGTTCCTGTTGCCGATATTAGTGCACGCAGCACCGTTGACGCTGGAACAATCCGCAAGCCAATACAAGGCGTTGCAACACGCGATTTATCTGGAGGACCCCTCTGGAAATCTGACCATCGACGAAGTGATGAATCTGCCCGAACAGCGCTTCAGCAAGGTAGCGCCTAAGCAATTTTCCGGCGGTTATTCAGACTCCGCATTCTGGTTCAAAATGACTTTATTTTACCGCTTACCGGAAGCAGAGCGCGAACGAAGTCACGACTGGATTTTGGAAATCGCCTACGCTGCTCTGGATTACGTGGATTTGTATTACCAGGCACACGACAGCCTCAGTCATTTGCAATCCGGCGATCGAAGACCGCAATCGGTGCGTAACTCACCGAATCTGAATCATGCCTTTTATCTGCGTTTCCCGCCTAACCAGGCGCAGGAAGTTTACCTTAGGGTAAAAACAAATAGTTCGCTGCAAATACCCATAACTATATGGGCGCCAGCCGCGATTTTTGAGCAACGAAGCCGCTCGCAATTGGGCTTTGGCATATACCTGGGCGTTTTGTTGATGATGGCGGCCTACAATTTGCTGCTGTTTTTCTCTCTGCGAGAGCGAAGCTACTTACACTACGTGTTGTACATCAGCTCATTCGCGTTTCTGCAGCTTTCCATAGCTGGCTTGGGCTCACTTTATTTATGGCCCGCTGCCACCGCGTGGTCAAACATCAGCATTCCATTTTTTATGGGTGCCTCGTCTTTGTTCGCAATTTTTTTCACACGTCATTTTCTGGAGACGTATACTCACAGTGCGTGGACCGACCGGCTTCTGAAGATGGTGGCGGTGTTTTGCGCACTGTTGATGCTATTCAGCTTTGTCACCAGTTATCAGTTATCGCTGGGCTTTGGCAACGTGCTGACGTTTGTTCTTTCCATTGCACTTATTTGGACAGGCGCGCTTGCCACGGTCAAACGTTATCCTGGTGCCAAGTACTTTTTGCTGGGATGGACCTGCTTGCTGATCGGTTCCACCATCTTCATGTTGGTATCTACCGGTGTGTTGCCACCCAACGCATTCACGGCTAATGCGGCGAAATACGGGTCAGCACTGGAGGCCTTGCTGTTGGCGCTGGCGCTGGGCGAGAAGATAAAAGCAGTTCGGGAAGAAAAGTCTCTCATTGCTGAACGCGCTCGCGAAGATTTGCACGCGGGTAATCGAGAGCTTAGTCTCGGCCTTGCCCAGCTCGAACGCAGTGACGCCTTGAAAGACGAGTTCCTCGCTAAAGTCAGTCATGAACTACGTACTCCTCTGAATGGTATTCTTGGTTCGCTTGAGTTGTTGCGATTGGAAGAAATAGGTCCTGAAATCGAGGAGTACGCACTATCGGCCAATATATCGGCTGAACATATGCTGGAATTGGTGAATACCTTACTCGGATTTACAGAAGCACAAAGCCTGTCAGCGGACGAGCCTGGTGACCTGATTGCCCTGGCTGATATCGGCAAGCAGATGCAAACAAATTATCTTCCGCAATTGCGCGAAAAAAGCCTGCGCTTGTCGATTGATTTAAGTGACGAGTTACCAGCGCTGCTGATTGGCGACGAGTCCAGGTTGTGCTTGATCTTGAAACAACTGCTAGACAATGCAATCAAGTTCAGTAGCGACGGTACGATTCAATTAATGGTTGTGCCTGAGAAGCTTTCCATAGACACAAGTATGATCAAATTCATCATCCAGGACTGTGGAAAAGGCATTGAAGAGGAATATCTCCAATCTGTGTTCGACCCATTCTCTCAGGCAGCAAGCAGTCGCGAAGGCGGCTTAGGCATGGGGCTGGCAATTTGCAGGCAACTTGTTTCGCGAATGCATGGCGAGATACACGCGGAACCCTCTTCAGCGGGTGCCAGAATAGTAATGTCTTTACCGTTTAAACTTCCTAAAGACGTTACGAAAGCAGTTTGATTGCAGCTTACCGGGCTAAATGGCGACCTGCTTATGCTTATGACAAGACAGCGCCACTATGACAATGCAGCGCCATCTACCCGTATATTCTCACCGTTGATATGGGAACCGTCTTCCGATCCTAACAAAGCAATCACATTCGCAATAACTTCCGGGCCTTGTACACCGGAAAGTGAGCTTGAGCGCATCAGCAAGCTCATGTCTGCACCCTCAGGAAATTTAGGTGCCGCGGTCATACCCGACTTAATATCGGCTGGCGACACACAATTCGCCCGAATGCCCTGCTTGGCATACTCCACTGCAATAGAGCGAGTCATGGCGGCAACCCCACCTTTGGACGCTGAATACGGCACGCCGTAGGCAAGACCTGTAATGCCGGCGGTAGATGCGGCGTTGACAATATTGCCACCACTGGCCAGCAAATGCGGTATGCCCGCACGACACATCAGAAAAACACCACTGAGGTTCACATCAATAATTTTCTTCCAGGCATCAAAGCTGAGCTCATGAAAATTATCAAAACGCAGAATGCCGGCGATATTGCATAGCACGTCAAGTTTGCCGTACTGATCGATACACGCTGACATAGCGCGGTTCACATCCTGCTCATCAGAAACATCGCAAACAGTGTAAGCAACTTGAACGCCTCGATCTTTTAATCCCGCAGCTACTGACGCTAGCGCTTCTTCCTGCATATCCAGCAGAAACAAGCTGCCTCCCTCTTCGCCAATTCTATTTGCAGTGGCTTCACCAATACCCGACGCAGCCCCACTGACAAGAACCGTTTTACCCGCAAATCGTTGCATGTTCACGACTCCATCAAGTCGAAGTCAAATTTGCTGATACCGCAATCCGGGCATTCCCAGTCTTCCGGTACATCTTCCCACTTGGTGCCCGGTGCTATGCCATCATCCGGCCAGCCTTCCGCTTCATCATAGATGTATCCGCAGATCACACACTCGTACTTCTTAAACTCCTGACTCATTTCGTCCCCTGGTTACCAGCTTGAATTTCATTGAATGGCACACCTTTGTCAACTCGCACATCCGGTGGCAGCCCCAATACCTGTTCTGCAATAATATTACGCATCACTTCATCAGTACCACCGGCAACCCGTAATCCCGGTGCGTATAAATACGCTTTCTGAAACTGTGCGTTCATCAAGGTCAGTTCTTCCTCAGTGCAGGCTCCGGATTGCGCAAACAAATCCAGCGCGTAGCGGCTGATATCCTGACACATTGGCGCACCGACCAATTTCCCCAGCGACGCTTCAGCACCCGGTACACCGCCTTTGGCGACAGCCGACAGCATGCGCGCCTGGGCATTTTTCAGCCCCGCATTCGTGACGTACCACTCGGCTGTTTTACGGCGTACTTCATCGTCTTGCAATGCGGGTTTGCCATTCAGTTGCAGCTTGCGAATCATATCCCAATACTCAGGCCAGCCATTCGGTGCCACCCCGGCAATGGCCAAGCGCTCATTCATCAGAACGGTAAGCGCTACCCCCCAACCTCCGTTGACGTCACCAAGGCGTTGTTCGTCCGGTATTTCTACATCGGTAAAAAACACTTCATTAAAAGCCTGGCCACCGTCGGCTTGCTTGATCGGTCGTACTTCCACACCAGGTTGTTTCATGTCTACGAAGAACATGGTCAGCCCTTTGTGTTTGGCAAGACTTGGGTCGGTACGCGTCAGAAGCACCCCGTAGTCCGCATACTGAGCTTGCGAAGTCCATATTTTCTGGCCGTTCACAATCCACTTTTCGCCTTTTTTCTCCGCTCTGGTCTTAAGCCCGGCAACGTCTGAACCGGCGCCCGGTTCGCTGAACATTTGACACCAGATATCGTCAGCTCTGGCCATTCTAGGCAGTAGCTGCTGCTTCTGGGTTTCGCTGCCGTACAGCATAACTGCCGGGCCACAGTTACCGATGCCTATTGCAAAAAAGCCTTCACGGGTTGGGTATTTGCTGACTTCCTGCGACCAAATTACCTGCTCGATCGAGCTTGCACCCCGGCCGCCATATTCTTCAGGCCAGGTCTGGCAAGCCCAGCCGGCATCAAAAATTTTGCGCTGCCATTCCCTAGCCTCGCTTAAGGCCTGTTCCGACTCCATCCCACCGTTGCTTAGAGTGTTTTGTTTGTCTACGTTCTGCTCAAGCCAGGCTATGACTTTCTGACGAAACTCCGCTTGTTGCGGGCTGTCGTTAAAATCCATTACGCCACCTCCTCAATCAGCCGATCCTTCCAATACGCCTGACTCCCCAGCAAAGAGGCCAGGTACTGGGCACGTCGGTAATAGAGATGACAATCCAGTTCCCAGGTATAACCCATGCCGCCATGTGCCTGCATGTTTTCTTTACTGCATTCGTAATACGCATCAGTTGCCGATAGGCGTGCCACTGCGGCCGCTTCGGTCAAGTTTTCCGCACCTGATGACAAAGCCCACGCACCGTAGTAAGCGTTGGAACGGGCCAGTTCAATTGCGACGAACATGTCGGCCATTTTGTGTTTCAAGGCTTGAAACGAGCCTATAGGTCGGCCAAAGGCATAACGCTGTGTTGTGTATTCCCGCGCCATGTCAAGGCAGGCCTGGGCGCCTCCAACTTGTTCAAAGGCAAACAGTACCGCTGCACGGTCTAAAAGCCCGGCGTGCAAGCCGTCTGCTTTCCGCGCTGAGCTCATGGGTTCTGCAGGTGAGTTATTAAACGTTAGGCTGGCCATGGAGCGGCTTGGGTCAATGCAGTTTACTGATTTTTTTGTCAGCCCGTTGGCGTCTGCGGTGATCAGGTACCAAGCTGCCTTACCGTAGTCATCAACCGCGGACACCACCAGCAAGTCGGCAACGCAGCCATCACACACCGGTAACTTGCTGCCATTTAGTAATCCGGTTGAGCTCGCTGATACAGTAGGCGAAGACAGTGCTACGCCAGCATTATTCTCAGCAAAAGCAACGCTGGCGATCACTTCACCGCTGGCTATTTTGGGCAACCACTCTTGCTTCTGGTCATTGGTACCCGCTAGCATAATTGCTTCGGCCGCCAGATACACGCTACTGGAAAAAGGTACTGCAGCGAGTGACCGTCCCAATTCTTCTGCAATCACACACAATTCCAGATAACCCAAGCCCAGCCCCCCGTAACTTTCAGGTATCGCCACACCAGCCCATCCCAATTCAAGCAGACCTACCCACAAATCCTGGTCGTAGCTGTTGTCAGCCAGCGAATCGCGCTCTAAAACCTCACGAACGCGCGACAAGGGTGAGTGCTCCGCAAGAAAACTGCGGGCCTGATCCTGAATCATCTTTTGATCGTCAGAAAATTCGAAATTCAAACATGACTCCTGCTAATACATGCTGCCAAAACGCGGTTACGATAGCACTTTTCGCACTACCCCGGCGTGACCGGAGAGACTATATGACCAATCTTTAAAGGCACAAACGCTAACAATGAGCAGATGTTTTGCCGGCTTAGGCGGTATCATATCGGCTGCAATCCCTGGCTGAGTTAGCAACAATGGAAAAGATCGTAACCTTGCTTTGGAGACCTGACGATGTCTCGGTTCAACAGTTTGCAGACAACTTGCTCGGGCCAGTGGCCGAGCAGCTGCAAAAGCAGAATATTCGTGGTCTGAAGATTTGTGTGCGAGATTCAGATACCGCGGCAGGTGACGCCCTGGCAATGACCGTGACCGAGCTACCCAAAGCGGCCATGGTCTCTTACTGGGTTGATATGGCTCAAGCACGCACACCCGTGGAGGACATACTCCAACAATGCAGTGCGTCTTTATTGTCATTCCTCGTCATTGAGTCAACACCAATAATTAATACACTGCATGCTCCACAAATGGGTGAACGAACCTCGGGGTTCTCACAAGTCACCTGCGTCAAAGCGCGTGATGATTTAGCCTACGACGAATTCCTTAGTATCTGGCACAACGAACACATGGCCTGCGCCATAGAAACTCAGTCGACGTTTCAATACATTCGCAATGAAATCGTCAGGCCCTTAACCGGAGATGCGCCACCCTGGACGGCTATTGTGGAAGAAGGCTTTCCTGCCGGCGCCATGAGTAACCCCGAAGTTTTTTATGATGCGGTGGGTGACCAGGCGAAATTTAAAGCGAATATGGAAAGGATGATGACTACCGTATCCAAATTTCTGGATCTGGAAACCATCGACGTATCTGCCATGAGCGAATACGTGTTTGACCAGCTGTAGCGCGAACGCTGCTACCGAGGTTGTTGCTCAATGTATTGACGCATAGCCTCTTTCGGAAAACCGATAAACAGACCTTCGCATTCCGCGGTCAAAACTCCATTGGCATGCATGGTGCCAACCAATACATTTTTTCGGCCTTCGCTGCTTTTAACGTAACCGTGTAACTCCAGATCGGTGTTTAGCGGTGTGGGCTTGCGATAACGTACCGTCAAGGTACCGGTCATACCTGGCTGGTCAGTCAAGCGTTGCGCCATTCCCAGAAAGTCGTCAAATACAGCGGCAACAAAACCACCGTGCACACTGCCCGGCGGCCCCTCATACTGCCAGCCCAAATTAGCTCGACCGAAGGCTTCGCCATCTTTCAACCAGGAGTTTAGCGGAGGCGCAATAGGGTTGCTATTTCCGCACAATGGATTCATCTCAATGTGTACAAAAGGTGACTGATTTTCCTGCCGATAAAATTCCATACGGCCGAAGGTTCGCGGGCTTCGCTCAAACACAGTGCGCTGCTCACGCAAATACTGACTGATTGCCCGCAGATCTTCAGGCGCGGGTGAACTGGTCATCATCAATTCAGCCAAAGATCTAAACTCTTCAGCCAATTCACGTCTTGCTGCCCAAAGATCATTTGGCGGTGGCATCAACTCTTCCACATCCAGTGGATTGATCGGCTTCTCCGTCACTATTGTTTTTCCCTGCGAGATGCCACCCAATCGTTGATCGCAAGGCCTGTTCCCATGTCCCAGCCTTTCAATTCATCCACCGGCACAATTTTGTATTCGTCCAATTCTTCATTCAGCTCTATCTCGCCTGCCGCTTCAATGTGGTAGGCGATAATTACCTGATTCTGCTTATCGAAGCCGTAGGCGCCGATCAGATTGCAGCTGATAGTATCAAGACCAAGTTCTTCTTTTGTCTCACGTTGCGCGCATACCTCCGGCGATTCGCCTGCTTCCAGAAAACCGGTAATCACTGAGAAAAAGCGGTGCTGCCAGCCCACATTATGTGCCAACACCACACCACCGGGTACTTCCACAATCATCGCTACAACTGGCGTTGGGTTGTTCCAATGAACGAAACCACAGTCAAGATCGGGACAGGAAGGTTTAACCCCGCCATCGATCAGCGCCTCTTGCAAAGGGTTAGCGCATTGCGGGCAATAATTCATAAGTTTATCCAGATAAGTACACCAAAAGCCCATTTTGCCACAGTAGCCGGCAAAACAGACTTAAGGATACTTAAAGAGTGGCTTGAATAGGCCTAAAACGGCAGGAAGTCGAAAGAATAGTTGACGGTGGTGCGAGCAACATCTTCAGCCCCAAAATTAATCAGCTTGATTCGAGCAATCAATTTACTCTCAAGCGCGGCATCACTCAATTCGCTGGAAACCAGGGTTGCCCTGGATACAGCGCCACTCGGCTCAATAACCAGACGCACAGTAACTTTACCTTCCAGAGACGGATCTTGTCGCAGAGCACGATTGTAGATCGCAAAAATAGCGCCCTTGTTTCGGTCAAATATTTTCCGCACAGATTCATCGCTACGACCGGATACACCACCGTCTGATCCGCCGCGACCCGCATTCGCTCTGCCTTTACCGCCACCGGGCACACCGGCAACGACTGTTGTTTGCCGCCCGGACAATGCAGCGCCACCGGTATCCCTGCTTAAAGCAGCAGTATTGATGCCGCCGCTGGTCTCACCGGCTTTTCCTGTAATTATTGAGCGTTCCACTTTTCTTGCTTCACCTTGAGAACGAGACAAGGCGTTATTGGCGAGTTTGTCTTTGTCTACGCTGTCGCGCATTTCCATCAAGTCGTCTTTGAATTGCAAGATACCTGAAGTGGCCGCTTTGTCGCGCGCTTCTTCGATCGTCTGCTTCGGTTTCGGCTTGGGCTTCGGTTTCGGTTTCGGCTTGGGCTTGGGCTTGGGTTTAGGCTTTTCCGGTTCCGGTTTTTTTACCTCAGGTGGAGGTGGCGGCGGTGGTAATTCCTTTTTCTCCAACACCAATTTAGCCAATTGTGGAGGTAACTTCTCCTCCTCTTCCCTTGGTACTTCCGGCAGTGTGATCAATGGCAACACAATGCCGACAATAAACAGAATGCCTAAACAAATCGCCAGTATGCGGAAAAACTTTCGATCATCCTGCGCGTCGATGGACCACGGCAGCTGTAGCACCGGGGCTGTTGTCATCATGGCTGTCATCCGCTCTCAAGCTCCGACAGACTTTGCAATGTTTGTAGCGTTTCCGGGTCGGGTTCAGGTACTTCAAGTTTGTTAACCGCTAAGGCGATATCTCTGAAATCCGCTTTTGCACAAGTGGTCATTACACGCTTCAGAAGCTGGTAAGGAACATCCTTATCGCCCATCACAGTCACCGAGCGCCCGTTCTCCTGTTCCTCTTCAGTTAGCTCTGGGCGTTTCGCCGCATGGTAAGCAAGCTCTTCAGCAAGGGCGGCTATCTCCACGTCTTCCGACTGTAACACCAGCTCAACGTCGGCTACTTTTTTGCCCTGAACAATCAGATCTGTGTTGTTCACCATGACAACAACGGTTTCTTCGGGCTTCTCTTCCGCCAGAGAGTCCGGCAATTTAATGTCTTTGTTGGCTTCAAGCACTTCCACATCAGAGGAATTAACCAATAGAAAGAACACGAGAATCGTGAAAATATCCATCAAAGCCGTCAAATTCAGTGTTGAATTCTTCTTCAGTCGCGCCTTGTGCCGCTGTCTTCGTTTGTTGTGACTGTTGTTTTTCATGGACTGGCAACCACCTGCTCAGCAAGTACCGGCGCATCACCCAACGACACTTCCGGAAACAATTCGGCATTCACCACAGATCCGGCCACCACCGCTTTGAACGAGCGCGATGCGTCCATCAAGCTGACAATGGTTTGGTAGTCAGTATCTTCCTGCGACAAAATAGTGATATCACGCTTGTCGATTTCTTTTTCTTTTAACAAACGCTTCACTTCCTGCAATACATCGGCCAACAGTTCATAGTCGTGCTGCATTGGCAATTCAGGGTCTCCTGTTTCCGGGTTCACAACAGGAATAAGCTCTTCGCCCTCTTCAGGAACTACTTCAATCTGTTCTATGCGTTTGAGCAAGTACCCTCTTGGGTAGTACACCTGCAATTCAGTATCCCTAACCACTAATTCCAGGTGTTGATCTTCTTCCGGCGTATCCGGACTACTGGCAGCATCAGGCAGGGTCAACCCAAGCACAGTAATGTGGGAGAAAACCATGGTCATCAGCAATACGGGAACCAGCACGATCATCAGGTTCATGAATGCGGTTATATTGAGCTCAGCATCTTCTTGCTGTCTGTGGCGTAATCTGCGCATGTGGGTGCGTTCCTGGCGAAAAGCTAGGCTTTATCTGTTCCAGCGTTACCCGCTGCAGCGCGCCCGTCGCCCAGCATGTTGAGAAACTTCACCATCGCCATTTCCAGGCTGTCGATGATCTCTGATGTTTTGGACTGTAAAAACGAATGCAGTAATAGAAGAGGAATTGCCGCCATCAAACCAAAGGCCGTGGTGTTCATGGCAATCGAGATACTCTGGGATAATAAGGTCGCTTTTTCTGCCGGGTCTGCATTGGCCACCGCTGTGAACGCTGCGATCAAACCAATAATGGTTCCGAGCAGGCCAAGCAGCGTAGCGATGTTTGCCAGAGTTGCCAGGTATTGAGTTCGGCGCTCCAGCCTGGGCAGTGCTTCAAGCACACCCTCATCCATCGCGTACTCAACTTCATCGCGTTTTTGAGTGGTCGCTGTTCGAGCAACACCTGCGGCGATGATGCGCGTGATAGGTGCTTTCGATTTCTGCGCAAAGCCCAGAACATTCTTGTAGTCTCTTTTCTGCAAGTACGGCAGCATCTGATCAAACGCGCGTCGGTTGCTCGACTTCGCGCCTGATAGAAAAATAAACCGCTCTATCGCTATCGCCAGACCAACGGCCAGAACAAATGCGATTGGATACATGAATGGCCCGCCATTCTGAAAAAAGGCAATGATCGTTGCCATGTCCATAGTGTTACCCTTTTCTTTTACCAGTATCGCCGGTAAACAGACTCCTGCCCGTTTCACGACATGCTTCAACAAAGTGTAGCGGTATACCGCTCACTTCGTTACTCAAACAGTTGAGGGCTGTCTGTTTTTTGAGCCCCTTCCTGCAAAAACTTGATGTATTTCAGTTCCCGTTGAAAACTTGTTCGATCAATAGGCTCGAAAAGCTGATCAATATCACCACTGATCGGCCTTTCCAGCTCTGGTGGACCGTCCGGTTGCTGCCAGGGAACAATGTACAAAACTCTTGGCTGTTCACGATTGCCCTGGAAAGTGCTTTCCAGATTCAGCACTTTATCACTGGACTCCTGCGCGAACGCCAGGCGACAAGCAGTGAACATTAGTAGCGCAGTTAGTAGACGAGCCTTGTTCATGTAGCGCTTACCTGCATGCGTCGTTTCAAATCGCTTATCCAGCCTTTAACGCGCCGATCGGGCTCAGGGAGCAAGCTTTGATAAATATTGTATTGTTGCAATGCCTTACCAAGATCGCCTAAATAGAGCTCGTACAAAATACCCAGGTTTAGCCGTATTGCGGGGTACGCTGGCCATATTCCAATCGCACGCTGATAGCTGGCTTCTGCCTTTTCAAACTCACCTTGCCTACGGTGCAGTAAAGCGAGTTGATTATACGCTTCCTGGTTCGCAGCATTCGATTCAATAGCGCGCTTAAAGCTATGCTGAGCTTCAGTTAGTTTATCTTGCTTGGCCTGAGCAACTCCAAGAATTTGCCATGGGCTGCTTAGCTCAGAATGCTGACTGGTAAGCTCTATCAATATCTGCTCTGCGCCCGACCAATCCTGCGAATCCATAGCAGCCAGCGCGCGACTATACTCCGCATTTGCTGTCGCGTTAACAAGCGGGGCGCTTGCCAAATAGGGGTTTGGACCAGCAGTCAATAAAATGCTTTCGTCTTGTGCATGTTGCTCTTCAGCCTGCGTTGCTGTCTTGTCCGGTGACAGTGATGAAAACTCGTTGTTCTCGCCAGGCTCTTCGCCACGCGTACGCACAATACTATCAATACTGCGCCGCTCGGGAGAGCGGGGTATCGAACGATTCGCTTCCTGGGCTTCAATTTCTTCCTCGCCGTCGTAATAAGGATTCAGGTAAGGGTCAAGCCCAGCGCACGACGCTATCATGCCAAGCATCAGCGTTGCGGGTATCAGCCGTTGAATTCTAGCGAATCGCATGGTCAACCTCCCCGGCAACTTCCTGCTTGTTGTAACGCCCTGGCATCAGTCGTGCCAATGATTCGAAGCTGCGTTGCACCCATTCGTCATAGATACCAACCCAGCTGCGTTGTGCATTGGTTTCGTGAATTTCGATTGACTGTTCCTCAAATGGGAATGCCTGCTCTTCCAGCAATACTTCGTATTGCTCCAGTTCCAACTCATTCATTTTTGGCGGACGCTCGGAATTCATCAAGTCCTGACTGAGCTGTGCGTATATTTCGCCGATATTGAAAGTAGCACGCGTCGCAAACTCCTGCACTTCATAAGCCGCCGCTTCTTCGTAGCGTGCCAATGAAGACTGTAAGGCTACTTTCTTTTTAGCCAGACTGCGCTTAAGCGGCAAGCTTAACTTGATACTGTCAAATTGAGCGCGCTGTTGGTCGGCAAAATACAGTGTACTTTTGGCGGCTAAATACCGAGAACGGTCATTTACTGAAGGACCTGCATTTTTATGCAGAACGATCAGCTTGTTTAACCAACGCTCATACTCGCGAGTATTGGTTCTTGCCAGCTGTAGTTCGCTGAGCTGATACACGGCCTCCAGCTGCTGTTCAAATGGTTGTGGATATTGGGAAACGTAACGCTCAAACTGGCCAATAGCTTTGGCCTGATCACCCGACTTCTGATAAAGCTCTGCTGATAAGTAACTGGCGGTTCGGGCACTTTCAGGGTCTGTATTATTTTTGGCAAGAGCTTCAAGTTCGGTTGCTGCCTCAAACCATTGTCCATTTTCCTGATACGCAAGTACCAGTTTGGCTGGTATCTGGCTTGTTAACTCGTGCTTAGGATATCTGGCCCTGAATCGGGTCAGCACTTCTATCGCTTCCTGCCACGCTTCAAGGTTAAGCATATGGGTTGCAGCGTCAAACTCAGCCGTCACCGCGATCGCGGTGCCCGGAGCGGCACTTGCCACGCGCAAGAACTGATCTACCGCGTAACGAGTATTGCCATCGGCCAGCTCCTGCTCTGCTTGCTTGTAAATACTGGCCGCCAGGTTATCCACTATGCCGGCTTTGCGTGGATCTTTTGCCGGCATCAATGCATTAAGCTGGCTATATGCCTGCTCCGCCAGTGCGAAATTTTCCTGTTCAAATTCGCCGTGGGCTATCACCAGCCACGCCTCTATGCGAATTTCTTGTGTAATCGGGAATTTCCAGTCAATCAGTCGTCTGGCGTTGTTAACTGCCTGTACATAATCTCCGCGCTCTAACATATCTTCTGATGTTTTTAATAGCACGTTGGGCGCACGCTTGTCGCCGGGGTAGGCTTCACTAAATCGCAGCGAGCTAACAATTCGACGATCATCCCAGCGTTCAATAACACCCTCCGGTTGGCCCTCAAGCGTCGCTATATGCTTGTCGTAAGTCAAGATTGCGGCATAGCCCGCTTCAGCACCCTTGGGGTGCCCTTCAATTGCATAAGCAATTCGCTGGTATGTTCCGATGGCGTCGTGGTAATCATTTGCTTCAAACTGAGCTTCAGCCAACAAAAACCACAGCTCATTGGCATTTTTATCGCCCGGGAAGGTAACCAGATAGTCCTTATACCAGCGAGCTGCTTCGCGGTATTCTTCCTTGATATCCTCGTCGGTGAATTTCAGTTTGGCCAGTTTGCGCTTGTTGTTCAGGTTTTTTTGCCAAACCTGTTTCATTTCCTGTGCTTCTGCGTGGGAGGTTTTTGCTAACTCCATCAGATACTCGCGCAGTTTGGGCTTCAACGTTGCTTTTACCTCGTCGTCTTTGATACTCCAGTAATAGCTGTTGATGCCGTAGCTTTCGGCGTAGGCTTGTTTTGCAGGAAGAATCAGGGTCGGGAAGTTACCCTTGTTGAACGCTTCAATTTGTAATACGTGGTATTGCGGTGCTTCATCGCTATTGGGATAAACATCTATAAACGCTTGATAGGTATCAGCGGTGTCTTTGTAGCGCTTCTTGCTTAAGTAGAGGTCGGCCAAGCGGGCGTACAGCATCGGCTCGTAGTGCATATTACCGGCACTGGCGGTGAGCTCACGAATTGATACCGGTCCGTCGAGATAGGAAAACGCCAATGACATAACGCGAAGGGTATCGTCCACCAGCTCCTGCTGGCTCTTCTTTAAATCATCAAGCTTTTTGTCATCAGGCCAAGTTCGATTCATCACGCGCCAGAAAGAACGCAAACTGTCTTCATAACGACTGCGCTTGAACTCAGACCAGCCTTTCATATACAGCGCATTGTTGAAGAAAGGTGTATCCAGGCCAAAGCGCAATACCTGCTCATACTCGGCATGCGCTTCCTTATACTTGCCATCTGCGAACAAAATTTCCGCGCTGCGAAAGTGCGCTTCCGCCGCGTATGGCGAATCAGGATACTTGCGGACAAGGCGGTCCAGAGCTTCAGCTGAATCTTCCTGGCGGGTATCCAGGTCATAGGCTTTTGACAATTGATAGTACAGCGAATCATTTGCTTCATTATCAGGCTCTTTGGCCAGCAAATTTCGATAGAACTGTACAACCTCATCGTAATAGCGACGTGTTTGTTCCTGACTGTCCAGCTGGCTGTCTTCGCTTTCCAGCATCATAAGGCTGCCAAGCCGCCTTAGCGCCTTGGTACGAATTTCTGGGTCGTCGGTAATTTCCAGAAGCGAACGATAGCTGTCCATCACTTGCCTTCGTGACACAACTGGCAGGCTTGTTTCTTCTTCCGGCGGAGCAACTTTTTTCAAATCAGCAAGCGTCGGCTCGCCTCTGTCCAATTCGTCAACATGGCCACAGCTGATCAAAACGCAGCACAGAGCACCGAGTAAGAACAGATTTTGCCAGCGACTCATTGTGGCGCCTCTCTGTTGCTCGCAGCGCCGTTTTCCAACGCAGAGTCCAATTCCGCTGCGTTAATATCATAGAGCCTGGTGATTGCCAGACGGGTTTGAGCGAGATGGGATTCTATGCTGCGGTAATGTTGGCTTAGCTTGGCGATCGCTAGATCAGAAAGCGCTCGTTGCGCCAGATCAATGCCTCTCTGGTTCGCGGCCAGGGTTTCATCCAGTTGCTCGCTGGCCGTCGTAATTCGCCCAGAATAACGCTTTACGTCCAGTTGTTCGGATAAGATGTGCTCGATACTGTTTTTGCGCTGAGCCATTTGTTCAAGAACGTCATCGATAATCTGCAGGTCTTTACGCACTTTCCAGGCGTTTTCAGTATATTCTTCGTGCGCATCCCACAAGGCAACCCCGGCAAGAAACTCGGCCCAATCGGCCTTCTGCGCAAGTTCCGGTTTGCTGTCGCCCTGCTCTATGCTCAGTTCGCGCGCGTTGTAAGCAAGTGATTGAGATTTCCTGGCATTGGTCTGTTTGTCACGGGGCAACAAAGCGATCGCATCGGAATTGCTTTCGATCAGGCTCAATCTATCATAGGCGGCACTGCGCGCAGCTTGTAAGGCTTCTATTTGTTCGAGAAGCTGCTGCTTTTCACCAACCCGCACCGCTTCGCGCGCCTCATGACGACTGTCCAGCGCAAATTGAAAAGTGGCCACTTTACGTTGCCAGGTTTCCAGGTTTTGTTGCAGCGCATACAAATCCCTGAGATCCGTAAGCGATGCCTGAAATTCGTGCCCGGCCAACAGTTCGGTCAGGTAGGGAGATTGGGGGTTTAATACAAGATTGTCTTGCGCATCCACCCAATCGACAAAGCCCTTGTCTTGCTCAACCACAAACAAGTCAATGATGTTTGCAGACTGCAGGCTCTGTACTGCCTTCTCAATGCTGCGCAGCTCTTGCTGGTATTTATCTGCCGCAAATTCAAAGCCGGACAAGGCTTTGGATTTGGCACCCAATTTTTCATACACATACGGAATACCCACATAGGCTTCCTGAACAGCTGGGCTGATTAGCGACTGATCTATCAAGTGTTCCCATGGGGTTAAGGCTTCGGTGAATCGTTCCTGCTCAACTTCAGCCCATCCGTAACCCAACATTGCCTGGGGCGCGTACGGACCTTGCAAGCGCACGCGTTTAAAGCGATCGATCGCAGCATCGTAGCGCTTGCCCTGAAGCAATGCGTAGCCTGCCGCCAATAAGGCTCTGTCTGCCAGGGATTTGAACTCGTCTTCGCTGTCACCAACACCGGCCCTATCAAAGCGTAAGGCTAGCTCGGCAGCCGCATCCAGCTTCAAAGTTGCTGGATACCAATCGCTGGTCTCGGCATTAGAGTAGCGAGATCGGATAAAACGCTTTTGATAAGCAGCACCTATATTGAAATTCACATAGGGCTTAAAAGGCGAGCTGGCATCTATGCGCTCATACGCGGCCTCGGCGTGGTTAAAATCCTCATAACGAAGCGATAGCTGACTGACCAGCGAGCGATACTCGTTTTGCAGTTTTTCCGGTAACAATGGCCCTATCTCACCCAACACCTCGCGAGAACGCTCATAGTTGCTGCGCTGATACGCAATCTTGCCAAGGTAAAACCAGGCCTGGTTCTGAACCCCCTCGGAGTAACTGCCATTGAGCAATTCATCAAATATATTTTCCGCTTTGCGATCCATTCCGAACGCAAGGCTAATACCACCTTCCAGCAGCTTTGGGTAGCTGCCGTGGCCATACAATTCCTGACGCTTCTCCGCTATTGAATATTCGCGCAAGGCTTCGAAATGATGACGCTGAAAGTACTCGTAAAGCATAACGCCGTAACCCAGTGCATTAGCCGCACTGGGTGGATCTTTCTTATCTGCGGCAGATGCAATCGCGATACACGAAAGCGCACAGGTAATTGCGCAGAATTGGCGTAACGCTGACGCCATTATTGCCACTCTTTAACGGTCAGTGCTGGCTGATGTAGCTGGATTGAGTCGCGTATTTGCAGCTCAATGTATTTGATGTCGCCGCCTTTCTTAAAGTTATGCGATACCGCTCTGCGGTAATCCCGACCTTGTGGGCCACGACCAGTGAAAAAAGCCGCAATTTCGTGCTCACCGCTTCGAACGTTGCCAATATGCAAACGTTGAATGCCACCGCGAAAAAGCGCATCGACCTGCTTCTCTGTGTATAGGTAATTCGATACTTCCTTTCCATCAATTTTCAGATTGACCGCGTCAAGCTGGAAAAACTCACCAACATCCATGGATAGAAATACTGCGACCTGGGTATTTGCCGGAAAAAGCAACTCTTCTTCAAGTATGAACAAGTCTCGATTCAACTCAATCACGCGCTGCTTAAGGCTTTGAACAGTGTCGCTAACCGATGCGTCTGAATTTTCCTGCGCTACTGAAATCGCAGAATGGATGAGACTCACCAGCAAAATCACAAAGGACGCGAATAGATTATTCTTTTTCCAGCCCATTTTCATATTCACACGTTCCAAAGTTATCGCTACAGTTTAGCCAATTACGTTCAATTCAACTCAGAAAAATACGCTGGTGCCAAGGCGGAATTCAAAATTGTGACGCAAGCTTTCCTCTCCCTGAATTGTGTTTTCGAACATATGATTTCGTGCTTCCAGTCGCAAACTTAACCAGTCAGTAAGGTAAACACGATAACCAAAGCCCACATTAAATGTGAACTTGTCGTCTTCCGAAAAATCTATATTTCCTACGCCGCCTATCAGGTAAAACGTTGAACTTAGTACCCAGCGATCGAGAATGAAAATCTCACCAGGCAGCATATTCATCCCCATAGACAGACTGGTGTAATAAACAGGCTCAACTTCGGAAGGGAACTGCGGAGCACCCAAGGAACGCAGTTCAAAATCGCTGACTTCAGATTCAAGATAGGTCAGCTCAAGAAACATGTCTTCATTGACGTGATAGGCAAGCGAAGCGCCATAAGATCCTTCAGTACTGAAATTGTCGAAATTCATGCCGCCGCCGAAAATACTGATTTCCGCGTTCTCCGTATCAATCCACGGAACCACAAACTCTTCTCGTTCGATGTCCTCCGGCGTGACAACACCTTCATCGGTGTCATCCTCGCCATGAGCGACCACGAATGCGGATGGCAACGCCAGCATGGCGCAGAGAACCAGTTGCTGCAAAAACTGTAATGGAGAGTATGTCATTCGGACCTTGTTCGTTCTTTATCTAAGGCAAGCGCACAGCGCGGCCATTGAGTGTTCTTGTATTTTGCAGGTCTGTTGCCTTTATCCAGCCCGTGCGACCTTTTGTTGTTTCCACTTTAATCCACGTGGTTCGTTGCTTGATAGCGGTTAGCTTTTCACCTTTCGCAATGGAGTAAAACTTGGGAAAACCGCGACCAGGCCCTGTGTGCATATCAATAAAGGTTGTGTCAACAATAAACTCCAGCCCGTGCGCAGAACTGGTACCTGACCAGAATGCGGTCAAGGGCAGTAAAGAAAGCAACAGTGCCAAGCAAGCTGGACAGAATTTGCGCATGTAAGCAACCTTTCATCTCAGCGCACAAGTCTCCGGCGCCTACTTACTAAAAATAGGCTATCGACCGCTCGTCCGCTAACAGATCGGCCAATAATTTACGTTAATATGTTACGGAACTCAGCAAACTGATGCAGAGTTACACACTATCAGATCAATGCGTTTGGAAATCAGCCGCTAATTAAACAATTTGTTTAGAAACTCATCGCTGCGACTTTGACATTTTTTGCAAATCGTCGGAGTAATGCAGTAACCCTTTCGAATCGATAATAATTGCGTCAACAGCCGGGATGCTGTTTATCAGACGCAATCCATTCTCCACACCGAGCACGAACACCGTTGTTGATAAAGCGTCTGCTGTAGTGCTGTCTCCTGCCAGTACAGTAGCGCTGCGCAACTCGCTTACGGATTCACCGGTTTTAGGGCTTAGGATATGATGCTGACGTTCGCCGGTTTCGCTATCTATAAAAAAGCGCTCGTAATCTCCAGACGTGGAAATAGCCACATTTTCCAGCGGCACCATTAGCAGTGATTCTTCTCCTCGAGGATCCTTGATTCCAGTAACCCAGGGCTTTCCGCGTCGATCGCCCAACAGACGACTGTCACCACCTGCGGAGACTAACGCGTGGTCTACGCCGAGCCCTTCTAACAGGCGGATTCCGCGGTCTACGGCATGACCTTTGGCGATGCCACCCAGATCAATTCTCGTACCTGGGTGACTAAAGCTTACCGTAGAATCTTTAGCGATCAAAACCACATGCTGATAATTGATGGCACTGATAGCCTCTTGCAACTGTGAGGCAGTGGGTTGCCGCGACTGGCGATAATCGTACAAATGGCCAGCAGCAGAAAATGTGATATCAAAAGCACCATCGCTCAAGCGTGACACGGATTCTGCGCTCGCCAACAGTTGAAACATTTCTGCAGATGTTTTTACCGGCGCGGCATACGCGTGTTTGTTCAATTTACTGAGTTCGCTGCTGGCAATATAGGGGCTGAATCGCTGATCAACGCGTTGCATTTCATCAAGCACTGCCTGCATAGCTTGTTCTGCAACTTCCTCGCTATCAGACCACAGCTGAACGCTGACCTCGGTGCCCATTGCGACACCTTCGCGCTGGTACCAATCGGCGTTCACCGCCAAAGACACACTGCAAATGAACCACAGAAAGAGATGGACAAGCGCTCGCATCAAACTCCGCTTCTATTAGTAAAAGAGTGAGATGTAGAAGCGTATCACATTGGCATTAAAAGAATAGAAAGGCTCTTCTCCAGCCGCTATGTCTGGACTAGCCTGGCTAACCGTCGCATCGCGAAAGTCATCGTAATCAAACTGCAGGTGATCATAGGACAAGGTAACGCTGAGCTTTTGCAGGTATTTCAAAGCCTTGATTTGCATAGAGTACCCCAGGCTTACCCCCACGGAATGCGAGCCAAAAGTGCTTAGCTCCTTGTCGCGCGCCTTGAAGTCTTGAAAATCAGCTCGCGAAAACAAATCACTGTAAAACTCTGCCGCGGTCTGATCATAATATCGGTAATGAGCTTCGGCAATAAATTGCTCGCCAATCGGATGCTTGTAGCCAAGCTCAAAGGTATTGGCATCAATACCCCAGTCGTCGGTGTAGTAACGCGCCTTGAATTTCAGTGCTGCTCTATAGGGCAGGTAAATCATTGAACCCAACGCAATCGCGTCACTGGTTCGCGTACGCGGATACACTTCGGCTTCAAGGCGAAAGTTGTTCGGGTCCGCAGGATCCACGAACCTAACCTGCCGATAGGGATTATTCAAAAATCCCTCGTCGGAAATGCCTTCGTAGTTTAAAGACAGAATAATATTCTTGGTCACGATCTGGCTTAGGCCAAACTTATAGTGATGTCGGTCAACCGTTTCATTCAATTCGCTGTCGTCATTGCGAAATACTTTATCGCTACCGCGCGAATACCCTAGCGACAAAGTGCTTAGATCACCAAAAAAATCCTGGCTGACATTGAAATGGAAGGACTGTGCCTCATAGTCATTTTCGTCACTGCGTGACAAGGCGACGCTGAGTAAGGATTTGTTATTGAGAAAATCAAAGCCTACCGATGTTTCGGTTCTCTCTTCCTTGTATTCGCTGGCAGAGAGTTGCACATCAATAGACGCGCTGGATACATTATCTACGTAATAATTTGCGCTGACTGAGAACTTTTCTTTAAAACCCTTGCGTACCAACACTGACGGACCATCAATCGTGACACCACCGCCACTGTAGGAGTGGTACATCACGTCCGCCCGGTCCTCGGGAATAACAGCCGCGCTTACACCGAAAGGCACAAGTCCGATGATAAGAGTCAGCAGCAGAAAAGCCTTACACCTGGCTAATTGCATCCGCAGCCTCCGCCAGTACCGCCTTCAGCGCCCCGCGCTCCTTCTCTGGCCTGATACACGTGATGCATATACGCGGCAGACACAGGTGCAGCATCAAATTGCATTATTGGGTCCGCAAGTCGATCGCGCTCGTATGGCTTAACCCACGGCTCAATTGAGCTGCAGGCTGAACACACCGCCAATACTGCAAGCAATGTTAACTCACTCAGACGCTGCATATTGCTCTCGAAATAATTGCTTTACCTGTGCGGCATAAGCATCTTCATAACCAGGTTTGAACCCCCTATGCAGGTGGCGCATATTGCCGTCTCTGTCCACAACAACGGTGGTTGGCATCGCATCCACCTTATACAGTTTACTCACCACACTTTCTGTATCGTAAAGAATGGGAAAGCTCACCGGGTTTTTCGCAAGCATGGCATCAGCTTTGGAAGGCGAGTTTTCAACATTTACGCCGATCACTTTAAAGCCCATGTCTTTGTAACGTGCATGCAGATCATCAAGCAACGGCATTTCCTGCCTGCATGGCCCACACCAGGTTGCCCAGAAATTGAGTAGCACTACTTCACCACGCAAATCAGATAAACGAATATTCTGACCGCTGTTACTCTTCAACACGAAATCCGGTGCGACTTGATCCAGTTCACCGGCGCTGAGGCTGCTTGCTAGCAGCAGGCTCGCGGCCGCCAAAAAAGAGACGAATAAATTTTTCATATAACCTCCTAGAAAAATACGCTGAATCCAGCAGTGAACTCTATGTTATGCACCGTTTTTTCAGTACCAATAATGTCGCTGTCAAACAGGTGGTCGCGAACATCCACGTGCATCGCTAACCAATCATTGAACAACAAGCGATAGCCAGCACCAAAATTGATAGTAAAGTGATCATCCTCTGCAAATTCAGTAGAACCAATGCCGCCGATCACGTACAGCGCAGTATTAAACGCCCAGCGTGATCCTATGAAAGTCTCACCAGGTAATATGTTGAGACCAACAGATACGTTGTAATAACTGAAATCCCGCTGGTCATCCGTTAGCAACTGTGCTGACCCACTTAATACTTCAAAACTGGTTTCGCCAGCCTCACTCATTCCATAGGCGGCTTCCATGAACACCGTTTCGGTCACGTGATAGGCGGCGCGAACACCAAGGACAGTATCACTGCCGAAATCTTCGATACTCAAAATGCCGTAATACACACCGATCTCAAAATCTTCACTATCGATGGCGTCTATATCAATTTCCTGGCGCTCAAGGTCAGGATCTACTGCATGCGCCTGCCCACCTTCGCTCTGCTGCGCGGCAACGTTGCTGGCGCAAATAGACATTACACCTGCTAGAAATACGCGTTTAAACCAATTTTCCATTGCTCAATCTCTTCATCATCATCACGGCTGGTCAGTGCCAGGTAATTCCGGTACTCAATCCGTAGCGCAAAACGTCGCGCCAAAGGAATTTCAACACCCGCACCAACATGGAATGTATCGTCGGTACGGTCTTCGGTGGCAACCAGCGTTGCATTGGGATCAGTTCGTATTTGTCCTGCACCCAGGGTAAAGTAAGGCGACACTTTCCATTCGGGAAATGCGCGATGCTGCAGACTTATATCGTAGAGGTGATTGTTCGAAAACGTACCCAATGCCTGTGAAAGCGTGAGCTCTGTCGAAATATTTTCGGTGAAAATGTATGCAATGTGCAGTGATACCAGATCGGCGCCACCAAAGTCACCGCCAGATATCCCTAAACCCCAATGACTGTCGCCAAGACTTTCCGCGTCAAGCTTGCGTACGTCCAGTGATTCACCGTCTGGCGTCAACGTTTTAATGAGTTGTTTGTCTGATACCCAACCTTCTGTACCATTTTCCAGTCGAACTTTGAACCAGCTGGTTTTGCGCTTGAGCAGGCTGATCCAGTGACCTTGTTCAGCGACATAAAACTTTGGGTAACCTTTACCGGGTCCGGTACGCAGATCAATATACGGATCTGCAACTTGCACCTGCTGGGCTTCCTTCGCACATATTGGAAATGTTAGTGCCAGTAACAGGCATACAATCGTCGCTTTGAACATGGATCTGTGGTGTGTCCTTTCTTATTTGAGTCTAGCAGCCTGTTACATTTATGCCGTGCTTATGCGGCGCAGAAACTGCCCATATTTAAGGCAGTTGGATCATCAACTATTCAATTCAAGTGCCTATTGAATGGGTGCGGCGAACGGATTGTTGTAATACTGACCACCCACGTCCAGCCACTCGGAAAGTAGCCTCAGTTCTGCGTCAGTCAACCAGGCCTCATGACTTCCACCAGGGGAGAACGGAGTGAAGAACGCATTACTCGCAGTTGCGCCGGCAACCCGCATTGTGGGATTCACCGGCACTGTGACCAGTATGGGATTGCCTTCCTCGTCGATAGAAGGCACCAGGCGATCGATGATGGCACCACCCACTTCTTCCTGTTCATTGTCCTGGAACATTAGCTCGCGATACGAGGTAAAGTGGTCCGGCTCATCCGTTGAAGCATTTGATGATAAGTCCAATTGGGCCACTGGTACTTGCGCCGCACCCATATCATCAACTGCGTTATGGCATGCAGTACAGGTTTGGTTTTGCACTGGATCACCGGCATCAACTGCAGTTCTTGGCATATCCCACAATGGCTGTATATGCGTTTCGTAGTTGATTGTTGAGCGGCACAAAACCTGCCACTGCGTTGCGCACTCAGCGCTTACTGGCAGAGAGGTGTTCAGGTCTGCATAGCGATAGGCAAATTCAGTAGCCGGATCTACATCAGCAGGAACACTCCACTCGTCTGTGTATTCAATATCCACACTGAGACTGCGTGTGCCCATAACCCGCGCATACACTTCAGCCATTGTTTCACCAATTTCATCGGCGAACAGTGCCGGATTGGTATTCGGAAATTCAACAGTAGGGTTAAGTGCACCGGGGTTCACGGAATCAGCCTGGGCCGCATAACGACCATGGGGCATTTCGCTTTGCGCGCTGTGGCAACCTTTGCATTCCATATTTTCGCCTGGTTGCAGATGCAACCAGTTCTGATGCCGCCCACCTACCCTGCGGCCGTTTTCATCGACCATACTCAATGCAAAAGCCACTCGGGCCGGTACGGTTACCTTTACCGAACCATCGGGTTCAACGGGCACATAACCAACGATTTCACGCATTAACTGTTGCGCACTACGCCCAAATGCAGTGTTACTGAAATCATGCACGTCTTCATCAGGAATGGAGACGGCCTTGACTATTCTGAGAAAACGCACTGGTCGATCGGAAGCAGCAGTCATGCTTGGGTCTGCCAACGTCGCGATATTCGGATTCGCGACATCCACGCCGTCGAGGTCGTAGACACTGGCAATGTGCAGGGTTGCCAGGCCCTGCTCTGCCAGATCTGCATCAATGTGTTCCGAGCCCAGATCATCTGGAAACACCCTGTCTTGCAAGGTAATCACATCAGTGAACATCACGCCTTCTTCCGGCGCTACCACGGGCAGCTGACTTTCATCGCTCATGTCAAACATCCAGATGCCATACAAAGGGTCGGCAGGAACGGCTGATGCGTTTGCAAGGTTCTGTTCTGTACACGGCACAATATTGTTATCGATTACCAAGCGGCACTGCGACCAGCTGGCAATAACTCGTTGTGTGCCATCGCGCAGTGGAAACGCGCTTGCGTAGCGCCCACCAGGCGAAACAGCTTGATCTAGCACCACGTCGGTCAGCGAAGCAGATTGTTGTGCCGGTCCAGTTTGACCTGCATTTTCTGCGGTTGGCTGATTTTGATCAGTAAAGTTTTCGGTATCTATCGCGACTATTTCGCCGCCCAGATCCAGGGTGTCAAATGGACGCAAGGCCGCAATAATCTGACCATCGTCGTTTTGCCGTGCTTGCATAAATTGCACAACCGCACCGTTGGTGCCGGTATCGTGACTATGATTGCCATACAAGATTTGCAAGCCGCTGCCGTCAGGATTGATGGTGTAAAGATTTACGCTGTTTCTCCCACCCATTCCATCCCAACGACTGAACACTATGCGTCCGTCATCCAGCACCGAAGGGTTCATATCGTGGCTTTGGTTATAAGTCAGTTGCACAATGTTGCCGCCATCTTCATCCATCTTGTGCAACACAAACGCTTCGTTCTGTCGGTTCTCATCCAGCGCTGCAAACTGTGGCTTGCCCTCGTCCAACAACAAGGCTCTTGATTCTCGTTGTCGAGTAGAGGTAAACACGATGCTGTTATCCGCCAGATACTGCGGCGAGATATCTTGCCCTTCTTCCGCGGTTAGCTCAGAACTGATAATCCGCCTGAGCTCCTCAGTCTCCATGTTGTATTCCCAGATATTCCAGCTGGGCTGCTCATCGTCATCAAGACCTTCGATTTCAGGTGCACGCATTGAGAACAGCAAGCGGCTACCATCGTAGGACGCGCTAAGATCTTTTACGTCGTACGACTCTCCATCTGGAAATACACCGGCCGTAATATTTCTGGCCGCGCTGCTTGGGGATGCTCTGTCGCGCACATACAAGGCCGCTCCAGGATTAAAGGCGGCGGGATCACGCAGATCGTTTTCGGCAATATCCCCGTCGTCATCGACAGGCAGCGGCCGCATCACATAGGCGATTGCTACATCGAGTACGGCCGGATCGGGATCTTGACCATCGCTGATACCAACACTGCCACCGCCTTCACCGCCACCACCACTACACCCGAATAAAAGGGCGCTGAGCACGAAGAATGCCGCGCGCAGCACGGTTCCTTGCTTGTGTGAGGTGGGCATGATGCTGTCTACCGTCAATGCGTATACAGGCCAAAGTTTAGTTCGGATCAAAATATGATCATCACTATTCAGGCTGCAAATCGCCAAACTGTGCAGGCATTCACGATTTGGTCACTAATTGAGCGATTGAATCGCCTGGTGTGCGCAAGGTCACGCCAGCTTTCAAATAGCTGAACTAATCTGCATGCAGCTTCGAGCAGTTAAACGCAAGAGACAACATTCATGACAATGGCCGCGCAGAACACAACCTCATCTTTCGTTCACTGGCTGGCCGGTATCTTTATTTGCTTAAGCAGTGTTGCAACGGTGGCAACAGCGGGTCCGATCGAACAGGCAAAGCGCATACACGATCGCGTTGCTGGCGTACCAGCCTCTGCAAGCATACTGAGTGACATGACCGATGACATTAACGGTGTTGGAGGTCGATCAGCCGTTGACGCCGCTTATCGCGCGATGGACAACCCAGCCTTCTATTCCGTCACTTTGAAAAATCTTGCCACGCCATGGACCAATATTGACTTCGACCCGTTTGCACCATTGAACGATTACAGCGCCACAATTATCGGTATGGTTCGCGACGATAGAAATTTCAGCGAGATACTGTCCAGCAACACTATATATGTGGGCAATACCAATCACGCAAGCCTGGCCGGCGTGCCAGCTTACTCAACAACTAGCAACGCACATTATGAAGGCATAGAACAGAACAACGCAGATTTGAGTGACCCTGCTGTACTAATGTCGGATACGCAAACCAATGTCATTGGGACCCCAGCCGCTGGTACTGCGGGTGTGATGACAACCCGCGCCGCAGCGAAAGCATTTTTTATCGATGGCACCAACCGCGCCATGTTCCGTTTCACCCTGCTCAATCATCTGTGTAACGACATGGAGCAAGTAAAAGACACCACTCGTCCCAGTGATCGCATACGCCAGGATGTTAGCCGCAGTCCTGGCGGCGACAGCCGTTTATTTCTTAACAGCTGCGTTGGTTGTCACAGTGGTATGGACCCGATGGCCCAGGCGTTTGCTTATTACGACTTCGTTAATGCCGATGGTGATACCGAGGGCGATAGCGGCTTTCTGCAATACACAGCCAATCAGGTAGACCCAAAGTATTTCAACAACGACACCACGTTTCCGCACGGCTTTATCACCACTGACGACCGCTGGACCAATTACTGGCGCGAAGGACCCAATGCGGAAGTATTGGGCTGGGATCAGAATCTTCCAGGCGAAGGCACTGGTGCGGCTTCTATGGGCCAGGAGCTCGCGGCAAGCGAAGCGTTTGCCCAATGTCAGGTCAAGAAAGTATTCAAGCAAGTGTGCTTGCGCGACCCGGCAGAGGCCGACCGTAGCGCCTACGAATCCATCGTGAGTAATTTCAAAAGCGGTTATCAATTGAAACAGGTGTACGCCGAGTCAGCCGTACATTGCATGGGAAACTAGGGTCAAGATTATGATGAGCAATAGATTCCCGCATTGGATACTGGTTATTGCTTTATTTGCACTGCAAGCCTGCAGTGGCGGCAGCGGCACACCTCCCACCGTAAACCCCGCGTCTGGTGACGGTGGTGGAAATGGGAATGCGTATACCGGTCCGGAACCGCAAACCGCGGACGTGCAGGCTTTTCGAATTCACGTTTGGGAGAATCTGCGTGATGAAGATCGCTGCGGTGGCTGTCACACAGCGGGCGGCCAGTCACCGTCGTTCGTACGTACCGACGACGTTAACATGGCTTATAGTGCAGCTAACGGCATTGTCGACTTGGGCATACCGGTCAGTTCACGCATGGTGACTAAAGTCGCGGAAGGCCACAACTGCTGGCAAGGCAGCGATTCAGCGGCTGTGTCTGCCTGCGCAACTATTATTGAGGGCTATATCACTGACTGGGCAAATGACACCCAGGGTGGTTCGGCAAATGTTATTGCACTGACGCCGCCGCCAATCAAAGACGCAGGTGCTAGCAAAAATTACCCTAGCGACGTCGGTGATACCAGCTTCGCCAGTACAGTTCATCCACTACTTACCGCCCACTGCGTTAACTGTCATACGCCTGATGCCAGTATCCCGCAAACGCCCTACTTTGCAGTAAGCGACGCGCAAGATGCCTACGAAGCAGCGCAGAGCAAAATGGATCTGGACACCCCGGCCAACTCGCGTTTTGTACTGCGCTTGCGCAATGAGTTTCATAATTGCTGGACTACCAACTGCCAGAACGACGCCAACGATATGCAAGCGCAGATTACGGCAATGGCCGATGGTATTGCGGTTACCCAACCGGATCCGGCGTTGGTACTAAGCAAAGCACTCACCTTGAGCGACGGCATCGTTGCTAACAGCGGCGGGCGCCATGAAGACAATGTGATTGCCAAATTTGAATTCCAGAGCGGTGAGGGCAGCACTGCTTTTGACACCTCAGGTGTTAGCCCGGACCTTAACCTGACGCTCAGCGGTAACGTTGAGTGGGTTGGTGGCTGGGGTATTCGTATTATTGACGGCAAAGCGCAAGGAACAACCGGTGACAGCCGCAAGTTGTACGACCTGATTTCAGCGACCGGTGAATACAGCATTGAGGCCTGGGTGGCGCCCGGGAATGTGACCCAGGGCGACGCGGAAGACCCCGCGCGTATTGTCAGCTACTCGGCAGGCACCGATGCTAGAAATTTCACACTGGGACAAACTCAATACAATTACGAATTTCTGAACCGTAGCAGCAATACCAATGCAAACGGAACGCCGGCAATGGCTACTGATTCCGACGATGAAGATCTGCAAGCCACTTTGCAGCACGTGGTGGTGACCTATGACCCTGTCGATGGTCGGGAGATCTATGTCAATGGAATATCAACGGGTGACTCCGACCCAACACCTGGCGGTACGCTGGCCGATTGGAATGACACCTACGCTTTTGTACTTGGCAATGAAGTGTCGAGTAATCGTCTGTGGGATGGTGTTATCCGAATGGTGGCGATACATAACCGGGTATTGAACCCGGAGCAGGTAAGGCAGAACTACGACGTAGGTGTTGGCCAGAAATTCTTCATGCTGTTCAGTATTTCAGACCTGGTGAACACACCGGAAAGTTACATTGTATTTGAAGTTAGCCAGTTTGACAGTTACTCGTATCTGTTCAACCAGCCTTATTACGTGACTCTGGACAGCTCGGCAAGCCCTGATGCGATTGCATTGCAAGGCATGCGTATTGGCATTAACGGGCGCGAAACACCGGTTGGTCAATCGTTTGCAAGCCTGGACACGACGATCACTGAAAACAACCAGGTTCTGTCAACACTTGGCACCATAATCGGGCTGGAGAAAGGCGCCGACGCAGACGAGTTCTTCCTTACATTTAGCGTGTTGGGAAGCAACTCGAATGTCACAGTGCCGGGCACACCTGTTGTGATACCTGCCAGCCTTGATGGTCAAGGTGGTTCAGAAATCGGCGTTCGCACATTTGACGCCATCAGCGCGACAATGGCCGAGATTACCGGGGTTAACATTGCAGGCGAGCCGGCTTTGCAATCTACCTTTAGCGAAATTCGCAAAGCACTGCCTGCGGTTGCAGACATTGCCACGTTCCTGTCCTCGCATCAGATGTCCATTACTCAACTTGGCATAGGGTATTGCGACGCTCTGGTGGAGAGTAATCCTGGCTTCTTCCCGGGAATGAATTTTGATGCCAGCCTGCTACCTGGCCAACGCAACCTGGTAACCGGGCCTATGGTTAATGCGGTTATTGGATCTGGCATTAGCAGCCAACCCGACCCTGCGGCCGCTGAGGCAGAATTGGACACATTGTTCGACAGACTCTGCGGAGGCACTGGTAGCAGCAACGCAACGTGCAGTGCGTCACAAACACGGCCTGCCGCAAAGGGCGTTTGCGCCGCCGCGCTGGGCAGTGCTGCCATGTTGATTCAATAGCCACTATGATTAAACACGTCGTTCGCAACACGCGTTCCACCGGAGCCCTGAATGTCACAGCGTAGAAAATTTTTCGGTCTCGATGAGCCGCTCAGACATCCCTGTCATGCCAAGCCCAAAACACGCAGGCAGTTTATTGCCCAGGGGTTTGCGGCCGGTACTGGCACCATGGTGGGCTCGTCCCTGTTCAGTTTATTTGCCAATCCGCGCCAGGCTTACGCTTTGTCTGCCGATGTTGCCGCCGAAGTTGCCGCCTGCGGTATCGCCACGCAAGGTGCTGGAAAAATTCCCTTCATCTGTTTTGACCTTGCTGGTGGGGCCAACATGGCCGGCTCCAATGTTCTGGTGGGCGGTCAGGGTGGACAGATGGACTTCTTGTCCACGGCTGGCTATAGCAAGCTAGGTTTACCCGGAGATATGGTGCCCGGTATTGCCGAAGCGACGCCAACCACAACCAGTAATGGCGATCACACGGATACCTCATTAGGTTTGGCGTTCCACAGTGACAGCGCGTTTTTGCGCGGCATTCTGGAGAAAGCCCCCAATGCCGTTGCGAGTGGCAACATCAATGGCGCGGTTATACCGGCCCGATCCGACAACGACACGGGCAACAACCCGCATAACCCAATGTACGGCATTGCACGCGCAGGTTTGGGTGCTGGCGGCGCAGACGGTTCATTGGTGACCTTGATCGGTTCGCGCAACTCCGATTCCGGTGGCAACTCCATGGCACCTGCCCATCTGATCAACCCCGCCATCAGGCCCACCAAAGTTGATCGGCCAAGCGATGTGACCGGCATGGTTGATGTGGGCGATTTCGGTGCATTGTCACAAGCAGAAGCTGTGGCCGTTATGGAGTCGGTGTACAGAATTAGTGACGCTAAAATGGCCCGCGTGAGTACAGGTCAGGCAAACAACACGGAACTGATTGATCAGGTGCGCTGCGCCTATGTAAAAAGCGCCGATCTGGCAGAACGTTTCGGAGACCCATCGCAGATTAACCCGGATGATCGCCTGGGCGCCAACCCGGTCATAGTGAGCGATAACGGTGGCATATTTACCGAAGCTGAATTTGATGGTGACAATGAGTTTCGCAAAACGGCGTCTGTGATGAAAATGGTTATTGATGGTTTTGCCGGCGCGGGTACAGTTACCATGGGTGGTTATGACTATCACGGCGGTGCGCGAGCAACAGGTGAGGTGCGTGATCTACGCGCGGGTCGTTGTATGGGCGCATGTCTGGAATACGCCCACCAGACAGGAATTCCAGTGATGATGTACGTATGCAGTGACGGCTCTCTGTCCAGCAACGGTACTATCGATAACTCTGTGGAAGGTCGCGGTAAAGGTGAATGGACTGGTGACAACTCGTCCACGGCCGCGTCGTTCTTTCTTGTCTATAACCCAGGCCGTAGACCTGTGTTAATTGGTGGCACACCGGAAGAACAGGCAATTCATCAGCAGATTGGTTATATGCGTGCAGACGCCTCAGTGGAAACCGCATCAACGCCGGCAGCGAACAATGTAAACCTGCTGGTAGAAACGGTGATCATGAATTACATGGCGCTGCATGGTGAGCAAGGCCAATACGCATCCGTGTTTCCCACGGCTTTGGGTGGTATGGTTGATCAACTCACCGCATTTGAGCCGATAGTGGCGGGCACAATTACCAGCCCGGTGTGATACCTGACCGTATTTCAGCAATAAATGCCGCGGCGTAGTGGCTTGACTCATTCTCATCGAAACCGAACTGCGTCACCAGTATCTTAGCCAGTTCATCGATCGTGATGGACTTGTCGATATGCGTCATTATTTGGTGAATCGTAGCTGTCTTGAGCTTGTATTGATTTAGCTCCGGCGTGTATTGCAGCTCGTCCACTGATGATTTTTGAAAAGGCAATCCGAATTTTCCGGGACCGCTTAACTGTGCGAACAATACATTTTCCACCCTGCCCTGCGAAGCTCTCGGGTTACGCAAGTAAGCCAGAGTCCGTTGAGTGACATCTACCTCCGCAAAAACTTGCAGCAGCAATTCGCGTATTTCCTCGCTGCAATACTGCTCATCATAATGCGGTTTGTGCACGTTGGCCGGCCCCATAAACAACAGACGACCATCTTCTTTTAGAAAATGTGCGCTGGCTTGAACTGCATCAGCAAAACCCAAATCCAGGATATCAAAAAACCACGGCGCGATGATCGTATCGAAGCCAGCTTCGGCAAATGGCAACTGCGGATAAGTTGCCAACAGCTGAACATGATTATCATGCTCAAGAGCAGGCTGTTTGATTTCCCATTTTTTAGTACAGTTTTCCAGACTGGTCGGATACAAACTGTATTCATGAATCTTTAAGGACTTACCTTGCATAATATGCGAGGAAGCGAGCGCCAAAAATGGATTGTGCTCTACTGATACCACATCCGCTTTCGGTAGTGCGTTTGCAAGATGGTAGCTAAGCCCGCCGGCGCCACTGCCTAACACAAGAATTCGTTGCTCGGCCTGACCGTCGACTGAGGACACACAGTAGTCAACATAGGCTTGCAGCTCTTCACCCCAACACCAATCGCGAAAAAGTAACTCGAAGTAAGACTCGATTTGCTGACTTGATGGCGCAATCGGTAATGCATTTTCTGGAATCCACGAGCCCAGCATTTTTTGCATCAGCGCCAGATTCTTATGGCGGGCTTCATGCTGCAATGTAATTCGTTTGCGGGTGCTGGCAAGCTCACAATTCTGTGCCAGCTGTTGCATCTGTTTCAAATGCTCTCGCTCGGTATCCAGAAAGTGTTTGATCTTGCTGCCCCACTGCAAACGCGTAAGCTCTGCATTCGGATACAGGCAGGCAATGTGCTGGTTAATAATTTGGTAGCTTGAGCTGGAGGAGCTGAGAGACCCATCCGCTACGGTCAAGGGGTCGCCGCTATCAGGGCAACGCAAAATATCCAATAGCTGCGCAATATCCATGGCTTTAAGACCCAATACCGCTAGAAAGCGCTGCCGTATTCAAAATGGTATTTACCTTGCGAGGGAGGCCCAAACAACATTCCCATTTGCTGAAGTATCATCGGCTCCACTGTGCCGTCGGGTTCACTGGCCAAATTCAGTCGGTATTCTCGCTTGGGCAGAACTTCAGCGTGTCCTGAAAGTCCGTAAGCTCCTTGATAAGACGCTATCGTGAGCCGCAAAGGAGCACCCTGCGCATTGCTGGTCTCAGGCATGCTCAGATTGAGCAACACACTGCCCGCATTAATTGTGGCGGCCGGCATACTTGCCGAAACATTTCTCAACTGCAGTTTTCCGCTGGCGGCTTTAATCCAGTCGTCCTTATAGATCAGATTAATATTTTGCGCCTGCAGTTCGCCGCGCAGCGGCACTATCAAGGATCGCAGCAATGGTTGTAGCTCAGCTGCGCCAAGCTCAAACGACAGGTCTCTCAATTGTGTTTGACCAAACAGCGATTGCACAACGAAAAATTGCACTGGCTTGCCGGCGAACTCACCGTTAATGTCTGCTGCCACCTGGCCCAACAACAAACGCCACACACTGATGCGCCATTGCACCGAATCAATACGAACCGCAAACCGTGGCAATTGAACCTGCAGACTTTCGCTTTGCCCTTTATGCCAAACGCCGCTGGTTCCGTTCAGGTAAATTCCCAACCGATCCAGACCAATGACAGATATCACCTCACGTGCCGGCGCGGTTACAATCAGGGTCAATACGAAACCAACACCCAGTATCAGTTTGCTGCGACGGCTAAAGAATTGGCTCATCACATTTTTTGTAGCTGCATGGAAGCACTGACAACGCCGCCTTGGGCCGTGCTACTAACACTTACATTGCTCACAAAAACGTTTTGATCTGATAATGCCTGCAACCACAGGAATACAGCTGAGAAACTGGCATTCTCAAACCACACCTGGGCTTTGTCATTGCCGCGGGGCTGGAAACGGCTAAATCGTAGACCGTTAGTGGCCACCGAGTCATTTAGCAGCTGCGATAGGTTTTGATTGCTGGAGCGGCTAGGCGTGCTTGACTGTTTTTGTTGTTGAATAAAAGCGACGCTGTTTCGCATCCATTGCAAGGTATCGGCAGCTTTGGCATTACGTTCTTGCAGACTGGCATTATCTGCTGACAACGGGCGCCACAGCAAAATAAAGAACAGGTAAAGAGTGAGTGCAATGCCACCTATTAAAACCATCCATTGTTCGCGGCGCTCAAGTGCGTGAAACCATTCCAGATTGAGTCGGTCCATTAGCGGCTCTCCGTCTTCAATGAGAACTTCATACGGGCGCGTTCTCCGCCATCTGCGCTGTTACTACTCACCAACTGAGCGGCAATTCCGGCAGCATCCAGTTTCAGCCTGATTTTCTCAAGGTCCTGAAACTGCCTGGCCACTAAATCGGCGCGCAGCTCATTGTTGCGACTGTCGAAGTTAATGTTCAACAGATTCAACCCTTCAAAGGTATTCAGCGCTTCTGCCGCGCGGTAAAACAATGGCATAAACGAAGAACCGGTTTTGCCACCAGTGTACTTTTGCAGTTGCGATCTCATCTGGGCTTCGGGGTCGCTAACCTGACTGTTGGGAAACGCCTGCTGATACACTGCCATCATTTGCTGGCGCAACTGAACGTTGTCGGCTTGTAAGCGCTGGTTCTGTAGAAAAGCTGCCAGGGTATAGACACACAGACCGGCGGCGAACAACATGGCTGGAACTCGCCAATATTGCCAGATTTTGCCCCAGGCGACCGCAGGACTGAATTCGCCCTGCAATAAATTAATAGTACCGCTTCGTAGGCGCTGCCAGCGGCTGTCTACAAACCAGGGCTTGCGTTGCGCGTCAAGAAGTGGCGCGAGCGCAGCTGGCAACACATCTTCGCTGGCGTTAGCAGCATCAGTACTATCTTCATAAACCACAATGCGATCTGGTAATGTATCCTGCTGCCTGGTGGCGGCTTGCCAAGCCATCTGTGCGTGAGCGTAGTCTGAATAGAAATAGCTATTGTCAGGAAGGCTAACGGTCAAATTTTTGTCGTCAGCGTTGATTAACCAGGCACTCGTTTCATCTTCTGAATCACGCAAGGTACCTAATGCCTGATGCAAAGGCATTACAGCCGAAATTTCGATGTTTTCTGATTCAAATGGCGCGAGTAATTCTCGCATCACATGACGGTCTACCAAGGCAACATCGATGGAATTTGCTTCAGGTTTCGCATAGGCAAAATGCAATTGATCTACGTCACTGACCAGGCTCTCTTCCAACTCGTAGCTTGCGGTTTTGAGTATGTGCTTGCGATCACTCGCTTCGAATTGAACTGTTCGAACGGTAACCAGTGGGCTGTTAAGAACCAGCAGCAATTCTACTGTCTGGTTTTCAACCACTGCAAAAAAATCGTCAAGGGTGCCGGTGTGCGCTGGTAACTCCGCAGCACCACTGTCCAGATAGTTCAACCAGCGGCAACGGCCACTCTCTGGTGCGTATTCAAGTAACAATTTTGATTTCAATGGTTCAACCTGAAAGACGTGCTGTTGGAAACGATGCGTTGGTATTCATTATAGACTGCCGGTGCTGCGTGATAGAACTGTGACTTTGTTCTTTTGATCATCCACAAAGAGAACTGATCGCATTGGCAGGCTAATCTCACCGAGTTTTGCAATGCCGCTGATTGCGTAGTAGTCACTTGTAACTCCAAAAATGTTACTTCTTGCAGGTTCGGGAATTCGGCTCCAAGGTTCATATTCGAAAAAACTTTGCCTAGTGAGGCCCACTGCCGGATCTACCTCCTCCAGGTAGGCCTCAACGTCGCTGAGTGATAGCGGTTGTTTTCGATTGTCATTCTCATATGCAATGGCCTGTAGAACGTTACTCGTCGCCGTATTTATATTGATCAGGTTATTGTCATTTGGTAGCACAGTCACATGCGGCTCCAATTGCCGGTACAATTCTGACGTGACACCTTTCACTAATCGCAATTCTGATACGCTACTAATTTCTCCATCGGCTGTTCTGTATGGAACATCCAGTTGTGAGTAATAGGGGTCTTCAGCACCATCAAAGCCGGTTGGCTCGCTATCGTCATCCAGCCAGTCGACAACGGCGTCGGCAATTGCACTTGCCTGATTTAGGTCCGCTACAACATCTGGAAAAGTGAGCAACAAGCGGATAAACATTTCTTTGTTGGGTCGTTCTTGCGGATTCTCAGGGTTCCCAGTTGTAGTTTCCAGGCTATTGAGATTAAACCTACCTTGCAGATCGCGCATTGGCTGAGCCGCCAACATACCCTGCCCTATTGGTACGGGAGGGTACTCCTCCGCCCAGGCTTCACCACGATAGTCTATTTCCTTTTCGGCATCGGCGAGCAGCAATTGCTTGGCAATACTCTCAGCACTGTACAAATACAGCATAATCTG